>NZ_JBIAIP010000002.1:0-627286 GCF_042871485.1 Streptomyces sp. NPDC005791
CCGGGGCCCTCCGGGCGCTTCCCTTCGTTCTTGCGTTTCCGACTCTATCAGACTCTTTCGTGTCCGATTCCCGGCCGAAGCGGGTTCCTGCTGTTTCGCTTTCCAGTTCTTCGCTTTCGCGTTTCCCTTTCCAGCGGTTCCAACCTTACCAGACTCATTTCGTTCCGTTTCCGGTCCGAATTTGATTCCGGCGGCCTTTGGAGTGGCCTTTGCCTTTCGGCTGATCCGACTTTATCAGAAGTTCTGAGTCGAATTCCCCGCCCCCTCGAAGGGCTCCCGGCGCACACGTGCGCCGCGTGCTTCCCGTTCAGGCGGAATCGCAAACGTACTGGAGCGGGGCGCCTCGATGCAAATCGAGGCGCCCCGCTCCTGGTCGGTGGCCTGACGGGAGCCGTCGGGGTCAGACCTCGACGACGACCGGAAGGATCATCGGGCGCCGGCGGTAGGTGTCCGACACCCACTTGCCCACCGTGCGCCGGACCAGCTGCTGGAGCTGGTGCGGCTCCATCACCCCGTCCTGGGCCGACTTGTTGAGGGCGTCCTCCACCTTGGGCACCACCGCGGTGAACGCACCGTCATCGATGCCGGAACCGCGGGCCTGGATGTGCGGACCGCCCACGATCTTGCCGGACGAACTGTCGACCACGATGAAGACCGAGATGATCCCCTCGTCGCCGAGGATGCGGCGGTCCTTGAGGGACGTCTCCGTGACGTCGCCGACCGAGAGGCCGTCGACGTACACGTAGCCGGCCTGGACCTTGCCGACGATCTTCGCCTTGCCGTCGACGAGGTCGACCACGACGCCGTCCTCGGCAATGACGATGTGGTCCTTCGGCACGCCGGTCAGCGCACCGAGTTCGGCGTTGGCCCGGAGATGGCGCCATTCGCCGTGCACCGGCATCAGGTTCTTCGGCTTGCAGATGTTGTAGAAGTACAGCAGCTCGCCGGCCGACGCGTGGCCCGAGACGTGGACCTTGGCGTTGCCCTTGTGGACGACGTTGGCGCCCCAGCGGGTCAGGCCGTTGATCACGCGGTAGACCGCGTTCTCGTTGCCGGGGATCAGGGACGACGCCAGGATCACCGTGTCGCCGGGAACGATCCGGATCTGGTGGTCCCGGTTGGCCATACGGGAGAGAGCGGCCATCGGCTCGCCCTGGGAACCCGTGCAGACCAGCACGACCTCGTCGTCGGGCAGGTCGTCGAGGGTCTTGACGTCGACGACCAGGCCTGCGGGCACCTTCAGGTATCCCAGGTCGCGGGCGATCCCCATGTTGCGGACCATGGACCGTCCGACGAAAGCGACCCGGCGGCCGTACTCGTGGGCGGCGTCCAGGATCTGCTGGATGCGGTGGACGTGGCTGGCGAAGCTGGCCACGATGATGCGCTTCTGCGCGTTGGCGAACACGGTCCGCAGGACGTTGGAGATGTCCTTCTCCGGCGGGACGAAGCCGGGGACCTCGGCGTTCGTCGAGTCCGAGAGAAGGAGGTCGATGCCCTCCTCGCTCAGCCGGGCGAAAGCGTGCAGGTCGGTGAGACGTCCGTCCAGCGGGAGCTGGTCCATCTTGAAGTCACCGGTCGCGACGGCCAGGCCCGCGGGAGTGCGGATGGCGACGGCGAGAGCGTCCGGGATGGAGTGATTGACCGCGATGAACTCGCAGTCGAACACGCCGATGCGCTCGCGCTGCCCCTCGATCACCTCGAGGGTGTAGGGGCGGATCCGGTGCTCCTGCAGCTTGGCCTCGATGAGCGCGAGGGTCAGCTTGGAACCGATCAGCGGGATGTCCGGCTTCAGCCGGAGCAGATACGGGACGCCACCGATGTGGTCCTCGTGGCCGTGCGTGAGCACGATGCCCTCGATGTCGTCCAGGCGGTCCCGGATGGTGGTGAAGTCCGGCAGGATCAGGTCGATGCCGGGCTGCTCCTCCTCGGGGAAGAGCACGCCGCAGTCGACGATGAGCAGACGGCCGCCGTACTCGAAGACCGTCATGTTGCGGCCGATTTCGCCCAGGCCGCCCAGCGGGGTGACCCGCAGGCCGCCCTTGGGGAGCTTCGGCGGGGTACCGAGTTCAGGATGCGGATGACTCAAAAGACTCTCCTTACCACGCGCGCCACGTACCGCTGAGGGCACGTGGCGCGTGTGTCATTCGTGCACTTGCTGTTGTCAGGTGGTGTTTCCGCCGCGAGTGTCCTCGCGTATTCAGTTGTGAAGTCTGTGTGGCCCGTGATCAGAGCTGTACCCCGCCGGCGGCCAGATCGATCTTGAGCTGGGCTGTCTCCTGCGCCGTGAGTTCCACCAGAGGGAGGCGCAGCGGACCGGCGGGCAGGCCCTGCAGGGTGAGCGCGGCCTTGGTGGTGATCACGCCCTGGGTGCGGAACATCCCGGTGAAGACCGGGAGCAGCTTCTGGTGGATCTCCGTGGCCTTCTGCACATCACCGCCGAGGTAGGCCTCGATGAGCGCGCGCAGCTCCGGGGTGACGACATGGCCGACGACGGAGACGAAGCCGACTGCGCCGACCGAGAGCAGGGGGAGGTTGAGCATGTCGTCGCCGGAGTACCAGGCGAGGCCGGACTGGGCGATGGCCCAGCTGGACCGGCCCAGGTCTCCCTTGGCGTCCTTGTTGGCGACGATCCTGGGGTGCTCGGCGAGTCGTACGAGCGTCTCTGTGTCGATCGGCACACCGCTGCGGCCGGGAATGTCGTACAGCATCACCGGTAGTCCGGTGGAGTCCGCTATGGCGTTGAAGTGCCGGAGGAGGCCTTCCTGCGGCGGCTTGTTGTAGTACGGCGTGACGGCGAGGAGGCCGTGGGCGCCGGTGCGCTCGGCGGTGCGGGCCAGCTCGATGCTGTGCCGGGTGTCGTTGGTGCCGACGCCTGCGATGACGTGGGCCCGGTCTCCTACGGCTTCGAGCACAGCCCTTACGAGCTGGTCTTTCTCCGTGTCGCTGGTGGTCGGGGACTCACCGGTGGTGCCGTTGATGACCAGGCCGTCATTGCCTGCGTCCACCAGATGGGCGGCGAGCCGCTGGGCGCCGTCGAGGTCGAGTGCGCCGTCCGCCGTGAACGGCGTGACCATAGCGGTGAGGACCCTCCCGAAGGGGGTCTGCGGAGTGGAGATCGGAGCCATGGGTAACACGCTACTCGTTGCTCGGCGCGCCGCGCTCCCTCGGGGGACGAGGAAGAGGAGCCCGGCACTGCCTGCTCGGGGGTTCAAGCAGTGCCGGGTCCGTTTGATCAGCCTAGATGAACTTCATGAAACGCCGCAATACGGACACCGCCTACGGGGCTACCCGTCCGTTCTTGTTGAACGCGGCATGAGTGAGTGGCATCAGGGTCTGCCAGTGCTGTTCCATCTGCTCGCCGACCATCTCGATCTCGCGCTGGGGGAAGGACGGCACCTTGGCCAGCTCGTGCTGCGTGCGCAGACCGAGGAAGTGCATGAGCGAGCGGGCGTTGCAGGTGGCGTACATCGTGGAGAACAGGCCGACGGGGAGCACCGCGCGGGCGACCTCCCGGGCCACCCCGGCGGCGAGCATCTCCTGGTACGCGTCGTACGCCTGGCGGTACGAGTCCTCCATGGCGCGGCTCGTGAGCTCGTGCTGCTCCGGGGTTCCCCCGACGAACTCGTACTTGCCGGGGCGCCCCTGCTGGATGAGCTTGCGGGACTCCCCCGGGACGTAGAAGACGGGCTCGAGCTCCCTGTAGCGGCCCGATTCCTCGTTGTACGACCACCCCACGCGGTGCCGCATGAACTCGCGGAACACGAAGATCGGTGCGCTGATGAAGAAGGTCATCGAGTTGTGCTCGAACGGGCTGCCGTGCCGGTCCCGCATCAAGTAGTTGATGAGGCCCTTGGAACGCTCGGGGTCCTTGGTGACCTCTTCCAGGGACTGCTCCCCGGCCGTGGACACACGGGCTGCGAACAGCACGTCGGAGTCGCTGGCCGCTGACTTCACCAGGTCAACGGTGACATCGCTGCGGAAGTGGGCCTTCGTGGGCTCGGGGGTGTCGGTCACCGGCGGGGGTCCTTCCAATGGCGTCGCTCGGGCGGCGTCCACTCTACGGGCCTCAGGGGCAGCAGCCGTCAGCGGGAAAATTTGGACGGGTTCGGCGATTCGGGGCACCGATCGGGCCTCTCGTACGTCTGACTCATTAGCAGCACCCGTCACAGAGTTCAAGGAGAGTTTCCTCATGTTCCGCCGGCGTGAATCCGTCCCGTTCTCGTTCGTTGCCGAGGCCGACCGGTTCCGCAGTAATGTCACTCCGCCTCCCCGGCGACGCGCCAGTCGCTCGCAGCTGGCCTCTCAGTGGCTCGTAGGGCTGACGCTGGTCGCCGGCTTCGCCGGGTCGCTGCTCCTCGGCCTGCCCGCTCTCGACACCGACCGGACGCCGTCCCACAGTCAGACGTCCGAGGCTTCGCGGCACCGCTGACTCGTACGGGCCCCCTGGGGTGGTCGGCCGGGGGGCTGCTCGGTAGCCTCACCGGGCACAGCAATCGAGCGTGCTTGCGAGTGAGGAACAGTCGTGCCCCTGCCCTTCCTGACGGCCGACCGCGCATTCGACGCGGACGCAGAGGACATCGCGCTGCCGTTCGACGACCACGACAGCTGGCGGCGGCCCTACCGCCCCGGCCCGTGGCGGGTCGCTGCGGCAGCCACCCTGCTGCTTCTGGCATCGTTCGTGCTGCTCGCCGCAATGATCATCACATTCACCGGGTCACTGTCCGGCGCCACCGCGTGCTTCGTGCTCGCCGCCGTGATGATCGCCTGCGCGCTGCGGCTCCTGCGGGTCGGTGCCTGGGTGAGCCGGCACGGCGTACGCCGGGTGGGCTTCTTCCGTACGACCACCGTGCAGTGGAAGGACACCGCCGCGGTGCGCACGGTGCAGCAGCCGGTGAAATGGCTCGGTCTCCCGCGCACCGTCCAGGGACAGGCGCTGCTCGTGGTGCGCATGAACGGCGAGCCGTTGGCGCCGCTGCTCACCGATCACAACGGGGACTTCCTGGCCCGCGCGGAGGCGTTCGAGCGCGCCACGGACTCGATCGAGGCCTGGGGGGACGAGTACCGCGCCCCCTAGGAGGGCGCGGTACTTCCCGCTGAGCAGAGAACACGCACAAGCCGGTACGGCGCCGCTCAGGCGCGTACCGGCTTGTTCGTGCGCAGGGCGATGGCACGCTGCATCGCCTTACGGGCCCGTGGGGTGTCCCTCGCGTCCTGATAGGCGACGGCCAGCCGGAACCAGCAGCGCCAGTCGTCCGGGCTGTCCTCGGTCTCCTCACGGCGCCGCGCGAACACGGCGTCGGCGGAGTCGCGGTCGATTCGTCCGGAGGGGGTGCGCACCAGCTCGTCGACGGGAAGGCCGCCCTCGGCGTCCAGTTCGGCGGCCAGGGCGTTGGCCCTGCGGACGAACTGGGTGTTCTTCCAGAGGAACCAGATCCCGATCACCGGCAGGATCAGCACCGCCACGCCGAAGGTGACCGTGAGCAGGGTGCCGTGCCGGATGAGCAGGACGCCTCGGCTGCCGGCCAGGACGAAGTAGAAGACCAGGACGGCAGCGGTGAGGACGTAGGTGAGCTTTGCGCGCATGGGGTTGGGCCCAGTCAGTTCAGGTCGAGGAAGTGTTCCAGGCCGAAGGTGAGGCCGGGAGTGGTCACCACGCGGCGGGTGCCGAGCAGGATGCCCGGCATGAAGCTGCTGTGGTGCAGCGAGTCGTGTCGGACGGTGAGGGTCTCGCCCTCGCTGCCCAGCAGGACCTCCTGGTGGGCGAGGAGGCCGCGGAGCCGGACCGAGTGGACCGGGATCCCGTCGACGTCCGCGCCGCGCGCTCCGTCCAGTGCGGTGACGGTGGCGTCGGGCTGCGGCGCCGCTCCCGCCCTCTCACGGGCCGCGGCGATCAGCTGGGCGGTGCGCGTGGCCGTGCCGGAGGGTGCGTCGGCCTTGTTCGGGTGGTGGAGCTCGATGACCTCGACCGACTCGAAGTAGCGGGCGGCCTGCTCCGCGAACTTCATGGTGAGCACCGCGCCGATGGAGAAGTTCGGTGCGATGAGCACACCGGTCCCCGACGAACCGGAGAGCCAGGTGCGGAGCTGCGCGAGCCGTTCGTCGGTCCAGCCGGTGGTGCCGACGACCGCGTGGATCCCGTGCCGGACGCAGAAGTCGAGGTTGTCCATCACCGATGCGGGTGTGGTCAGCTCGACGACCACCTGGGCGCCGGTCTCCGTGAGAGTGTCCAGCGTGTCACCGCGGCCGAGGGCCGCCACCAGCTCCATGTCGTCGGCGGCCTCCACGGCTCGTACCGCCTCGGACCCGATGCGTCCCTTGGCGCCGAGAACGGCCACGCGCAGCTTGCTCATGTGCTCTTTTCCTTACGGGTGGTCAGGAGATCGCTTCCTGGAGACGGTCGGCCTGCTTGTCCTTCAGCGGGCCGATGACCGAGAGCGAGGGCCGCTGTCCGAGGACGTCGGCCGCCACGGCACGGACCTCGTCGGGGGTGACCGCCGCGATCTTGGCCAGCATGTCATCGACGGACATCTGTTCGCCCCAGCAGAGCTCGCTCTTGCCGATGCGGTTCATGAGCGCGCCCGTGTCCTCGAGGCCGAGGACGGTGGATCCGGCGAGCTGGCCGACGGCCCGGCCGATCTCCTCGTCACCGATGCCCTCGCTCGCCACGCGGTCGAGCTCGTCGCGGCAGATCTTCAGGACGTCGTGCACCTGGCTGGGCCGGCAGCCCGCGTACACACCGAAGAGTCCGCAGTCGGCGAAGCCCGAGGTGTACGAGTACACGCTGTAGGCGAGCCCGCGCTTCTCCCGTACCTCCTGGAAGAGTCGGGAGCTCATGCCGCCGCCGAGGGCGGTGTTCAGGACGCCGAGTGCCCAGCGGCGCTCGTCCGTCCTGGCGAGTCCGGGCATGCCGAGGACGACGTGGGCCTGCTCGGTCTTGCGGTTCAGCAGTTCGACACGGCCCGTGGCGCGCAGGGCGCGGGAGCCTTCCCGGGGCGCCGTCGGGACGGCATCGGTACGGCTCAGGGCGCCGGCGCGCTCGAACGCCGTGCGGACCTGTCGTACGACCGTGGCGTGGTCGACGTTGCCGGCGGCGGCGACGACCAGGTGGGTGGGGTCGTAGTGCTTCTTGTAGAAGCGCGCGATCTGGCCGCGGTTCAGCGCGTTGACCGTGTCGACCGTGCCGAGGACCGGACGGCCCAGCGGGGTGTCGCCGAGCATGGTGTGCGCGAACAGGTCGTGCACGCAGTCGCCCGGGTCGTCCTCCGTCATCGCGATCTCCTCGAGGATGACGCCGCGCTCGGCGTCGACGTCCTCGGGGGCGATCAGGGAGCCGGTCAGCATGTCGCAGACGACATCGATGGCCAGTGGCAGGTCGGTGTCCAGGACCCGCGCGTAGTAGCAGGTGTACTCCTTCGCCGTGAAGGCGTTCATCTCGCCGCCGACCGCGTCGATCGCGGAGGAGATGTCGAGGGCGCTGCGCTTGGCCGTGCCCTTGAACAGGAGGTGCTCGAGGTAGTGCGTCGCGCCGTTGAGGGTGGGCGTCTCGTCGCGTGATCCGACGTTGGCCCAGATCCCGAAGGTGGCGGAGCGTACGGAGGGCAGCGTCTCGGTGACGACCCGGAGACCGCCGGGGAGGACGGTGCGGCGGACCGTACCGATGCCGTTGCTGCCCTTGAGAAGCGTTTGGGTACGGGCGACGGCCCGCGCCTCCGAAGAGGTGCGGGCCGTCGTCACGGAACTACGGGACGTCACTTGTCGGTGTCGTCCTTCGTCTCGTCCTCTTCACCCTCGATGACGGGGATGAGGGAGAGCTTGCCGCGGGAGTCGATCTCCGCGATCTCGACCTGGACCTTGGCGCCGACGCCGAGCACGTCCTCGACGTTCTCCACGCGCTTGCCACCGGCGAGCTTGCGGATCTGCGAGATGTGCAGCAGACCGTCCTTGCCGGGCATCAGGGAGACGAACGCACCGAAGGTGGTGGTCTTGACGACCGTACCCAGGTAGCGCTCGCCGACCTCCGGCATGGTCGGGTTGGCGATGGCGTTGATCGTGGCGCGGGCGGCCTCGGCCTGCGAGCCCTGCTGGGCACCGATGTAGATGGTGCCGTCGTCCTCGATCGTGATGTCGGCGCCGGTGTCCTCCTGGATCTGGTTGATCATCTTGCCCTTGGGGCCGATGACCTCACCGATCTTGTCCACCGGGATCTTGACGGTGATGATCCGCGGGGCGTTCGGGGACATCTCGTCCGGGACGTCGATGGCCTCGTTCATGACGTCCAGGATGTGCAGACGCGCGTCACGGGCCTGCTTCAGCGCGGCGGCCAGGACCGAGGCGGGGATGCCGTCGAGCTTGGTGTCGAGCTGGAGCGCGGTCACGAACTGCTTCGTGCCGGCGACCTTGAAGTCCATGTCGCCGAAGGCGTCCTCCGCACCGAGGATGTCGGTGAGGGCGACGTAGTGGGTCTTGCCGTCGATCTCCTGCGAGATCAGGCCCATGGCGATACCGGCGACGGCGGCCTTGAGGGGCACACCGGCGTTCAGCAGCGACATGGTGGAGGCGCAGACCGAGCCCATGGACGTCGAGCCGTTGGAACCCAGCGCCTCGGAGACCTGGCGGATCGCGTAGGGGAACTCCTCGCGCGACGGCAGCACCGGCACGATGGCGCGCTCGGCGAGCGCGCCGTGGCCGATCTCGCGGCGCTTGGGCGAGCCCACGCGGCCGGTCTCACCGACGGAGTACGGCGGGAAGTTGTAGTTGTGCATGTAGCGCTTGCGGGTCACCGGGGAAAGGGTGTCCAGCTGCTGCTCCATGCGGAGCATGTTGAGGGTGGTGACGCCCAGGATCTGGGTCTCGCCACGCTCGAACAGCGCCGAGCCGTGCACGCGCGGGATGGCCTCGACCTCGGCGGCGAGCGTACGGATGTCCGTGACGCCGCGGCCGTCGATGCGGACCTTGTCCTTGATGACGCGCTCGCGGACCAGCTTCTTGGTCAGCGCGCGGTAGGCACCCGAGATCTCCTTCTCGCGACCCTCGAAGGCCGGGAGGAGCTTCTCGCCCGCGATCTCCTTGATGCGGTCCAGCTCCGCCTCGCGCTCCTGCTTGCCGGCGATGGTGAGCGCCTTGGCGAGCTCGGTGCTGACGGCCTTGCTGAGCGCCTCCAGGACGTCGTCCTGGTAGTCGAGGAAGACCGGGAACTCGCCGGTGGGCTTGGCAGCCTTGGCGGCGAGGTCGGACTGGGCCTTGCAGAGCGCCTTGATGAAGGGCTTCGCGGCCTCGAGACCGGCGGCGACGACCTCTTCGGTCGGGGCCTCGGCGCCGTCCTTGACGAGCTGGATGGTCTTCTCGGTGGCCTCGGCCTCGACCATCATGATCGCGACGTCGCCGTCCTCGAGGACGCGACCGGCGACGACCATGTCGAAGACGGCGTCCTCGAGCTCGGTGTGCGTCGGGAAGGCGACCCACTGGCCCTTGATCAGGGCGACGCGGGTGGCGCCGATCGGACCGGAGAAGGGCAGGCCCGCCAGGATCGTGGAGGCGGACGCTGCGTTGATCGCGACCACGTCGTACAGGTGGTCGGGGTTGAGCGCCATGATCGTCTCGACGATCTGGATCTCGTTGCGCAGGCCCTTCCTGAAGGAGGGGCGCAGCGGGCGGTCGATCAGGCGGCAGGTGAGGATCGCGTCCTCGGAGGGCCGGCCCTCACGGCGGAAGAAGGAGCCGGGGATCTTGCCGGCCGCGTACTGCCGCTCCTCGACGTCCACCGTGAGGGGGAAGAAGTCGAGCTGGTCCTTGGGCCGCTTGGAAGCGGTGGTGGCCGACAGCACCATGGTGTCGTCGTCCAGGTACGCGACGGCGGAGCCGGCGGCCTGCTTGGCCAGGCGGCCCGTCTCGAAGCGGATGGTGCGGGTGCCGAAAGTACCGTTGTCGATCACGGCTTCGGCGTAGTGGGTCTCGTTCTCCACTAGTGATTTCTCCATACTCGTCGTCTTTCGTCCTGCCGCCCGTGTGGCGGAGGACGGTGCGGAGAAGCACACCGTGTGTGCGGGCCGGTCTTCGATCGAAGCTCCCGGGCGTTGTCCCGGGGGCCACTACCGAGGACCGGCGGCGGCCGTGGGGTGCCTCTCCTCGTTCTGGTGTTGTGCGTCCAGGTTACTGAGCCTGACCCCGGTCCCGCACGTACAGCAAAGGGAGCGGCCCCCTGGAACCGGGGTACCGCTCCCTCTCACAGCGTCCTTACTTGGCGCCGCCGGCCGCGCCACGGCGGATGCCGAGGCGGTCGACGAGCGCACGGAAGCGCTGGATGTCCTTCTTGGCCAGGTACTGAAGGAGGCGGCGACGCTGGCCGACCAGGATCAGCAGACCACGACGGGAGTGGTGGTCGTGCTTGTGCGTCTTGAGGTGCTCCGTCAGGTCCGAGATCCGGCGGGAGAGCATGGCGACCTGGACCTCGGGGGATCCGGTGTCACCCTCCTTCTGGGCGAACTCGGACATGATCTGCTTCTTCGTAGCGGCGTCGAGCGGCACGCGTACTCCTCTTGATGTTCGATGCGCCCACGAGTGCCCCTGGTCTTGATCTCAGGGGAGCTTCCATGACTCGGAGGCGAAGGTCCGATGAGCGCAGCCCCCAGGATGATCCGGGGACGCGTACACAAACGGCCACTGGCCAGAGTACCAGTCCTTCGGGGGGCCTCCGACGGGTGTCAGCTGGTGAGCGCCCGGATCGAGTGGTAGACGTCGAAAACGGCGAGGCACAGCGGCAGCAGCGTCAGGAGTACGCAGGTCTCGGCGATCTCCAGGAAACGCCCCCAGAAAGGGGTGACTCCCTTGCGCGGCACGATCAGTCCGATCGCGATGATCACCGCGGCGACTGCGGCGACCGCGGCGGTGAGCCAGATCGTACGGATGTCGAGTCCCGCGCTGTCGCCCGTGAGCGCCTCGCGGATCAGCTCGGTCGGCGGGTTGAGCGACAGTCCCAAACCGAGGAGTACGAGTGCGGCGAGGCCCGCGCCCAAGGCGCAGCCGACCTGAGCCGTGTAGCGGAACAGGTGGGCGCGCATCAGCATCGCGACGCCGGTGGCGAGTGCCAGCAGCTGGCCCCAGACGCTGTCCGAGAAGCCGAGCACCGCCGCGGCCCCCACGGCGACCAGCGCGCATCCGCCGACGAGACCGACGAGCAGTTCATGGCCGCGCCGTGCCTGGGCGGTGATGCGCTCGGCGTCGACCGGACCCTGGGGCGCCGGGTCGGACGTCCCGTAGTCGCCGACGGTGGTGCGGGGCGGCTCGAAGCCGATCGGAAGACGGGCGAAGCGGGTGGAGAGCCCTGGCAGGAAGGCGAGGAGCCCCACCGACAGGGGTGCGCAGACGGCCGCGGTCTCGGCTGGCTCCATGCCGGTCATGATCGCGACGAAGGTCACCAGTACGCCGATGACGGAGGCGAACACGAACGCGACGAACGTGCCGTCACCTTCGGGGGCGGCGATCATCAGGATCACCGACGCCACCAGCACGGCGGCGCAGGCGAGCAGGAACTGGAGCCTGCCGATCCCCTGTCCCGCGCCGAGCGGGAGGAGCCCGGCCCCGGCGACTGCCGCGTTGGCGAGTGCGCCGATCCCCAGCGCGATGGACGAACCGCGGTCCGCGTAGACACGCGCGCGTACACAGGCCAGCGCGAGGAGGAGCAGAGCGGTGACGGCGGCCAGGATGCCCGGCAGGCCGTGCATGTCGTGCCGGACGTCGGAGGTCCACAGCACGAAGCCGAGCAGGGCCAGCAGGACCGAGCCGCCGAAGAGCCCGGCCGAACGCATGAGGCCGTCGCCCCACAGAGTGCGGTCCCGGGCGACGGCCGTGGCGACGGCGTCGGAGACGTCGTCGAAGACGGCGGGAGGCAGCGACTCAGCGAAGGGCCGGAGGGACAGCAGCTCACCGTCGAGGACGCGCAGGCCGGCCAGCGTACGGCCGCTGTCGAGGACCGTTCCGTCGCGGCGCACCAGGTGGTACCCGACCGGGGCGCCCTGGGCGGGGCTCTGTCCCGACAGCCGGAGGATCTCCGGGTAGAGGTCGGCGACGGGAATGTCCTCGGGCAGCGCCACGTCGACGCGGCTGTCAGGCGCGACGACCGTGACCCGGCAGAAGCCGGTTCCGTTGCCGGCCGGAACTCCGGAACCCGGCCGTCCGGATCCGGTAGCCGCCGTTTGGGCCGTCATAGTCACGTGCTGCTCCCCCTCATGGTTCTCCTGGACCTCCTGCGTACACACCCTGGGACACGGTCTCCGCACGCGTCCCGAATGACCCATTTTTTTGCGGTAGTTAGCGGATGCGTACACGCGTCGCGACACCCTACCGCCCTCGGGTCACCGGGTACGCCAGTAGGATCCTCCCGCGTACGGAACCCGTCGCCACGGGGGCGCCGATAGGAACAGTTCCGTCCGGCAAGGGAATTGGTGAGCTGTGAGCCAGATCGTCGTCAAGCGCCCACCGCGGGCCCTCCCCTCCGAAGTTCCGGGCGAGCAGGTGCAGTTGCAACCTCCGCCCGAGTTGCCCCGGGGGCAGCAGGAGGGGGTGATGATGCAGTTGCTGCCGATGCTCGGCATGGGTGGTTCCGTCGTCTTCTTCTTCATGACGCCGAACCCGATCATGCGGATCATGGGCATGATCATGATCGCGTCGACGGTCGCGATGGCCATCGCGATGATCATCCGCTTCCGCCGCGGCACCCAGGGCCAGCTCGCGGACATGCGGCGCGACTATCTCAAGTACCTGACGCAGACCCGGCGCGCCGTACTGCGGACCGCCCGGCAGCAGCGTGACGCGCAGTTCTATCTGCACCCGTCCCCGGAGCAGCTGTGGGCGCTCGTGGCCGAAGGCAGCCGGGTGTGGGAGCGCCGTGTCGGGGACGCCGACTTCGCCCACGTACGCATCGGTCTCGGCAGCCAGGAGCTGGCCACACCGCTCGTCGCGCCCGACACCGCGCCGGTCGATGAGCTGGAGCCGCTGACAGCCGGGGCGATGCAGCAGTTCCTGACGACCCACAGCACGCTGGACGGGCTGCCGATGGCGGTCTCGCTCCGCGCCTTCTACCACCTGACGATCAGCGGCGAGGCGGAATCCGCGCGTGCCACGGCCCGCGCGATGGTCGGTGCGCTCGCCTCGCTGCACTCCCCCGAGGACCTGGTCATCGCCGTCGCGACCGGCCGGGACGCCGCTCCCCGCTGGGAGTGGACGAAGTGGCTTCCGCACGTCCAGGTGCCGGGAGCGATCGACGGCGCCGGCAGCCGCCGCCTGATCAGCACGAGTGTCGCGGAGCTGGAGGAGCTGCTCGCGGGCCGCCTCGACGGCCGGCCGCGCTTCCAGCCGGGCGGTCAGCCGATCCTCGACCTGCCGCACGTCGTCGTCGTCCTCGACGGCGAGTCCGTACCGGCGACGTCCGCGCTGGCGGCGGCCGAGGGCCTTCAGGGCGTGACGGTCGTCGAGATCGTCACGGGCCAGGTCAACGGAGCGCGCGGCGGTCTCTCCATCGTGGTCGATCCCCACTCGCTGCGGCTGGAGTCGGGGCACGGCCTGGTGTACGACGGTCTTCCCGACCTGCTGAGCCATGAGGCCGCGGAAGCACTGGCGCGGCAGCTGGCCCCGCTCCACGTGGCCTCCGGCGGGGACGACGACGAACCGCTGCTCGCCAACCTGGAGTTCACCGATCTGCTGAATCTCGGTGACGCGGCGTCGGTCGACGTCAGCCGGACCTGGCGGGCACGCTCGCAGGCGGAGCGGCTCCGGGTGCCGATCGGCGTGGGCGAGGACGGCGGCCCGGTGATGCTGGACCTCAAGGAGGCGGCGCAGGAGGGCATGGGGCCGCACGGCCTGTGTGTCGGCGCCACCGGTTCCGGCAAGTCCGAACTGCTCCGCACGCTCGTACTGGGCCTTGCCGTCACCCACACCTCGGAGACGCTGAACTTCGTCCTCGCCGACTTCAAGGGTGGTGCCACCTTCGCCGGTATGGCACAGATGCCCCATGTCGCAGCGGTGATCACCAACCTCGCGGACGACCTGACGCTGGTGGACCGCATGGGCGACTCCATCAGCGGCGAACTCAACCGCCGCCAGGAGATGCTGCGCGACGCCGGCAACTACGCCAACATCCACGACTACGAGAAGGCGCGGGCCGCGGGCGCCCCGCTGCAGCCCATCCCGTCGCTCGTCCTGGTCATCGACGAGTTCAGCGAGCTGCTGACCGCCAAGCCGGACTTCATCGAGATGTTCGTGCAGATCGGCCGTATCGGCCGTTCGCTGGGCGTCCACCTGCTGCTGGCCTCGCAGCGCCTCGAGGAGGGGCGGCTGCGCGGCCTGGAGACCTATCTCTCGTACCGGATCGGTCTGCGTACGTTCTCCGCCGGTGAGTCCCGTGCCGCGCTGGGCGTTCCCGATGCCTATCACCTGCCCAACGTCCCCGGTTCGGGCTATCTGAAGTACGGCACGGACGAGATGGTGCGCTTCAAGGCGGCCTACGTCTCCGGGGTGTACCGCTCCGGAGACCGGCCGGCCGCGTCCTCCGGTCCGCTGCCGGTGGACCGCAGGCCCGTGGTGTTCACCGCGGCTCCGGTGCCGGTGCGTTACGTACAGCCGACGGCGCCGACCGGCGTACCCGACGCGCGTACGTCCGAGGACGACGCCCTGGCCGACACGGTGCTCGACGTGATCGTGCGCCGGCTGGAGGGCCGGGGGGCCTCCGCACACCAGGTGTGGCTGCCGCCGCTGGACAACCCGCCGTCGCTGGACGAGCTCCTGCCGGGGCTCTCCCCCGTCGAGGGACGGGGGCTGACCCAGCCCGGGTTCGAGGGCGCGGGGCGTCTCGTCGTACCGCTGGGTGTGGTCGACAAGCCGTACGAGCAGCGCCGCGACACGCTCTACCGGGACTTTTCCGGTGCGGCGGGCCACATGCAGATCACCGGCGGGCCGCAGTCGGGCAAGTCCACGCTGCTGCGCACGCTCATCGCGGGCTTCGCCCTCACCCACACCCCGCAGGAGGTCCAGTTCTACGGGCTCGACTTCGGTGGCGGCGGCCTGTCCTCCGTCGCCGGTCTCCCGCATGTCGGAGGGGTCGCGTCCCGGCTCGACCCCGAGCGGGTGCGTCGTACGGTCGCCGAGGTGTACGGGATCATGGCGCGCCGCGAGGAGTACTTCCGCAGCGCGGGCATCGACTCCATCGCCACCTTCCGACGGCTGCGGGCGCGCGGCGAGATCTCGGTGACGGATCAGCCGTGGGGTGACGTCTTCCTGCTCATCGACGGCTGGGGCAACTTCCGCACGGACTACGAGGCCCTGGAATCGGCGGCCATGGACATCGCGCAGCGCGGTCTCGGTTACGGCATCCATCTGATCGTCACGGCGTCGCGTTCCATGGAGGTCCGGGCGAACCTGAAGGACCACCTGATGAACCGGCTCGAGCTGCGCCTCGGTGACGTCATGGACTCCGAACTGGACCGCAAGGCCGCGGTCAACGTGCCCGCCGGCGTGCCCGGACGCGGTCTCACGCCGGAGAAGCTGCACTTCATGGCCGCTGTACCGCGGATCGACGGCATCAACTCCGACAGCGACCTCTCCGAGGCCACGGCCGCCATGAACCAGGAGGTCGCCCGGCACTGGACCGCGGCGCCCGCCCCCGCGGTCCGTCTGCTGCCCCGCGAACTCCCGGCCCGCGAGCTGCCGTCGGGCTACGCCCAGCCGGAGCGGGGCATCGCGTTCGGTATCGACGAGAACAACCTGGAGCCTGTCTTCCTCGACTTCGAACGGGACCCCTTCTTCCTGGTGTTCGGCGAGAGCGAGTCCGGCAAGTCCAATCTGCTGCGCCTGCTCATCAAACAGCTGACCGAGCGGTACGACGGGAGCGAGGCCAAGTTCTTCGTCATCGACAACCGGCGAGCGCTCCTTGACGTCACCCCCGCGACGCACCTGGCGGAGTACGTGCCCATGTCCAACAACATGGACCACCACGCGGACGCGCTGTACGACCTCATGAAGCGTCGTACGCCCTCGCCCGAAGTCACCGCCCAGGAGCTCCGCGACCGCAGCTGGTGGAGCGGTCCGACGGTGTACGTGGTCGTCGACGACTACGACCTGGTGTCGACGTCCAGCGGTAACCCGCTGGCCAAGCTCACCGAGATGCTGCCGTTCTCCCGCGATGTCGGCGTGCGGTTCATCATCGCCCGCAGCACGGCGGGGGCGGGCCGCGCTCTCTACGAGCCCTTCATGCAGCGCATGCTGGAACTGGGTGCGCAGGGCCTGATGCTCTCCGGCGACCCCATCGAGGGAGACATCCTCGGCAACGTACGACCGCGCCCGATGCCCCCGGGGCGCGGGGTCTTCGTCACCCGGCGACGCGGTAATCCACTGGTGCAGTCCGGGCTCCTGGACGGACAGCGGTAACAGTGGGCGGGGCGGCGTGCTCCCACCGGTTCACGGTCGGGACGCGCTGCCCCGCCCTCCTTCCTTCCCTCACGCGGCGGACCACCGCCCGTATCCCGGCAGAACAACGATGCAGGAAGTCCGGCGTCGCCGGCACACACTGGAGGTTCCACCCATGGCATGGGCCGAGTGGGAGCAGCTGAAGGCCGACGCGGTCGCCAACAGCGGCGCGCATATGCAGCTCAACAAAGCCGGGGACGGTGGCGGTGGCGGTGGCGGCAAGAAGGGTGACCTCACGGTCAACGACACCGCCCTTTCGGACGTCCGTGACGAGGCTTCGAAGCTGAACACCCGACTGTGGAAAGAGGGGCGCGTAGCCGTCCCCACCAGCGAGACCGCCGCCGGCAACCTCACCAGTCAGGGGTTCGATCTCGGTGGTGCCCTCCAGCACGTGGCAGACCGATGGGACGTACAGCTCAAGTCCCTCATGGACGCGTGCGGGCATATAGCGAACCACATGGACTTCACGAAGTACGTGCATCAGGGCGACGATCAGTACGTCAGGAGCAGGGTCAGCAGCATCGCCGCGCTCGACCAGGCATTCGACGACCACAACGCGCCCAAGGGTGAGAAGAACAAGGCGGACAACTGATGGACCTCGAGACCCTGCGCTTCGCCAAGTTCGGGCAGCTGGACTCGGCCGTCACCGACTGGTCGACCATGGTGACCAACCTCGCCACCCTCAAAGGGGATGCCAGGGACGGTCTCAAGGCGAAAGCTGACAAGGCCGACTGGTCGGGCGAGAACGCCAATGTCACCAAAGGGTTCGTCGACAAGACCGTGCGCGAGTTCGAAGACGCCCACAAGCAGGCCAAGTCCCTGTGGAGCATCCTCAAGGACACGCGCGACGAGTTGAAGGTGTACCAAGGGCAGCTAAACGACGCCCTGGAACGCGGGCTGAAGAAGAACCTCACGGTCACCACGACAGGTGGTGGTGGTTTCACGGTCACGATGAACATCCACCCGGACCGTGCGGCCAAGGGGACGACTGTGCCCGACCACGGCCAGAGCGACGTCACAGCGCTCCGCGACGAGCTGCAGAAGATACTCGACAAGGCCACCGAGAGCGACCGCACGGGTTCCGCCGCCCTCAAAGCCCTTGCGGACCAGGCCGATCTCGGATTCTCGGGCGCCGAGTACAAGGACCGGGACACCGCGGCCGACGCGATCAAGCAGGCCGACGAGCTCTCGGCGCTCGCGAAGAAGAACCCCGAGGACCTCACGGTCAAGGAGTTCGACAAGCTGAATGCCGGGCTGGAGAAGATGTCGGGCGACGAACTGTTCTCCGCCCGCTTCGCGGAGAACCTGGGAGCCCAGGGAACGCTTGACTTCTGGGCGGGGCTGAACGACCCCCATCGCGCCTATGACATCGGCCGGCAGAGGGTCGACCAGTACGACGAACTGCAGAAGAACCTGAGCCTCACCCTGGCGACCGCCAGTCAGAGCGACACACAGGGAATGACGACCTGGAAGCGCGACATGGTGGATCTCGGCAGCCAGCCGATCTCCAAGAACTCCGGCACCCTGGGCTTCCAGGTGATGAGCAACCTGATGCGCTGGGGGAACTACGACAACAAGTTCCTGGATGACTACGGCAATGAGCTGATCAAGACCGAGAAGAAGTTCACCGACAACGGACGCCACGGCGCCTGGACGCACATGGGGATGGACCCTCTCCTCAACCGGACCGGTTCCGACTCGGGGTCGGACCCGATGACCGGCTTCATGAAGGCCCTCTCGAACAGCCCAGACGCTGCGACCGAGTTCTTCAGCGACACCTTCGTGACGAAGGACGAGGACCACGACTTCAAGGAAGACACCGACGGGGACGGCAACAAGGGGATGAGGGAGCTCAGCAACTTCGACTACCTCTTCGGGGAGCGTGACTGGCCGCAGGACCAGAACGACAAGGGTGACGACAGCATCGCCGGGCGGAACAACATGGCTCTGGCCCTCGAGGCAGCGACGACCGGTCACCCCGCCGGAGAAATGCCCACAGCGGATACGCCTGCACACAACGCACAGCAGGCAGCGCTGACGAAGAGCCTGATCGAAGCGATCTCGGAGAAGCCCGCTCTCCTGGGCGGCCACAGTTACATGTCCGACAGCATCGGGCAGATCGCCGCTGAATATATGCCCGATATTCATCGGTCGCTGAACGCGAACCAAGAAGGCGAGGAGAACCTCTTCCCCATCGCCGGATCTGCGGCCGCAGTGGACGAACCCGACACTGCCCGCTTCCTGTACATGCTGGGCCAGAATCCTGAGGGTTACGCAGCAGTCAGCGCCGGCCAGCACAGCTACACGACGCACCTGATGGAATACCACTTCCGGAACCCCGACGCTTTCATTACCGACCCCGGATTCTCACAGAACGATAACCTGAAGCAGACAATCACACTGACCGCTGAAGTGGCCGGGGAAATCCAGGGGACCATCGGGGCAGGCCGATCATACGAAGCAGAAGTCGAAGGAGGGGCGAAGGACGCTGACTACAACAAGGCGATCGAGGCAACGAGTACCTGGGTCGGAAGCGCTGTTGGCATCGGTATCGGCATAGGGACAGCTCCCATGCTCGGCCCTGGCGGGATCGTCGCAGGTGGAGTGGCCGGCACTGCGGCAGACACAATCATCGGCGCCCTTACAGAAGGCTCCATGAAGGATAGCTCGGGAGAAGTTATCTACCGCAACGGTCAAGAGATGGGTGCCACCAAGGTGTCGACCTACGAGCTTGTCGAGACGGCAGCCAAGGAAGCCGGCGAGCAGTCCGGAAACCCATCACCGAATATCGTCGCCTCTGTGGCGTCCGCCGCAGAAAAGGGATTCAACAGCGCCAGCGCCAACACTCATTCGTATATTGATGGTGAGGGAATGCCTGCAAAGCTCGAGGAGAAGAAGTAAGTCATGAGCAAAACTAAGGGCCGTATTATCACAGCCAGCCTGGTTGCAGCTGTAGCTTTGACGACCGGCGGCGCCTACCTGTTCGAACTTCCACCGTTCGAGGGCGTCGGGGACATTGAGGCAGGAGACGTCTGCGAGAATCTCGGCCCCCCAGACAAGGCCGTCCCCGCCATCCGAGAAATGGCACCTCCGGAACCAAGTTACTCGTTCGTCGAACAGAAGAATCAAGGATCGGTGGACTTCTTCTTTTCCGGATGCTCCGGCAGGACGGAAAACTCGGAGTTTCTGATCACCAGAACCGAACCCACCATGCTGGGAAACAGCACCTTCGAGTCCTGGAGCAGTGGGCCTGCAAGCAAGATGGTAGAGACCGAGAACCCGAAGAACTTCGACCGCTTCAACACTGCTGCGGACACGTGGGGAGTTGTGTCGAAGCGCAAGGCCGCAATAGTCACCCCTTGCTTCAGCCACGGCCATCAGGGCCTGACAACCATTGTCTTGTTGCGGAGTTCAGCAGAGCCGGAGAGAACAGCCGACAGGTACCGTCAGGAGTTGATCGATCTGGCGATCGGCACCGCTGAATTCGCACACAAGGACGCTGGCTGCACTCTCCCTTTCAAGGTTTAGCAGAGTGGCCCGCCGGGGGCTTCTCGCGTGGGCCGGCCTCCTGAGACAAGGAACCCACGACTCAGACAAACTTGCCGCGAAAGTCAGAAACGCCACTGCGGCTGCGATGTGACAGCTTTCGAGGTGCGGGGTACGAACTCCGGGAGTAGAGGACAGGGCATTGAATGCAATGGTCGTGGTCGTTTTCGTGCTGGCAACCGGACTCGTGGCCATGGGCTGCGTCAAAGCGGACCGGATCCGTGGGTGGCGCGAATCGTTCAATCCCTCGGCACCGGAGCTTTCCGGTTCAGCCTTTGTGGCCGCGCGCGTCGTCCTCTTCGGGATGGCGGGGATCGGCGTCTTCTCCGCGTTCCAGTTGATGGCCGTGTCCGCAGATGCGGAGTGGAGCGATGACGAACTGTCCAGTGCGGTCAGCCAGGCCACGGCAGAGCTGGACGGCACCTCCCGTCTCGGCGAGATCTTCGGTGACGACAGCGGCTTCAACCAGGAGTTCGCGAAAATGATCGAGGAAGAGGTCGTCGAGAACGGCGGTGGTGGCGCCCCGCAGAGTGGGGTGGACGCCGGCGCCGCAGCATCCAACAAGCCCTCCGACGCCGACTACACGGTCATGGCCTCGGGCGCGGACGCGGCTTTCTGCGTGCATGTCGTACGAACCCGGTCGAAGGACGGGGACTACGAGCCCCCTGGCGTGGCAGGCGGAGCCGGCTCGGTGACCATCCCGAAGTACGACTTCGCGGTGACGAGCCGTGAAGGCGAGTGCTGAGGGCGACCTGAGCCCGCTGTGCCGCTCCCCGGCCAAGGGGCCTCTTCCGCAGGCTCGATGGTGGGGCCTGGCCGGTTCCGGCCCTCTGGCGCGACCGCGACGTGTACCACGGCTACCGGCATCGGCGGCCGGCGCCCAGCACCGGGCCGCCGCCGGACTGTGCTCGGCCGGAGCGAGGACCGGCCGAGTCGGAACGTCGTACCCCACCGCCGAATCGGTGAATCCCGACATGGCAAGAGGCACTTTCGGGCCAACGGCACGCCGAGATCGGTCACCCGCAAGCGATGCGCGATCAACCGCTTTCCCACATCTCGCAGATGTCGACGACGTGGGCAGATTCCGGGCCCGAGGCTGGCAAGGACAGTCGTCCTCCAGCCAAGCAGGCTTGAAATGGTTGTACATGTTCCTCGTGTGCCTTGCTAACTTCCGGGGCTCAGAGGCATTGCACAGCACGTGTGAAAGGGCGATACATGACCTCCCCGACTTCAGCGCCGAAGATCCCTCAGCTGTGGGTCCCCCTCCCTTCGGGGATCCACCCGAGTTGGCGTGAGATCGACGAACGCTCGGCCGCCTGGCTCGATCGATTCGGTCTCTACTCCGACCGGACGCAACGCGAACGGCTGACGCGCATCTCCGTGGGGGAGATCACTGGTCGCGGTGCCCCTTCGGGCCGGCTCTCCGCGTTGCAGTGGACTTCGGACTTCCTCATGTGGCTCTTCGCGTTCGACGACGAGTTCTGCGACGAGGGTCCGGTCGCGGCCTCACCGGACGCCACCCTGCTCATCATCACCAGACTGCAGCGCGTCGTCGACGTCCCCTGGGTGGCGCCCACCGACGACAACTACAGCTCCGCGCTCCTCGAGTTACGCCTGCGGCTCGACGGTTTGACCACGCCCGTCCAGACCGCCCGCTGGGCCGCCAGCTTCCGCGCCTACCTCCAGGGCCAGATCTGGATGGCCGCCAACAGCGCCCAGGGGCGGATTCCCAGCCTCTCCGATCATCTGGCAGTCCGGCTCGACTCCTCCGGAGTCAAGATCTTCTCGACACTCAGCGAGATCATCCACGGATACGATCTCCCCGCGGCCGACTACGAGCGTCACGACGTCCGCGCGTTCGTCGAGGTATTCGCCTCGATCATCGGCTGGTCCAACGACCTGGTCTCCTACCACAAGGAAAGCCGGCGCAGCCAGGACGGATACGGGAACATCGTCGACCTGATCGCGTACGAGCAGAAGTGCACCGTCGACGAGGCCGTGACCGAGACCGCCATGATGCACACCCGCGCCATGGCTCTCTATCTCCGCCTCCGCGACCAGATCCTGCGCGAAGCCGGCCCTGAACTCCGCCGGTGGGTCACGGACTGCGACTCCTGGATCCGTGCCGACTACGACTGGTCCTTGACCACCCATCGCTACGTCAATCCGGAGGACCCCGCTGACCTTCCCGCAGGGAGCGCCGCCTCGCCCTTCCAGGAACGAGAAGTGGACCAGCCTCTGCCGATCACCAGCATCGCCTGGTGGTGGAATCTGGTGGAGGGCTGACGGCCTCGTGTCACTGCTGTGCGGCCGGCCGAGTACGAGGCGCTCGAGCCAGGGAATGACATGACACAGGTCAGGGTGGGCACCTCCCGTGCGTGCCCACCCTGACCTGTCTGCTCCGCTTCGCAGAGCGCTTTACTCGAAGTTGGCCCGCGCCCGCTTGTCGCCGCCCTGGTAGGCCGCACCTGCGTCGCGCACCTTGCGGGAGATCTCGGTCAGGGCCTTCTCGATCGCCTCGGCGTCACGGTCCCAACCGGCCCGCGACTGGTCGTACGCCGTCTTGGCCTCGCCCACCCAGAGCTCGGACGCACTGGCAACCACTCGCTTGATCGCCGCGAGGTCCTCCTGAAGCTGCCTGCTCTGCCGGTCGATGTCACCGGCGGCCTGCTCCAGGCTCGAATAAGTGACAACCATCGTGCCGTCGTTGGTCGGCATACGGTCCTCCAGTTCAATCTAGTTCGATGTGATGGTCCGTACGAGGTACGGATGCCGGAAGGCTCAGAGGGAGTTGAGCGCCGAGGGCGGAGGGGTGATCGCAGCGGTCCTGGCCTCCGCGCCGGCCGAGTGGCCTTCGACGACGTCGACACCCTGGAGGGCCGCCTTGATCTCGTCTTCGGTGTTGCCCGAAATGACGCGCGCCGCCTTGATGGCTTCCTGGAAGTTGGCCAGCCGGACGGCGATGTTGCCCATCCTCCGGTTGACTTCGTCCTGCTTACTGTTGAAGGCGGCGGCGCCAATGCCCTTCCAGGCGCCTTCCAGGCTGTCGATCGTCCCCTGCAGCGTCTTGATCTGGGCCTTCACGGAGTCGAATCGCCTGCCGAGCTCGTTCTCGATCTTGATGAGCGCATCATCTGAAAGCTTCTGATCTGCCATGGTGCTGGCTTCCCTTCTGGTGCTCTTCTTCGGTCCGGCACAAGCGCCGGGAGTGCGTATGAGGAACTACGGTCAGTCAGGCGGTACGCCGCCTGCGAGCCAGCAGGAAACCGCCGACGCCGAGTACGAGTACTACGGCCGCTCCACCGAGGATCAGGCCGAGTTGACTGTCGTCGCTCTTCTCCGTGCTGGAGCCTGCCATGGCTGTGTCCTCAGCCTTCTCCTTCTCCGCGGGCTGTGACGAAGCTGATGCGGATGCGGCAGGCGAGGCTGCGGAACCGGACGTCTTCTCCTTGGTGAGAGGGCTGATGTCCGGGGCGCCAGGGGAACCCGTGCCCTTGAGGATGTTGACAGCCGGGCGAATGATGCCGTGACCGAGGTAGTTACTGAGCGTGCCCTTCTCCCAGTCACCTCGCCCAGCGGTGTCGAAGAGAACGTTGAGGACCTGGTTCGCTGTCCACTCCGGGTGGGCGGACCAGATCAGAGCGGCGGCGGCTGACGTGATGGCCGTGGCGGCGCTGGTCCCGCCATTCCCCTGGCAGTAACGATCGAATTTCTCGTCGCACCAGAAAGGAAGGTCGTCACCGGGTGCAGCGATGTCCACGAAATCACCGTGCTGGGATGTCGCGGACACCTTGCCCTGTCGATCGGTCGCTCCGACACCGACGACTTCTGGGTAGGCTGCCGGGTAGATCGGCTTGTTGCCCTTTTCAGCCTCATTACCCACAGCCGAGAAGAAAAGCTTCCCCTTGCTGTGGGCGTATTTCACTGCTTCGATCTCTCGATCCATGGTGAATTCGCTGCCGAACGACATACTGATGATCTGCGCGTCACTGTCAGCAGCGGCCCGGATCGAGTCCGCAGTATCGTAAGCATTGACAGAATTGTCATTCTGGAACTGAGTGTCGGCGACTCTCATCGGGATGATCTTCGCTCCGGGAGCAAGGCCTTTCAGGCCCCCGCCCTGACCGGTGCCCGCGATCAGCTCAGCCATCGTGGTTCCGTGGCCGTTGTAGTCGTCGGTTTCGTCCCCGTCGGCTCCGGTGGCATCGAGGCCCTTGAGGACCTGCCCCTTCAGCGAAGGTGTCGACGAGTTGACTCCCGTGTCGATGACAGCGACCTTGATGCCCTCACCCGTAGTCGTCTTCCACATCTCTTCGGCGTACATGGGACCGAGGTACCACTGCTTCGACTGCGCGTCTGCGGCGACCGCGGCCGGGGCAGCCCCGGCGAATCCCAGACTCCAGGCAGCGGCCACGGCCGTCGTGCCGAGCAGGCGCCCTCTCAGTCCGAGTGGCATACGGCGTTTCCGGGTCTGGCTCATTCCTGCGGTCATCCTGACTTCCGAATCTTCCGTGTGTCTACTCGATCACCGGCGGTGCGGCTCTCCGCCGGCCGGCCTCCCACGTTTCTCTGTCTTCCGTCAGGTAGTCCGGGCGTGGCGTGCCGTCGTCCCGGTCCTCGTCCCCGGAATCCCTCCGGCCCGCAGGGCCACGTACAAGACCCGCGCCGCCTGCGGTGAACCCCTTCGCGCCGGCGCCCGGTCGCGCAGCGCCTCCTCGGGGCGTGCCCACGACGCCGTTGGTACTGGGAGTACCTCGCCCACCTGGGCGCGACGCGCTGCTCGTGCCTCCGGTTCCGATGACGCCCCGCTGGCCGAAGCCACCGGCCGAGCCGGCCGCCCGTGACGCTCCCCCGGATCCGATGACGGTGCCGCGCGGGACACCACGAGTACCCGTCGGCATCCCCGCGCCCGCAGCGGCCCGCTGTGGGGTGCCGCCGACGATGCCGCTTCGGCCTGCACTCGAGCCGGCAGCGCCGGGCGTACCTGCATGACCTGCTGCTACGGGCCTGCCTCCGGTGACGCCGGACCGGCCGGCGGCGGGGGTCTGCGGGCCGCCACCAGCACGTCCAGCGGCTCCGGAAGCCGAACCACCGGCCAGCGGTGTGGGACGCCCCATCGGGGGTCCGCTACGGCCGCTTGCTGCGGAGCCACCCCCGGAGGGGCCACCCGTTCGTACCTGACCGACAGCTTTGGGTGTGCCCGTTGCTGTCGGGGACGCCCGTGGGCTGCTGGTCACGGGGTTCACGAAGCCGTTCGCCATGGGCGGAGTGGAGCCTCCCCCAGGCGCGGGTGAGCTCGTACTCGGTTGCGGAGACGGCGTGCCGGGGGAAGTCACCGGGGCCGGCGGAGTGGCGACGCTGTTGATCTCGGTCGAGGTGCTCCGGTCCGGAACGGGCGCCACCGCCACAGGCGTCTCGTAGCCACGGCCGCTTGTCGAAGAGCCCTGACCGCCCGTCGTCGCGTGCGTCGTCCCGCCTCCGGCGTCCACGCTGCCGGACGACCCCGAGCCCGTCGACGATGCGGCGCCCGGCTCTTCCAGCCCGCGCCTTCCCTCCGACGGCCTGGGCATCGCCACATCGAGCTTCTTCTCGAACCGAGGCGGCTCCTGCGCCGCCAGGGTCTCCTCCGAGACCGCGTAGTACGAAGCCAGCCGGTTGGCCTGGTTGATGGCCTCCTGGCGGTCCTCCTCGACCTTCACCGCCGCCTCGTACTCCGCGTTGCCCTCGACCCGCTTCGGGGTCTCGACCTCGTCGGGGGTCTTACGGACAAGGCGGCTGTCACGCGGGGGGAGGGAGCTGCGTACGGAAGCGAGCCCCGTGCCCGCGACCGTGATCTGCGTACCTGCCACATCCGCGAAGGCGCCCAGCTTGTTGGCGTGGGCGACCAGGCCGTTGCCCCAGTCGCGGAAGGCGGTGCCGGACTCGCCACGCCAGTCGACGCCCTTGATGAAGGTCTCCAGCTCCTCCGCCGCTTCCTTGATCGCGTCCCTGGCCTGCCAGAGCGCCTTGCCCGCTTCTTCGAGCTGCTCCGGCTTGGACTGCTCGATCAGATCGATCATGGCGTTGAGCTCATGGCCTTCGAAGGAGGTCCGCCCCGAGAGGCCGGAGCCCCCGAAGGCCTCCATCACGTTCCCCACCACACGGCCGACGTCGGTGACGACCAACTGTCCCTGGACGCGTCCCTCGTCCTGCTTCTGCTGTTGCGCAGGCGTCAGTTCCGGCTGCTTCTCGTCGCTCATCAGCTGTCACCCAAGTCGTCGTAGGCAGAGCCGGTCCTGCTGTCGGAGCGAGGCTGCTCAGGCTGGTCCTTCTTCTCGCCCTGCGCCCGCTTCCGTTCCTCCTCGAGGTCCATCCGGATCTCGTGGAACCGCCGCCGGGTGTCGTCGTCGACGTTGTCGAAACCGACCGCCGCCGCGTGCACACCGAGGCTCAGATACTCGATCTGGTCGCCCAGGGACTTCGACAGCGTCACGAGCGATTCATGGACCCGGTTGTACTGGGTGTAAAGGCCATCCGCTTCTGCGAAGCAGGTGTTCTGGCCGCTGAAGGCGGTGCGCGACACTTCCTGTGCCGCGATCTTCGACTTGCCGGCCGGTGAGCTCTCGAGGTTCGCCAGCAACGTGTTCACGCTTTTCTGGAACTTCTCCAAGGCGCCTACCCCGCGCCGGAGATCCCCTTCGCCTTCAGTCACGCTGCTGCCCTTCCCCGTTTCCCCGTTTACTCCGTCCGGATCGCGTTGCTATTGCACCTGCGCGAACAGGACTGAGCCCATGGCATCACTGTAGCCAATGGTCCTGACAGGACCAACTGTCTTGTCCATCACGTGACTTCCGGCGTCACCGGTCGTTCCGCACCTCACGCACCGCCCGGTCGGCCCTGTCGCCGCTGTCTGTCGCGCATCGTCACGGCCGCGCCCGCGATGGTGGCGACCAGCACTCCCCCGCCGACCACGACATAGGTCGCGAGCCTGGCGTTGCGTTCGTCGGCGGTTTCGCCCAGGTGGATCGCTGCGGGGACCGGCGCCTCGCCCTTGCTCACGCCCTCGTGCGCCACCGGCTTCTCGATGGGCTTGTCGTCTTCGGTCAGGGCGCGCACGGGGTCCACGACGCCCCAGCCGACCAGACGGTCGTGGCCCGCGATCGAGCGCTCCGCCGTCTGCTCGATCTGGGCGACGATCTGCTCCTGCGTCCAGTCCTTGTGCTTGGCCTTGATGAGGGCCGCGACTCCGGCGACGTACGGGGCCGAGAAGCTGGTGCCGTTGTCCGAGCAGTGTCCTCCGCCCGGGACCGTGGAGATCATGTCCACGCCTGGCGCCGCTACACCCACGAAGTCACCGGACTGGGAGAAGGCCGCACGTTCGTTGTTGCGGTCCGAGGAGGCGACGGCCAGGACGCCGGCGTACGAGGCCGGATAGGTCTCCTTGACCTTTCCGCCCAACCCGTCGTTGCCGGCCGAGGCGACGACCACGATCTCCTTGGCCAGGGCGGCGTTCACCGCCTCCTCCAGGAGCGGCGTGGGCTTCACCGCGTTGGCCGTGTCCTGGGAGATGTTGATGATGTCCGCGTCCGCCTGGTCGGCGGCGTAACGGATGGCCCCCGCCAGGCTCTCCGCGGTCCCGTGGCCCTCGGCGTCGTTCTGCTGGATCGGGATGATCGTCGCGTCCGGGGCCAGGCCGGTGAATCCGGTGCCCTCCGCCTCGCGCGCGGCGATGATGCCGGCGACCTTGGTGCCGTGGCCGACCAGGTCCGTGGTGCCGTTCTCCTTGCCGCGCTCGACCTTGTTGCCGTTCTCGTCCTTGAGGTTCTTCGGCAGGAAGTTGCGGCCGCTCCCGGCGTCCACGGCCTTCGTCAGCTGAGCGTTCTTGACGTCGACGCCGGTGTCGATGACCGCCACCCGCACACCTTTGCCGGTGGACTGTTCCCACAGTTCGTCCATCAGCACGCGTTGCAGGGCCCAGGGACGGCCCGCGTACTTCTTCGAGGGGAAGGTGCACTGGGTGGAGTCGTCCGCGGCCGCCGTCGGCACCGGCAGCGTGACGAGGAGGACTCCGGTGGCGGCCACGGCTGTCAGCAGTCGCCGGGAGTGCGTGGAAGCGGGGTGCGTGGTCACGTCGTCGCTCCTCACGAGCCCTGCGGCTGGCGGGCGGCGCCCGTCGAGAGGCGAGGACCGGTCGGCAGGAAGGCTGACCAGGCGGCGGGGACGGGCGCGGGATCGACGTCCTTGTAACCGAGTTGACTCTGCGCCTGCCGTGCCTCCTGCCGCCGCTGGTCCCGCTCCTCCTTCGTGCCGGATTCACCGATGCCGGAGTCGTCCCCCACGCTGTCCCCGTTGGACTGCATGGCATAGCGCAGACCGGTGTCGGTCACCAGGAAGAGAGGGCCTGACGCAGGATCGGACCCCTTGAACTGACGGAAGAGCTGGCCGGATCCGGGGGTGACGTAGGCACTGCTGGAGCCGGTGGGGAGCGTGGCGGGAAAGACCGTCCCCACCCAGGTGCTGAGCGTGCCCGCTCCGCTCTCCTCGGAGACGCCGCGCAGGACGTTGCACACGGTGTTACGGCTTCCGCTGTCCGTGCTCGCGGAGTTGACGGGCGTCGGCTCGCTCGTGGGCCAGTCCCTCTCCTGTCCGAACGCCTCCCCGGGCTCGAAGGCTCCGGCGCTGACGTGCTTCGCCTTGCCGTCCGGGTTGAGGCTGACCAGCGCGCGACTGTTGAGCAGGAGTTTGGCGACGAAGTCGGACACAGGGGCGACCCGGCCTTCCAGGACCACGTACTGCTGCGTCCTGGTGCCGGCGGTGGCCGCGAGGATCCTGCCCACCTTGTCGTCCTCGGGCTGCAACTTTCCTGGAACACCCGCTTCGGCACCGGGAGTTCCCTCGATGGACGGGAAGGTGACGGCGTCCCCGGTGTGCAGCGTGGCGAGCCAGTCGGCGGACACCCGCTGGGGGGTGCGGCCCTGGTCGACCAAGGTGCGCAGCAGCAGCTCGTCGTTCTCCACCGCGTACGCCTTGCCCTTGGCGTCCACGAGGTAGCGGGTCCTGTCGGGGCCAGGGCCCTCGACGTACATCACTTCGCCGCCCCGCAGCTTGCCCGTGCCCTCGGTCCTCTTCTGCTCGCGCTCGGCGAAGACGAACGCGGCCTTCTGTATGGCCCTGCCGCCTTCGCCGGGCCGCTCGCAGACCGCCCAGCGCTTCGCGGAGCCGGCTTCGGTCTTGTCGGGCAGGCGGTCAGGCGCGTACGGGATGCCGAGGGTCGCACCGTGCGGGATCTTGCCGCTGTCGAGGATCGATTCGTCGACGTTGACGACCTTGCCCTTGTCCGGGGCGAGGAGGAGCTTGGCGCTGGACATGTTGAGCACCGGGTGGAGCTGCGTCTTGCCGTCGGTCTTCAACACCACGTAACGAGTAGTGGATTTGCTGGCGATGATGACGTTCTCGTAAGGGGTGTCCCATTTCTGGGGGGCGACCGGCTTGAACATCCCCCAGGCTCCGAACACCGCGAGGACGACCACGCCGACGATCGCTCCTGGCACCACCGCCCTCAGGGGGCGGGGAGCACCCTCTTCCGAGCCGGACGGGTGGGGCTGCAGGAACTGTGCGACCAACCTCCGCTTCGCGAAGGTGTAGGCATTGAGTTCGTCCCGCCGTGATGCCATGTGCGCGCTGCCCCTTCTCCCCAGTGGGCGACCAGGTTCCCACACCCTCCGTGGGCCGCTGCCCCCGATCGGGACCCCTACTATGCCTGTTGGCACTTGGCTCTCACCGCTCAGGTAGGGTGATCGCCCGATCAACGCCCGTGAAAAAAACGATGAATACGGACACGAGGGGGCAACGCGGCAATGGGTGCAGCGACGGGCGAGCGCACGAGGCGGTCCACCCACCGAACGTCCCGCTCTTCCCGGCGGCAACGCAGCAACGCGCCTGACGGCGCCGCCCCCCACCGGCCGGCGGACGCTCCTGCCGCGACCACCCTCCAGTCGATCTCCAGGACCGGCCGCGCCGGGCCCGCGCTGCGACAGATGGTGCTCATCGAAGCAGCCCTGGCAGTCGTCGTGGTCGGGGCGGCCCTCGGCGGTGCGTGGCTGGTCCCCGCCGGCGTGATCGCGTGCCTGCTGATCCTCCTCGCGGTGGTCCGCCGCCGTGGCCGGGCCATGCAGGACTGGCTTTCGACGGTGTCGTCCCTCCGCCGGCGCAGGCGTACGGTCGCGGCGCCCACCGCCGAGACGGAGCCGCAGCTGGCACCGGTGGCGGAGAACGTGCCGGGATTCGCTCCCTACATCTACGTGGACGGCGCCCGCCGCACCGTGGGCATGGTCGGGGACGGCACGTTCCTCACCGCGGTCGTGCGGGTCGAGGCGAGCGGTGAGTCGCTCCGTCAGGCAATGGGCGCCCGGGCTCTTCCGCTGTCCCTCCTGGGCGACGCGCTCTCGGTGGACGACATCGTGCTGGAGTCCGCACAGCTCGTGCAGCAGGTACGGCCCGCTCCGGCGCCGCACCTGCCGGAGCGGTCGGTCGCCCGGCTCTCGTACGCACCCCTCCAGGACCGGACCGGGGCGCCCGCCCTGCGGATGACCTGGGTGGCGGTGAAGCTGGATCCGGAGCTGTGCCGGGAGGCCGTGGAAGCCCGCGGTGGCGGGATGGGGGGCGCTCAGCGCTGTCTGGTGCGGGTAGCGGACCATGTGGCGAGCCGGATCACCGGCGCCGGGTTCCGGGCCTCGGTACTTGACCAGGAGGAGCTGAACTCCGCCGTGGCCACGTCGGCGTGCGCCAACCCCATCCTGTCGGCTCGCGCCGGACGCCCGGACGCGGCGCCTCAGCGGCGTACGGCGGAGACGGCCCGGGTCTGGCGCTGTGACGACCGCTGGCACACCACCTACGCGGTGGACCGCTGGCCCGAACTGGGCCGGGGTGCGACTCCGCTCCCGCGGCTCGTGTCGCTGCTGACCTCCGTACCCGCGTACGCGACGACGTTCAGCCTGACGGTGCGCCGCGGTGCGCACCAGGGCCGTGTGTCGGTCCGCGGCCATGTACGGATCACCGGCGGCTCGGACACCGAACTCGTCGGCGTACGAAGGACCTTGGAGCAAGCCGCACGGCATGCGGAGGTCGGCCTCGTACGGCTGGACCGTGAACAGCTGCCGGGTGTGCTGGCCACGCTCCCGCTGGGAGGCGCGCAGTGACGAACCGCATCGTGCCGAGGCGTGGGCTCCTGGGCCCTCGTCATGCCGGACATACCTTGGCCGCCGACCACTTGGGCGCGCTGTCGCTGCCGGTGGGTGACGACGGTGTGATCATCGGCGATGACGCCGAAGGACGCCCGCAGATGATCGGGTTCCACCGGCCGACGCCGTACGACGTCCTGTTGATCGGCGGTCTGTGGACCGCGCAGGTGCTTGCGCTGCGTGCGGCCGCTACCGGTGCGCGGGTGGCGGTCGAGACGGGACGCACCCAGGCGTGGACGACGCTGGCGCAGGCAGCGGGTGCCGGTCTCGAGTGCGTCTCGCTCCACGACGTGGGCCGGGTACCGCCGACCGGGGCGACCGTGGGCAGCCCGGTGGTGGTGGTGCGCGACTGCGGCATGCGTCCGCCCCGCGGCCGGGTGGTGTCCTCGCCGTGGCAGTCCGTGCTGACGCTGTTGCCCTATCTGAGCCCGGTGGCGCCCCGGTTGATGCGGGCGGCGACGCTCGTGGGCATTCAGCGCGTGTCGCCGGCCGAGGCGGAGCAGATCGGCCGGATCCTGGGACTCGCACGCGCCGAGAGCGAGGCCCTGCCCACTCTGGCGGACGGCGTCACCCTCTGGGTGGCGGGCCGCGAGCGACACTGGGTGATGACCGGCGCGACGGATGTCGAGACGGGACTGCTGGGCAGCGCTCGCAGGATGGACTGAATCCTGTCCTGTTCACCCCCCGGATCCGCCGCTTTTCAGGATCATGGACGGGGAACGACACAGTTCGACCGAAGGGACGTGCGCATGGGCACCCAGCAGGAAAAGGACGAGCTCTACGCTCTCGACATCTCGGATGTGGAGTGGCTGAGCGCGCCCGGTACCGAAAACGTGGAGGAACGGGTCGAGATCGCCCATCTCCCGGGAGGCGCGGTCGCCATGCGCTCGTCGCTGGATCCGGAGACCGTGCTGCGCTACACGGAGGCGGAGTGGCGCGCGTTCGTGCTGGGCGCGCGGGATGGTGAATTCGACCTCACGTAGACGGCCTTGGGGCGCGGGGGCGGCTGTCCGGGGGGCCGCCTCCGCACTCGCCCCCAGCGCCGCCTCCGGCCCCGCTTCCGAGCCGCCTGCGGCCCCGCCCCGGTACACGACAAATACCCCGTTCCTGCACGTTCTTCCGTACTCGCCCCGCACGAGGCCCGTACGTGACCTACGGGACAGTTGCCGCTGGGCGATACGGCCTGCCGTAGTGCGCCCCATGGCGATTAGGGTGGGTGGGGGCGCGGCAGAGGAACCTGCGGGCAGGCACTGCGCGTCGCAAGGGGGAGAGCCGGGCGGACCGGACATCGGGAACGGTCGCCCCCACCCACCACGGCACAAGGGTGCTCGACCACACCAGGAGGCAAAGTGAACGGCGATCGGGACGAGATCAACGGGGGATGGAACACGCCCGTCGACGAGTCGTCCGACGCGGATCCCGCCGAGATGACGGGTGAGTTCACCATCGACTACACCCCGCCCGCCTGGTACACGCAGAGCGCGCCGGGTGACTCGTCGGGAGGAGCGGGGTCGCACCTGGCGCCGCCTCCGCCACCGCAGGGTGCGCCGGTTCCCGTACCGGGGCTGCCGGCCTCCGGCGGATTCGAGCCCGGTCGGCAGCCGGCGGCGCCGTCCGAAGCCGCGTCCGCCGCCTCGTCCGAACCGCCCTCCCCTTCCTTCTCGCCCGCTCCCTCGGCATCGACGCCGGTCACCCCCGCGTCGGTCACCCCTGCGTCGGTCACCCCTGCGTCGGGCTCCGCGGAGCCGGACGCCGTGAGCGGCGCTTTCGGTGGCGGCGACGTGGAGAGCGGCGCCACCATGCGGTTCTCCCCTGCCGCGCTGAAGCAGGAGATCGCCGAACGCGACGCGGCCAAGGCGGAGGCGGAGCCCACCGCGTCCGGTACCGGCGATCGCGCCGGGCTCACGCCCCCGGCCCCTTCGCCCGAGACCCACGCCGCGGACCCGGCCGGCCCGGTGGACGACCAGGCTTCGGACGCGGACGGCAGGACCGACGCCGTGGAAGCGGACGCGGACGGGGCGCAGGATCCCGCACGGGCAGCTGACGGCGAGCCGGACCCGGAGGACGAACAGGCCGACGAGCCCGCGGACCTCGGGACGGACGCGCCGCAGGGCACGCCGCCGGGCGGCGCTCCGTCCGCCGTCGCTCCGCAGGGGGCCGCGCCGTCGGACGCACCCGCCCCGTGGTCGCCCGCGCCTCCGGCGCAGGGCGCTCTGCCGCCGCTGCCGCCGGCCTTCCAGCCGGCCGCGCCGCAGCCGATCACGCCTCAGCCCGCGCAGCAGTGGCCCGCGCAGCAGCCCGCGCCGCCCCCCGGGGTGCCGGGAGGCTACGGATTCCCGCAGGCCCCGACGCCGCCACCGCCCGCGCAGCCGTCCCCGTCGGCGCCCCAGCAGCCGGCTCACCCCAACGCGTCCGCGCCGCAGGGCGGTTACGGGTTCCCGCAGGCATCCCAGCAGGGCGGTTACGGGTTCCCGCAGGCACCCCAGCAGTCCCCCGCTCAGGGCGCGCCCCCACTGCCGCCGGGCGCCCAGCCTCAGGGCGGGTACGGGTTCCCGGCTCCGGGTACCGGGCAGCAGCCTCAGTACCCCTCCCAGGGAGCCCCGCTCCCCCCGCAGATCCCTCAGCAGACGGCCCAGGGGACGCCGAACCTGCCCGCTCAGCATCAGGCTGAGGCCTATCAGCCCCAGCCGCCGACGCCGCACGCCCCGCAGGTCCCGCCCGTCGACCCGCGCACGGGGGCCGCCTGGCCGACGCCGGTCACCCATGACCAGCGCGAGCGTTCCGTGCCGGGCGCCCCGCTCGGTTACACGGCCGCCGTCGAACTGTCGTCGGACCGGCTGGTCCGGGGCAAGCAGAAGGCCAAGAGCAGCCGTACCCCGTCCGCCGCCTCCCGCTTCAAGCTGGGCGGGAAGAAGGAGGAGATCGAGCGGCAGCGCAAGCTGGACCTGATCCGCACTCCGGTGCTCTCGTGTTACCGCATCGCGGTGATCAGCCTCAAGGGCGGGGTCGGCAAGACCACGACGACCACCGCGCTCGGTTCGACCCTGGCCACCGAGCGGCAGGACAAGATCCTCGCCATCGACGCCAACCCGGACGCCGGCACCCTCGGCCGACGGGTGCGACGCGAGACCGGGGCGACCATCCGCGATCTGGTCCAGGCGATCCCGTACCTCAACTCGTACATGGACATCCGGCGCTTCACCTCGCAGGCGCCCTCCGGCCTGGAGATCCTTGCCAACGACGTGGACCCGGCGGTCTCCACGGCCTTCAACGACGAGGACTACCGCCGGGCGATCGACGTCCTGGGCAAGCAGTACCCGATCATTCTCACCGACTCGGGCACCGGTCTGCTCTACAGCGCGATGCGCGGCGTACTGGACCTCGCCGATCAGCTGATCATCATCTCGACGCCGTCCGTCGACGGCGCCTCCAGCGCGTCCACCACGCTGGACTGGCTGTCGGCGCACGGCTATGCGGAATTGGTGCAGCGCTCCCTGACCGTGATCTCCGGTGTCCGCGAGACCGGAAAGATGATCAAGGTCGACGACATCGTGCAGCACTTCGAGACCCGCTGCCGCGGCGTGGTGGTCGTCCCGTTCGACGAGCACCTGTCGGCCGGCGCCGAGGTCGACCTCGACATGATGCGCCCGAAGACCCGCGAGGCCTACTTCAACCTCTCCGCTCTCGTCGCGGAGGACTTCCAGCGGGCCCAGCAGCAGCAGGGTCTGTGGACGACGGACGGCAGCAACCCGCCGCCGCAGTTCGCACCGCCCATGCCGGGAGGGCAGCAGGCACCCGGCCAGCAGCCGTACGCGCCCCAGCCCGGCCCGTCGTACCCGGGTCAGCCGTACCCCGGTCAGCCGCAACAGCCGTACCCGCCCCAGCAGCCGTACGGGGGACAGCAGCCGTACCCCGGTCAGCCGCAGCAGCCGTATCCGGGACAGCAGCCTCCGACGCAGCAGCCGTACCCGCCGTACCCCGGCCCGGGTGCGCAGAACAACAGCTGGCAGCAGCAGCCGCCCTCCCCGGCGCAGGCCGGCGGTCACCCGGCCGGGCCGCCACCGCCGCCCGCGCAACACGATGGCCAGGCACATCAGCAGGGACAGCCCGAACTGCAAGGCCCCGTTCCGCCGGCGGGATGGCAACAGCACCCCCCGCAGCCACCGCCGGCGCCTCAGCAGTAGGGCAGTAGAGGTCTGAACCAATGAGGGCCCGCACCGTGCAGACGGTGCGGGCCCTCATTGCATTCCCGCAGACCACACGCGGTTTGACGGACCGTTGACGCGACTCGACCGCCGCTGATAAACCTCTCCATCACCAGCTGGCGAACCAGAGATCATCCCGCCTTCACCGTGCGAGTCATGACGCGAGGTCCAGTCCATGGTCACAAGATTTCCTCCACACACCTCCCGCCCACGCGGGCGCCTGCGTATCCTTCTCGCCTCCGGAGTCGCCGCCCTGGCGCTGGCCGCCGGATCGGTCGTCCCCGGCAACCCGCTCGGCCCCGCCCCGCAGGAGGCGCAGGCCGCCGACGGGAAGTCGACACTCACGGTCGCGGTCGCGCAGAGCGTCGACTCCCTGAGCCCGTTCCTCGCGCAGCGGCTGCTCTCCACGAGCATCAGCCGGCTGATGTACGACTTCCTCACCAACTACGACGCCAAGGACAACCACACGATCCCGGGCCTCGCCACGGCGTGGGAGCCCTCGGCCGACAAGCTGACGTGGACGTACACCATCCGGGGCGACTCGAAGTGGTCGGACGGCGAGAAGGCCACCGCCGAGGACGCGGCGTGGACCTTCAACACGATGATGACCGACGAAGGAGCCGCGACCTCCAACGGCAGCTTCGTCTCCAACTTCAAGAAGGTGACCGCGCCCAGCCCCGACAAGCTGGTCATCGAGCTGAAGCAGCCGCAGGCCACGATGACGGCGCTGGATGTGCCCATCGTGCCCAAGCACGTCTGGGAGAAGGTCGGTGACTTCTCCACGTTCAACAACAACACGGAGTTCCCGATCGTCGGGAACGGCCCGTTCATCCTGACGGACTACAAGGTCGACCGCTATGTGAAGCTCGAGGCCAACAAGGACTTCTGGCGCGGCGCACCGAAGTTCGACGAGCTCGTCTTCCGTTACTACAAGGACCAGGACGCCGCCGTCGCCGCCCTCCGAAAGGGTGAAGTCTCCTTCGTCGCCGGCAGCCCGAGCCTGACCCCCGCACAGGCCGCGTCGTTGAAGAACGCCGACGACATCAAGGTGAACGACGCCCCCGGCCGGCGCTTCTACGCGCTGGCCGCCAACCCCGGCGCGCAGACCAAGGACGGCAAGAAGTTCGGCGACGGCCACCCCGCGCTGCTGGACCAGAAGGTCCGCCAGGCGCTGTTCATGGCCGTGGACCGCACCGCCATCATCGACAAGGTCTTCCAGGGGTACGCCATGGAGGGCGAGGGCTACATCCCGCCCCGCTTCGACTCGTACTTCTGGAAACCGTCTGCCGAGCAGAAGCTCGCCTACGATCCGGCGAAGGCCGCCGCCCTCCTCGACGAGGCGGGCTACGAGAAGAACAGCGCCGGCAAGCGGACGGGCAAGGACGGCAAGCCACTCGACTTCCGCATCCTGTGCCACGCGACGGACCCGAACGACAAGGCGGTCGGCAAGTACCTCCAGGAGTGGTGGGGCGAGCTCGGCATCGGTCTGAAGGTCGACTGCCGTGACAACGTCTCCGACCCCTGGTACGCCGGTGAGTACGACCTGGCCTTCGACGGCTGGTCCGTCAACCCGGACCCCGACTTCGTCATGTCGATCCACACCTGTGCCGCGCTCCCGGCCAAGGCGAAGGAGACGGCGGCGACCGACAACTTCATCTGTGACAAGCAGTACGACGAGCTCTACGCGAAGCAGCTGGCGGAATACGACCCCGCCAAACGGGCCGACCTCGTCAAGCAGATGGAGTCGCGGCTGTACGACACGGGGTACATGAATGTCATGGCGTACCCGAATGCCGTCGAGGCCTACCGCACCGACCAGATCGAGTCCATCACGACGATGCCGTCGGACGCGGGCAACATCTACGGTCAGGACGGTTACTGGAGCTGGTGGTCCGCGGTGCCGGCCGCCGGTGCGTCGGGCGACTCGTCCGACGGCAGCGACAGCTCCATCGGAGTCCTCGTCGGTGTCGGGATCGCCGTAGTCGTCCTCGCCGGTGGCGGGCTGCTGTTCGCCATGCGTCGTCGTTCCACCGCGGAAGACCGTGAATAGTCCATGAGCACAGAAAGCACACCCGCGCTCGTGAAGGGCGCGGCGGGCGTGGGCGCTGTGGAGACCGACGGTCCGGCTCCGGCCGGACCGTCGGCCCGCAGTCCGCGCGCCCGCAGCACGACCGCGTACCTCCGATATGCGGCGGGCAAGCTGGCCGGCGCGGCCGTCTCGCTGTTCGCCGTGCTCGTCACCAGCTTCTTCCTGTTCCGTCTGATCCCCGGCGACCCGGTCAAGCAGATGACCGGCGGCCGTCAGGTGTCGACCGAGCAGATCGCCGCGATGCGCGAGGAATTCGGCCTGGACCTCCCGCTGTGGCAGCAGTTCACCGCATACTGCGGCAAGGCCCTGACCGGGGACTTCGGTACGTCCTACCAGTTCCGCGCACCGGTCATGGACAAGATCAGCGAGGCGCTGCCGGCGACGCTGCTGCTCACCGGCACCGCGTTCGTGATCTATACGGCGATCGGCATCTGGCTGGGCGCCAGGTCCGCCTGGCGTAACGGTTCGGCAGGGGACCGCTTCCACACGGCCTTCGCGCTGACGTTGTACTCGGTGCCCTCGTTCTGGCTCGGGCTGCTCCTGATCATCACCCTGTCGGTCGGTATCGGGCCGATCCCCGGCATGTTCCCGACCGGGGGAATGGAGTCCGGCAGCGAGAGCGGATTCGCCTACGTCCTGGACGTGGCCCACCACCTCGTACTGCCGGTCATCACCCTCGTCGCGGTCGAGTACGCGCGCACCCTGCTGGTGATGCGCTCCTCGCTGCTCGACGAGATGGGCAGCGACTACCTGACGACGGCCCGCGCGAAGGGACTGCGCGACGACCTCGTACGCCGCAGGCACGCCGTCCCGAACGCGATGCTGCCGACGGTGACACTGCTCTTCGTCAACCTGGGCAACACGGTGGCGGGCGCCATCCTGGTGGAGACGGTGTTCTCCTGGCCCGGCCTGGGCGGTTTGTTCTACCAGGCGCTGAGCGTGCCCGATCTGCCACTGGTGCAGGCGCTGTTCTTCGTCTTCGCCGCCGCGGTGATCCTGATGAACACGCTCGCCGATGTGATCTATCCGCTCCTCGATCCCCGGGTGGGCCGATGACGACCACGACCGACACCGCGCCGGACATCAGCCCGCGCGCGCTGACCTGGACCCGCCGGCGCCTTGCGGCGGCCCGCTTCTGGCAGCAGTACCGCGGCCACCGGGCAGGCCTGGCGGGCCTCGCCGTGCTCGCACTGATCGCCCTGACGGCGCTGGCCGCCCCGCTGCTGGTGGGCGCGGGCTCGCTGAGCGTCACCGCCGCGCCGGGCGGCCCGCTGGAGTCACCGAGCGCCGAGTTCCCCCTCGGCACCGACCAGTTCGGCCGCAGCCTGCTCGCCCTGCTGGTGTGGGGGACGCGGGTCTCGCTGACCGTCGGCCTGCTCGCCGCGTTCCTCTCCGTGGCCATCGGGACCCTGGTGGGCATCACGGCAGGCCACTTCAGGGGCTGGTACGGCACCCTCGTCATGCGGATCACGGACTGGTTCCTGGTGATGCCGACGCTGGTGCTCGCCATCGCGCTGGCCACCGTGCTCTCACGCTCCCTCTGGACGACGGTGCTCGCCATCGGCGTGACGACCTGGCCGACGACCGCGCGGCTGGTGCGCGCCCAGACTCTGTCCGTGGAGTCGCGTCCGTACATCGAGCGCTCCAAGGCGCTAGGCGGCGGGCACAGGCACATCATGTCCCGCCACGTGCTGCCCAACGTGATGCCGCTGGTGCTCGCCCAGACCACGCTGGTGATCTCCACCGCCATCCTCACCGAGGCGACCCTCGCCTTCCTCGGGCTGGGCGATCCCACGATCGTCTCCTGGGGCGGACTGCTCCAGGACGCGCGTGAGGCCGGAGCGGTCAGCTCCGGCAACTGGTGGTACCTGGCTCCGCCCGGACTCGCCATCGCGGTCGTCGCCCTCGCGTTCACACTGTGCGGCCGTACCGTCGAATCCGTGCTGAACCCCAAGCTGGGGGTGTCCCGTTGACCGCCGTGAAGACCGAGAGGGTACCGAGGCCGGAGACCGGGCAGCCGTTGCTCGACGTCCGGAACCTGCATGTCACCTACGGCTCCGGGGCCTTCGCCGTCCCGGCCGTGCGGGGCGTCGACCTGCGGGTCGAGGCCGGCCAGAAGCTGGGCATCGCCGGGGAGTCCGGCTGCGGGAAGTCGACGCTGGCGCTCGCGCTGCTGCGGCTGCTGCCCCCGTCCGCGACTCTGAGCGGCGAGATCCTGCTGGACGGCGAGGACGTCCTCACCATGAAGTGGGGGCGCCTGCGCGCCGTGCGCTGGGCGGGGGCGTCGATCGTCTTCCAGGGCGCGATGCACTCGCTCAACGCGGTGCACCGCATCGGGGACCAGATCGCCGAACCGATCCTGCTGCACGGCCGGGGGACCCCGGCGGCCGCACGCAGGCGCGCCGGTGAGCTGCTGGAGCAGGTGGGGCTCCCGGCCGCGCGGGCGGACGCCTATCCGCACGAGCTGTCCGGCGGTCAGCGCCAGCGGGTGATGATCGCGATGGCACTGGCCTGCGACCCACGGCTGATCATCGCGGACGAACCGACCACCGCCCTCGACGTGATGATCCAGGCACAGATCCTGCGGCTGATCGAACAGCTCGTCAGCGACCAGGACCTCGGCCTGATCATGATCAGCCATGACCTGGCGGTGCTCTCCGACACCTGCGACCGGCTGTCGGTGATGTACGCCGGCCGGGTCGTCGAGGAGGGCCCGGCCAAGCAGGTGTACGGGAGCGCCAGGCATCCCTACGGCAGCGCCCTGTCGGCCGCCTTCCCCCGCGTCGGCGACCTCGCGTCACGACACGCGCCGCGCGGCCTGCCGGGTGACCCGCCCGACCCGTCGGCACTTCCCTCCGGCTGTACGTTCCATCCGCGCTGTCCGGCAGCACTCGACTCCTGCGCCACCGAGGACCAGGAGCTGCGGCCGGCCGGTCCCTCCCGGCGGGTGGCCTGTGTGCTGGTGGAACCGGAAGCCACCGCCACGCCCGGTCCGCACGGCGGTGCCGAGGAAGCAAGGAGCAGCAGATGACGACCACTCCCCCGACCCCCCTGCTGAGCGCCCAGGCACTGAAGGTCGCCTTCCCCGGCCGGCGCGGGGCGGCGACCGCGCGGGCGGTCGACGGGGTCGACCTCGACGTCCGGCCCGGCGAGATCGTCGCCCTGGTCGGCGAGTCGGGCTGCGGGAAGACGACCCTGGCCCGGTCCCTGCTGGGTCTGGTGCCGCCCACGGCCGGCCGGGTCACCTTCGACGGCGAGCCCCTGGCCTACACGGGCCGGGCCCTCAAGGCGTACCGCAAGCGGGTCCAGCTGGTGCTCCAGGACCCCAGCGGGTCCCTCAACCCCCGTCACACGGTGTACGACGCGGTGGCGGAGGGCCTGCGCATCCACGGTTACGCGGGCGACGAGCGGGCGGCTGTGTCCGGGGCGCTGGCGCGGGCGGGACTGCGGCCTCCTGAGCGCTTCTTCCTGCGCCATCCGCACGAGCTGTCCGGTGGTCAGCGCCAGCGCGTCGTGATCGCGGGCGCGCTGGTCCTGGAGCCGGAGCTGATCGTCGCGGACGAGCCCGTGGCATCACTGGACGCCTCCGTGCGCGGTGAGATCCTGGCGCTGCTGCTGCGGCTGCGTGACGAGCTGGGCCTCTCGGCGCTGGTGGTGACGCATGACCTGGGGCTGGCGTGGAACATCGCGGACCGGGTGGCTGTGATGTATCTCGGCCGGATCGTGGAGACGGGGGATGTCGAGCAGATCCTCACGGCTCCCCGGCACCCGTACACCCAGGCGCTGCTGTCCGTACTGCCGGAGGCGGGCGGCGAGCCGGTGATCCTCACGGGCGAACCGCCGGACCCCTCGAAGGTTTCGTCCGGCTGCCGGTTCCATGCCCGCTGCCAGGTCCTCGCCTCGGGCGAGGCGGAGCGCGCGGGCGTCGCGGACGCGTGCCGCACGATGGATCTTCCGGTGCTGGAGGGCGGCGGGCGGACCCAGGTGGCCTGTCACTGGGCGGCGGGCAGCCCTTAGGGCGGATTCGGTGAGGACGGCCGGGCCCCGGGCCGGGGGGCGTGGTGGATCGCGCCCGCAAGCTCACCCAGAGGGCGCCCCGTGCCGCCCCAGCGGTGCTGGATGATCTCGGCCGCGATGGACACCGCCGTCTCCTGCGGCGTACGGGCTCCCAGGTCGAGGCCGACCGGGGAGGCGAGGCGGGCCAGTGCCGCTTCGTCCACCCCGGCTTCCCGCAGCCGGGTGACCCGGTCGGCGTGGGTGCGCCGGCTGCCCATCACACCGATGTACGCGGCGGGTGTGCGCAGCGCGGCGACGAGCAGGGGCACATCGAACTTCGGGTCGTGGGTCAGGACGCAGACGACGGTGCGCGCGTCCACCGGGGTCGACTCCAGATAGGTGTGCGGCCAGGCGCAGACGACCTCGTCTGCCGTGGGGAAACGCTCCGGGGTGGCGAAGGCCGGGCGGGCGTCACAGACCGTGACCCGGTAGCCGAGGAAGGACCCGATCCTCGCGGTGGCCGCGGCGTGGTCGATGGCCCCGAAGACGAGCATGCGGGGCGCGGGAGCGTAGGTCTGGACGAAGACACCGACGTCCTGCATCCGGCGCTCGCCGTGCGCGCCGTACCGGGTGGTTCCGGTGACGCCCTGCGCGAGTTGCCCGCGCGCGTCGTCGGTGACGGCCGCGTCGAGCCCCGCGTCGCCGACCGAACCGCTGACCCGTCCGGCGAGGACCATGCGGCGGGCGCCCAGCGGAGCCGCTCCGGACACCACGGTGGCGACTGCGACGGGTTCCCCGGCGGCGATGGTGTCGACAAGCTCCCGCAGTTCGTCCCGGTCGGCCTCCGTGACGTAGGGCTGGACCAGGACGTCGATGGTGCCGCCGCAGGTCAGCCCGACGCCGAAGGCTTCGTCGTCGCTGATGCCGTAGGTGCGCAGCTGGGGCCGACGCGTGGTGAGCGTCTCGGTGGCGACCTCGTACACGTCGCTCTCCACGCAGCCCCCGGATACGCTGCCGGCCACCGTGCCGGTGGCGGTCACCGCCATCGCGGCGCCGGGGGCCCTCGGCGCGCTGCCTCGAACCGCGACGACGGTGGCCAGGGCGTAGGGCGTACCGGCCGTGTGCCAGTCGCGCAGTTCCGACAGCAGTTCACGCACGTGCGGGCTTCCTCACTGCTCGACGGCTTCTGCCCTCGACCATGCCCCGGTGCCCGCGTGCGCACCACAGGAGCGGGTGTCAGGCCCGTTCGTACGCCGCGATCAGCTCGCTGGAACGCTTCACATCGGCGGCCATCGCCACGAGCAGGTCGTCGATCGTCTCGAACTTCAGCATGCCCCGTACGTAGGCGAGGAAGTCCACCGCGACGTGCAGCCCGTACAGGTCGAGGCCGACCCGGTCGATCGCGTACGCCTCGACGGTGCGTTCCGTGCCGTCGAACTGCGGGTTCGTGCCCACGGAGATCGCGGCGGGCATCGCCTCGCCGTTCACCGTGAGCCAGCCGGCGTAGACGCCGTCGGCGGGGACGGCGGTGTGCGGCAGGGTCTCCACGTTCGCCGTGGGGAAACCGAGATCGCGGCCCCGCTGGGCGCCCCGCACGACGACGCCCTCGACGCGGTGCGGGCGGCCGAGAATCTCCGCAGCGCCCGCCACGTCGCCCTCGGCGATCAGGCGGCGGGTGAGCGTGGAGGAGAAGGGCTCACCGCCACCCGCTTCACCGCTCACGTAGAGGTCGATGACCTCGGTCTCGTAGTCGTACGTCGGGCCGAGCTCCGCGAGGTACGTGACGTTGCCCGCCGCCCGGTGTCCGAAACGGAAGTTCGGGCCCTCGATGACCAGCGCGGCGTGCAGCTTGTCGACAAGCACCTTCACGATGAAGTCGGCGGGCGAGAGCTGCGAGAACGCGGCGGTGAACGGCAGGATCAGCACCGCGTCCACCCCCAGCCCGGCCATGAGCTCGGCACGCCGTTCGTGCGGTGCGAGCAACGGCGGGTGCGTTCCGGGGCGGACGACCTCGCTGGGGTGCGGGTCGAAGGTGACGACGACGGAGGGCACGCCGAGCTCGCGCGCCCGCTCGACGGCCCGGCCGATGATCAGCTGGTGTCCGCGGTGCACCCCGTCGTAGGACCCGATGGTGACGACGCTGCGTCCCCAGCCCTCAGGGATGTCCTCCAAGCCACGCCAGCAGTGCACTGTGACCGCTCCTCGCCCGAACCTGTGTACGTGTGTGTCCCTTACGCAGGTCTAAGACTGCCATGCTCACGTCCTGCGGCCTGCATCGGCATCGGGATCTCGGACCGCGAACCGCCCAGCCCCTCCACCGTGCACCGGGCGCCGGGACCCACCACGGCGGCCCATTCCTGCGGGGCGTCCGCCAGCCAGCGGGTGACGAGGGCCGCGAAACCGGGGTCGGCCCGGGCGAGTTCCACGAGACCGCGGTCGAAGCGGGCCGCGCCCTCGGGTGTCCGCACGAGGAGCGTCCCGGTGCGGTGGACCAGGGCCCGGGTCCGGGCTGCGGGTCGGCGGCCGGAGCCGGCCGCGGCCGCCCGCAGCAGGGCGTCGAGGACCTCCGGGTCCCTGCCGGTGTCCTGTTCGAACTCGAGCAGGACCTCGAGCAGCTCGGCCCGCAGCGGCCTGGAAGCGGCGCTCCCCGGGGCGGCGAGCACCCGGACCAGCGCGGCGCGTACGGACGGTGGCGCGGGGCGGTCGCGCAGCAGCCCGGCCATCAGCGGCAACAGCAGCACCCGGGCGGCCGGGCTGTGCTCCAGCCTGAGGTCGACGTAGGCGGCTGCCTCAGGTCCGGCGTCCTCGCCGTGACGGCCGCGGCTGTCGACGTAGCCGCGGACGAGCCCCGGGGCGTGCAGGGCCAGGGCCGGGGTGTCCAGGGAGGCCAGCTCCCGCAGGACGTCGCCGGCGGCCTCACCGGGCAGCGACAGACGGGCCTGCAGGGCGGCGAGTACCGGCTCGGGGTGTGCGGCGAAGACCTCGGTGAGCAGGGTCACCGGCAGCCGGGGGTCTCCTGCGGCGAAGGCCCGCAGGGCCTGCGGCAGGTAGCGGCCCCCGGTCTCCGGATCCCGCACGAGGACGGTGAGCGCCTGGGCGCGTAGGGCCGTGTCGTCCGGCCGGGCCAGCAGGGCGAGCGCCGCGCCGCGCAGCAGGGCGCGCTCGGGGCCGGGAAGGGCGCGGGCCGCGGCGAGCGTGGCGTGGGCGGCCGCGGCGGCGCGCCGCGCGGGCCGCTCCTCGTCACGCGCCCACCGGTCCACAGCCCTGCAGAGGGCGGCCGGTTCGTCCTCGGCCAGGGCGGCGAGCAGTTCGGCGGCGCGCGGGTGATCGGTGTCGGCGAGCGCCTCGGTCAGGTCGTCGACGGCGAGGTCCCGGCGGGCGTACAGGAGGGCCTGCGCGGCGGAGGCCACGGTGAGCCGCATCGGCACGCCCTCCTCGGCGGGCAGCGGGCTCTCGTCGGTGAACCAGCGGCACAGCAGTGCCTGGACGGTCGTGGGGTGGGCGGCCAGGCGCCGGGACACGGCGTCCAGATAGCGTTCGGCGCCGTCCGCACGGGGCGCGCCGTCGGCGGGCAGGAGGCGGCGCAGCAGATCGATCCGGTCGTCCTCGGACAGCCGGATCCGGCGCCAGAACCACGGCCCGAACTCGGCGTACGGACCGAGCGGGGCGGGGCCGCCGCCGGACGGGGAACGCCGGGTGATCCGTCCGGCGAGCACCCGCAGCACCCCGAGGTAGGGCCGGGCGTCCGGCACCGTGAGCAGGCTCTCCCGGAGCAGGCGGGCCGCCCACCAGGCGGCCTCGGGGAGCCGCTCCCGCGCGCCGGGCAAGGACGGCAGGCGGTCCATCGCCTCGATGAGGTCCGCCATCCGGTGGGCCAGCGTCGCGTGCCCCTGGCGCCGCTCCAGCAGGAGCATCGCCTGGAGCACCGGGCCGATGCGATGGCGCGGCACGGGGAGGTTCCGCAGGGCCGCCGGGTCCTGCGGGCCGGGGGCGGGCTTCGCGGACGCCCCCTCCGCGTGCCGGCGGTGGACCAGCGAGTGGAGCGCCGCGTCCAGGTCGAGGTGCGCGCCCTGCACCCAGTCGCCCAGCTCCTCGTGGGCGAAGCGGTATCCCGCGCCCGCCGGGACCAGCAGCCCTTCGGTGAGGACCGCCGAGGCCCACCCCGTGCGCCAGGGGAAGATCTCCTCGAAGGCCGTCCTGTCCAGTTCCCCCTGTCCGGGCCCGAGACAGCGCCTGGCCGCCTCGTGGACCTGGCCGGCCACCTTCGCCGCCAGTCTGCGGACCGCCGTGCCCCGGAGCCGGGGTTCGGCCTGAGCCCCGATCCGGACCGCGATGCGGACGCAGGTGAGGTCGAGATGGGCGGCGAAGACCTCCTCGGTCCCGGGCCTGCCGGGCGCGTCGGGGGGCAGCGCGGCCCTCACCTCGGCGAGCAGGCGCAGGGTGAGGGGGTGCCGGTCATGACCCGGGGCGATCGCGCCGGGCGGGATGCCGTACCGCTCACGGGCCCGCTCGGCCTGTTCCGCCGTGAGGTCGCCGAGCCGGACGGCGGGAGGCGAGTCCCCCACGGAGCCCTCGGGCCGCTCCGGACGGTGCAGGGATCCGGGCGGATACAGCGCGCCCGCGGTCTCCCAGTGCTCGGGGCGGCAGGCGACGGCCATCCGCACCTCGTGGGCCCGGAGCCACTCGGCCGTCGCACCGGCCCACCCGGCGAGCCGGTGGGCCGGCAGGGGCGGCATCTCCTCGGGGCCGTCCAGGACGACCAGGAGCGGGTAGCCGGAGGCCGCGGCGAGGCGGGCCACCCGCTCGGGTGTGGCGGCCTCCATGTCCCCCTGGGCCCCGGCGGCGGTGATGATCCTCCCGGAGCGCCGCAGCGCCCGGGCCATCGCGTCGGTGACCGAGGTGTCGTCGGCCAGCAGGTCCGCTCCGCGCAGCCAGAGCGTCAGGCCCGGTACGGGCCCGCGGGCCCGGCGGTCGGCCAGCGCCACGAGCTCCGTGGTGCGGCCGCTCCCCGGAGCGCCGACCAGGCCCAGCACCGACCCGGTACCGGTCTCGAAGGCGATGAACTCCGCGCTGAGGCGGGGACGTTCGACGGTCTCCGTGCCGCAGGGCCGGCCGTCGGCATGGCCGAGCGAGGTCGCGGTCAGCTGGAGCGCGCCTGCGAGGTTGAGGTCGCAGCCGTAGCCGGGGACCGCGCTCGCGTTGCGCCGTAGGACCTCTTCCAGCGGCCCCGGGGCGCCCCGGGGGCTCAGTGGCAGCGCGAGCCCGGCGGTCTCGCGCCCCGCGCTCAGCGCGGTCGAGAGGACGCCCAGCACGGCCCCGGTGCGCGGGTCCGTCACGGGCCCGCCGACGGCGGCTCCGCCGGAGCGCAGCGCGTCCCGCCCGTCCGTGCCGAGGGCGAGCTCCAGCGCCTCGCGCACGGGGTGGGCACGTCCGCCCTCGGAGTACGTCGCCGGGGTCGTGCCGAGCACCCGCGCCTCGCGCCAGCCGTGGGCGGCGATCCGCACATAGGTGCCCGTCCCGATCTGCTCGCGTACGGCGATGGGGAGCGGCTCCACCCCCAGGCTCTCCTGGCCGCCGGTGTGCAGCAGGGCGAGGCCCAGAGCGGGCAGGGCGGTGATGTCGTCGGGGCCGACGGGGCAGCTGCGGCCGTCGGCGGCCCGCAGCGTCAGTGGCTCGGGGCGTGCGACAGCCTGATGACTGGTGACGACCGTGCCGCGGTCGTCCGCGACGAATCCGGTCCCCCGCGGCCGGCCGGCCTGATCGCAGATTCTCACAAGTTTCGACCGGTCCCCGCTGCCCATGGAGCGACGGTAGATCCCGGGGGATCTTCTTCGGAAACGCACGGGGCCGAAGCGCCCCCCTCACACCCCCCGGTCACTCCGAGCGCCCGCCCGTTGGGGTGAATCCGCGGGTTCGCGTGGACAGAGATGGTCAGGGGAGGGGGATCGTGGAGCGGGCGACCGGGGGTAGGCGCCCGCTCCACGATGGGCCGGCCGCACGGGGAAGCCCGTCAGGCGAAGACGGCGAGGCTCTTGGCCTTGCCCTTCTGCTCCTCGACGAGCACCAGGAACGTCCCGTCGGGGCCGAAGACCCCGACCGGTCCCGGCGGAAACGACGGCATGTCCACCCGTACGCCGTTGAGCAGCAGCTTGGCGCGCTTCTCGTCCACGTCCCAGCGCGCGAAGGCCGAGGCGGCCGCCTGGGCGACCGGCATCACGGTCAGCTCCTGCTGGTGCTGGTCGAGGGTGCGCGCCGCGTCCAGACCGTACGGTCCCACGCGGGTGCGCCGCAGCGCGGTGAGGTGTCCGCCCACGCCGAGCCCGGCGCCGAGGTCGCGGGCCAGGGCGCGGACGTACGTACCCGAGGAGCAGACGACGGAGACGACGAGGTCGACCACCGGGGTGCCGTCCTCCGCGACCGCCTCGCGGACGTCGTAGACCCGGAAGGACGAGATGGTCACCGGGCGGGCCGGGATCTCGAACTCCTCGCCGCCGCGCACCCGGGCGTAGGACCGCTTGCCGTCGATCTTGATGGCGCTGACCTTGGACGGCACCTGCATGATCGGGCCGCTGAGGGCGGCCACCCCGGCGTCGATGCCCTCCCGTGTCACGCCCGAGGCGTCGGTGGACGAGGTGATCTCACCCTCCGCGTCGTCGGTGACGGTGTCCTGGCCGAGCCGGATCGTACCGAGGTACTCCTTCTCGGTCAGGGCGAGGTGGCCGAGCAGCTTGGTCGCTTTTTCGACACCGAGTACGAGGACGCCGGTCGCCATCGGGTCCAGCGTGCCGGCGTGGCCGACCCTCCGGGTGCGGGCGATGCCGCGCATCTTGGCCACGACGTCGTGCGAAGTGAAGCCGGACGGCTTGTCGACGATGACAAGGCCGTCCGGCGTTTTGTTCTGCGTCATGCGGAAGGTGAGCCCTCGCCGTTCTCGTCGGACTCGTCGTCCTCGGGCTTGCGGTACGGGTCCGCCCCGCCGGCGTACGTGGCGCCCGAGGACGCCTCGCGGACCTTGGCGTCCGAGGCGCGTGCCCGGTCGAGCAGGTCCTCGATCGCCTTGGCGTTGTCCGGCAGGGCGTCCGCCACGAAGGCCAGGGTCGGGGTGAACTTCGTCCCCGCCGCGGCACCGACCGCCGAGCGCAGGATGCCCTTGGCGCTCTCCAGTCCGGCGGCCGCGCTGGCCCGCTCCTCGTCGTCGCCGTAGACCGTGTAGAAGACCGTGGCCTCCCGCAGATCGCCGGTGACACGGGTGTCCGTGATGGTCACGTGCGTGCCCAGACGCGGGTCCTTGATACCGCGCTGCAGTTTCTCGGCGACCACCACCTGGATGAGGTCCGCCAGCTTCTTCGCCCGCGCGTTGTCGGCCACTGGTCCGTCTCCTTAAGCCTTGCTCAATCGTCTTCGTCGCTGTGCAGCCGCCGTCGTACGGACAGCAGTTCCACTTCCGGCCGGCCCGCGATCATGCGTTCGCACCGGTCGAGTACGTCTGTGAGGTGTCCGGTGTCCCCGGAGACCACGGCAAGACCGATCTCGGCCCTGCGGTAGAGGTCCTGGCCGCCCGTCTCCGCGACGCTCACCGCGAACTTGCGCTGCAGCTCGGCGACGATCGGGCGGACGACGGCGCGTTTCTCCTTCAGCGACCGTACGTCGCCGAGGAGCAGGTCGAAGGACAGAGTCCCCACGTACATGTGTGTCCGGATGTCCCGCCGGTTCGGGGTCGCGCCCCGCCATCGCTTGGCGGGGACACCCAGAACCGTACACGGAACGGCCGGGGCCGATCGACGGAAATACGACCCGTCGACCGGCCCCGACTGTGGAGGTGGGCCCGGGGTCTCCCCCGGGCGTCCCCGTTGATCAGCCTCGCGGCTTCTCGCGCATCTCGTACGTCGCGATGACGTCGTCGATCTTGATGTCGTTGAAGTTTCCGAGGTTGATACCGCCCTCGAAACCTTCGCGGATCTCGGTGACGTCGTCCTTGAAGCGACGCAGACCGGAGATGTTGAGGCTCTCCGCGATGACCTTGCCATCGCGCAGCAGGCGCGCCTTGGTGTTGCGCTTGACCTCGCCGGAGCGGACCAGCACACCGGCGATGTTGCCCAGCTTGGACGAGCGGAAGATCTCGCGGATCTCCGCCGTGCCGAGCTCGACCTCTTCGTACTCCGGCTTGAGCATGCCCTTGAGGGCCGCTTCGATCTCTTCGATCGCCTGGTAGATGACCGAGTAGTACCGGACGTCCACGCCTTCGCGTTCGGCCATCTGCTCGGCACGCCCTGCGGCGCGCACGTTGAAGCCGATCACGATGGCGTCGGAGCCGGTCGCCAGGTTGATGTCCGACTCGGTGACCGCACCCACACCGCGGTGCAGGACCCGGATGTCGACCTCTTCGCCGACGTCGAGCTGGAGCAGCGAGGACTCGAGAGCCTCCACCGAACCGGACGCGTCGCCCTTGATGATGAGGTTGAGCTCCTGGACCAGACCGGCCTTGAGCGCCTCGTCCAGGTTCTCCAGGGAGAACCGGACACCCTTGCGGGCGAAGTTGGCGTTGCGCTCACGGGCGGCACGCTTCTCGGCGATCTGACGGGCCGTACGGTCCTCGTCGACGACCAGGAAGTTGTCGCCGGCACCCGGCACGTTGGTGAGACCCAGCACCAGGACGGGGGTCGAGGGACCCGCTTCCTGGACGTTGTTGCCGTTGTCGTCGAGCATCGCCCGGACACGGCCGTAGGCGTCGCCGACGACCATCGTGTCACCGATGCGCAGCGTGCCTCGCTGGACGAGGACGGTCGAGACGGCACCGCGGCCGCGGTCGAGGTGGGACTCGATCGCAATACCCTGCGCGTCCTGCTCCGGGTTGGCCCGCAGGTCGAGCGAGGCGTCGGCGGTGAGGACGACGGCCTCCAGCAGTGCCTCGATGTTGAGGCCCTGCTTGGCGGAGATGTCGACGAACATCGTGTCGCCGCCGTACTCCTCGGCCACCAGACCGAACTCGGTGAGCTGACCGCGCACCTTGGTCGGGTCGGCACCCTCGACGTCGATCTTGTTGACCGCGACCACGATCGGCACCTCGGCCGCCTTGGCGTGGTTCAGCGCCTCGATCGTCTGGGGCATCACACCGTCGTTCGCCGCCACCACGAGGATCGCGATGTCGGTGGACTTCGCACCACGTGCACGCATGGCGGTGAACGCCTCGTGACCCGGGGTGTCGATGAAGGTGATACGGCGGTCCTCGCCGTTGACCTCGGAGGAGACCTGGTACGCACCGATGTGCTGCGTGATCCCGCCGGCCTCGCCCGCGACGACGTTCGTCTTGCGGATCGCGTCCAGCAGTCGGGTCTTACCGTGGTCGACGTGACCCATGACGGTCACGACCGGCGGACGGGAGACCAGGGCCTCTTCGCCGCCCTCGTCCTCACCGAACTCGATGTCGAAGGACTCGAGCAGCTCGCGGTCCTCCTCCTCAGGGCTGACGATCTCGAGGACGTAGTTCATCTCGTCCGCGAGGAGCCTCAGTGTCTCGTCGGAGACGGACTGCGTGGCGGTGACCATCTCGCCGAGGTTCATCATCACGGCGACGAGCGACGCCGGGTTGGCGTTGATCTTCTCCGCGAAGTCGGTCAGGGACGCGCCGCGCGACAGCCGGACAGCCTGCCCGTTGCCGCGAGGCAGCATGACGCCGCCCACCGACGGGGCCTGCATGGCCTCGTACTCCTGGCGCCTCTGACGCTTCGACTTGCGACCACGACGCGCGGGACCGCCGGGACGGCCGAACGCACCCTGTGTGCCACCACGGGCACCCGGGCCGCCGGGACGTCCACCGAAGCCGGGACGACCGCCGAAGCCGCCGCCACCACCGGGACGGCCTGCGCCGCCACCGCCACCGGGACCACCGGGACGGCCGGCGAAGCCGCCACCGCCACCACCGGGACCGGCCGGACGGCCTGCGAAGCCACCGCCACCGGGACGACCGCCGCCGCCACCGGGACGACCGCCACCGGCGCCGGGACCACGGCCACCGCCGGGGCCGCCACCGGGACGCGGGCCCGCAGCGGGACGCTGCGGCATCATGCCGGGGTTCGGACGGTTACCCGAGGGGGCACCGCCCGGACGGGGAGCCTGCGGACGGGGCATGCCGCCCGGGGAGGGACGTGCGCCACCCTGACCCTGCGGGCGCGGGGCGCCGCCGGGACCACCCTGGGGGCGCGGGGCGCCGGGGCGCTCCTGACCGCCACCGGGGCGCGGGGCACCGCCGGGACGGGGCGCCTGGGGGCGCGCCATGCCGGTGGAACCGCCGGAGGTGAAGGGGTTGTTACCCGGACGGGGACCGGCCGGGCGGGAGCCGCCCGGGCGCGGTGCGTTCTGGCCCGCGGGACGTGCGGGGCGGTCTCCGCCACGCTGGCCACCGTCGCGGCCGCCGTCACGCTGACCGCCGTCGCGCTGACCGCCGGCCGGGGCCGGACGGGCAGGACGCGGTCCAGGGGTGGCACCCGCGGGACGCGGGGCCTGCTGGGGCGCGGCCGGCTGCTGGGCCGGAGCCGGAGCCGAGAATTCCGCGGCGGGCACCGGAGTGACCGGGGCGGGCTTCGGCGCGGGCTTCGGGCCCGGACGGGGGCCCGCAGACGGCGTGGACGGCGCGGAGGGCGCCGCGGGGGTGCTGCTCGCCGGAGTCTCGGCAGCGGCCGGCTTGGGGGCCGGTGCGCCGGGCTTCGGGGCGGCGGGACGTGCCGCAGCGGCCGGGGAGGGCGCTGCGGGCTTCGCGGGGGCGGCCTTGCGGGGCGCGCCAGGCTTTGCAGCGGACTTGCCGGCGTTGCCACCGGGACCCTGCAGTGCGTCAGTCAACTTGCGTACGACCGGCGCCTCGATCGTCGAGGACGCCGAACGGACGAATTCACCGAGTTCTTGGAGCTTGGCCATGACGACCTTGCTCTCCACCCCGAACTCCTTGGCGAGTTCGTATACCCGGACCTTAGCCACTTCGCTCCTTTTAGGTCCGGGTTACCGCCGGACCGTCGCTACTTCATGGGCGTACTCATCGCGTACTCATCGAGTGCTCATCGCAATCTCGACCTACTTCCAACTCGCGAGGTACCTGACCGCACGGGGACCCGTGCCGTTCACTTTCTTACGGTGTCACCCGTTCGACGAACCGCTGCAGTGCGGCGGAATCGAACGGCCCCTTGGCCTTGAAGGCCCGGGGGAACGCCCGGCGGCGAACCGCCAGGTCCAGACAGACGGAGGCGGGGTGTACGTATGCACCCCGGCCGGGCAGCGTACCGCGTGGATCGGGGACAACTTCTCCCTCGTCCACCACGATGCGCAGCAACTCGCTCTTGGCCGCTCGCTCCCGGCATCCCACACAGGTTCGCTCGGGGCAAGCGCGGGCGTGCGTCCGGCCAGACACGCTAAGTCTACCTCCCCGCACCGACCTCACCCCTTCGGGGCAGAAATCGAACGGATGTTGTCGTGATCTCAGCGCCACAGCGCCTTGATCTATTCCTTCGGACCGCTCCCGGACCGCCTTCGGGCGGTCCGGGTCAGGTCCGGGGTCAGCCGCGCTCGGACCGCTCCCGGGCGCGCTCGGCGCGCTCACGGTCCGCGGCATCGCGCTCGGCCTCGGTCTCGGTGTCCGGGCGGATGTCGATGCGCCAGCCGGTGAGCCGGGCGGCCAGGCGGGCGTTCTGCCCCTCCTTGCCGATCGCCAGCGACAGCTGGTAGTCGGGCACGGTCACCCGGGCGGAGCGCGTCCCGAGGTCCACGACCTCGACCTTGCTCACCCGCGCGGGTGACAGGGCGTTGGCGACCATCTCGGCGGGGTCGTCCGACCAGTCCACGATGTCGATCTTCTCGCCGTGCAGCTCGGCCATGACATTGCGCACACGGCTGCCCATCGGGCCGATGCAGGCGCCCTTCGGGTTGAGACCGGCCCGGGTGGAACGTACGGCGATCTTGGTCCGGTGGCCGGCCTCGCGGGCGATGGCCTCGATGACGACCGAGCCGTCCGCGATCTCCGGGACCTCCAGGGCGAAGAGCTTCTTCACCAGGTTCGGGTGGGTGCGCGAGAGCGTCACGGAGGGACCGCGCACACCCTTGGCCACCCGTACGACGTACGTGCGCAGGCGCAGGCCGTGGGTGTACTCCTCGCCAGGGACCTGCTCCTGCACGGGCAGGATCGCTTCCAGCTTGCCGATGTCGACCAGGACGTTCTTCGGGTCCTTGCCCTGCTGGACGACGCCCGTGACGACGTCACCCTCATGGCCCGCGTACTCACCGAACGTCCTGTCGTCCTCGGCGTCGCGCAGCCGCTGCAGGATGACCTGCTTGGCGGTGGTCGCGGCGATACGGCCGAATCCGGACGGCGTGTCGTCGAACTCCTTGGGCTCCTGGCCCTCCTCGAGCTCGGCCGGGTCGTCCTTCGCCCACACCGTGACATGACCGCCGGCGTCCAGCTCGACGCGCGCACGGCGGTGGCTTCCCTCGGTACGGTGGTACGCGATGAGGAGGGCCGACTCGATCGCCCCGACGAGCACGTCGAAGGGGATCTCCTTGTCCTGCGCCAAGCCCTTCAGAAGCTTCACATCGATGTCCACGGCTACGCCTCCTCTTCCTTCTTGTCCTTGCGGTTGAATTCGATCTCCACGCGCGCCTTGGCGATCTCGTCGAAGGCGACACGGCGCGACGTGGGCTTGCGGCCCTTGACGCCCGGCACTTCCAGATCGAGTCCCTCGTCGTCCACCGCGAGGATGCGGGCCACCAGCTCGCCGCCCTCGCCCAGGGTGAGCCTGGCCAGCCGGCCGGTGGCGCGTACGTAGTGGCGGTGCTCGGTCAACGGGCGGTCGGCGCCCGGAGAGCTCACCTCGAGGACGTACTCGCCCTCGCCCATGGCGTCGGTCTCGTCCAGCGTCTCGGAGATGACGCGGCTGAGTTCCGCGCAGGTGTCGAGCTCCACGCCGTCCTCGGAGTCCACGATCACCCTCAGCACCCGGCGGCGGCCCGCACGGGAGACCTCGATCTCCTCGAGGTCCAGATCCTTGGCGCCGACGAGCGGCTCCAGCAGTTCGCGCAGCCTGTCGCTCTGGGTGGTGCTCATCCGGGTGACTCCTCGGCCGCGTGTGCTGTTGTGGGGATCGTCGCGTGTCAGGTCAAAGGGTATCCGGTCCGCAGGGGTGTTGCCGTCCCCCTCCCGCCCGGCCGCAGGTACGCTCACCTTCGGTGATCACTTCAGGTCAAAAACTGTCAGAAATCAGGCTGAAGGAGACAAGTGCGCCGCACGGGGATGACGCGCAGGGGTGCGTTCACCGCTACGGGAGCAGTCGCCCTCGGTGCGGTGCTGACAGGCTGCGGAAGCGGGCAGGAGGCACGGACGGCCCCGGGTGGCACGGCGGCCCGGACCGCCTCGCTCCGAGCGGCAACAGCCCTGCGGGCGGCCGCCGCCCGTGACAGCGCCTCGCTGCTCGCCCGCTACGAACAGCTCGCGGCCTCCCACCCGGTGACCGAGGCCGGACTCGCACCCCTGGGTGCTGCCATACGGGAGCACCTGACGGCCCTGGGCGGCCCGGCGAAGGCCGCGAGCGGCTCGCCCGCCCCCGCCCCGCCGGCTGCCGCCACGAACGCGCGTGCGGCTCTGAGGGAACTGGCCGCCGAGGAGCGCCGGGTGGCCGACGGCCGCGCCACGGCCCTGCTGGCCGCCGAACCGGAACTGGCCAGGCTGCTGGCCTCGATCGCCGCCGCCGGTTCGGCCCACGCGTACCTGCTGACCGAACTGGCCAAGGAGTCCCCGGCATGAGCGGCATGACACAGGCGGCCGGAACGGACGACGGCGAGCGAACGCTGCGGGCCACACAGGCCGCACTGGCCGCCGAGCACGCAGCGGTGTACGGGTACGGGATGCTGGGCGGCCGTCTGGAGGGCGACCGCCGCGGTGACGCGACAGCCGCCGCCGACGCCCACCGCGCCCGGCGTGACGCGCTCGTACGGACGGTGCGCGACCAGGGCGGTACGCCGGTGGCGGCCCACGCCGCCTACGCTCCGCCCTTCGCCGTGCGCGATCCCTCGAGCGCGATGCGGCTCGCCGCGGTGCTGGAGGACCGGGTCGCGGGCGTGTACTCCGATCTCGTACGGGCCGCACGGGGGCCGCTGCGGCAGGAGGCGGCGGGCGCGCTCCGGGAGGCAGCGGTGCGCGCGGTGCGCTGGCGTGGCACCGGCGTAGCCTTTCCCGGGCTCACCGAGAAGGCCGCCCCGCCGGACGACACGGCGAAGGCCGGCGCCACGGGCATCACGCGCTGAGCCACCGAGCACGCTCTGAAAGGGAACAAGGCACGTATGGGTTTCGAACCGCCGCAGCGTCTGGTGCGAGCGCTCGGCGAGACGTACGGGGACGCGGCCGCCGCCGAGTGGCTCGGGCGGCTCCCCGCACTCACCGACGACGCGCTGTCCGCACACGCCGTCTCCCTCGACCGGGTGTGCGCTCCGGGCGGGCGCAGCAGCCTCGTCCTCCTGGTGCGCCGGGAGGACGGCTCACCGGCCGTGCTGAAGATCGCGCCCCCTGGTGCCGCTCCCGCACTCGAGCGGGCGGCGCTCGCACACTGGAACGGCTGGGGTGCCGTCGAGCTACTGGCCGCACCGGGCGGCGGTGCGGTGCCGGACGAGGCCCTCCTGCTCGAACGGCTGCACCACGAGATGTCCCTGCGCTCCCTCCCCGAGGCGAAGGCACTGCTGGAGGCCGCCGGCACGGTGCGGCGGCTGTGGGTCGAGCCGCCGGCCGGCCACTCCTTCGAAACCGTCGTGGAGCGCACCGCACGCCAGGTGGAGCCGATGAGGACCGCCACGGCGCAGGACCCGGCGCTCGAACCTCTCGTCTCCGCCGCCCTGGCCGCCCGCGAGGAACTGGTGCAGGACTCCCCCGAACTTTTCCTGCTGCACGGCAACTTCCGCCAGAGCAAGGTCCTGTCGGGTGAGCGTGCCCCCTGGCTGGCGGTCGGTCCCGAGCCGTTGACCGGCGAGCGGGCGTACGACCTGGCGCGGCTGGTGCGTGACCGGGTCGAGGACCTGATCGCCTCGCCGGGCGGCGCCGTGACGGCCCGTCGCCGGGTCAAGAAGCTCGCGGAATCGCTGGAGGTCGACCATGCGCGGCTGCGCGGCTGGACGCTGTTCCGGGCCGTCGAGTCCGGCACACGGGCGCTGACGGCCGGACGCAGGCAGGACGGCGAACTGTCCCTCGAGTTCGCGGGCTGGCTGTAGCCTCCCGCACGAAAGAGGGCCCCGCGCGGTGTGCGCGGGGCCCTCTCTGCTGTCCGGTCGGTGTCAGCCCCGGTCGGTCAGGCGGGCGATCGCCTCGTCGACGGTGAGCTCCTCCCGCTCGCCCGTGCGGCGGTCCTTGAGCTCCAGGACGCCCTCGGCCGAACGGCGGCCGGCGACAAGGATCTTCGGGACGCCGATGAGCTCGGAGTCGGTGAACTTCACGCCCGGCGAGACGCCGGCGCGGTCGTCGACCAGGACGCGCAGCCCCGCGGCGTTGAGCTTCTCGGAGACGTCGAGGGCCAGTTCGGTCTGCAGCGCCTTGCCGGCGGCGACGACGTGCACGTCGGCCGGGGCGATCTCGCGGGGCCAGCACAGGCCCTTGTCATCGGCGGTCTGCTCGGCGAGTGCGGCCACCGCGCGGGAGACGCCGATGCCGTAGGAGCCCATCGTGACGCGGACCGGCTTGCCCTGCTGGCCGAGGACGTCGAGGTTGAAGATGTCGGCGTACTTGCGGCCCAGCTGGAAGATGTGGCCGATCTCGATGGCGCGGTCCACCTGGAGGCCGGCCCCGCAGTTGGGGCAGGGGTCGCCCGCCTCGACGACGACGACGTCGAGGTGGTCGTCGACCTCGAAGTCGCGGCCCGCGACGACGTTCTTCGCGTGCGTGCCCTCCTTGTTGGCGCCCGTGATCCAGGCGGTGCCCGCGGCGATGCGGGGGTCGGCGATGTACCGGACCTTCTCCAGGCCCTGCGGGCCGACGTAGCCGCGGACCAGGTCGGGGCGGCCCACGAAGTCCTCGGCGGTGACGAGCTCGACGACGGCCGGGGCGAGGTGCTCGCCGAGCTTGCCGAGGTCGACCTCGCGGTCGCCGGGCACGCCCACGGCCACGATCTCGCCGTCGACCTTGACCAGGAGGTTCTTCAGGGTGGCCGAGGCCGGGACGCCGAGGTGGGCGGCGAGGGTCTCGATGGTCGGGGTGTCGGGGGTGTCCAGCTCCTCGACCGGCCCGGTCGCCGAGGCGTCGGCGGGGGTGGCCTTGTAGGTCACGGCCTCGGTGTTGGCGGCGTAGTCGCAGTTCGGGCAGTCGACGAAGGTGTCCTCGCCGGCGGGCGCGGGTGCGAGGAACTCCTCGGAGGCGGAGCCGCCCATGGCCCCGGAGACGGCGGAGACGACGCGGTGGTCGAGACCGAGGCGCTCGAAGATCCGGATGTACGCGGCGCGGTGCAGCTGGTACGCCTCGGCCAGACCCTCGTCGGTGGTGTCGAAGGAGTACGAGTCCTTCATCTGGAACTCGCGGCCGCGCAGCACGCCGGCGCGGGGGCGGGCCTCGTCGCGGTACTTGGTCTGGATCTGGTAGAGGATCACCGGCAGGTCCTTGTAGGACGAGCACATGTCCTTGACGACCTGGGTGAAGATCTCCTCGTGGGTGGGGCCGAGGAGGTAGTCGGCGCCCTTGCGGTCCTTGAGCCGGAACAGCAGGTCGCCGTACTCGTCGTACCGGCCGCTCGCCTCGTACGCCTCCTTGGGCAGCAGCGCGGGGAGCAGGACCTCCTGGCCGCCGATGGCGTCCATCTCCTCGCGGACGACGCGGGTGACGTTCTCCAGCACCTTCTTGCCGAGCGGCAGCCAGGACCAGATGCCGGCCGCGGTGCGGCGTACGTAACCGGCGCGGACGAGGAGCTTGTGGTTGAGCGTCTCGGCGTCCGCCGGGTCGTCGCGCAGTGTCTTGATCATCAATCGGGACATGCGCTGGACCTGGGCCATGATGAACTCCTGCTCGCAAGGGTGGTGAGCCCGAGGTTAGCCGGGGGGCCCGCGCGGGCGGAAATCGATTCCTCGGACCGTCCGGCGCATGAGGGGCGGCGGGCGGCGTCGCGGGGCCGGGCACGCACATCTGCCGGGTGCCGGACGGTCTCAGCCGCGGAGCAGCGGAAGGGGCGCCCCCATCACCGCGTACGGCTTGGGCGCGCTCGGGAAGAGCACCTGCCGGGCCAGGTCCCGGTAGCCCAGGGCGCGGTAGAGACCGCGGGCGGGGCTCTCGGTGTCGATCGCGGAGAGGATGGAACGGGGCAGGCCGACCCCGTCCGTGATGGTGGTGATCAGGCTCCGGCCGATGCCGCGCTGCTGGAACGCCGGGTGGACGTGGAGTTCGGTGATCACGAACGAGTCGTCGAGCCAGCCGTCGGACCCGGTGGCGCGCAGATACGGTTCGACGACGCTCGACCACCAGTGCGTACGGTCGTTCGGCAGCCCGTAGACGAATCCGACGAGCCTTCCGTCGGCGGCGGTGGCCCCGAGGGCACGGGCCTGCGGGTGGTCGAGGTGCCGCAGCACGATGTGGCGGCGTACGTCGATCTCGTCCTGGGTGAGGCCGAAGGCGACGGCCTGCACGGCGAGCGCCTCGTCGACGCGGGCGGCGAGGTCGAGCGGTCCGACCACGATGTCGGGGGTCCCGGAGCCCCACGGGGGCGTGGGGGTTGCTGCTGCCATGCCGGAACCCTACTGGCCGTGCCGTCCGGTCAGAACAGCACGCTCATGAACGCGCCCGTCTCGCGGAAGCCGACGCGGCGGTAGGCCTTGCGCGCGGCGGTGTTGTAGTCGTTCACATACAGGCTGACGACCGGTGCCACATCGCTGAGCGCGTAGCGCAGGACGGCCGCCATGCCTGTCTCGGAGAGTCCCTGGCCCCGGACTTCGGGTGCGACCCAGACGCCCTGGATCTGGCAGGCGTGGGAGGTGGCCGCGCCGATCTCGGCCTTGAAGAGGACCTTGCCGTCCTCTATCCGCGCGAAGGACCGGCGGCTGGTGATCAGTTCGGCGACCCGGGCCTGGTAGAGCAGCCCGCCGTCACCGGCCAGCGGTGAGATGCCGACCTCCTCGGTGAACATGGCCACGCAGGCCGGCATGAGGACGTCCATCTCGTCCTTGCGGACCCGTCGCACGAGCGGGTCGGCCGTCACCTCGGCCGAGGGACGCTCGGTGACCATGAGGGGCTGGTTGGGCCGCACCTCGCGGGCGGGGCCCCAGCTGGGTTCGAGGAGGCGCCACAGTTGGGCCGTGGGGCCGGCCGGGCCGACGATCGAGGAGCAGCGGCGGCCGGCCCGCCGGGCGCGGTCGGCGAAGGCCCTGACGGCCTCGGGGGTGGCACAGATGGGCACGAGGTTGGCGCCGGAGTAGCAGAGTGAACGCAGTCGTCCGTCGGCGTACCAGCCCCACATCTCGCCGCCGAGGCGCCAGGGGTCGAGTCCGGCGATCTGGACGCGGGAGGTGACGAACGCGTTGTCCACGGGTTCGCTCTCGAGGATGGCGAGCGCGGCGGGGAGTTCGCCGGGGTCGAGGACCCGGGTAGTGGTCTGCGTCAACACTGGGGCCTCATCGAACGGTCTGCTGATGTCCGCACTGTAACCGACAGGGCTGTGGGGTGCCGCCCCGGAGGGCACTGCCGGCGGCAGGAGACACGTCTGTGCCCCGCGGGCACGGCCTGCGGGGCACAGAGGGGCGGGAGGTCAGCCGGCGATGGAGACCTGGGGCTCGCCCGAGGCGATGCCGTCCTTCTCCATCTGCTCCGCGATCTTCATGGCTTCCTCGATGAGGGTCTCCACGATCTTCGACTCCGGGACGGTCTTGATGACCTCGCCCTTCACGAAGATCTGTCCCTTGCCGTTGCCGGACGCCACGCCCAGGTCGGCCTCACGGGCCTCCCCGGGTCCGTTCACGACACAGCCCATCACGGCGACCCGCAGCGGGACCTCCATGCCCTCCAGACCCGCGCTGACCTGGTCGGCCAGCTTGTACACGTCCACCTGCGCACGACCGCACGACGGGCACGACACGATCTCCAGCCGGCGCTGCTTGAGGTTCAGCGCCTCCAGGATCTGCAGGCCCACCTTGACCTCCTCGGCCGGAGGGGCCGACAGCGAGACCCGGATCGTGTCCCCGATGCCCTCCGAGAGCAGCGCGCCGAACGCCACGGCGGACTTGATCGTCCCCTGGAACGCCGGGCCCGCCTCCGTCACACCCAGGTGCAGCGGGTAGTCGCTCTGAGCCGCCAGCTGACGGTAGGCGTTCACCATGACGACCGGGTCGTTGTGCTTGACCGAGATCTTGATGTCCCGGAAGCCGTGCTCCTCGAACAGCGACGCCTCCCACAGCGCCGACTCCACGAGGGCCTCGGGCGTCGCCTTGCCGTACTTCTTCAGCAGCCGCGCGTCGAGCGAGCCCGCGTTCACGCCGATGCGGATGGGAGTGCCCGCGTCCCCCGCCGCCTTCGCGATCTCCTTGACCTTGTCGTCGAACTGCTTGATGTTGCCCGGGTTCACCCGGACCGCCGCGCAGCCCGCGTCGATCGCGGCGAAGACGTACTTCGGCTGGAAGTGGATGTCCGCGATCACGGGGATCTGCGACTTCTTCGCGATCGTCGCCAACGCGTCGGCGTCGTCCTGCGTCGGGCACGCCACCCGCACGATCTGGCAGCCCGACGCGGTCAGCTCCGCGATCTGCTGCAGCGTCGCCCCGATGTCCGACGTCCGCGTCGTCGTCATCGACTGGACCGACACCGGTGCGTCCCCACCGACCGCCACCGACCCGACCTGGATCTGGCGGCTGACCCGTCGGTCGGCGAGCTTGGTCGGAACGGCCGGCATTCCGAGAGAAATCGCAGTCATGCGCTGAGCATCCCCAAGGTGTGGATGAGTGTGGATCGAGGGCCCGAGAACGGCGGGCTCCAGGCTTCGAGGTTACGGCACCGGAGGAGAGCGGGACGCACCCCTGCCGTCGAATCACCGGATGGGTGGCGGCCGGGCACCACGTGTGTGGCCGGCCGCCACCCTTGAGACGTGTGAGGCGGGTGAGACATCAGGTGATCTTCACGGGATTCACGATGTCGGCGACCAGGACCAGCAGCGTGAAGCAGATGAAGATCCCGGCGACGACATAGGCGACCGGCATGAGCTTCGCCACGTCGAACGGACCGGGGTCGGGGCGCTTGAAGACCTTGGCCACGTTGCGGCGCAGTGCCTCCCAGAGCGCACCGGCGATGTGCCCGCCGTCCAGCGGAAGCAGGGGCAGCATGTTGAACAGGAACAGCGAGAGGTTGAAACCGGCCAGCAGGAACAGCATCATCGCGATCTGGTTCTGGGCCGGGACGTCGAGATTCATCACCTCGCCGCCGATCCGGGCCGCGCCGACCACGCCCACCGGTGAGTCGTCGGCGCGTTCGCCGTCGCTGAACGCCGCGTTCCACAGATCGGGGATCTTTGTGGGCAGGGCGATGATCGAATCGACGCCGTTCTCGATCATGTCACCCATGCGGACCACCGAGTCGCCGAAGGAGAGCGGCAGGATCTCCGTCCTCGCGGCGAAGCCGAGGTATCCGGCGCTGACGTACTGGTCGGGGACGACCTCGCCGTCGGCGTCCTTCTTGGCGACCGCGTTCTTCTTCAGCACGGCGTTCAGGGTGTGTTCCTGACCGTCGCGCCGCACGGTGACGGTGGCGGGGCCGATGGTCTGCCGGATCCTGTCCGAGAGGGTGGCCCAGTCGTCGATCTTCCGGCCGTTGAAGGCGACGATCGTGTCGCCCTCCTTCAGGCCCGCGGCCTTGGCCGGCGAGACGGGGTCCGAGGTCTTGCAGGTGTCGCGGTTCTCGCTCTGCGCGATCACACACTGCTGGACGCCCGCGACCTCGGTGGTCTGTGTCTGGAAGCCGAAGGTCATGGCGACGCCCATGAAGATCGCCACGGCCAGGACCAGGTTCATGAAGGGCCCGGCGAACATCACGATCACGCGCTTCCACGGCTTGCGCGTGTAGAAGAGGCGCGTCTCGTCGCCCGGCTCGAGCTCTTCGAAGGCGGCGGACCTGGCGTCCTCGATCATGCCGCGCCACGGTGACGTGGAGCGCGCCTCGATCCGGCCGTCGGGTCCCGGGGGGAACATGCCGATCATGCGGATGTAGCCGCCCGCGGGGATGGCCTTGATGCCGTACTCGGTGTCGCCCTTCTTGCGCGACCAGATCGTCGGACCGAAGCCGACCATGTACTGCGGCACCCTGATGCCGAAGAACTTGGCCGTCGAGAGGTGCCCCAGTTCGTGCCAGGCGATCGAGAACAGCAGACCTACGGCGAAGATGGCGATCCCGAGGATCGTCATCAGGATCGTCGTCATGCTCATGCGTGCGCCTCCGCTGTCGCTTCCGCCGAGAGTTCGCGCGCCCTGGACCGGGCCCACGTCTCCGCCTCGAGGACGTCCGCGACCGTCAGTGAAGTTCCCGTGGCAGGGGTGCCGTGTTCGGCGACCACCGCTGTGACCGTATCCATGATTCCGTTGAAGGGCAGCCGTCCCGCCAGGAACGCGTCCACGCACTCCTCGTTGGCGGCGTTGAACACCGCTGGGGCGGTGCCGCCCAGGGTGCCCACGTGCCGGGCGAGCCCGACGGACGGGAAAGCCTCGGTGTCGAGCGGGAAGAACTCCCAGCTGGAAGCCTTCGTCCAGTCGAAGGCGGGGGCCGCGTCCGGGACCCGCTCGGGCCAGCCGAGACCGATCGCGATGGGGCCCCGCATGTCGGGCGGGGTCGCCTGCGCGAGGGTGGAGCCGTCGGTGAACTCCACCATCGAGTGAACGTACGACTGGGGGTGGACCACGACCTCGATGCGGTCGAACGGGAGGTCGTAGAGCAGATGCGCCTCGATGACCTCCAGCCCCTTGTTGACCAGCGTCGCGGAGTTGACCGTGATGACCGGGCCCATGGCCCAGGTCGGGTGCGCCAGGGCCTGCTCCCGGGTCACGTCGGCCAGCTCACTCCTCGTACGCCCGCGGAACGGGCCACCGGACGCGGTCACGACGAGCTTGCGCACGTCGGCCCGCTTCCCCGCGGCCAGGGCCTGGAAGAGCGCGGCGTGCTCGGAGTCGACCGGGATGATCTGGCCGGGGGCGGCGAGCGCCTTCACCAGCGGACCGCCGACGATCAGCGACTCCTTGTTGGCCAGGGCCAGGGTGCGGCCCGCCTTCAGCGCGGCGAGTGTGGGGGCGAGGCCGATCGAGCCGGTGATCCCGTTCAGCACGGTGTGGCAGTCGCTCGCGGCGAGTGCCGTCGCGGCGTCGGGGCCGGCCAGGATCTCCGGGAGCGGTTCTCCCGTCCCGTAGGCGTCACGCAGGGCCTCGCGGAGCGCCGGCACCTTGTCCGCGTCGGCCACCGCGACCGTACCCACCCGTAGCTGCCGCGCCTGCTCGGCGAGGAGATGGACCCTGCCGCCCGCGGCGGAGAGCGCGGTGACGCGGAAGCGGCCGGGGTTGCGCAGGACCAGGTCGACGGCCTGGGTGCCGATGGACCCGGTGGAGCCGAGGATCACCAGATCCCGGCGGCCTTCCGAAGCGTCGAAGACGAGATGCGGATCGGCGAGGGGTGCGGGGCTGTCGCTCATGCCCCCCATTGTTGCGGCAACGGCTGTGCGCGCCGACAGTGCGTCCCTGTCGGCGCGTGCCACGGCCCGAGGACCTCGCGCGCGCGCCGTGCGGGCGGGCCCGGGGCCGACCCTGCCGCCGCCCGGTGGGCCCGTCATTTCTCCATGGGGTGGGCGCACAGCTGCTTCAGCTCGGGGCTGTGGTCCAGATACAGCAGCCAGTCCCTGCCCCAGCACTGCTCGCGGGCCGACACCCAGAACTCGGCCTCGTCCGAGCTGCAGTCGACCACCTCCAGGTCCTGTTCCGGCCACTCGGCGTTGTTGCGCCCGCAGTCACCGGCGGTGAAGACGGCCCGCTCCGTCGGCACCAGCCGGGGCACGACCACCGCGCCGAGGCCGATGACCAGAGCCGCCGTGATGACCAGCGCGGGCAGCCGGAACAGGACCCGGCGGCCAGGTGCGAGCTGGGGGCGCAGGTTGCCCACGGGGTGGGGCAGGGCGCGGATCCGGGAGCGGGCGCCGATGTTCAGGGCGAGGGTGACCGGGGCGGCGAACACGGACAGCAGGCCCCACCAGCCCTGCCACAGGGTGTCCGAGGTCATCCTGCGGTAGGTGGCGGTTCCGCAGGTCCGGCAGAACGCCCCCTCCTTCGTCAGGAAGCGCAGGGTGACGACGAGCCCGCGGTGTCCGCGCACGACGGCGTGGACAGCGGGGATCGCCCCGCAGATTCCGCAGGCCAGGGGTGCCCCGTAGCCATGGGCGGCGTAGGGCGGCGGGGACGGCATGGCCATGAGTTCTCCCGAAGACGAGGGGGCCGGGAAACCCTATCCGGCGCCGCCCGCCGCGAACTGTGCGAACTCCGCATGGAATTGTGGGTAGGTCTTCCGTACGCAGCCGGGGTCGTCGTAGCTCATCCCGGGCGTGCGCAGTCCGGTGACGGCGAACGACATGACGATGCGGTGGTCGCCGTGGGTGACGATCTCGGTGGGACACGGGGCTCCGGGGTGGATCTCGATCCAGTCGGGCCCGGTGTGCACGGTGACGCCCATGTTCCGCAGGTTCTGCGCACAGGCCTCCAGCCGGTCGCACTCCTTCACCCGCGTGTTGGCGACGTCCTCGATCCGTACCGGCGAGGTGGCGAACGGCGCGATCGCGGCGAGCGTGGGCATCGTGTCGGAGATGTCACGCATGGTGACCGTCAGTCCGGAGAGCCGACCGGATGACCTGACGGTCGTGGAGTCCGCCGTCGTACGGACGTCGGCGCCCATGCGGCGCAGCACGTCGGTGAAGCGCAGGTCGCCCTGGAGCGCGTCCGTTCCGAGGCCGGGGACGGTGACCTCACGGCCGGTGAGGGCGGCCGCGGCGAAGAAGTAGCTCGCCGTGGACGCGTCGGGCTCCACGGCGTACGTGGTGGCGCGGTATCCGCCGGGAGGGACGGTGAAGGTGTTCCCCTCCCGGGCGACCTCGACGCCGAAGCTGCGCATCATCGCGAGGGTGATGTCGATGTACGGCGCCGAGACGAGCTCCGTGACGTCGATCCGGAGGCCTTCGGCGGTGAGCGGGCCGAGCATCAGCAGAGCGGTGAGGTACTGGGACGATTCCCCCGCGTCGAGAGTCAGTTCGCCACCCTTGACGCCCGACGCCTCGACGGTGAGGGGGTGGTGCCCCTCGGCCCCTTCGTGGCGCAGTTCGACGCCGAGGGCGCGCAGGGCCTCGGTCAGCGGCGCGAGGGGCCGGCGGCGCATCTGCGCGGAGGCGTCGAAGCGATAGGTGCCGGAGGCCGCCGCCGCGACCAGCGTCGGGAGGAAACGTGCGGTGGTCGCGCCGTCACGGCAGTGGACGTCGGCGTCCGTGGTGGCGGGTCCGGAGGGGCGCCCCTCGATGTGCCATCGGTCCGGCTCGCGGCTGACCTCGTATCCGAGGCGGGTAAGCCCTTCGGTGAACCCCTCGGTGTCGTCCGAGCACAGGGGGCGCAGGAGAGTGGTGGTGCCGTCCGCCGCCGCTGCCAGGAACAGGGCGCGGGCGGTGACGGACTTGGAGCCGGGGATGTCGATGACGGTCACGGGCGCACATTTTGCCCTGCGCCGTGCATGTCCGCGGGGCGCGTCCAGGCAGTGGACGCGCCCCGCGGGGTGCCGGGTTCAGCGGACGGTGCGGTGGACGTCGTCCCCGGTGGCCGGGCCGGGAGTCGCGTCGGCGATCCAGGGGCCGTCGCCGCTGGGATCGATGACGCCTTCCTCCAGCCAGGTGTAGGTGCCGGAGAGGACGCCGTCGACGACGCGCTTGTCGATGTCGTCGGTGTTGGACCAGAGCCGGTTGAACAGCTCCTCGACCCGGATGCGGGACTGGCGGCAGAACACGTCGGCGAGCTGGTACGCCTCGCGGCCGTGGTCGTCGTCGGCGCGCAGGTGTTCGGCCCTGACGCAGGCGGCGCTCATCGCGAAGAGTTCGGCGCCGATGTCGACGATCCGGCCGAGGAAGCCCTGTTTGGTCTCCATGCGGCCCTGCCAGCGGGACATGGCGTAGAAGGTGGAGCGGGCCAGCTTGCGGGAGGCGCGCTCGACGTACCGCAGGTGCGTGGAGAGGTCGGGGTGCCCGGAGACGCGGAACTCGCCGTAGGCGCTGGGCCGCTGGCCGGGGCCGCTGACCAGCTTGGGGAGCCAGCGTGCGTAGAACCCGGCGGCGTTGGCGCCCGCCCGTGCCTTGTCGGAGAGCGGCTTGTCGGGGTCGATGATGTCGCCCGCGACCTTGAGGTGGGCGTCGACGGCCTCGCGGGCGATCAGCAGGTGCATGATCTCCGTGGAGCCCTCGAAGATCCGGTTGATCCGCATGTCGCGGAGCATCTGCTCGGCGGGGACGGCGCGTTCGCCGCGGGCGGCGAGCGAGGCCGCGGTCTCGAAGCCGCGTCCGCCGCGGATCTGGACGAGTTCGTCGGAGATCAGCCAGCCCATCTCCGAGCCGTACAGCTTGGCGAGCGCCGCCTCGATGCGGATGTCGTTGCGGCTTTCGTCGGCCATCTGGGAGGAGAGGTCCACGACCGCCTCGAGGGCGAAGGTGGTGGCGGCGATGAAGGAGATCTTCGCGCCGACCGCCTCGTGCCGCGCGACCGATCTGCCCCACTGCTCGCGGACCGCCGACCATTCACGGGCGATCTTCAGGGACCACTTGCCGACGCCGACACACATGGCAGGCAGCGAGAGGCGACCGGTGTTGAGCGTGGTGAGGGCGATCTTGAGGCCGGCGCCCTCGGGGCCGATCCGGTTGGCCGCGGGGACGCGGACCTGGTGGAAGCGGGTCACCCCGTTCTCGATGCCGCGCAGGCCCATGAAGGCGTTGCGGTGCTCCACGGTGATGCCCGGGGAGTCGGCCTCGACGACGAAGGCGGTGATGCCGCCCTTGTGGTCCTCGGACTCGGGGACCCTGGCCATGACGACGAGCAGGTCGGCGACGACGCCGTTGGTCGTCCAGAGCTTCACACCGTCCAGGACGTAGTCGTCCCCTTCGGGCACGGCCGCCGTCGCGAGCCGGGCCGGGTCGGACCCGACGTCGGGCTCGGTGAGGAGGAACGCGGAGATGTCCGTACGCGCGAGGCGGGGCAGGAAGGCGTCCTTCTGCTCCTGTGTACCGAACATCTTCAGCGGCTGCGGTACGCCGATGGACTGGTGGGCGGAGAGCAGCGCGCCGATCGAGGGGCTCGCCGAACCGGCCAGTGCGAGCGCCTTGTTGTAGTACACCTGGGTCAGACCCAGGCCGCCGTACCTGGTCTCGATCTTCATGCCGAGGGCGCCGAGCTCCTTGAGGCCGTTGATCACCTCGTCGGGGATCCGGGCCTCGCGCTCGATGAGGGCGCCGTCGACATGGGCCTCGCAGAATTCGCGCAGCCGGGCGAGGAAGGCCTCGCCGCGCCGTACGTCGTCCGGGGCGGGCTGGGGATGGGGGTGGATCAGGTCGAGCCGGAAGCGTCCGAGGAAGAGTTCCTTGGCGAAACTCGGCTTGCGCCAGTCCTGTTCGCGGGCGGCCTCGGCCACCTGCCGGGCTTCGCGCTCGGTGACTTTGGGGGCCTGGGGAATGTCGGATGGGGCGGACATGAGGAGCTCACCTCGCCGCGAGTCGGGGTAGGGGTCGGGCCGTACACGTGCCGATCGGTACCACTCGTCCGTATCTACCCGATCCGCCTCGGCCCCACCACCCCGGCGGCGGGCTCCCGGCGGCGTACGGAAGTGGCCGGAGCCCTCGCGCGGTGGGCCCTTCGCTACGCCCCGGCCCGCGGTCGCACCTCGCGCGACGTACCGAGGGGCACCCGCCGGGAACCGCGAGCACTCCGCCGGTCGGGCGACCCCGCCGCGGTCGCCCGTCCTCAGGCGGCCCACCGGCGCGGCGTGCGGCCGCGCCGGTGGGGGCCCCGCCTCAGTCGAAGACGTAGGTGGTGCCGAGCACCGCCGCGTGCTCCAGCACGTCCTCCAGGGGGTCGTCGATCTGCCCGGTCTGGATGAGACCGAAGTGCGGCGCGTTGTGCGCGTTGGTGTGCGTCTCGTCGGCGTCCGCCGCTCCGGCGGACAGCCCCACGGCCAGCAGAGCGGCGCCGCACCCGAGGGACCCTCGGAGCAGTGCGCGCGTCCGGTTTGACATCACTTGATGACCTCGTCTTCTTCTCATCGGATGTGTCCACCCGCTCATAGCCCTAACCACTGAACGGGCCCGAGGTCACGCAAGATCATCCGTCGGGGGCGGGTTCACCGCCCCGCGCCCGCCCGCGACGTGTCGGTCCGTTCCCCGCCCCGCCTACAGGGCCAGACCGGTGAGGACGAGCACCCGCTCGTAGGTGTAGTCGTCCATGGCGTAGCGGACGCCCTCACGGCCCACTCCGGACTGCTTGGCGCCGCCGTACGGCATCTGGTCGGCACGGTAGGAGGGCACGTCGCCGATGATCACGCCGCCCACCTCGAGTGCGCGGTGGGCGCGGAAGGCGGTCTGCAGGTCGTGAGTGAAGACGCCCGCCTGCAGTCCGTACTTCGACGCGTTGACGGCGGCGAAGGCCTCGGCCTCGCCCTCGGTCCTCTCGACGTACAGGACCGGGCCGAAGACCTCCTCGCCGGCGATCGTGGTGGTGCCGGGGAGGTCGGTGAGGACCGTCGGGGCGTAGGTGGCGCCGTCGCGCTTGCCGCCGGTCAGCAGGGTGGCGCCGGCGGTGACCGCCTCGTCGACCCAGGACTCGACCCGGCGGGCGGCGTCCTCGCTGACCAGCGGGCCGACGTCGGTGGCCGCGTCGGAGGGGTCGCCGGTCACCAGGGCCTCGACGGCCGCGACGATCTTCGGGACGAGCCGGTCGTACACCGAGGCGTCCGCGATGACGCGCTGCACCGAGATGCAGGACTGGCCGCCCTGGTAGTTGGAGAAGGTCGCGATGCGGGTCGCGGCCCAGTTCAGGTCTTCCTCGGAGGACCAGTCGCCGAGGACGACCGCCGCGCCGTTGCCGCCGAGCTCCAGGGTGCAGTGCTTGCGCGGAACGGACTCCATGATCGCGTAGCCGACCGGGCCCGACCCGGTGAAGGAGATCACGGGGAGCCGCTCGTCCTGGACCAGCGCGGGCATCCTGTCGTTGGGCACGGTCAGCACGGACCAGGAGCCGGCCGGGAGGTCCGTCTCGGCCAGCAGCTCGCCCAGGATCAGGGACGAGAGCGGCGTGGCCGGCGCCGGCTTCAGGATGATCGGGGTGCCTACGGCGATGGCCGGGGCGACCTTGTGGGCGCTCAGGTTGAGCGGGAAGTTGAAGGGCGCGATGCCCAGGACGGGGCCGCGCGGGAACCGCCGGGTCAGCCCGAGACGGCCTGTGCCGCCGGCGTCGGTGTCCAGCCTCTGGGCGTCGCCGCCGTTGAAGCGTCGGGCCTCCTCGGCGGCGAACCGGAAGACGGAGACGGCGCGGCCGACCTCACCGCGGGCCCACTTGACGGGCTTGCCGTTCTCGGCGGAGATCAGTTGGGCGATCTCCTCGGTGCGCTCGGTGAGGCGGCGTACGACATGGTCGAGTGCCGCGGCCCGCACGTGCGCCGGGGTCGCGGCGAACTCCTCGCGCACGGCGTGCGCGGCGGCGACGGCCTCCTCCACCTGGGCGTCGGTCGGCACGGCGACCGTGCCGACGAGACGGCCGTCCCAGGGGTTGGTGACGTCGAAGCTGTCCTCGCCGGTGGCCTGGCGGCCGGCCAGCCAGAAGGCGTGGGTGGAAGTCATGGCGGTCCGGCCCTTCAGGGGGTGGTGTACGACGATCGCCGGGCCTCGCGTGGACACCCGTGGGCCCCACCGTAGGGCGCCCCGGCGCGGATGTGGTTTGTCCGCGGTGGAGCGGAGGCGGCGCCTGGTGCACCGGTTTGTAGTGACCGAAGGAGAGGGCTACTGCGCGCCCGCGGAGGAGGCCGTCGCCTTCAACGCCAGCCACAGCTCCATCCGGACGTCGGGGTCGTCCAGCGAACGGCCCAGGATCTCCTCGACCCGGCGCATCCGGTAACGCAGGGTGTGGCGGTGGACACCCAGGTCGGCGGCGGCGGCGTCCCACTGGCCGTGCCGGGAGAGCCAGGCGCGCAGGGAGGCGGCCAGATCGCCGCGGCCCTTCGCGTCGTGTTCCCGTAGCGGGCGCAGCATCCCGTCGGCGAAGGCGCGTACGGCGTCGTCGGCGAGGAGCGGCAGGACGGAGCCGGCCGCGAGCTCCTCGTGCTCGACCAGGGTCCTGCCCCGGCGGCGTGCGACGGAGAGCGCCTGTTCGGCCTGCTTGTACGCGGCGGAGACGGCGATCGGCCCGGAGGGGGCGGACATGCCGATGACCGCCTCGGTGTCGTCGGCGCCCGGCTCGCGCGCGGGACGGTCGTCCACAGCGCGGGCGTGGGCCGCGCAGGCCTCGACCGCCGCGCCGCCGTCCGCGGCCAGCACCACGAGGCGCTCGCCCTCGGGCACCGTCAGCAGGGCTTCGCCGGACCGGGAGGCGGCGGCCTCCATCGTCTCGGCGAGCAGCTCCGTCCCGGAGGGGGCCGGCGCCTCGGCGATCAGCAGCCGCAAGGGCGCGTCGAGCAGCCCGCCGTACAGGTCCCCTGCGACGGCCCGGGCGTGGTCGGACTCCCCCGCCAGCAGCATGCGCAGGACCGCCGCGCCGAGACGCTGCTCCGCGCTCTGGAGCGCGCGGGAACGGGCCGTGGTCAGGGTCAGCAGGGCGACCGCGGAATGCACGGCGTAACGCTCGGCCGTACCGAGCGCCGCCCCCGTGCCGACGGCCAGCGCACCACGGTTCCGCCGGCCGGCGCCCAGGGACTGGAGTTCGACCCGGTCGGCGCTGTCGCTGTCGCCGACGACCGCGCTGGCCGGGGCGGGGCGGTCCCGCAGCCGCTCCACCTCGGGGGTGAGCCGGGCGGCGCGGCGGGCGGCCCAGTCGGGCGCCGCGGCGACGACGGCGCCCGCGGAGTCGTACAGCGCGGCCCATCCGTCGACGTGCGCGGCGAGGCGGGTGAGCAGCTCCGCGGGGCCGTCGCCCGCGACCGCGGCCCGGGTCAGTTCCCGCTGGGCCTCGAAGCCGGCCGTGACCGAGCGGTACTGGTCCGCGGCGATCGCCGCGGACACCGCCTTGCTGATGGCGAGGAACGGCGTGCGCCGGGGCACTTCCAGGAGCGGCAGCCCCGCCTCCTCGGCGGCGTCCACCAGGGCGTGCGGAATCTCCTCGTAGGTGACGCCGACGCCGAAGCCGATCCCGGCCACCCCGGCGCCGACCAGCCGCTGTACGTACCGGCGCATCGTCGCCGGGTCCCGGGCGTCGAGGTTGGTCGCGGTGACGAGGAGCAGCTCACCGCCGTCCATGTACGGGACCGGGTCGGCGAGCTCGCTGGCGTGCGCCCACCGCACGGGTGTGCCGAGCCGGTCGGCTCCCGCCCGGGCGGCGAGCTTGAGCGACGGGTGCTGGACGAGCGAGGCGAGAGTGGGAGGCATGGGACCGCCGGACCTCTGGGAGTCGACTGCGCCGTCCCGTACAGACGGCCGCATCCGATTCTGCCAGGACGGCAGGGTGCCTGTGACCGGCGCACGTCGGGTCTCAGCCGCCCAGGTCGACCAGGAGCGGGGGAGCGTGCTCGCCGTCCACGGTCGTGAGCGACAGGACCGCGTGGCCGGCGGGGAGCTCGTAGGCGAGCGCGGAGGCGGACCAGCGCTCGCGTTCGACCTGGCGCACGGTCACGGCGTCCCTGGTCACCGCCTTGCCGGTGACGAGCTTGCGCAGCCCGTGCAGGGCGCGGGTGAACGGCTGGTCCGCGAAGACCGCGTGCTGGGCGACCTCGCGGGTCTCCACCCACTCCTTGCCCCAGGCCTCGGCGAAGCGCTTGCCGTCCCAGGTGTTGACCCCGTTGAAGGCCATGCAGCAGCCGACGGCACCGAGCAGCGGGGTATGGAGCACCTCGGGGACGTCGTCGACGGTACGCAGCGTCAGGACCGCTCCCGCGTTGACCGACCGCAGCCGCCGGATGCCCCGGACGGTCTCGGCGGTGATGGTCCGGGTGGCGTCGTCCAGGACCAGGCAGACGAAGAGCGACCGGTCGGTGCGTGCGGCGGCGATCGCCGTGAACTGGGCGAGGACGAGTCGGGTGAGCAGCCGCGACGCCTCGGCGTGCGCCCGCTCCGGGAGGTCGATCCTGACCCGGAGCGGCAGGTGTTCGAGGGAGCGGAGCGAAAAGGGCCGTGCCTCTTCCCCGGTGGCGAAGAAAGGCGCGAAAGCGGGCCGGTCGAGCAGCGCGATCCGGTCGGCGAGCGCGGGCCCCGGGTCTCCGGCTCCGCCCTTCTGCCGGGTGAGTGCGTCCAGCTCCCGCAGCATGGCCTGGTGGCCTCCCGCTCCGAGGGCCTCCCGCAGCGCGTCGACCGCGGCGAGGTCGCCGTCCACGAGCTCCCGGAGCGCGGACACCTCGGGGAAGCACCCGTGGACGGCTCGGTAGGGGCCGAGCACCTGGGCGAGCACGGTGGCGGCGCGCCTGCTGTCCAGGTGGGCCACATCACCGACCAGCCCCTCCGCCAGCACACTCGCGGCCTCGTCGGGGTCGGTCGTACCGCCGTACAGGTCGAAGTCGTACACGGAGGACGGGTCACCGATCCGCACCACCACGTCGAACGCGTCGTCCGGGCCGAGGTCGCCCCCGGCTCCTCCGACGGCGAGCACCGCGGCCCGGCCGGCGAGTGCCTGCAGGGCGAGCGATTCGACGACCGGCCGCACCAGCCGGGCGGACTTACCCGCCCCCGGTGGGCCGACCGCCAGCAGCGAGGTGCCCAGCAGGGCGGGTTCCAGGGCGATGCCCGAGCCGCGGCGGGCGTACGGGTTGTGCGGGTCGTCGGCACAGCTGCCGAGCCTGACCTGGCCGGTGAGCAGATCGTGCCGGGCGGTCCGGCGCGGCAGGTCCCGGGCGCCGGAGGGGTGGAGCGCGGCGGCGCCGCCCGTGCGCAGGACGGCCTCGGAGAGCGCGGCGAGGCGCTCCGGGTGCCCCCTGCCCACCGTCCAGGCGTGACGCAGGCGAGCGACGTCGACATCGTTCATCCGGCCGGTGCGCACCTCGGCGGTGAGCGCCTCGGCGGCGTCCGTCCGCCCCGCCGCGCGGAGCTCCGGCCATTGCTCGGGAGTGGGGGCGTCCGGCTGCGCGGAAGGAGCCTGGGCCGCCGGGGCGGCGCCCTTGCCGAACCACTGGGCGGCCGGCGCCCGCCAGTGGCCGAGGCGGGCGAACGGCCAGAGCACGCCGAGGGCGATCACGGTGTAGATCACGTTGACGACGGTCTGGCTCTGGTAGATCTCGCCGCCCGCGACCGAGGCGACGAGGATCAGCACCGGCCGGACGACCGGCACGCCGTCCTTCCACACGAGGAGCTCGGCCAGGGCCCCGCCGGCGGCGGTCGCCAGTGCCAGGAAGGGCTGCCCCCGGCCTGCGACATGACGCCGGAAGATCTCGGACCAGTTGCCGAGGCGCCCGCATCCGTAGACCAGAAGTCCGAAGAGGACGGCCTCGTAGACCGTGAGGGCGTCGGCGCCCTCGATCGTCCGGGGCCCGCCGAACGTACCGGCGTACCACCAGTCGCCGGGAGTGAACAGCTTCAGCGGGACGAGCCGATAGGGGATGTACCCGTTGCGCCAGAGCGACCACAGGAGCAGTCCGCTGAGTACGGAGATGAGCACCCCGACCAGCAGCGAGCGGTCGGACACCCCCTCGGGCTTCTCGGGCGGGCGCGGTGTGTGCCCGTAGCGCCATACGCCCGGTTCGGCCACGGGGCGGGGGGTGCGCAGCCATTCCTCGACACCGGCCCCCTCCCCCGCCGGGCGGCGTGGGTACGGGGCGTACGAGGGAGGCGGTGGCGCTGCGGGCGGTGGCCCGGCAGGGCGGGGCACCCGGTCCGCGCCCGTGCCCCGTGCGTCGTACGTGCCTTCGGTGTCCATGAAGTGCTGCCCCCTGACCAGCCAGGTCCCGCCTTCTGCACCGGCCAATCTAGTGCCCGCGCGCCGGGAGTTCAGCCATGCGGCCGCATGGCCCGGGGAGGTCTCGCCCGCAGACCTCGTCCGGCCACCTGTCCGCCGCGGACAAGGACACGCCCCCACCACTCCCGATCGGAGCATGACCGCTGCCCGCACCCGCCCCTAGCCTGCAGAAACAGAAGCGTCCGAAACACCCCCAGGAGCCCCTCATGTCCGACATCCCGCAGGAGCGCCGCCTCGTCACCGCCATCCCCGGCCCGAAGTCGGTGGAGCTGCAGGCCCGCCGTGTCGCGGCGGTCGCCGCAGGTGTGGGTTCCACGCTGCCGGTCTTCACCGCCCGGGCGGGTGGCGGAATCATCGAGGACGTGGACGGCAACCGGCTGATCGACTTCGGTTCCGGCATCGCCGTGACCTCGGTGGGCGCCTCCGCCGAGGCGGTCGTACGCCGCGCGTCGGCGCAGCTCGCCGACTTCACCCACACCTGTTTCATGGTCACGCCGTACGAGGGGTACGTCGAGGTCTGTGAGCAGCTCGCCGAGCTGACGCCGGGCGACCACGCCAAGAAGTCGGCACTGTTCAACTCGGGCGCCGAGGCCGTCGAGAACGCCGTGAAGATCGCCCGTGCGTACACCAAGCGCACCGCGGTCGTCGTCTTCGACCACGGCTACCACGGCCGGACGAACCTCACCATGGCGCTGACGGCGAAGAACATGCCGTACAAGCAGGGCTTCGGTCCGTTCGCGCCCGAGGTGTACCGCGTGCCGGTGGCGTACGGCTACCGCTGGCCGACCGGCGCCGAGAACGCCGGCGCAGAGGCGTCCGCGCAGGCCATCGACGAGATCACCAAGCAGATCGGCGCGGACAACGTCGCCGCGATCATCATCGAACCGCTCCTCGGCGAGGGCGGTTTCATCGAGCCGGCCAAGGGCTTCCTGCCGGCGATCGCCCGGTTCGCGAAGGACAACGGCATCGTCTTCGTCGCTGACGAGATCCAGTCGGGCTTCTGCCGCACCGGACAGTGGTTCGCCTGCGAGGACGAGGGCATCGTGCCGGACCTGATCACCACGGCGAAGGGCATCGCGGGCGGCCTCCCGCTGTCCGCGGTCACCGGCCGCGCCGAGATCATGGACGCCGCTCACGCCGGCGGCCTCGGCGGAACGTACGGCGGGAACCCGGTGGCCTGCGCGGGCGCGCTCGGCGCCATCGAGACGATGCGCGAGCTGGACCTCAACGGAAAGGCCAAGCGCATCGAGGAGGTCATGAAGGCCCGCCTCGCCGAGATGCAGTCGAAGCTTCCGAACGGCGACCGCATCGGGGACATCCGCGGCCGTGGCGCCATGATCGCGATCGAGCTGGTCAAGCCGGGCACCAAGGAGCCCGACGCGGCCGCCGCGGGAGCACTGGCCAAGGCCTGCCACGCGGAGGGCCTGCTGGTCCTGACGTGCGGCACCTACGGCAACGTCCTGCGCTTCCTGCCGCCGCTCGTCATCGGCGAGGACCTGCTCGACGAGGGCCTGGACATCATCGAGCAGGCGTTCGCGAGGCTCTGACACACGCGAGGACACAAGCGAACCGCCCCGGCGCCGGGGGGCGCCCCCACGGGCGGCGCCCGGCCGGGGGTGGAGGCGTGTGAAGAAGGTGTGCGGGGGCGATGGCGGGATACCTTTGTGACTTCCGGTGCCTCCTTCCACTGACGTACGGTTTTCCCAGATGAGTGAAACACCCCGCCCGCAGGGGACTGCGGGTGATGCCGGGCCGGGGCTCCCCCAGCGCCGTCCCGGCCGTGCCATCGCGCACACCGCTGGAGCCTCGGGCTCCGGGACTCCTCACCGATCGGATGGCCGCTCGCCCCACACCCCCCGGGGCGCGCGGCAAACCGATCCGACCGGCCACCTCGGAACACTCCCCCCTGTTCCCCGGTGGCCGGTTCTTCTCGTCGCCGGGGCCGGCACGCTGCTGGCGCTCTTCCTCGTGATCACCTGGCAGGTGCTGACCGACGGCCCGCTGCTCGATCCCGACGAACGCCTCGGCCTGGAGCTGGCGGGACGGGGTCCTGCCCCGCTCGCGGACCTCTTCGCCGATCTCGGCAACATGCAGGTCGCCCTGCCCGTGCTGGCGTGCGCGGTGCTCCTCGCCTGGTTCCGCCGCGCCCGGCGTGCCGCGCTGTACGCCGTTTCGACCATGGCCGCCGTCCCGGCGCTCGTCGTCCCGCTCAAGCTGTGGACGGATCGTCAGGGCCCGCTGACGGAAGCGACGGGCTACTACCCCTCGGGTCATACGACCACGGCGATGGTCGCGTACGGGGCCGCCGCCCTGCTGCTCGCCCCGTACATGAAGCGGTCATGGATGACGCTCGTCGCCGCCGTCCTGCTGACGGCGGCGACGAGCGTCGGTCTGGTGCTGCGCGGCTACCACTGGCCGCTGGACGTGGTGGCCGGCTGGTGCGTGAGCGGGGTGCTGCTGCTCGCTCTCCGGGCGGGCTCCAGGAGCGGTCAGCCGCCGAAGTAGGCGTCGAAGTTCTCCGAGAACTCCCGGTTGTTGAAGCGGTCCCAGTTGATGGACCAGGTCATCAGCCCGCGCAGTCCGCTCCATGTGCCGTGTGTCTGGTAGCCGCCGCAGTCGGTCTTCTTCGTCAGGCAGTTCAGCGCCCTGGTGACCTCGGCCGGCGAGGTGTGGCCGTTGCCCGCCTGGGTGGACGCCGGGAGGCCGAAGGCGACCTGTTCGGGCACGGGCGCGCCGACCGCCGCTCCGCTGCCGCCGGTGCAGCTCCAGCCGTCCAGTCCCGCCTCGAATCCGCCGTTCCGCGCCAGATCCGCGTCGGCGGCTCCGGCGGCCGGTGCCGTGGCGACCAGGGCACCGGCTGCGAGCAGGGCGGCGGAGAAGACCGTCAGGAGTCCGGAGAGGCGGACGGATGGTCTGGATCCGGTGCGTTCCACAACAGCCTCCGCGCAGAGGAGAACTGAGCCGTCGGCGCGCAACATGGTCCAGACCAATCAGGTCGTCAAGACCTCCGGCGATGCCTCACCCTGCGCCGCGGCCGGCTACGGCCTCATGGAGGGCCAGCTCCAGGAGTGCCGCGTCGGTGAGCGTGAGGGGGCGGAGCCGGATCATGACGCGGGTCGGGCCACCCGGTGACAGTGACCCCGGTCACGCATCCGCGCCCGGCGGCCAGGAGCCCATTCCCTGTGGGGAATTGCCGCTCTCCGCCGCACGCCGCAGGATCTGGTGCGTGAACGCCCCCGGTGAGGAGAAGTGCATGACCGAGATCGACCCCCAGTGCCTGGCTGACCGCTACATCGCCCAGTGGACGGTGGCCGACGCCGCCGAACGCCGCGCGGCCGTCGAGCGGCTGTGGGCCGAGGACGGCACCCACGTCCTCCGGCCGCCGGTCGAGATCCGGGAGGCCGCCGCGCAACTCGGCTTCGGTCACACGGCTCTGGAGGCCCGGGGCCACGATGCCATCGAGGCCCGGGTGGCCCGGAGCTACGAACGCTTCGTCGAGGGACAGGGTCTGACCTTCCGGCCCCGTGCCGATGCGGTGCGCCTCCATGGCGTGGTCAGGTTCGGCTGGGACACGGTGTCCACCGCGACCGGCGACGTCGTGGGTGGTGGCTCGGAAGTCCTGCTGCTGGACGACGACGGCCGGATCCGGACCGACTACATGTTCCCCGGCCCCTGATCCGTGACGGCGGAAGGCGCCGGCCCGGCGGCGGCCCTGAGCACCTCGGCCGTCTGCGGGTCGGCCGGCAGGAAGGCCTCGAGTTTCAGCTCGGCGAGCGTCACGTCGACGGCGGTGGCGAAGGTCGTCACCGTCGTCATCAGGCTCAGTTCGCCGCGTGAGGACCGCAGTCGGAGCGGTACCGCGAAGCCGAGCCGACCTGCGGACGGGCCCAGTTCGGGTACGTACGCGGTGAGTTCGGCGCGCAGTTCGTGCTGGCGGCCGAGGCGGGCCAGGATGTGGCGTGCCCACTCGGCCAGGTTGCGGACGCGAGGGGCCACACCGTCGGGGTGCAACGCGAGACGGTAGACGTTCCTCCCCGGGCCCACCAGTCCCGGCGCCGCTCCCTCGGTGATCAGATCGAACGCGGTGTTCGCGGCGATCAGGTCACCGCGCCGGTCCACGACCAGCGCCGGGTAGGGCAGATGCCCGACGAGGATGTGGTCGATGGCCGCACGGACGGGGGCCAGCTCCGGGTCGTCCAGCGAGCTCTCGGGGTAGACGGGGGCGTAACCGGCGGCCAGCAGCAGTTCGTTGCGCTCCCGCAGTGGCAGCTCCAGCGACTCGGTCAGCCGCACCACCATGTTCCGGCCGGGAACCGACCTGCCCGATTCGATGAAGCTGAGGTGGCGCTGGGTGGTGCCCGCCCGCAGCGCCAGGTCGAGCTGGCTGATGTGCAGGCGGGTACGGCGTTCACGAAGCGCACGGGGAAAGTCCACGCACCTGTTGTAGCGGCGGGGGGGGGGGGGGGGCGGGGGCGGGGGCGGGGGGGGCGGGGGGGGGGGCGGCCGGGCCGGGGGCGGCGGGGGGGGGGGGGGGGGCGGGCCGCCCGCGCCGGGGGGGGGGGGCCGCGCGGGGGGGGGGGGCGGGGCGGCCCCCCCCCCCGCGCCCCCCCGCGCCGCCCCCCCCCCCCCCCCCCCACCGCCGGTCGCGGTTCCGCGGCGGGCCCGGCCGGTTCACCCGCTCAGCTGTCGAAGCCGAGCCCCATCCGGTCCATGGCCCGGAGCCACAGATTGCGGTGCCCGTCGTGACTGTCGGCACGGGCGAGGGACCTCTTGGTGAGTTCGATGCCGACCCAGGCGAACGGCTCGGGCGGGAAGGGCACCGGCTTGGAGCGGACCATGTCGAGCGCGGTCCGCTCGGTTTCCCGGCCCGACAGCAGGTCGAGCATGACCTCGGCTCCGAAACGCGTGGCCCCGACGCCGAGCCCGGTGTATCCGGCGGCGTACGCGACCCGTCCGCGATGGGCCGTGCCGAAGAACGCGGAGAAGCGGGAACACGTGTCGATCGCACCGCCCCAGGCGTGGCTGAACCGTAGGCCGGACAGCTGCGGGAAGCACTCGAAGAACTGCTCGGCGAGCTTGAGGAACGTCTCCGGGCGCTGGTCCAGGGAGGCGTTCAGCCGGCCGCCGTACGGATAGACGGCGTCGTACCCGCCCCACAGGATCCGGTTGTCGGCGGAGAGCCGGAAGTAGTGGAACTGGTTGGCGCTGTCCCCCAGCCCCTGGCGGTCGTTCCAGCCGACCGAGGCGAGCTGGTCCGTGCTCAGCGGCTCCGTCATCAGCGCGTAGTCGTACACCGGGACCGTGTACGGGCGCACCCGCCGCACCAGCGACGGGAAGATGTTCGTGCCGAGGGCGACGTCGCGGGCGAACACCCTGCCGTACGGGGTGCGCACCGCCACGCCCGCTCCCGACCGGGCGAGCTCGAGGCCGCGGGTGTGCTCGTGGATCCGTACGCCGAGGCCGAGGCAGGCCTCTTTGAGCCCCCAGGCGAGCTTCGCGGGATGCAGCATGGCGACGCCGCGCCGGTCCAGCAGGCCGCCCAGGAATGTCGGCGAGTCGACATGGGAGCGCACCTGGTCGCGGTCCAGGAACTCGAGCCCGCCCAGACCCAGTTCCTCGGTCCTGCGGTGCCATGCGCGGAGTTCGTCGAGCTGGTGGGGCTGTGTGGCGACATCGATCTCGCCGGTGCGCTCGAAGTCGCAGTCGAGGGAGTAGCGGGCCACGGCGGACTCGATGGCGTCGAGGTTCCGTGCGCCCAGTTCCTCCAGCGTGCCGATCTCGTCCGGCCAGCGCTCCAGGCCGTTGGCCAGGCCGTGGGTGAGTGAGGCCGCGCAGAATCCGCCGTTGCGGCCCGAGGCCGCCCAGCCGACCTCGTGGCCCTCGATGAGGACGACGTCGCGCCCGGGGTCGCGTTCCTTGGCGAGCAGCGCGGTCCACAGTCCGCTGTATCCGCCGCCGACGACCAGGAGGTCGCATCGTGCGTCACCGGTGAGTGCGGGAAGGGCACCGGGCTTTCCCGGGTCGTCGAGCCAGTAGGAGAGGGGGCGTGCGTCGGAGAGCGAGTGTGCGGCAGTACGCATGGCATCCGGGGCCATGGTTTCCAACTCCTTCGAGTGCTACTTTCCCGCGTTGCTCTGGCGCCGGTTCGCGATGAGCTGGCCGGCGAGGACCACCGCCACGGCGATGACGAACATGGCCGTGCCGATGACGTTGATCTGCACGGGCGTTCCACGCTGCGCCGATCCCCAGACGAACATGGGGAACGTCACCGTGGAGCCCGCGTTGAAGTTGGTGATGATGAAATCGTCGAAGGAGAGCGCGAAAGCGAGCAGCGCTCCCGCGGCGATCCCGGGGGCGGCGATCGGCAGGGTCACCCGGAGGAACGTCTGCACGGGGCCCGCGTACAGGTCGCGGGCGGCCTCCTCCAGCCTCGGGTCCATCGACATCACGCGTGCCTTGACAGCGGTCACCACGAAGCTGAGACAGAACATGATGTGGGCGATCAGCACGGTCCAGAAACCCAGCTCGGCGCCCATGTTGAGGAAGAGGGTGAGCAGCGAGGCGGCCATGACGACCTCGGGCATCGCCATCGGCAGGAAGATGAGGGAGTTGATCGCGCCGCGGGCCCGGAAGCGGTAGCGGACCAGCGCGAAGGCGATCATCGTGCCGAGCACGGTCGCGCCGGCGGTGGCCCAGAAGGCGATCCGCAGCGAGAGCGAGAGTGAACCGCAGAGGTCGGCGACGCCGCAGGGGTCCTTCCAGGCGTCCAGGGAGAACTCCTGCCAGGCGTAGTTGAAGCGCCCTTCGGGCCGGTTGAAGGAGAAGGCCATGACGACGATGTTCGGCAGGATCATGTAGGCGAGGGTCAGCAGACCCGCGATCACGACCAGGTTCCGGCGGAGCAGGCGGAGCAGGGGCATCAGACCAGGTCCTCCGTCCCGGAGCGGCGGATGTAGGCGGTGACCACGAGCAGGACGACCGCCATGAGGATGAACGAGAGCGCGGCCGCCGTCGGGTAGTCCAGGACCCGGAGGAACTGGCTCTGGATGACGCTGCCGACCATCTTGGTGTCGGTGGAGCCGAGGAGTTCCGCGTTGACGTAGTCGCCGCTGGCCGGGATGAACGTCAGCAGGGTGCCGGAGACGACCCCGGGCATGGACAGCGGAAGGGTCACCTTGCGGAAGGTGGTGGCGGGGGTGGCGTACAGATCGCCGGCGGCCTCGTGGAGCCGGCCGTCGATCCGCTCCAGCGAGGTGTAGAGGGGGAGGATCATGAACGGCAGGAAGTTGTACGTCAGCCCGCAGACGACGGCCATGGGGGTGGCCAGGACCCGGTTGTTCCCGGTCCAGCCGAGCCACGCGGTGACGTCCAGGACGTGCAGGGTGTTCAGCACGTCGACGACCGTGCCGCCGTCCGCGAGGATCGTCTTCCAGGCCAGCGTCCGGATCAGGAAGCTGGTGAAGAACGGTGCGACGACCAGCACGAGCACCAGGTTGCGCCACCGTCCGGCCTTGAAGGCGATCAGGTACGCGAGCGGGTAGCCGAGCAGCAGGCACAGGAGCGTGGCGGTGCCGGCGTACAGGACGGACCGGAGGAACTGCGGGTAGTAGTCCGCGAGGGCGTCCCAGTAGGTACGGAAGTGCCAGGTGACCTCGAAGCCCTTCTCCAGGGATCCCGTCTGGACGGAGGTCGACGCCTGGTAGACCATCGGCAGCGCGAAGAACACGACCAGCCACAGGATGCCGGGGAGCAGCAGCCAGTAGGGGACGAGCCGTCTGCGGGTGGACGGTTTGCGGACCACGGCCTGCGCGGGGGGCGCCTTCGTGACGCTCACGCCACCTCCTCCAGGCCTTCCGTGCCGGCGTCGACGGACTGGTCCGCGTCGAGTCCGAAGGTGTGCTCGGGGTTCCAGTGCAGGACGACGTCGGCGCCGGGGACGAGCCGGCTGTCGCGCTCGATGTTCTGCTCGTAGACCTGGAGGGCCGTGCCGACCGGGCTCTCGACGACGTACTGCGTGGAGACGCCGATGAAGCTGGAGTCGGTGATGCGGCCGTTGACCCGGTTGCGGCCCTCGGGTATCGCCGCCGCGTCGGCGGTGTGGGTGAGGGAGATCTTCTCGGGGCGTACGCCCACGAGCAGCGTGTCCCCGCTCCGGGCGCCGGCCGCGCACCGCCCGCCGGGCAGCCTGAGCTTCCCGCCGCCGGCCGTGACGACGACGTCCGTACCCGTGGAGACGATCTCCCCCTCGATGAGGTTGGAGGTGCCGAGGAAGTTCGCCACGAAGGTGGTCCGGGGGTTCTCGTAGAGGTCGGCGGGGGCGCCCAGCTGCTCGACGCGTCCGCCGTTCATCACCGCGACGGTGTCGGCCATGGTCATGGCTTCCTCCTGGTCGTGGGTGACGTGGATGAACGTGATGCCGACCTCGGTCTGGATCCGCTTGAGTTCGAGCTGCATCTGGCGGCGCAGCTTGAGGTCGAGGGCGCCCAGGGGCTCGTCGAGGAGGAGGACCTGGGGGTGGTTGATGAGCGCGCGGGCCACGGCGACGCGCTGTTGCTGGCCTCCGGAGAGCTGGTGCGGCTTGCGCCGGGCGAAGTCACCGAGCTGGACGAGGTCCAGCATCTCGCCGACCTGCTTCTTCACGGACTTGATGCCGCGGCGGCGCAGCCCGAAGGCGACGTTCTCGCTGACGTCGAGGTGCGGGAAGAGCGCGTAGCTCTGGAAGACGGTGTTCACGGGCCGCTTGTACGGGGGCAGGCCGGTGATGTCGCGGCCGCCGAGCGAGACCGTGCCGGTGGTCGCCTCCTCCAGGCCGGCGATCATGCGCAGGGTGGTGGTCTTGCCGCAGCCGGACGCGCCGAGCAGCGCGAAGAAGGAGCCCTGTGGGACGGTGAGGTCGAGGGGGTGCACTGCGGTGAAGGAACCGTAGGTCTTGCTGATCCCGGTGAGACGGACGTCGCCGCCCTCTGTCTGCTGCTGTGTCATGGGTCGCGGTCCCAGTGGTGTCGGGGGAGAACGGGAGGGGGACGGGCCGGTCAGGCGCCGATGAGCTCGGCGAACTTCTCCTCGTACGCCGTCTCCTCCTCGGAGCTGAGGGAGCGGAAGGCCCGCGACTTAGCGGCCATCGCCTTGTCGGGGAGGATCAGCGTGTTGGACGCCATCGACTCGTCGATCTTCGCCAGTTCGCCGGCGACCCCGTCCACCGGGCAGACGTAGTTGATGTAGGCGGCGAGCTGGGCCGCGACGGGGAGCTCGTAGTAGTAGTCCATGAGCTTCTCGGCGTTGGTCTTGTGCCGGGCCTGGGCCGGGACCAGCATGTTGTCGCTCGACGTGATGTAACCGGCGGACGGGACGGAGAACTTGATCGCCGGGTTGTCGGCCTGGAGCTGGATGATGTCCCCTGCCCAGGCCACACAGGCCGCGATGTCGCCCTTGCTCAGGTCCGCGGTGTAGTCGTTGCCGGTGAAGCGGCGTATCTGCTTCGTGTCGACGCCCTTCTGCATCCGGCCGATGGCCGCGTCGTAGTCGGCGTCCGTGAACGACGCCGGGTCCTTGCCCATGTCGAGGAGCGTCATGCCGACCGAGTCGCGCATCTCGGAGAGGAACGAGACCTTGCCCTTGAGCCGGGGGTCGTCGAGCAGCTGGGTGACGGAGTCGACCTTCCGGCCGCCGGTCGCCTTCTCGTTGTAGGCGATGACGGTGGGAATGCCGGTCCACGGATAGGAGTAGGCGCGGCCGGGGTCCCAGTCGGGCGTACGGAACTGGGCCGACAGGTTCGCGAAGGCGTGCGGGAGGTTCGCGTGGTCGAGCTTCTGCGCCCAGCCGAGCCGGATGACGCGCGCTGCCAGCCAGTCCGTGACGATGATCAGGTCGCGTCCGGTGTCCTGGCCCGCGGCGAGCTGCGGCTTGATCTTCCCGAAGAACTCGACGTTGTCGTTGATGTCCTCGGTGTACTTGACCTTGATCCCGGTGCGTTTCGTGAACGCCTCCAGGGTCGGACGGCTCTTCCCGTCCTCGCCGACGTCCATGTACTCGGTCCAGTTGGAGAAGTTGATCTGCTTCTCCGCTGCCGAGCGGTCGTCGGAGGCCGCGGCGTCCCCTGGCCGTCCGGCGGGCGGGATCCCGCACGCGGTCAGCGCCCCGAGGCCGCCGATTGCGAGGGCCGCGGTGCCCGACGCCCGGAGGAGGGAACGGCGGGTGAGGGCGCCCCTGCCGTTGGTGAGGCTGCGCCTCATGGCGGCCAGCTGCGGCGCGGAGAGGCGCTCGGGCTCGTACTGCTCCATACGCGTGTGCCCTTCCGGGTGGGTGGGGCCGCCGTGTGGCGGCCGCTGCTATCGGTCCCCGAAGACGGTGCGGTGCCAGTCCTTGGAGGCCACCGCGGTGTTGTCGTACATGACGTGCTTGACCTGCGTGTACTCCTCGAAGGAGTACGACGACATGTCCTTGCCGAAGCCGCTGGCCCTGTACCCGCCGTGCGGCATCTCGCTGATGATGGGGATGTGGTCGTTGATCCACACACAGCCCGCCCTGAGTTCGCGGGTGGCGCGGTTGGCCCGGTACAGACCGGTGCTCCATGCGGAGGCGGCCAGTCCGTACGGGGTGTCGTTGGCGAGGCGGATGCCCTCGTCGTCGGTGTCGAAGGGCAGCACGACCAGGACGGGGCCGAATATCTCCGAGGTGACGATCTCGCTGTCCTGGGCTGCGCCCGTGATGAGGGTCGGCCGGTAGTAGGCGCCGGCGGCGAGTTCGCCTCCGGGAGCCTCACCGCCGGTGACGACGGTGGCGTAGGCGCGGGCCCGGTCGACGAATCCGGCGACCCGGTCGCGCTGCTGATGGCTGATCAGCGGACCGAGGTCGGTGGACGGGGCGAACGGGTCCCCGAGCCGCACGCTCTCCATCAGGGCGGCGACCCCGCTCACGAACGCGTCGTAGAGGGGGCGCTGGACGTAGGCCCGGGTGGCGGCCGTGCAGTCCTGGCCGGTGTTGATGAGGGAGCCGGCGACGGCTCCGTGGACCGCGGCGTCGAGGTCGGCGTCGTCGAAGACGAGGAAGGGGGCCTTGCCGCCGAGCTCCAGGTGCAGCCGCTTGACGGTGGCGGTCGCGAGTGCGGCGACCCGCTTGCCGACGGCGGTGGATCCGGTGAAGGAGGTCATCGCGACGTCGGGGTGGCTCACGAGGTGTTCGCCCGCGTCCGCACCGGCGCCGCAGACGATGTTGATCACGCCGTCGGGGAGGCCGGCCTCCGTGGCCGCCTGCGCGAACATCAGCGAGGTCAGCGGTGTGATCTCGGAGGGCTTCAGCACGATGGTGTTGCCCGCGGCGACGGCCGGGAGGACCTTCCAGGCCGCCATCTGGAGCGGGTAGTTCCAGGGCGCGATCGAGCCGACGACCCCGAGGGCCTCGCGGCGTACGTAGGAGGTGTGGTCGCCGCTGTACTCGGCGGCCGACTTCCCTTCGAGGTGGCGGGCGGCGCCGGCGAAGAACGAGGTGTTGTCGACCGTGCCGGGAACGTCGAACTCGGTGGACAGCTTGAGGGGCTTTCCGCACTGCAGTGATTCGGCGTACGCGAAGTCCTCGGCCCGGCCCGCGAGTACGTCGGCGAAGCGGTGCAGCGCCTGGGACCGTTCGGCCGGGGTGAGCCCGGACCAGCCGGGGAACACGTCGCGGGCGGCGGCCACGGCGGCGTCGACGTCTTCGGTGCCCGCCGGTTCGTAGCGCAGGACCGTTTCTCCTGTGGCGGGGTCGACCACGTCCTGGTGGCGTCCCGATGTGCCGGGGCGCAGCCGTCCGCCGATGTACTGCGCACCCTCGGCGAAGCGGTCCCGCACCTGGAAAGCGTTACCCATGACGTTCTCCTCCGCTGCCCCCCGTGACCAGGGGCGGCGTAGCTTCTTGTCGAATTGAGTGCCGATCCTGACAGAGCGCACCTCTACCAACAAGTGATTCCGTTGTTTCCTTTTGGTTACGCAACGGAATCTGTCGACGATGTGTCTTGTGCGTACGGAAATCCCTGTACCGGGTGTCGGTGGCGGATGCCAGACTCGGCTGCCATGGGACAGGAACACATGGACGGCCTGCTGGAGCGCGCCGCCCGCGGGGAGAACGTGAAGTACCTGCCGTTCTGGGGGCATCGGGCCCGCTCGGACGGCAGGCTCGGGGAGAGCTGTCTCAGTCAGTGGTGGCCTTCGCCGTTCACGGTCGATGCGGTGACCTACGCCTCGGCCGAGCACTGGATGATGGCCGGCAAGGCCCGGCTCTTCGGGGACGCGGAGGCGGAGGCCCGGGCCGTGGCGGCGAGCAGCCCGGCGGCGGCGAAGAAGGTGGGCCGGCTGGTCAGGGGCTTCGACGACGACGTATGGGCACGGGAAAGGTTCGCCCTGGTCGTCGAGGGCAGCGTCCACAAGTTCGGTCAGGACCCGGCGCTGCGGGCGTACTTGCTGGGGACCGGTGAGCGCGTGCTCGTCGAGGCGAGTCCGATGGACCGGATATGGGGCATCGGCCTCACCAAGGACGATCCGCGCACCGCGGACCCGGCCGCCTGGCGAGGTCTGAATCTGCTGGGCTTCGCACTGGTGGAGGCGCGGACGCGGCTGCGCGCGGGGTGACACGGCGCGCGGCCGGGCCCGGGACGCGCTCCCCCGGCCCGGCCACGGGTCAGCTCGTGCTGCCGACGACCAGCGACGTGGCGTAGGGGTCGTCGTAGTCGTACTCGTAGTCACTGCCCGACTCGTCGTTGGCGACGGCCCAGATCAGGAATCCGAGGAAGACCGCGCTGATGACGATCGAGATCGATCCCAGGATGATCCCGGCGAGTGCCATGCCCCCGTTGGTCGCCTCTCCGCGCTTGGCGCGGCCCCGGCCGATGATGCCGAAGATCAGGGCGAGGATGCCGAGGACGACACCGAGCCCCCACATGCAGAAGCCGGCCACGGCGATGATGCCGAGGACCATCGCCGCGATCCCCAGCCCGTTCGCGGGCGCCGGGCCCCAGGGCTGCTGGCCGCCGTAACCGGGGTAGCCCGGGTAGCCGTACGCGGCCGAGGGGGCGGCAGGCGCGGCCGGATAGCCGTACGCGGCCGAGGGCGCCGCAGGAGCGGCCGGGTAACCGTAGGCCCCCCCCGGCCCGTTGGGCCCGGCCGGCGGCGGGGGCACCGGAGGCTGCTGCGGGCCGAACGCTCCGGCCGGCCCGGGTATGGGACCGGTGCCCGCGTCGGCACCCGGCACCGATATGACCGTGGGCTGGTCGTGCACGGCGGGCGGGACCGCGTCCGCGGGCTGCTTGCCGAGCTCGACCCTGCTGTCCGGCGGAGCCCACGGATCGCGCGGCGCGCCCTCGCCCCCGGGCTGCTGTGTGTTGTCTGACATGGGCCTCCCCCATCGTGGTTCCGCCATGCTACGGCCCGGCATCCACCCGCAGGGCCCCGCCTACGATGATCGGTGCGGCCGGGACGCCCGGCCGTGAGAAGAGACCCGGGAGTATCCGATGAACGACCTGCATCCCTTCATCGCGGGGCTGCCCAAGGCCGAACTGCATGTCCACCACGTCGGGTCGGCCTCGCCCCGCATCGTGGCCGAACTGGCGGCCCACCACCCCGACTCCAAGGTCCCCACGGACCCGGAGGCACTGGCGGACTTCTTCACCTTCACCGACTTCGGGCACTTCATCGACGTCTACCTCTCGGTGGTGGACCTGGTCCGCACCCCCGAGGACGTCCGGCTGCTGACCTTCGAGATCGCCCGGGACATGGCTCGGCAGAACATCCGGTACGCGGAACTGACCGTCACCCCGTTCAGCTCGGTGCGCCGGGGGATCCCGGAGCAGGGCTTCATGGAGGCCATCGAGGACGCCCGCAAGGCCGCGGAGTCCGAGCTCGGTGTCGTCCTGCGCTGGTGCTTCGACATTCCGGGCGAGGCCGGTCTCGAGTCCGCCGAGGAGACCACCCGGCTCGCCGTCGACCTGCGGCCCGAGGGCCTGGTCTCCTTCGGCCTGGGCGGACCCGAGGCCGGCGTGGACCGCCCACAGTTCAAGCCGTACTTCGACCGTGCGATCGCCGAAGGGCTGCACTCCGTCCCGCACGCCGGGGAGACCACGGGCCCGCAGACCGTCTGGGACGCGCTGACCGCGCTCCGCGCGGAGCGCATCGGCCACGGGACCAGCTCCACCCAGGATCCGCGGCTGCTGGCCCACCTCGCCGAGCACCGCATCGCCCTGGAGGTCTGCCCGACGTCGAACATCGCCACCCGGGCGGTCGCGGACCTCGACCGCCACCCGATCAGGGAGATGGTGGAGGCGGGCGTACTCGTCACGGTCAACAGCGACGACCCGCCCATGTTCGGCACCGACCTCAACAACGAGTACGGGGTGGCGGCCCGGCTGCTCGGCCTGGACGAGCACGGAGTGGCCGATCTGGCGAAGAACGCCGTGGAGGCCTCGTTCCTGGACCCGGCCGGCAAGCGGACACTGGCCGCCGAGATCGACACGTACACGACGAACTGGCTGCGGGCTCCCGGCCGGTGACGCCACCGGTCACAATGACCGGCATGACCACCACCGTCACCGCCGTGGCCCACCGCGGCGATCCCTACCGTGCCCGCGAGAACACGCTCCCCTCGATCCGGTCCGCCGTGGAACGGGGGGCTGACGCGGTCGAGATCGATGTCCGCGTCACCCGGGACGGGGTGCCCGTACTGCTCCACGACTCCACGCTGGAACGTCTGTGGGGCCACGGCACCCGACTCGACCGTCTGACCCGGAAGGAGTTGACGGAAGCGACCGGTGGCGGGGTGCCCACCCTGAGCGAGGCACTGTCCGCCGCCGGAGACCGCCGGATCATGGTCGACCTGCCGGGCGCGACCGACGCGTCCGTACGGGAGATCATGGGGGTGGTGCGCGAGTGCGGGGCGCAGGAACGTGTGTACTACTGCGCGGACACGCACGCGATGCTGAAGGTGCGTGCGGCCGATCCGTCGGCCGAGATCGCGCTGACCTGGACGACGCTCGCGCCCCCACGCGCCGTCCTGCTCGAAGCGGTGCGGCCACGCTGGCTGAACTACCGTTTCGGGCTGCTGAGCCGCGAACTGGCCGACCGGGTCCACTCCGACGGGCTGCTGGTATCGGCCTGGACGGTGGACACCCGGCGCACGATGCGCCGGCTCCTCGCGTACGGCGTCGACTCGATCACCACCAACCGGATCGACGCGCTCCATGCCCAGCTGGCCAACTCCCCATCGATACACGCCTCTTGATCGACCCGGCATCATGGGCGGTCCGTACCGTCCGTGACCCCAGGAGCAGACGTGACCGAGCCCGGCCCCCGTACCGCACCGCCCCGTGTCCGCGCCGACGTCGCCCACAACGCCCGGGTGTGGAACCACTGGCTGGGCGGCGGCGACAACTACCCCGTCGACCGTGCGGTGGGTGACCGGGTCACCGGCATGTACCCGAGCATCGGCGAAGTGGCCCGCGCCGACCGGGCGTTCCTCGGCCGGGTGGTGCGCCATCTGGCCGGCGACGCGGGCATCGGCCAGTTCCTGGACATAGGCACCGGGCTGCCGACCGCGGACAACACGCACGAGGTCGCCCAGCACACCGCGCCCGACGCGCGCGTCGTCTACGTCGACAACGACCCGATCGTCCTGGCGCACGCGCGCTCGCTGCTCTCCAGCTCGCCCGAGGGTGCCACCGAGTACATCGAGGCGGACGCCCGGGATCCGGAGCGCATCCTGCGCGCGGCCGGACGAACCCTGGACCTCCGGCGCCCGGTCGCGGTGATGATGCTGGGCATCCTCAACTTCGTCCTGGACACGGACGAGGCGCGGGGCATCGTGACGAAGCTGATGGCCGCCCTGCCGTCCGGCAGCCATCTCGTACTCACCCATCCCACGCTGGAGCTGGGCGGTGAGGGCAACGAGGCCGCGATGCGTTTCTGGAACGAGAACGCCACTCCGCCGATCACCGCTCGCAGCCGCTTCGAGTTCACCTCGTTCTTCGACGGCCTGGACATCCTGGAGCCGGGCGTCGTGTCCTGCTCCCGCTGGCGGGCGGACCCCGCGGGCCGGACCCCCGAGGTCGCCCAGTTCGGCGCGGTGGGCCGGAAGCCCTGATGCAGGGAGCCCTGAGGAAGGCCCGGGCACGAAGACCGGGGGCGCACCGGCCCGCGTACGAGTCGTGGGCCGGTGACGTCCTCGTCGCGCTGCTGGTGCAGGCCGCGGTGACCATGCCGTTCGTGGTGCCCCGGTCGGCCGAGCTGCCTCCGGCCACCTGGGCGGCGTACGGGCTGACGACGCTGACCGTGCTGCCCCTGGTGGCCCGCCGCCAGGCTCCGGTCACCGTGCTGCTCGCGGTGCTCGCAGCGGGCGCGTTGTACAGGTTCATGGTGGACGGCCCGGGCCAGCCGCTGCCGTACACCGGGCTCGTGGCGTTCTACACGGTCGCCGAGCTGTCCGTCCCCCGGCGGCGGCTCGCCGTCGCCGTGCTGGTCCTGGCGGCGGTGTTCCCGTCGGTGGCGTGGAACACGGGGGAGGCCAGGGAGCTGCTGTTCTCGCTCTTCGTGTTCGCGGCGGCGTACGCCTTCGGGCGGTTGACCCGCACCCGCAAGGAGTACATCCGGGCCGTGGAGGACCGTACGCGGCAGCTGGAGGTGACCCGGCAGGTCGAGGCCGAGCGGGCGGCCGCGCGGGAGCGCGCAAGGATCGCCCGGGAGATGCACGACGTGCTGTCCCACGCGGTGAGTCTGATGATCGTGCAGGCGGAGGCAGGCCCGGTGGCCGTGCGTACAGCGCCGGAACGGGCCGAGGCCGCCTTCGACGCCATCTCGGAGACCGGCAGGGACGCGATGGTGCAACTGCGGCGGATGCTGGGGGTGCTGCGGGAGGACGCCTCGGAGGACACCCCGTCGCCGCGTGCCCCGCAGCCCTCGCCGGCGGACCTGCCGGCCCTGCTGGAGCGGGTACGGTCCGGCGGGCTCGAGGTCGTGTACACGGTCACGGGACGCCCCGGCGCCGTGCCGGCGGCAACCGGGGCCACGGTGTACCGGATCGTGCAGGAGGCCCTGACCAACGTCGTCAGACATGCCCGGGCGACCTGTGTGACGGTGGAACTGGCCCACGGTCCGGGGGACGTGACCGTGACGGTGACGGACGACGGGGCCGGACCCGGCGCGACTGCCGGCCTGGCGGCCGGCGCCGCCACGGGGACGGGGGCCGACGCGACCACGGGGATGGGGCTCATGGGCATCCGTGAGCGGGCCGCCGCTCACGGCGGGACGGCCGTGGCGGGCGCGGGCCCCGGGGGGCGGGGGTTTCAGGTGCTCGTCGCCCTGCCCCTTGTAACCTCCGGGGAGGGGGTGGGGAGTTGACGATCCGTGTGGTGGTGGCGGACGACCAGGAGCTGGTGCGGAGCGGCTTCGCGATGATCCTGGACGCGCAGCCGGACATCGAGGTGCTCGCCGAGGCGGGGGACGGCCGGCAAGCCCTGGACGCGGTGCGCCGGATGCGGCCGGACGTCGCTCTGCTGGACATCAGGATGCCGGTCATGGACGGCATCGAGGCCTGCCGGGCGATCAGCGGCCTGGGCGGATGCCGCACGGTCATGCTGACCACCTTCGACTCGGACGACTACGTCTACGAGGCGCTGCACGCGGGTGCCAGCGGCTTTCTGCTGAAGGACGTCAGGCGGGACGACCTGGTGCACGCGGTGCGGGTGGTGGCGGCCGGGGACTCGCTGGTCGCACCGTCCGTGGCCCGCCGGCTCATCGCCGAGTACACCTCGCGTCCGGGCGCGTCCCGGCACGCGTCCGGGCCTGCCCGGCTGGACGTGCTCACCGCCCGTGAGCGGGAGACGCTGCTGCACCTGGCTCGGGGGCTGTCCAACGCGGAGATCGCGACGGCCCTGGTGCTCAGCGAGCACACGGTGAAGACCCACGTCGGCAACGTCCTGTCGAAGCTGGGGCTCCGGGACCGCATCCAGGCGGTGATCTGCGCGTACGAGACGGGCCTCATCACTCCCTCGCCCGAGGGAGACGCCGTTCCGCCCTCCCCCGCGCGGGTGAGGCGATCTCCCCCGCACGACCCCTCGCTCGGGTGATCCGCGCGCGCCTTCGGATCAAGAGGATGGAGTCATCGATCCGTCACGGACCCTGAGACGTCACGGACTTCACCTCCCGGAGGCACCTGATGAACCCGCGTACCCGCACACTCCTCGCTGCGGCACTCGCCCTCGGAATCGCGGCAGGCCCTGCCGCTCCGGCCGCCTTCGCCCAGGTCACCGCCGTTCCGGCCGAGGCGGGCGTGCACACCCTGCCGCCCGCCGGCGCCACCGCGCTGAGGGCGGCGATCGCCGGCCTGCCCGCCGACGACGCCACCGCGGCGCTCGTCCGGGTGGGCGGCACCGACGGCAGCTGGCGGGGCAGCTCCGGCGTGCACGATCTGGTCTCCGGCCGTCCCGCCGATCCGGCGGCGCGTTTCCGGGCCGGGTCGGTCACCAAGGTCTTCACCGCGGCCACGGTCCTGCAGCTGGCGGGCGAGCGGAGGCCGGACGGTGCGCGGAAGCTGGACCTCGACCGTACCGCCCGGCACTACCTCCCCGATCTGATCCCCGCGGCGTACGGGCAGATCACCGTCCGGCAGCTGCTCGATCACACCAGCGGGATACCCGCGGCGCAGGGGCCGGGCGACACACTGGAGGAGTGGTACGCCCACCGTTTCGATCTGCAGACACCACGGGCGATGCTCGCGGCGGCCACCGCGCAGGCACCGGAGTTCGCTCCTGGCCGCAGCCAGCACTATCTCAACATCAACTACACGGTGCTGGGGCTGCTGATCGAGCGGGTGACCGGCGACTCGTACGCGCATCAGGTGGGCGAGCGCATCCTGCGTCCGCTGGGGCTGCGCTCCACGTCGTTCCCAGGCACCGACCCGCGGATCCGGGGGCCGCACAACCACGGGTACCAGGTCTTCGACGCACCGGGCGGCGGGACGGAGCTGCGGGATGTGACGGTGTGGGGGGTGACCGACGGCTGGGCCGCCGGGGACATCATCTCGACCACGGCCGATCTGGAGCGCTTCACCCAGGCCCTGTTCTCCGGCGAGGTCGTGCGCGGACCGTTGCTGGAGGAGATGTTCACCCTGCCCGCTTCCTCGGTGCGTACGTACCGGACGGGTGAGCCCGCCCAGTACAGCGCGGGGCTGAGCGTGATGACCCTGGGCGGGCGTGAGGTCTGGGGCAAGACCGGCGGCCGTTGGGGCTACAACACAGCGGTGGCGGCCACCCGTGACCTGTCCAGGACCCTGGTGTACAGCGTCAACTCCGTCGACGCGAAGGGCCATGACAGGAACGCCACGGCGATGGACATCGTGGTGGCGGCCTTCGGGACCCCGAAGGCCGGCTGAGCGTCCCGCGCCGGGCACCGCGCCGGCCGCCCGTCAGGCCGCCACGGTGCCGTCCCGCCGGTCGTCACGCCGACGCGGTGCCGACCGGCCGGGTGTGCGCCACACCGGTCAGCGTCTCCAGGCGCTTGATCATGCGGTGCACGACGAACAGGGGGATGACGCCGAAGACTCCGAAGGACATGTCGATGACGCTCCACCAGAAGGGGATGTCCCGGATCGGCCCACAGATCAGGGCGAGCGGAATGATCCCGGCACAGGCGATCATGCCGAACTCGATCACCCAGATGTTGCGGACCGGGTCGCGGTAGGGGCCGTAGAAGGCAACTGCGATGACGAGGTGGGCGAAGGCCAGCCAGTCGGTGCCGTACAGCACGAAGGGATGGTTCGCGTCGGCCTCGTCGAGACCGGTCCTGACCCGGGTGATCCACTCGGTCAGGGCCGGGAAGTGCTCGGGCACGGGGGAGGCGGAGGAGTTCAACAGGTCCTCGGCCCAGTGGAGTTCGGTGACGAGCGGGAAGGCTGTGAGCCCGCTCAGCACCAGACAGACGATGAAGACGACCAACCAGACGCGTATGCGCCGCAAGAGGGCTCGCTCGCTCATGGCCGCAGCGTACGCCCGCCATGAACGCGTTCAAAAAGTGGGGGGCGGCACGCACGCGGAACGGCCCCGGGCTGAGCCCGGGGCCGTGCTCGCGCCGCTGCGCGGGGGTCAGTCGTCGAGCGACGTCATGACGTGCTTGATCCGGGTGTAGTCCTCGAAGCCGTACGCGGAGAGGTCCTTGCCGTAGCCGGACTTCTTGAACCCTCCGTGCGGCATCTCGGCGACGAGCGGGATGTGGGTGTTGATCCACACGCAGCCGAAGTCGAGCTTCTTGGACATCCGCATCGCGCGGGAGTGGTCCTTGGTCCACACCGAGGAGGCCAGGGCGTACTCGACGCCGTTGGCGTACTCGACGGCCTGGGCCTCGTCCGTGAAGGACTGGACGGTGATGACGGGGCCGAAGACCTCGTGCTGGACGATCTCGTCGTCCTGCCGCAGGCCCGAGACGACGGTCGGGGCGTAGAAGTAGCCCTTGTCGCCGACCCGGTGACCGCCGGCCTCGACCTTGGCGTGCGCGGGGAGCCGCTCGATGAAGCCGCTGACCTGCGCCAGCTGGTTGGCGTTGTTGAGCGGGCCGTACGCCACGTCCTCGTCGTCCGGCAGGCCGGTCTTCGTGTCGGCCGCCGCCTTGGCGAGCGCGGTGACGAACGCGTCGTGGATGGACTCGTGGACCATGACGCGGGTGGCGGCCGTGCAGTCCTGGCCCGCGTTGAAGTACCCCGCCTCGGAGATGCCCTCGACGGCCTTGGCGATGTCGGTGTCCTCGAACACGACGACGGGGGCCTTGCCGCCGAGCTCCAGGTGGACCCGCTTGACGTCCTTGGCGGCGGACTCGGCGACCTGCATGCCGGCCCGCACCGACCCAGTGATGGAGGCCATCGCGGGGGTCGGGTGCTCCACCATCGCGCGGCCGGTCTCGCGGTCGCCGCAGAGGACGTTGAAGACGCCCTTGGGCAGGATCCGCCCGATGATCTCGGCGATCAGCACGGTCGACGCCGGAGTGGTGTCGGACGGCTTGATGACGACGGTGTTGCCGGCGGCGAGCGCCGGGGCGAACTTCCACACGGCCATCATCAGCGGGTAGTTCCACGGCGCGACCTGCGCGCACACGCCCACCGGCTCGCGGCGGACGATGGAGGTGAGGCCCTCCATGTACTCGCCGGCCGAACGGCCTTCGAGCAGCCGGGCGGCGCCCGCGAAGAAGCGGATCTGGTCCACCGCGGGCGGGATCTCCTCGGTACGGGTGAGCCCCAGCGGCTTGCCGGTGTTCTCGGACTCCGCCGCGATCAGGTCCTCGGCCCGCTCCTCGAAGGCGTCCGCGATCTTCAGCAGTGCCTTCTGGCGCTCGGCGGGCGTCACGTCGCGCCAGGCGGGGAACGCGGCGGCCGCGGCCTCCATGGCGGCATCGACGTCGGCCTGCCCGGACAGCGGCGAGGTCGCGTAGACCTCTTCCGTCACCGGGTTGACCACATCGATGGTCCGCCCGTCCGCGGCGTCCCGGAACTCTCCGTTGATGTAGTTGCGCAGACGGCGCACCTCGGTGGTCACAACCACCCCTCCTGTCAGCTGTCCGATGGGTGAGACCCCAACACTAGACCGTCGGGTGACGCTTTCGACATACCCACCCGCCGCGAACTTCGGATTCAGTGCTATTCGGATGCCCAGACGACGAATTTCATCGATTCGGGCTTGCCAGACAGACGAAGCTCGGTGCACAGTGGGGGCGTGGCCAGTCGCAGCGCAGACTCCAGGACCGGGAACGGATCGTCCCCAGCGGTCGATGCCGTGTCCCTCGCAATCATCGAGCAGCTTCAGGAGGACGGGCGCAGGCCGTACGCCGCGATCGGCAAGGCCGTGGGCCTCTCCGAAGCGGCCGTGCGCCAGCGTGTCCAGAAGCTGCTCGACCAGGGCGTGATGCAGATCGTCGCCGTCACTGACCCGCTCACCGTGGGGCTGCGGCGCCAGGCGATGGTCGGTATCAACGTCGAGGGCGACCTCGACCCCGTGGCCGAGGCCCTGTCGGCCATGGCCGAGTGCGAGTACGTGGTGATGACCGCGGGCTCCTTCGACCTCATGGTGGAGATCGTCTGCGAGGACGACGACCACCTGCTGGAGACGATCAACAAACGCATTCGGGCCATTCCCGGTGTGCGCTCCACCGAGAGCTTCGTCTACCTCAAGCTCAAGAAGCAGACCTATATGTGGGGAACCCGATAGCCGTGAGCAAGGACCTCAGCCGAACCGCGTACGACCACCTGTGGATGCACTTCACCCGCATGTCTGACTACGAGAACGCGCCCGTTCCCACCATCGTGCGTGGCGAGGGCACCTACATCTACGACGACAAGGGCAAGCGCTACCTCGACGGTCTCTCCGGCCTGTTCGTGGTCAACGCCGGGCACGGCCGTCACGAGCTCGCCGAGACGGCGTACAAGCAGGCGCAGGAGCTGGCCTTCTTCCCGGTGTGGTCCTACGCCCACCCGAAGGCCGTGGAGCTCGCCGAGCGGCTCGCCGACTACGCCCCGGGCGACCTCAACAAGGTCTTCTTCACCACGGGCGGCGGAGAGGCCGTGGAGACCGCCTGGAAGCTGGCCAAGCAGTACTACAAGCTCAAGGGCAAGCCGACCAAGTACAAGGTCATCTCACGCGCGGTCGCCTACCACGGCACCCCGCAGGGCGCCCTGTCGATCACCGGTCTGCCCGCGCTGAAGGCCCCGTTCGAACCGCTGGTCCCCGGCGCGCACAAGGTGCCGAACACCAACATCTACCGCGCCCCGCTCTTCGGTGACGACCCGGAGGCCTTCGGCCGCTGGGCAGCCGACCAGATCGAGCAGGAGATCCTGTTCGAGGGCCCGGACACCGTCGCCGCGGTCTTCCTGGAGCCCGTGCAGAACGCCGGCGGCTGCTTCCCGCCGCCGCCCGGCTACTTCCAGCGCGTGCGGGAGATCTGCGACCAGTACGACGTGCTGCTCGTCTCCGACGAGGTCATCTGCGCGTTCGGCCGCCTCGGCACGATGTTCGCCTGCGACAAGTTCGGCTACGTGCCGGACATGATCACCTGTGCCAAGGGGATGACCTCGGGCTACTCCCCCATCGGCGCCTGCATCATCTCCGACCGGCTGGCCGAGCCGTTCTACCAGGGCGGCAACACCTTCCTGCACGGCTACACCTTCGGCGGCCACCCGGTCTCCGCGGCGGTCGGTCTCGCCAACCTCGACATCTTCGAGCGCGAGGGCCTCAACCAGCACGTCCTGGACAACGAGAACGCGTTCCTGACGACGCTGCAGAAGCTGCACGACCTGCCGATCGTCGGCGACGTCCGCGGCAACGGCTTCTTCTACGGCATCGAGCTGGTGAAGGACAAGGCCACCAAGGAGACGTTCACCGACGAGGAGACCGAGCGCGTCCTGTACGGCTTCCTCTCCAAGGCGCTGTACGAGAACGGCCTCTACTGCCGGGCCGACGACCGTGGGGACCCGGTCGTCCAGCTCGCGCCGCCGCTGATCTCCGACCAGTCGACCTTCGACGAGATCGAGGGCATTCTGCGCGGTGTCCTGACGGAGGCCTGGTCGAAGCTCTGACCGGCACCGGCCCGCCGCCGACATGACGCGCGGCGGACATCGCCCACAAACCACGCGGCCCGGATACACCCGTTCGAGTGAGAACGGGTGTATCCGGGCCGCGTGCTGTCCCGCCACCTCGCTCCGGCTGCCTAGCGTGCCGAGTGACCGATCGGCCTTGTTCTCGTTGTATTCGTTCTCCCCCGTGCGGGGGACGGGAAATCTGATCCGAACCGAGGTGTACGCCATGGTGGCCCCGCCCGACAACGACGTGATCTGGGCACGTTCCCTGCACCACTCCCACAACGGATCGCCGGGGCTCAGCGGTGTCTCGCTCGGTGTCCGCGAGGGCGAGATCCTCGCCGTGACCGGACCCCGTGGGAGCGGTAAGACGACACTGCTGTACTGCCTCTCCGGCCAGCTCGTGGCCCAGGAGGGCGAGGTCTGGTTCAACAGCGTGCCCGTGCACACCATGGGCCCCCGGCTTCGCGCACAGCTCCGCCGGGACAGATTCGGCTGGATCGCGGCCGAGCCCCAGCTCGTGCCCGAGCTCAGCGCCTGGGAGAACACCGCGCTGCCGCTGCTGCTCCGGGGCGTCTCGCACCGGACGGCGAAGAGAGCCGCCTCCGAGTGGCTGGAACGCCTGGACATCGGTCCGCTCGCCCAGAAGCGGCCTCACACCCTGCTCCAGTCGCAGCGCCAGCGGATCTCCGTGGCCCGCGCGCTGGCCGCCTCGCCGTCCGTGATCTTCGCGGACGAGCCGACGGCGACACTGCACCTCGCCGAGCGCGCACACCTGCTGCGCACCTTCATGACCGCGGCACGGTCCCACGGCATCACCGTCGTGCTCGCCACCCACGACGCGGAGGTCGCCGCGCTGGCCGACCGTGTGGTCGGCCTGCTGGACGGCCGCCGCGTCACCACCGTCTCCCTGCCCTCCGCGTCCGATCCGGAAGGCCGCTCGGCGTGCTCGCTCTCCGTCTGACCCGCGGCTCACATCCCCTGGTCCTGATGCGGCGTCTGCTCCTGGCCACCGCGTCGGCCGGGGTGGGCTTCCTGCTCCTGTGCACCCTCGGCTACGCCTCCGGGCACCCGGCGCACGCGTCGGGCTCCGTACTGCGGCTGCTGTGGTGCGCCGTGCCGCTCGCCGCGACCGTCCGGTTCGCGGTGGCGGTCGCGCGTACGGATCCGAGTACCCGCCCGCGGCCCGGGCTCTTCGCCGCCGGTCTGGACCCGGCCCGTCTCTCCGTGCTCGCGGCGATCTCTACGGCGGTGTCCACCACACTGGGATCGGTGGTGGCGCTGCTCTTCTTCCTCCATCTGCGCGGCGATCTGACCGGTCTGCCGTTCGACGGCGGTGCCGCCGAGTTCCTTGGCGCGGGCACCCCGATGCCCCTCGCCGCCGCACTCACCCTGCTGGCCCTCGTACCGCTGGCCTCGTCCGCGGCCGGCGGGCTCGCGCTGCGCTCCAGGCGGGTCGCACCGTCCGAGGCCCAGGAGACCGAGGCGGACCTCGCGCCCGCCTCGGCTCCGACGGGGCTGCCCTGGGGCGTGGCCCTCACGGCGGTCGGACTCGCGGTCGAGGCGTACGCGAGCCGCGGCACGGCGGGCAACCCCTTCCCGCTGCCGGGCCGGCTGGACTCCACCCCGGCCGCCGTGCTCGCGGGCTGGACCCTCACCGCGACCGGCCTGGCGACGGCCGGCCCGGGCCTCACCCATCTGTGCGGACGGCTGCTCCAGGCGGTGCGGCCCGGTGCCGTACGGCTGCTGGCGGGCAGGGTTCTGATGGACGAGGCGACCCGTATCGGCCGCCCGCTGGGAATCGTCTGCGCGGTGCTGTCCGGGGTGATCGCGGCATCCGTCCTGCACACCGACGGAGCTCGTCCCTTCGGACCGCTCACCGCACTCGGCGCCGTACTCGTCCTCGGCTGCACCACGGCGACCCTGCTGACCACCGCACTGGAGGCCAGGCAGGCCCGTGCCCGTACGGCCAGGACCCTGCTGCGGCTCGGTGCCCCGGCCTCCGCGCTCCGGTCCGCCGCAGCCCTGCGGGCGCTGGTGCTGCTGCTCGTCCTCGGACCACTGACCTGGGCGATCGCGGAGCTGGCGGCACTGCCTCTGACGGGGTGACACCTGCCGCCGGGGCGGTCCGTAGCATGGCGGCGTGGACACCACGGACGAGTACACGTACGCGCCAGGCGTCGAGATCGAGACGCTCACGGCATTCGACCAGGCAGTCGCGGCCGGGACGCTCGCCGGTCACCGCGTCCAGGCCGTCGACCTGACGGACCGGAGCGACGCACTGCTCACGACCGGAACCCAGGGCGCCGTCTTCCTCGGCTGCCGCATGGCGCCCCGCGCCGAGGCGAAGATACGCGCGGACGGGGCGTTCGTCTTCCCGCCGGTACCCGGCCTCCCCTTCGACCCGTACCGGGGACTGCTGTACACCCCCGACGCCCTCTACGAGGGTCTGGTGGAGGGCGGTTACGGGGCGACGCCCGACGCGCGGGCGTACGACTGGTTCCAGCTGACCAAGGCGAACGGTGACGTCTTCGCCTCGATGCTGCGGGCCCTCCACGACGACGCCGTCTCCGACGCCCTGGACGAACACCTCGTCGGGGCCCGTGTGGTGGGCGTGATGGGCGGCCACGCGATGGCCCGCGGGTCCGAGGAGTACCGCGGCGCGGCCGTGCTCGGCAGGGAACTGGCCCGCAGCGGTCTGACCGTGGCGACGGGCGGTGGCCCGGGTGCCATGGAGGCGGCCAACCTCGGTGCCTACGCGGCTCCGCACTCCGACGCGATGCTGGTCAAGGCCTGCGAGCTCCTGGCGGCGGAACCGTCGTTCAGCCCGTCGATCACCGCATGGGTGAGGGCCGCCTTCTCCGTACGGGAACGCTGGCCGGACGGCGGTTCCTCGGTCGCGATCCCCACGTGGTTCTACGGCCACGAGCCGCCCAACGCCTTCGCCGACCACATCGCCAAGTACTTCGCGAACGCGGTGCGCGAGGACGGGCTGCTGGCCCGCTCGACCGCCGGTGTGATCTTCCTGCCCGGTGCCGCCGGGACCGTGCAGGAGATCTTCGACAACGCGACGCCGAACTACTACGAGTCGCGTTCCGCGCCCACGCCGATGGTCCTGGTCGACCGTGCGCACTGGACGCGGAAGCTGCCCGCCTGGCCACTGCTGGAAGCGCTCGCGGCAGGCAGGTCGATGGAGTCCCGTATCGCGCTCGTCGACACGGTGGAGGAGGCGGCCGGCGCCCTCGCCCGGCTGACGGGCTGATCCCCGGCCGGACTCCGGAGCACTCAGGCCGGGGGGAGGACCACCGTCTCCGCCGGGTCGAAGGTCACGCCCACCACGGCCCCCTCCTCCGGGGTGTCCCGCAGCGCGCACTCCGCCTCCAGGGCCGGCCCGTCACCGGGGTGCAGGGCGACGGTGACGTGGTGGCCACGGAAGGTGCGTACGCCCACGGTGCAGCGCAGGCCGTCCTCGGTGCGGCCGATCCGGACGCCACCCGGCCGCACGAGCAGTTCGCATTCGCCCTGGGGCGATCCCTCGGACACCGGCACCTTGCCCCAGGCGGTGTCGGCGGCCGTCCCGGTGACCGTGGCGTCCACCAGGTTGTCGAAGCCGAGGAAACGGGCGACGAAAGCCGACGCCGGGTGCTGCCAGACCTGCAGCGGGGTGCCCACCTGGGCGATCCGGCCGTCCCGCATGACCACGACCCGGTCGGCGAGTGCGAAAGCCTCGCCCTGGTCGTGGGTGACGGCGAGGACCGTGGTGCCCAGCCGGCCGAAGAGCGTGCGCAGTTCGACGACGAGCCGTTCGCGCAGGCTGCGGTCCAGCTGGCCCAGGGGCTCGTCGAGCATCAGCAGCTTGGGACGGGGCGCCAGGGCCCGGGCGAGCGCCACGCGCTGCTGTTCGCCGCCGGACAGGGAGGCGACGGCACGCCGGTCCGCCCCGGGCAGGCCGACCAGGTCCAGGAGCGCACCGGCCCTGCGGTCGCGTTCGGCGCGGGGGACGCCGTGCATCCGCAGTCCGAAGGCGACGTTGGCGCCGACATCCCGGTGCGGGAACAGCTGGTGGTCCTGGAACATCAGGCCGAGCCCGCGGCGGTGGACGGGCAGCGGTGCCTGGTCGACGCCGTCGAGGAACACCCGTCCGCCGTCCAGGGGCTGCAGCCCGGCCACGGCCCGCAGAAGCGTCGACTTGCCGCTGCCGCTCGGCCCCAGCACACAGACGACCTCGTGGTCCTCGACCTCCAGGTCCACCGCGTCGAGCGCGGTCCGCTTCCCGAAGCGGACCGTGGCGGACTCCACTGCCAGCATCTCTAGAACTCCCCGGATCGGTCGGTGCGGATACGTTCGAGCAGGAGCAGCGACACCGCGCAGACCAGCATCAGAATCGTGCTGAGGGCCATCGCCTGGCCGTAGTTGAGCTCTCCCGAACGCCCCAGCAGCCTGGCCACGGCGACCGGCAGGGTGGGGTTGTCGGGGCGTGCGATGAACACGGTCGCGCCGAACTCACCGAGCGACACGGCGAAGGCGAAGCCGGCTGCCACCAGCACTGCCCGCCGTACCAGCGGGAGGTCCACCTCGCGCCAGGCCCGCAGCGGCGAGGCACCGAGCACCGCGGCGGCCTCCCGCAGCCGTTCGTCCACGGCACGCAGGACGGGCAGCATGGTCCGTACGACGAAGGGGACGCCCACCAGCGCCTGGGCGAGCGGGACCAGGATCCAGGACGTGCGCAGGTCGAGCGGCGGCTTGTCGAGCGTGATGAGGAAACCGAAGCCGACGGTGACCGCCGACACCCCGAGCGGCAGCATCAGCAGGGCGTCGAAGCCCCGCACCAGTCTGCCTGCCCTCCGGGTCAGCGCGGCGGCCGCGAGGCCGCCGATCACGAGGGCGAGGAGCGTCGCGACCAGGGCGTAGCGCAGCGAGTTACCGATGGCGTCGAGCGGCGGGACCAGGAAGGTGGAGCCGTTGGCGTCGGCGGACCGGAGTGCCCGGTAGAAGTCGAAACCGTAGCCGCCGGACGTGTCCAGGGAGCGTTCCACCAGCACGCCGAGCGGCAGCAGGACCAGAAGCAGCACGGTCAGCAGTACGCCGGCGAGCAGCGCCCGCTGGCCGGCTCCGCGGGGCGGCCGGGAGGTCTGCGCCGGGTCGACGAGCTTCAGCGCCGTCTCCCGGCGCCGTACGGTCCAGGCGTGTACGGCGAGGATCGCGCCGACCGCGGCGAACTGCACCAGGGTCAGCACCGCGGCCGTCGGCAGGTCGAGCAGCTGGGCGGTCTGCCGGTAGATCTCCACCTCCAGCGTGGAGTAGGCCGGACCGCCGAGGATCTGGACGACACCGAACGAGGTGAAGGTGAAGAGGAAGACCATCAGAGCCGCGGCGGCCACGGCCGGTCCCAGCGCGGGCAGGGTCACGCGCCGCCAGGTGGCGACACGGCCGGCCCCGAGCACCCGGGCGGCCTCTTCCTGGCGGGGGTCGAGCTGTGACCACAGGCCGCCGACGGTCCGTACGACGACCGCGTAGTTGAAGAAGACGTGGGCGAGCAGGATCGCCCACACGGTCGTGTCGAGACGGACTCCCCAGAGCTCGTCGAGGAACCCGCCGCGCCCCAGCAGTGCCAGGAACGCTGTGCCCACCACGACGGTCGGCAGGACGAACGGCACGGTCACCACGGCGCGCAGCAGTTGCTTGCCGGGGAAGTCGAAGCGGGCGAAGACGTAGGCACCGGGCAGCGCGATCAGCAGGGTGAGCACGGTCGAGGCGAGGGCCTGCCAGGTCGTGAACCAGAGGACATCGAGGATGTCCGGCCGGCTCAGCACCGCCCCGATCCTGCCGAACTGCCAGTCGCCGTCCGGCTTCAGCCCCCGGCCGACGATCGCGACGACCGGGTAGGCGAAGAACAGGGCGAAGAACAGGACGGGCACGGCCATGAGGCCGAGCCGCACCGCGTTCCCCCGCCAGGCGGGCCGCGCGACTACTTCACGACGAGCGAGGACCATGACTGGACCCACTGCTCACGGTTCTTGGCGATCTTCTCCGGGGCCACGGTCGCCGGCTCGTCGACGGTCGCACCGAACTTCGTGAAGAGTTCCGGGAGCTTCGCGTCCTTCACCACCGGGTTCACGAACATGTTCAGCGGCATGTCCTCCTGGAACTGCTTGCTGATCAGGAAGTCCAGCAGCGCCTTGCCGCCCGCCTCGTTCTTCGCGCCGTCCAGCAGGCCGGCGAACTCGATCTGGCGGAAGCAGGTGCCGGTGGCGACACCGGTCGGGGCCTCGGCGGGCTGTGGATCGGCGTACAGCACCTCGACGGGCGGGCTGGAGGCGTACGAGACGACGAGCGGACGGTCGGCCTCGGCCTTCTTGCCGCCTGCGGAGCCGGAGAACTCCTCGTTGTACGCCTGCTCCCAGCCGTCGACGACCTTGACGCCGTTGCTCTTCAGCTTCTTCCAGTAGTCCTGGTAGCCGGTCTCGCCGTAGGTGGCGACGGTGCCGAGCAGGAAGCCGAGGCCGGGCGAGGAGGTCGCGGCGTTCTCGGTGACGAGGAGGTTCCTGTACGCGGGCTTCAGCAGGTCGTCGAAGGACGTCGGCGGGTCGAGCTTCTTGTCGGCGAAGTACTTCTTGTCGTAGTTGACGCAGATGTCACCGGTGTCGACGGGCGTCACCCGGTGCTCGTCCGCGTCGAGCCGGGTGTCGGCCGCGACACGGTCCAGGCCCTTCGCCTCGTACGGCCTGAACAGACCGTTGTCCAGGGCCCGGGAGAGGAGCGTGTTGTCGGCGCCGAAGAACACGTCACCACGGGGTGAGCCCTTGGTCAGGATCTCCTGGTTGAGCGCGGCTCCGGCATCACCGCTCTTGAGCACCTTGACCGTGTAGCCGGTCTCCTTCGTGAACGCCTTCAGGACGGCGTCCGAGGCGTTGAACGAGTCGTGACTGACCAGGGTGACGGTCTTGGAACCGGCTCCCTCGCCACCGGAGGCCTTGTCGTCGGAGCCGCCGCAGCCCGCGAGCGCGGTGACACCGAGCGCGGCGGCAAGCGCCGTCGCCGCGTACTTCGTGGTGGTGTTCATGTGATTCCTCCTGGAGGTGACCAGGAAGAGACGCGGCCCTGCCCGCTCGGTGAGCGGGCAGGGCGCAACAGCTTGAGTAAGGTCCGAACTTCCTACCCGGAATGACCCGGGCGAGGTTCAGAGGGTCTGCGGCCGACCTGTCCTCGGTGCCGCACTCTCAGCGCTGTGGCGCTCCCCTGTCGGAATATGAAGTTGATTTCGGGCCAGGCTACACCGGCCGGATCACGCCGTACCGGCCGGATCGTGCCCCGCCCTGGGTGCCGCCTCAGCGCTCGGAGGCCGCCAGCTGCCCGCAGGCACCGTCGATCTCCTGGCCGCGGGTGTCCCGGACGGTCACCGGGACACCGTGGGCCGCGATCGCCTCGACGAACGCCTTCTCGTCCTCGGGCCGTGAGGCGGTCCACTTCGAGCCCGGGGTCGGATTCAGCGGGATGAGATTGACGTGTACCCGCTTGCCCTTGAGCAGCCGGCCCAGCAGGTCGCCCCGCCACGCCTGGTCGTTGATGTCGCGGATCAGCGCGTACTCGATGGAGATGCGGCGGCCCGACTTCTCCGCGTACTCCCACGCGGCGTCCAGGACCTCGCGGACCTTCCAGCGGGTGTTCACGGGCACGAGGGTGTCGCGCAGCTCGTCGTCAGGGGCGTGCAGTGAGACCGCGAGCCGGCACTTGAAGCCCTCGTCGGCGAAGCGCAGCATGGCCGGCACCAGGCCCACCGTGGACACGGTGATCCCGCGCTGCGAGAGACCGAGGCCGTCCGGCTCGGGGTCCGTCAGCCGCCGGATCGCCCCGACGACGCGCTTGTAGTTGGCGAGCGGCTCGCCCATGCCCATGAAGACGATGTTGGACAGCCGTGCCGGCCCGCCCGGGACCTCGCCGTCACGAAGCGCGCGCATGCCGTCCACGATCTGGTGCACGATCTCGGCGGTCGACAGGTTGCGGTCGAGTCCCGCCTGCCCGGTGGCGCAGAACGGGCAGTTCATCCCGCAGCCGGCCTGCGACGAGATACACATGGTCACCCGGTCCGGGTACCGCATGAGGACGGATTCCACGAGGGTGCCGTCGTGCAGCTTCCAGAGCGTCTTACGGGTGGTGTCGTCGTCACAGCTGATGTGGCGCACGACCGACATGAGGTCGGGGAACATCGCCTCGGCGAGCTTGTCCCGCGACGCGGCCGGGATGTTGGTCCACTCCGCCGGGTCGTGCGCGTACCGCGTGAAGTAGTGCTGCGACAGCTGCTTGGCACGGAAGGGCTTCTCGCCGGTCGCGGCGACTGCTTCCTTGCGCTCGTCGGGGGTGAGGTCGGCGAGGTGCCGCGGCGGCCGCTTGGCTCCACGGGGCGCGACAAAAGTGAGTTCTCCGGGCTTAGGCATGGTTCATCCAGTGTCGCAGACATACGAGTAAGGGCCCGCCGCCCTGTGGACGACGGACCCCTACGCGCAAAACCCCAGGTCAGTAAGTGTCTACGAGGCCTGATCAGCCGGAGCCGACGAACAGCACCAGCAGCAGCCACACGACCGGCGCGCTCGGCAGGAGCGAGTCGAGCCGGTCCATGATGCCGCCGTGGCCGGGCAGCAGCGTGCCCATGTCCTTGATGCCGAGGTCCCGCTTGATCATGGACTCGCCCAGGTCCCCCAGCGTGGCGCTGGCGGCGACGGCGAGACCCATCAGCAGCCCCTGCCACCAGCTCCCGCCGTCGATCAGGAACTCCATGCACAGGGCGCCGGCCACCATCGCGAAACCGATCGCCCCGAGCAGTCCCTCGCGGGTCTTCCCGGGGCTGATGCGCGGTGCCAGTTTGTGCGTGCCGAAGCGCCAACCGACGGCGTACGCACCGGTGTCGCTGACCACGGTCAGCAGGAGGAAGGTCAGGACACGCCACGCACCGTCGTCCGCGGTGAGCATCATGGCGACGAACGTCGCCAGGAACGGCACGTAGAACACGGCGAAGACACCCGCCGTGACGTCCTTGAGGTAGCCCTCGGGCGGCTTCGTCATCCGCCACACGAGCACCGCGAGGGCCGTGAGGGCCATGGCGACCCAGGCGCCCTCCGCCTCCCGCACATAGCCGGCGACGACCATGGCGGCGCCGCCGACGGCGAGCGGCACGAGGGGGACGTCGATGCCCTTGCGCTCCTTGAGGCGGGAGGTGAGCTCCCAGAGACCGACCACCACCGCCAGCACCACGACACCGACGAAGACGGCCTTCACGACGAAGAGCGACCCGGCGACGACCGCGCCGAGCCCGAGACCGACCCCTATGGCGGCACGCAGATCACGCCCCGCGCGCTTCTTCTGCGGCGGGGGTGACGGCAACGGGGTGGACATGGGCTCCGGCTTCTCGTCACGGAACAGGGGGCCACTGACGCGCGCGGCGTCCCTGTTCCGGTCGTCGCGGTCGTCGGCGTCTCTACCTGCGTCGGGAACGTCCGGCACGATGGGCATGGGCCGAGTCTGCTGGGCGCCGTGCACATCGTAAGCAGGACCCGCCGGGGCGGCCCCCATCTCGGGCGCGCCCCAGTAGCCGGCTCCCTGCGGGGCGCCCCGGGAAGAGTCGTTCATCAGACTTCGAGCAGCTCGGCTTCCTTGTGCTTGAGCAGCTCGTCCACCTGTGCGACGTACTTCGCGGTGGTGTCGTCGAGCTCCTTCTCCGCACGGCGGACCTCGTCCTCGCCGGACTCCTTGTCCTTGACGAGCTTGTCGAGCGTCTCCTTGGCCTTGCGGCGGATGGAGCGGATCGAGATCTTGGAGTCCTCGGCCTTGGTCTTGGCGACCTTGATGAACTCCTTGCGACGGTCCTGCGTGAGCTCGGGGAACGTCACACGGATGATGTTGCCGTCGTTGCTCGGGTTGACCCCGAGGTCGGAGTCACGGATCGCCTGCTCGATGTTGCGCAGCGCGGTCTTGTCGAACGGGGTCACCACGGCCATCCGCGGCTCGGGGACCGAGAACGAGGCCAGCTGGTTGATCGGGGTCAGCGCGCCGTAGTAGTCCGCGACGATCTTGTTGAACATCGCCGGGTGCGCACGGCCGGTGCGGATCGCGGCGAAGTCCTCTTTCGCGACCACGACGGCCTTCTCCATCTTCTCCTCGGCCTCGAGGAGGATTTCTTCGATCACCACGTGCTCCTGCGTGTCTTGAGCGGACCCGGCATCGTCGGGTCCTGCGGATCCTGCGTCGCGTCCTCACCTGCACGGTGTCCGACCGGCAGGCCGTTGTCCATCGTTGGGGCCGTCAGGCCCGGGTGCTCTCGTCGCTCACCAGCGTGCCGATCTTCTCACCCTTGACCGCGCGGGCGATATTGCCCTCCGTGGTCAGTTCGAAGACCAGGATCGGGAGCTGGTTGTCCCGGCAGAGCGTGATGGCGGTGGCGTCGGCGACCCTGAGGTCGCGGGCGATCACCTCGCCGTACTCCAGGGCGTCGAACTTCACCGCGTCGGGGTTGGACTTCGGGTCGGAGTCGTAGACCCCGTCCACGCCGTTCTTCCCCATCAGCAGCGCCTCCGCGTCGATCTCCAGAGCGCGCTGGGCGGCGGTCGTGTCGGTGGAGAAGTACGGCATTCCCATACCGGCCCCGAAGATGACGACGCGCCCCTTCTCCAGGTGCCGTACGGCACGGAGCGGGATGTACGGCTCCGCGACCTGGCCCATGGTGATGGCGGTCTGGACGCGTGAGTCGATGCCTTCCTTCTCCAGGAAGTCCTGCAGTGCCAGGCAGTTCATGACCGTGCCGAGCATGCCCATGTAGTCGGAGCGCGCCCGGTCCATGCCGCGCTGCTGGAGCTCGGCACCGCGGAAGAAGTTGCCGCCGCCGATGACGATCGCGATCTCCGCGCCGTCGCGCACGACGGCCGCGATCTCACGCGCGATGGCGTGCACGACATCCGGGTCCACGCCCAGACCGCCGCCGCCGGCGAACGCCTCACCGGACAGCTTCAGCATGAAGCGGCCGGAAATCTTGTCGTCGTCGCGTTTGTGGTCGCCCTGGGTGGCGTCCGCGCCCTTGTTCATGGGAATTCTCCTCGTGCACATACGAAGAAGGCCATTGCCGGTGGGTCTGTTGTCCCTCAGCGGCAATGGCCTCCTCGTCAGATCTGCGGTCGTCCGGCTGGGTGCGGCCGACGACTGCACCAGACCCTATCGGGGTCCACCGTTGTTCGCGGACGGACTCAGATGCCGACCTTGATACGCGCGAAGCGCTTCAGGCTGACACCGGCCTCGTCCAGGACCTTCTGGACGGACTTCTTGTTGTCCAGCGCGTACGGCTGGCCGAGGAGGGTGGCCTCCTTGAAGAAGCCGTTGACGCGACCCTCGACGATCTTCGGGAGCGCGGCCTCGGGCTTGCCCTCGGCGCGCGTGGTCTCCTCGGCGACGCGGCGCTCGGCCTCGACGACCTCGGCGGGGACGTCCTCGCGGGACAGGTACTTCGGGGCGAAGGCGGCGATGTGCTGCGCGAGGCCCTTGGCCAGCTCGGCGTCGGCCTTGTCCAGCTCGACCATCACACCGATCTGCGGCGGCAGGTCGGGCATGGTGCGGTGCATGTACACGGAGACGTACGCACCGGTGAACTGCGCGAAGCGGTCCAGGACGATCTTCTCGCCGAGGTTGGCGTTGGCCTCGTCCACGTACGCCTGGACGGTCTTGCCGGGCTCGATCTCGGAGGCGAGGAGCGCCTCGATGTCGGCCGGGGAGGTCGCGGCGACGTGCGCGGCGAGCGTGTTGGCGACGGCCTGGAACTTGTCGCCCTTGGCGACGAAGTCCGTCTCGCACTTCAGCTCGACCAGAACGCCGGACGTCTTGTCCTCGGAGACGAGGGAGACGACGGCACCGTTCTCGGCGGAACGGCCTTCGCGCTTGGCGACGCCCTTCTGGCCCTTGATACGGAGGGCCTCGACCGCGCCGTCGACGTTGCCGTCGGCCTCGTCGAGGGCCTTCTTGCAGTCCATCATGCCGGCGCCGGTGAGCTCGCGGAGCTTCTTGACGTCAGCGGCGGTGTAGTTCGCCATGAGTCTGTTTCTCTCTCGAAGTCTGAAAGATCTACGGGTGAACGGCGGGGTCGGTGCTGGTGCACCGGCCCCCGCCGTCATTCAGCCGTGACTGACGGGTGTCAGGCCTGCTCGGCGTCCGCGGCCGGAGCCTCGGCAGCGGGGGCCTCGACCTGCTCGGCAGCCTGCTCCTCGGCAACGGCAGCCGGCTTGGCGTCCTCGGCGGCGTCCTTCTCGGTCTCGACCGAGGACTGGACCTCGGCCGAACCCTCGGCGTCCGCCTTCTTGTCGCCCGTGAGCAGGTCGCGCTCCCACTCGGCGAGGGGCTCGCCGGCGGCCTTCTCGCCCGGCTTCGAGTCACCGGTGGCGGCACCGGAACGGGCGATGAGGCCCTCGGCCACGGCGTCGGCGATCACGCGGGTGAGCAGGGTGACGGAGCGGATCGCGTCGTCGTTGCCCGGAATCTTGTAGTCGACCTCGTCGGGGTCGCAGTTGGTGTCGAGGATCGCGACGACCGGGATGTGGAGCTTGCGCGCCTCACCGACGGCGATGTGCTCCTTCTTGGTGTCGACGATCCAGACGGCGCTCGGCACCTTCTGCATCTCGCGGATACCACCGAGGGTCTTCTCCAGCTTGGCCTTCTCGCGGGAGAGGACCAGGAGCTCCTTCTTGGTGAGGCCCGAGGCGGCCACGTCCTCGAAGTCGATGAGCTCGAGCTCCTTCAGACGCTGAAGGCGCTTGTAGACGGTGGAGAAGTTGGTGAGCATGCCACCGAGCCAACGCTGGTTGACGTACGGCATGCCGACGCGCGTCGCCTGCTCGGCGATGGCCTCCTGGGCCTGCTTCTTGGTGCCCACGAACATGATGGAGCCGCCGTGGGCGACGGTCTCCTTGACGAACTCGTAGGCGCGGTCGATGTACGACAGCGACTGGAGCAGGTCGATGATGTAGATGCCGTTGCGCTCGGTGAAGATGAAGCGCTTCATCTTCGGGTTCCAGCGACGGGTCTGGTGACCGAAGTGGACGCCGCTCTCCAGCAGCTCCCGCATCGTGACGACGGCCATGGCCGTACTCCTTGAGGTTCTCGGTTGCCGCGACCGCAGGATTGCTGTCGCGCCTGACGCCCCGACGCGCCGTTCCACGAGGGACCGAGGAGCGCGGCCACCGTCCGCAGAGAGGGAGGTGGCGGGGCGTGCGAAGTCGACCCGGTGACCCGGATCGCCAGAAGAAGTGTACGGGACCCGTCGGGTGCCGGGTGACGGCGATGTCCACAACCGCCCGGTCGTCCACAGATCCGGACCGTGATCCCCGCGGGACGGGGCTTCGGGGGATCGTTTCCGTCATGTGCCGCCCACCTGGAAAAACCTCCGGTCGCCCCCGTGTCGCCCTGCCGGACGCGGTGCCCGCCGCGCCGCACGTGGCCCTGCCGGCCGCGCTGCCGGCCGCGCTGCTGGCCGCGCTGCTCGTCGTCCTGCTCGGGCCGGCCACCGCCAGGGCCGAGACGGGAGCACCGCCCCGCGGCGACCGCGTCTGGCCGCTCGCGGGCCGGCCCCTGGTCGTACGGGGCTGGGAGCCGCCCGTCGGTCCGTACGGGCCGGGCCATCGCGGCGTCGACCTCGCCGCACCGCCGGGCACCCCGGTACGGGCGGCCGCTCCGGGCCGGGTCGCGTTCGCGGGGCCGGTGGCGGGGCGCGGGGTGGTTTCCGTCGACGTGTCCGGGAGCGGGGAGCCGCCGCTCCGCTTCACGTACGAGCCGGTGCGGGCGCGGGTCGCCGCAGGCGACGCGGTGGTCGCCGGGCAGGTGGTGGGGGTGGTCGGGGCGGAGCCGTCCCACTGCGCCTCCGGCTGCCTGCACTGGGGGTTGCGGCGCGGGAACGTCTACCTGGATCCGCTGTCGCTGCTCCCTCCGTCACTGCGGCGACGGGGGCCGTCCCGGCTGTTGCCGGTGTTCGGCGTACCGCTCCCGGAGGCGGGCCGCGGGCCCGCTGCTCAGCCCCGGACTCCGCGCAGGACCATGGCCACGGCCGTGTCCGCGACAGTGCCTGGTTCCTCCGCCGCGCCCAGCTCGATCCTGCGCACCGCGGCGTCCACGGAGCCCTGCAGCAGCATGGCCGCGAGCCTCGGCTCGGTGTGGCCCAGGTCGGCGAGCGCCTCGACGATCATGGCGATCAGTCCGCCGTGCGCCGCGCGGATCTTCTCCCGCGCGCCCGCGTCCAGCTCGCTCGCGGAAATGGCCACGACCGCGCGATGCCGCCGGTCTCCGACCAGGTCGAGCTGCCTGCGCACATAGGCCTCGATCTTCGCCTCGGGGGCCTCGGCCCGCTCCATCGCGTTCTCGACCTCGGCGGCCCAGACGGGGAAGTCGACGGCGCAGAGCTCCTCGACCACAGCGGCTCGGGAGCGGAAGTACTCGTAGACGGAGGACCTGGCGAGGCCGGTGCGCTCGGCGAGAGCGGGGAAGGTCAGCGCCTCCGTACCGCCCTCGGACAGCAAGGAGCGTGCGGCGTCCAGGAGGGCGCCGCGCTGCATGGTCCGGTGCTCGGCCACGGAGGCCGCTCGAATCCTGGGCACGCCTCCACTCTACGGCGGCGACGGATCGTAGGGGGGTCCGCGTCTGCGGCCGGGTGGCCGAAGCCGCTCCGGCTCAGCGTCCGGAGTCGGCCAGCTTCGCCCGGAGCTGCAGCACCGACTTGGTGTGGATCTGACTGACCCTGCTCTCGGTGACACCGAGCACATTGCCGATCTCGGCCAGTGTCAGCCCTTCGTAGTAGTAGAGCGTGACCACGGTCTTCTCCCGCTCCGGGAGTGTGTTGATGGCGCGGGCGAGCAGCCGCCTGAGCTCGCGGTCCTCGGCGACCTCGACCGGGTTGTCGGCCGCCGTGTCCTCCAGCGTGTCCATCAGACTCAGCCGGTCGCCGCCCTCGCCGCCGACATGCAGCAACTCCTCCAGGGCCACCACGTTGGCGAGCGACAACTGGCTGAAAACAGCGTGCAGTTCCTCGATGGCGACACCCATCTCCGCGGCGACCTCCGCCTCCGAAGGCGTACGCCGCAACTGTGCCTCCAGCGTGGCGTAGGCGCGCTCGACGTTGCGGGCCTTCTGCCGCACCGACCGGGGGATCCAGTCCAGCGCCCGAAGTTCGTCGATCATCGCGCCGCGGATCCTGGTGATCGCGTAGGTCTCGAACTTGATGGCTCGCTCGATGTCGAACTTCTCGATGGCGTCGATCAGCCCGAAGACACCGGACGAGACGAAGTCCGCCTGCTCCACGTTGGACGGCAGTCCCACGCTGACCCGGCCGGCGACGTACTTCACCAGGGGTGAGTAGTGCAGGATCAGCTGCTCGCGCAGCCTCTCGTCACCAGTGGTCTTGTACGAACGCCACAACTCGTCGAGCGAGGTGGGGGCGGGAGGGCGCACAGTGCCACGCGCAGCCGGTGGTACTGCCGCGCGGTCAGACCCGGAGGTGTGCTGGGGCATGTGGTGCCTTGAGCCGTTCTGCTGTGAAGTGCTGGGACGTGTCTCTGGGGCGGATTCCTCGTGAGCGTAGCGTGACTGAGGTGTTGCGGTGCGCTCAGGACGAACGAACCGTGAGGTGTGATCACCCCCGAATTCGCCGCCGTCGACCCTGTCCACCGACAGGGCCGACGGCGAGGGCCGCACCGCTCACACCGCCCCCGGAGGCCTGACAGGGTGTTGCCGAGGTCACCGGCTTCACCTTTTCACCCGAATGCTCCGGGTCAAGTACCGCCTCGCCGCACGCCCTCATCGGGTGTCCGTCCCTGCGTCAACCGCCACCCCCCGCCCTCACGTTCGACGAACCCCAGTGAGTTCAGTTCGTACAAACGACCGAGGGCTTCATCCGTCGACGTCCCGGCACCCCGGGCCACGTCACGCCCGTCCACGGCACCCGTCCACGGCAGTGCGTCCAGCACTCGTGCGGAGACGGCATCGAGGCGGTCCCTGGGCAGGACCGGACCGCTTCTGGCCGGGGCCAGAGCACCGATCTCCCCTACCAGTTCGACGATTTCGGCCGCATCCGTGACCAGGACGCCCTCGCCGCGCAGGAGTTCATGGACCCCTGCCGAGAGGCCGCTGGTGGCGGGGCCCGGCACTCCCATGGTGAAACGGCCCAGCCGGAGGGCGTTCCTCGCGGTGACCAGTGAGCCGCTGCGGTATTCGGCCTCCACCACCACCGTCCCTCGCGTGAGTGCCGCGATCACCCTGTTCCGCAGGATGAATCGGCTGCGCGTGGGATGGTCCGAGGGCGGCAGCTCGCCCACGATCAGTCCCTGTTCCACGATGCGTCCGATCAGCTCGGCATGTCCCCGTGGATAGGCCACGTCAACGCCGCAGGCCAGTACCGCCATGGTCGCCCCACCTGCGGCCAGCGCTCCGCGATGGGCGGCGCCGTCCACCCCGAACGCCGCACCGGAGACCACGACCCAGCCCCGCTCGGCCAGCCCCGACGCGAGCGTCGCCGCCATGTGCGCCCCGTAGGGCGTGCAGGCCCGGGCGCCGACCACGGCCACCGAGCGCAGCGCCCAGAGGCGCAGGTCGATCCGGCCGCGCACCCAGAGCCCGATGGGCCGTGCGTCACCGAGGTCGTCGAGCTGGCTCGGCCACTCCCGGTCACCCGGGCAGACGAACCGCCCGCCGATCGCGGCCACGTCCGCCAGGTCCCGCCCGGGGTCGGCGCCCGCCGCACGCAGGCGGTAACCGGCGAGCCGGGGCTCCGTCATCCCCTTGAGCGTCAGCGCCGATCCGTCCGTACCGGCGAGACGCCGTATCAGCTCGACCGGCCCGATCTCGCGGATCCAGCGGCCACCCCGCTCGTCCCCCGGCTCGAACACCCGGGTGAGGGCGGCCCTCGCCAGCCGCTCCCGTGCACTCGAGCCGTGGGCGGACCCCGACCGCTCCTGCCCGGCGGCGCCCTGCGGCGCGCTCACAGGGCACCCGCCTGCATCGGGGCTCCCCGCTGGATGCCCGTCCTGAGCTCCAGTGCCACCGCGACATCGGAGGCGTCCGGGCGGTCGGCGGCCCTGAGGTCCGCCACGGTCCAGGCCACGCGCAGGACCCGGTCGAGGCCACGGGCCGTGAGAACGCCACGCTCCATGTCGCGTTCGGCCGCCATCAGGGCGCCGGGCGCCGTGACCAACCTGGTCCGCAGCTCGTGCCCGGGCACTTCGCTGTTGGTGGTCCAGGGAGTGCCGGCGAGCCGCTCCCCGGCGCGCGTCCTGGCCTCCCGTACCCGGGCGGCGACCTCGGCGGAGGACTCGCCCCGGCCACCGCTCCCCATCAGGTCAGCCCTTCCCACCGGTTCGACCTCCACGCGCAGGTCCACGCGGTCGAGCAACGGGCCGGACAGCCGCGCCTGATAGCGGCGGACGGCGGAGGGCGGGCATTCGCACCCCGCCCCGGTCAGGGTGTGCCTGCCGCACGGGCAGGGGTTCGCGGCCAGAATCATCAGGAAGCGCGCGGGCAGCCGGACGACCCCGGCCGCACGCGCGACCACCACGTGCCCGGACTCCAGGGGCTGGCGTAGCGCGTCGAGCGCCCGGCCGGAGAACTCCGGGGCCTCGTCGAGGAAGAGGACGCCCCGGTGCGCCAGGGAGACCGCTCCCGGCCTCGGCAGGCCGTTCCCCCCGCCCACGAGTGACTGCATCGTCGCCGAGTGGTGCGGTGCGCAGTACGGCGCTCTGCTGATCAGGGGTTCCCCGGGTGGCAGGATGCCCGCGACCGAGTGCACCGCCGTCACTTCGAGGGATTGCTGCCGGGAGAGCGGTGGCAGGAGCGCCGTGAGCCGCTCGGCCAGCATGGTCTTCCCCGCGCCCGGCGGTCCGGAGAGCAGCAGATGGTGTCCGCCCGCCGCCGCCACCTCCAAGGCCTTGCGCGCCCTGCCCTGGCCCGCCACATCGGCCAGATCGGGCCGGTGCGCCGCGCCGTCGGCCGACACCGGGGCCAGCCCCGTGCCGAGGCCCGCCCCGGGCACCATCAGCCCGGCGAGCATCGTGTCGGGGCGGCCTCGGTCGGCGGACGGCTCCTCCGGCACCGGTTCGTCGCCGAGGACGGCGATCAGCTGGCGCAGGCTCCGTACGCCGAGGACGGAGACACCCGGCACCAGGGCGGCCTCCCCCGCGGTCTGTTCCGGGACGACGACGTGCCGGTACCCCGCCTCGGCCGCCGCGAGCACCGCCGGCAGTACTCCGCGTACCGGGCGCACCCTGCCGTCGAGGCCGAGCTCCCCGATCATCACCACATCGGCGATGGCGGCGGGGTCGATCCGCTCGGCCGCGCCGAGCACCGCACACGCGACAGCGAGATCGAAACCCGAACCGCTCTTGGGTACGGAGGCGGGGGACAGGCCCACCGTGAGCTTCTTCTGCGGCCACTCGGCCCCGGAATTGACGACCGCGGCCCTGACCCGGTCACGGCTCTCCACCAGGCTCTTGTCCGGCAGACCGACGAGCGTGAACGCCGCCACTCCTGGTTCCAGATCGGCCTGGACCTCCACCACCACGCCCTCGACGCCGACCAGGGCCACGGAGCATGCCCGCGCGAACCCCATCAGGCCACGCCCCGCACGTGTTCGGCGACCGGGGCGCCACGCCTGGGCAGGATCACGCCGATCAGGTCGATCCGGACTCCGCCCGGTGGCGGGCCGCCGTGCCGGTCGAGCCAGATCTCGGCGAGCCGGCGCAGCCGGTCGGCCTTGGCCGGGGTGACGGCCTGCATCGGATGCTCGAAGCAGCCCGCCCTACGGGCCTTCACCTCACAGACGACCACCGCGTCGCCGTCCCTGGCGACGATGTCGATCTCTCCCGCGCGACACCGCCAGTTGCGCTCCAACACCGTCATACCGGCGTCCGCCAGCAGCCGTGCCGCCAGATCCTCGCCGTACCGCCCGAGTGCCCCCCGTGCGTTCATATCGGCACCACCTCCGGCACCGACTGTGACGCGCCCCGCCCGATCTGTTGGATCTTGGTGGACAACCGGGTCGATGTGAATATCCCGGCCACTCGGAAGAGTGAACCGGGACATCGGGGAACGTCTGAGGAATCAGCCGCCCGGGAGTTCGAGGTCGCTCTTGTTGAGCTCCTCGATATTCACGTCCTTGAACGTCAACACGCGGACCTGCTTGACGAACCGGGCAGGCCTGTACATGTCCCAGACCCACGCATCCGCCATGGAAACCTCGAAAAATACCTCACCCTGGACCGAGTGCACTTGCATCTCGTAGTCGTTGGTGAGGTAGAAGCGCCGTTCGGTCTCGATCACATATTTGAACAGACCGACGACATCGCGGTACTCCCGGTAGAGCTTCAGCTCCATCTCGGTCTCGTACTTCTCGAGGTCCTCGGCACTCATGGCATGTTCCCCTTCAGCCGTGCGTCCCCCTATTGTGCGTCAGCCCCACGCACCTCTGACCGATTAGACGATTTCGGGGGCGAGAACAAGCGGAACACTCGGGGGACCCTCGTCGAGCAGCGTGCGCAGCAGCCCGGCGAGCTTGGTCGGATACACCGTCTCACGCGTGGCCAGAAGTTCGGCGGAAGTCCACCACCTCAGACCGGCGACGCTGCGCAGCTCCAGCTCGGTGAGGCCCTTCTGATCGGTGGCCGTCTGCGACGTACGGGCCAGGAAGTACCACTCGTCCTGGTCCCAGCGCCGCCCGTCGAACGGGAAGGAGCAGATCCTTGTCCACAGCGGCGGACCGAGGGAGAGGTCCGTGATCCCGGTTTCCTCGGCGAGCTCACGCAGGGCCGCCTCCTCCCTGGTCTCCTCGCCCTCCAGGCCGCCACCCGGGGTGAACCACCAGCGCTCGTCCGGACGCTCGGGCTCGTAGCCGTGCAGCAGCAGGATCCGGTCGTCCGGGTCCAGGAGCACCACTCTGGCGACCTTGCGTGTCTCAGTGGGCACCGGTGGACACCTTCGGCCGCTTGCTCCCCCGCCGGGAGCGTGCCAACGGGCCGTAGGCCGCTCCGCCGAGGATGAGCACCGCACCCGTTACGACGGCGCCGGCCTGCAGGGGCAGGGGACCGTCGGACGAGACACCGCCGGGCAGGGCGGCGAAGGCCTCGGGCCGGCCGATCATCCCGTTCACGGGCCAGGCCACTGCGTCCACCCGCGCCTGGACCGCGCCGCGGGGCACCGAGCCCTGCCCCGGGTCCTCGAGGTGGACGCGGGAGTCCATGGAGGTGTTGCGCTCGTCTCCGAGGAGGAAGAGCTGGTTCTCGGGCACATCGGCCGTGAACTTCTGGGGTGAGGCCGGGGCCCCACCGTCCGCCGAGGTGAGCGACAGGGCACCCTTCGCCCGCAGATACGGTTCCTCGATGGGCTTGCCGTTGACGGTGAGCCGACCGTCCTTGTCGCAGCAGGCGACCTTGTCACCCCCCACACCGACGACCCGCTTCACCATGGGCACGTCACCCCATGTCGAGTCGGTGAACACGACCACGTCGCCACGCCGCACGTCATCGCCGTCTATCCGCTCCGCGAGGACGCGGTCGCCGGCGTTCACCGTCGGTGTCATCGAGTCGGTCGGCACGGTGTACGGCTTGTACACAACCGCTCCCCAGGCGAACCCGCCGAGGAAGAGCACACAGCCGACGGCCACGGCCAGGTTCGACAACGTGTCGCCGAGCCGGCCACGGCCGTCGTGTCCTTCTGATCCACTCATCCCAGCGCTCCCCATCGGAGATCGACAATCGCTGATCCGAGTCGGCACCCTACCCGGCGGTATGCCCGCGGGTCAGCCTGCGGCGACGCCAGAACACCAGGGGCAGCGCTCCGGCTACACCCAGTGCTCCGGGCACAGCAGCGGCGGCAACCGCGTTCAGCCCGGGCTGGTCGAACGTACCGGGCACCGGGAGGGTCGCCCAGCGGTTGACCGGCCAGGCCACGACGACGGCCCGCCCGACGACCTCGTCCGTGGACACCGTGCCCTGACCGGGCAGCTCCTGGTGGTAGCGGGAGTCCAGCGAATTCTGCCGGTGGTCACCCATCACCCAGATCCGGCCCTCCGGTACATGGATCGGACCGAACGGCTCGTCGTCGCAGGCACTGTTCCCCTCGAAGATGAACGACTTGTCGTCCAGCGCCTTGCCGTTGACCGTCACCGGCCCGTTCTTCTTGCACTGGACGGTGTCACCGCCGACGGCGATGACCCGCTTGATCAGGTCCTTCTCCTCGGCGGACGGCATCAGCCCGATGAAGCTCAAGAACTTCTGTACCGCGTTGGGCTCGGGCGTCGCGGTGTCCTCCAGCCAGCCGCCCGGGTCATGGAAGACCACGACCTCTCCGCGCTCCGGCTCCGAGCCGAACCACGGAGTCAGCTTGTCGACCAGCACCCGGTCACCCCGCTGCAGGGTGTTCTGCATGGAGTCCGAGGGGATCGAGAACGCCTGTACGAGGAACGTCTTGATCAGCAGCGCGAGAACCAGCGCGATGCCGATGAGGAGCGGCAGCTCCTTCCAGAACGAGCGCGGCTTCTTCACCGCCGTACTGCCACCGTCCGGGGACTCGCCGTCACTCTCCGCCTCCACCGGGACCTCGCTGCTCGTAGGCCGGTCCTCGGGTTCGTCGTGTCCGGATCGTGCGCCGACCGCCAAATCCCCCACATCCACTCCTCACTCCGTGCCACCGCCCACGCCCGATTCGGCGCAGGCCCACCACTCCCATAACGAGCGGGAGTTCCGCAGGGGTCGGGAGCAGGACCATTCCGTTGCGATCCTGGGAGGACACACTATTCGACGGGAGCGCCCCAGCCGCCGCTCCGACGCTCCCGTCGGGGACCGAGGCATACGTTCCGGGCTCCTCCAGCCTGCGCCAGTGCCCGAACGGCCAGGCGATCACCACAGCCCGGCCCACCACCTCGTCCTCCGACACCGTGCCCTTCCCCGGTTTGTCGAGATGGAAGCGCGAGTCCGCGGAATTCGACCGGTGATCACCCATCACGAAGATGCGGCCCTCGGGGACACGCACCTCGAATTCGAGGGTGGAGGGCACATCGCCCGGGTTCAGGTACGGCTCGTCGAGCGCCACCCCGTTGACCGTGATCCTGCCGTCGGCACCGCAGCACTTAACGGTGTCGCCCCCGACGGCCACCACGCGCTTGATCAGATCCTGCTCGTCCTCGGAGGGGAGCAGTCCGATGAAGGTCAGCAGTTCCTTGACCTGCTTGACACCCGCGGGCGGGTCCTCGGCGGGGGCACTCTCCTGCTGCAGCCAGCCGCCCGGGTCCTTGAAGACGACGACATCGCCACGCCGGGGTTCGGAGCCGAACCACGGGGTCAGTTTGTCCACCAGGACACGGTCGCCGATCCGGATGGTCTGTTCCATCGACCCGGAGGGGATCACGAAGGCCTGGACGAGGAAGGTCTTGAGCACCAGCGCGATCAGCAGCGCCACCAGGACGAGGAGGGGTATCTCCTTGATCGCGGACCGGCGTCTGCGGCGTTTCACCTTACGAGCCAGTCTGCGCCGCTCCGCCCGTGTAGGCAGTGAGCGGCTCGTGACCGGCCTCGGCCCGGTGGACAGCGGGGGGTCGGAATCCGGCTCCCCCCGCTTGCGCCCCCGGTTACCCATGCCGCGCGTCCGCCGGCCGTATGCCGGTGAATGCTTCGGTGCCCTCCAGTGAGCCGAGCCTGCCGAGCGGCCAGCCGAGCCAGTCGACCCGCCCGATCACACGCTCGACGGGCACCATACCGCCCCCGGGCCGGCCCAGATGGTCGCGGGAGTCGCGCGACTTGCTGCGGTGGTCGCCCATCACCCAGAGCGTGCCGTCGGGCACCACGATGTCGAAGTCGACCTGGGACGGGCGGTCACCCGGGTACAGGTACTCCTCGTCCACCGGTGCGCCGTTCACCTCGAGCCTCCCCCCCCTGTCGCAGCAGACCACACGGTCGCCCCCCACGCCCACCACCCGCTTCACGAAGTCGGACCCGGCGGGCTCGACCAGCCCCAGGGACGCGGCCGCCCCGCGCAGCAGCACACCGACGGGGTTCTCCCCGGACGGCGTCTCCTGCACGAAGGAACCGGTGCCGTCGAAGACCACCACGTCGCCGCGGTGAGGCTCCGAGCCGAAACGGTACGCCAGTTTGTTGACGAGGACCCGGTCACCGACCCGCAGCGTGGGCTCCATCGAGCCACTGGGAATGAGGAAGGGCTGCAGTACGAACGTGCTGAACAGCAACAGGGCGACCGTGCAGAGCATGCCCAGGAGGACGGTACGTCCCCAGGACATCGAGGTGGCCGGGACTCGTGGGTCCGGGACATGCGTGAAGCGCGACCCCTCCTCCGGCGCGTCTGCGGGGCCGGAGGAGCGATCGCGCTCCGTGTGCTGTGCTTCCGTGTCCATCGGGGCCGGATTCTATCCGGCCGCGCTGTGGACGCCGGAGGTGGATCAGCGGTCGCGCTTCTCCTTGATCTTCGCGGCCTTGCCGCGGAGCTCACGGAGGAAGTACAGCTTGGCGCGACGGACGTCACCGCGGGTGACGAGCTCGATCTTCTCGAAGATCGGGCTGTGCACCGGGAAGGTGCGCTCGACGCCGACGCTGAAGGAGACCTTGCGGACCGTGAAGGTCTCGCTGACGCCCGAGCCCTGGCGACGGATGACGACACCCTTGAACTGCTGGATACGGGAGCGGTTGCCCTCGATCACGCGCACGTGGACGTTGACGGTGTCACCGGGGCGGAAGGCCGGGAGGTCGGTGCGGAGGGTGGCGGCGTTGACGCCATCGAGCAGCGAAGTCATGTTGTCTGCTTTCTTCGGCGATGCCACAGGTCATCGACGGGAGGGTTGAAGAGTGAAGTTCGGATGCTGATCACATCGGGCGGACGACTTTCCCCCTGTGGCAGGGGCGCACACCGGACGTACAGCGGGCCTATTCTTCCACGGCCTCGGGCCTGCGCCAAAATCGTCCGTCAGGCGCCGGGGACCAGCCGAGGATGGAGAGCATCTCCCGGTCCTTCTTGTCGAAACCGGACGCCTCGCAACGCTCGATGAGATCGGGCCTGTGGAGAGCGGTCCGCCGGAAGGCCTCGTCCCGTCGCCAGCGTGCGATCCGCCCGTGGTGGCCGCTGAGCAGCACCTCGGGGATGCCGTGCCCGCGCCACTCGGGAGGTTTCGTGTAGACCGGGCCCTCGAGCAGGTCGGCCATGGCCCCGGGCGCGAACGAGTCGTCCCGGTGCGACTCGGCGTTTCCGAGCACTCCGGGCAGCAGCCGGGCCACGGCCTCGGTGATCACCAGGACGGCGGCTTCCCCGCCGGCCAGGACGTAGTCCCCGATGGACACCTCGATGACCGGCATCCGGGTGGCGTACTCGTCCATCACCCGGCGGTCGATGCCCTCGTAGCGGGCGGGGGTGAAGATCAGCCACGGCCGTTCCGAGAGCTCGACGGCGAGCTCCTGGGTGAAGGGCCTGCCGCTGGGCGTGGGCACCACGAGGACCGGGGAGTGCGCCCCGGCCTCGTACCCGCCGGCCAGCGCGTCGTCCAGGGCCTCGCCCCAGGGCTCGGTCTTCATGACCATGCCGGGGCCCCCGCCGTAAGGGGTGTCGTCCACCGTGTTGTGCCGGTCGTGGGTCCAGTCCCGCAGGTCATGGACGTGTACGTCGAGACGGCCCCGGGCGCGCGCCTTGCCGACGAGCGAGACGTTCAGGGGTTCCAGGTACTCGGGGAAGATCGTGACGACATCGAGCCGCATCACGCGTCGCCCTTCTTCCCGTCACGCCCGGCGTCGCCCACTGCCGCTTCCGCCTCGTCCTCGTCGCGCGTGGAGGCGATCACGGCCTCGCTCTCGTCGATCAGGCCCGGCGGCGGGGTGATGACGGCCCGCTGCTCCTCCAGGTCGATCTCGGCGACGATCTCCTCGACGAACGGGATCATCACCTCGCTGCCGTCCGGCCGTTCCACGATGAACAGGTCCTGGGACGGCAGATGCGTGATCTCGGTGATCCGGCCGACCTCCGTGCCGTCGGCGAGGACGACGTCCAGGTCCATCAGCTGGTGGTCGTAGAACTCCTCGGGATCCTCCGGGAGTTCCGCCGGGTCCACCTCGGCGATCAGCAGGGTGTTGCGCAGCGCCTCGGCGGCCGTACGGTCGCGCACACCCTCGAAGCGCAGCAGCAGCCTGCCGCTGTGCACCCGGCCGGTCTCGATCGTCAGCGGTCCCACGTGGGCGGGCTCCGTGGCCAGCACGGCCCCGGGCCCGAGCCGGAGCTCGGGCTCGTCGGTGCGCACCTCGACAGTGACCTCGCCCTTGATGCCATGGGCGCGACCGATCCGCGCAACTACCAACTGCACGCTACTTCTCCTGGTGATCTCTTGGGCCGACCGGCACATGGGAGGCGGTCATGTACGGACGACAAAGGCCGGGGACGGCTCGAAAGCCCTCCCCGGCCCCGGCCGGTGTTCAACTCTTAGCGAACCTGGTCCACATCGACGAGATCGACACGGATTCCACGGCCGCCGATGGCACCCACGACGGTACGCAAGGCGCGCGCGGTGCGGCCGTTACGGCCGATCACCTTGCCGAGGTCGTCGGGGTGAACCCGGACCTCGAGCACGCGTCCACGGCGCAGGTCACGCGAGGCGACCTGCACATCGTCGGGGTTGTCGACGATGCCCTTCACGAGGTGCTCAAGAGCCTCCTCGAGCACGCTCAGGCCTCGGTCGACTCGGTGGACGCAGCGTCAGCCGCCTCGTCCGCCTTCTTGTCCGACTTCTTGGCCTTCTGGGTGATGGCCTCACCCTTGGCCTCGTCGCCGTCCGTGGTCAGAGCCTCGAACAGGGCGCGCTTGTCAGCCTTGGGCTCCGGCTGCAGCAGCGGCGCGGGGGCCGGGAGGCCCTTGTGGGCCTGCCAGTCACCGGTGAGCTTCAGGATCGCGAGGACCGGCTCGGTCGGCTGGGCGCCGACGGACAGCCAGTACTGCGCGCGCTCTGCGTTGACCTCGATGCGCGAGGGGTTCTGCACCGGGTGGTACAGGCCGATCTCCTCGATGGCCCGGCCGTCACGGCGGGTACGGGAGTCGGCGACGACGATGCGGTAGTGAGGCGAACGGATCTTGCCCAGACGCTTCAGCTTGATCTTGACTGCCACGGAAGTGGTGTCTCCTGGTCTCTGACGTGGGTGGGCACAAAAGATGCCACGTGGGGTTGCGGTACTCGGGTGCCCGATGGACGCGTCAGCCGGAGGAGAGAGGGGTCCTATGCGACTGTCGAGTACAGCTAGCCATTGTGCCACACCCCGTCGGGTCACCCCACCGCGACCGCCGCTTCCGGGATGCGGAAGGGCTTTCCGCAGCCACCGCAGACGATCGGGGCCTGGGCGAGGACAGAGGGAACGACGCGGACGTTGCGCCCGCAGTCGCAGACGGCCTTGACCCGCACCCCTCCCCCGGACGAGCCGTGCCGCGCCGCGGGACCGCGGAACGAGCGCTTCGTGTCCGCCGCGGTGGCGACGGTGTGCGCCTTGAGCGCACGCTGCAGCCGTTCCGTGGTGGGACGGTACCTGCGTTTGGCCTCGGGATTCAGCGTGACCAGCGAGAATCCGCTGCTGGGGTGGGGCTCCTCGGCGTGATCGAGGCCCAGCTCCTCGGCGATCGCGAGGAAGCGTCTGTTGTGGTAGCGGCCGGCGCGGGAGGTGTCCCGGACACCTCTCGCGGCCGCGATGCCGTGGACTGCCTCATGGAGCAGCCGTTCGAAGGAGAGCTCGGCGCCACAGGCGGACGAGGACTCTCCGATCAGGGACTCTGGCGCGGCAAGATCGGGCAGCTCGGGGTGGTACCGCTGAATGTCGGCCCACGCCTGCGCCAGCTCTGCGGCAAGTACAGGTGGTGTCGTGCTCACGTCGTGACAACGAGCCTGAGTGCTCCGGTGTTCCTATTCCGGGGCATCCCAAATAATTTGCACGTACCAGTCAGTTGCCCTTGATGCGTCCGGACGAGGGCGGGTGCGCAGATCAGCGGAGAAGTCTCACAGCTCGCACCAATGTGGTACGTAGCAGCGCGTACGCACCCGCGTGGACGGGCGCCCCACGAGCGACATTACCCGGCACCGGGCAAGGGCCGCGCCGCGGTCGTGCACCGGGCCGGGGCGCTCGACGTGCTGCGCCCCGCGTGTCGGGTGAGACTGTGAGGAAGCGAGCGGCAGGCGTGCTGTTCCAGGCGCCCGCACCGGGCATGGCGCGCCCGGGGGCGCACGACCGGAGCACGCGAGCAATGCCCATCCCACCCCGTCCGGCCTCTGGACGGGACCGCCGATGCGGAGTTCTCTGGCATACGGGGGCTGTGGGCGCATACACAGCACATAGACATGGGGGACCTCACTCGGGCACGACCGACCTCACGGCGGATTGGGGCGCATTCCATGACACCTACGCTCGTCCGGCACCACAGGTACGCGGATTCGTCCGCCCCGGTGGACTCCGGTACCCGCGCCCGCGACTGGGCCGAGATCCAGGAGCGCATGCTCGCACCGCTCTACGAGGCGGTGTACGAGCGCCTCGAAGTCGGGGCCGGTACGCGGATGCTCTCCCTCGGATGCGGTTCCGGGCTCGCTCTGCTGATGGCGGCCTCGCGCGGGGCACGCGTCACCGGCGTCGACACCGACCGTGAACGGCTCGCCCTGGCCCGCGAGCGTCTCGCTTCCGATCCGGGACACGACACCGGCCCCGGGCGTACGGGCACGGGGGCGGCGAGGCTCGTCGACAGCGTTCCGGCGGCCGCCCCGGACGGCGAGGCTCCGTACAACCTGCTGACCGCCTTCCAGCCGATCGGCTGCGCGGCCGGTGACGCCGAGGGGCTCGCACCAGCGCTGGCCTCCGCCGTGCCGCACGCCGTGCGGGGGGCCACGGTGGTGCTGGCGGGCTGGGGACCGCCCGAGCGGTGCGCCACGGCTCCGGTGCTGCGGGTGGCGGCCCGGCTGACCGAGTCGGCGCGCGCCCCGCGCTCGGGGAGCGGCTGGCGGCCGGCGCTGCGGGACGATCTGGAGGAGGTGGCGGCGCGGGCCGGGCTCAAGCCGGACGGCTCGGGCCGGGTCTCCTGCCCGTTCGGCTATGCGGACGTGGACAGCGCCGTTCGCGGGCTGTTGTCGACCGGGTTGTTCGACACGGCGATACGGACGACGGACCGTTCCCAGGTGGAGAAGGAAGTCGCGGAGGCCTTGCATCCGCATCTGCGGCCCGATGGCACGGTGTGGATGCCGAACGTCTTCCGCTACCTGGTGTGCGTGACGTGACAGCGTGACGTCACGCACACGCGGAGGGGCGCCCCACTCGGTGGGGCGCCCCTCCGTCCGTGACCCGGGCCGGTCAGCCCATGAACTTCTTGAACTCGTCCGGCAGCTCGAAGTTCTTGTCCTCCTGGGCCGGCAGACCGAACGCGCCCCCCTGTGCCGCCTGCTCACGGCGGGCCGCCTCGGCCTGCTCCTCGGCCTTGCGCTTCATCGGGTTGCCGCTCTTGCGCTTGCCCTTGGCCTGCTTGACCTGCTTCTTCTGACGGCCGGGCCCGCCACCCATGCCAGGCATGCCCGGCATACCGGGCATACCTCCGCCCTGGGCCATCTTCGACATCATCTTGCGCGCCTCGAAGAACCGCTCCACCAGGTTCTTCACCGCGGAGACCTCGACACCGGAGCCCTTGGCGATACGGGCCCGACGCGAGCCGTTGATGATGGTCGGCTCGGCGCGTTCCTTCGGAGTCATCGACTTGATGATCGCGGCCGTGCGGTCGACGTCGCGCTCGTCGATGTTGTTGATCTGGTCCTTGATCTGCCCCATGCCGGGCAGCATCCCGAGCAGCTTGGAGATGGAGCCCATCTTCCTGACCTGCTCCATCTGCGCCAGGAAGTCGTCGAGCGTGAAGTCCTTGCCCTTGCTCGACGCCAGCTTGGAGGCCATTTTGGCGGCCTCTTCCTGGCTGAACGTCTTCTCCGCCTGCTCGATCAGGGTGAGGAGGTCACCCATGTCGAGAATGCGGGAGGCCATGCGGTCGGGGTGGAAGGCGTCGAAGTCCTCGAGCTTCTCACCGTTCGACGCGAACATGATCTGCTTGCCCGTGACATGGGCGATCGACAGGGCGGCACCACCGCGGGCGTCACCGTCGAGCTTCGAGAGCACCACGCCGTCGAAGCCGACGCCGTCACGGAAGGCCTCGGCGGTGTTGACCGCGTCCTGGCCGATCATCGCGTCGACGACGAAGAGGATCTCGTCCGGGCTGACGGCGTCGCGGATGTCCGCGGCCTGCCGCATCAGCTCCTCGTCGATGCCGAGGCGTCCGGCGGTGTCGACGATGACGATGTCGTGGACCTTGGACCGGGCGAACTCGATGGAGTCCTTGGCGACCTTCACCGGGTCGCCCACACCGTTGCCCGGCTCCGGCGCGTAGACCGCGACCCCCGCGCGGTCGGCGACGACGCTCAGCTGGTTGACGGCGTTGGGACGCTGGAGGTCACAGGCGACGAGCAGCGGGGAGTGGCCCTGGCTCTTGAGCCAGAGTCCGAGCTTTCCGGCGAGGGTGGTCTTACCCGCGCCCTGAAGGCCCGCGAGCATGATCACGGTGGGCGCGGTCTTGGCGAACCGGAGCCGCCGGGTCTCGCCGCCGAGGATGCCGACGAGCTCCTCGTTGACGATCTTGACGACCTGCTGTGCGGGGTTCAGCGCCTGGGAGACCTCGACGCCACGCGCCCGCTCCTTGACGTTGGCGATGAAAGCGCGGACCACGGGGAGGGCGACATCGGCCTCGAGCAGGGCGATACGGATCTCGCGAGCCGTGGCGTCGATGTCCGCCTCGGACAAGCGGCCCTTGCCCCTGAGGTTTTTGAAAGTCGCGCTAAGGCGGTCGGAGAGAGTATCGAACACGGCGCTCGTCGGTCCTCAGGGTCGGGGGCGGGGCAGGTCAGTCGCCCTCCAGGGTATCCGGACCCCGGGGAACGCAAAGCCCACGCCCGTTCCTCGTGACGAACGGGCCGGGGCCGGCAGGTCAGCCGAGCTCCTTCTCGACCTCCCTGGCCACCTCCGCGGCACGTTCCGGCAGCAGCGGCTCACCGTCGCCGTCCGTGACGTAGAAGGCGTCCACGGCGTTCGCTCCGAGCGTGGAGACATGGGCGCTCCGCACCCGTACCGCGGTCTGTTCCAGCGCCCGGCCGATCCGGTGCAGCAGCCCCGGGGCGTCCTGGGCGCGGACCTCGATCACCGTGGCCAGGCGTGAGCCCGCTGGCGCCACGGAGACCCTGGGCGGCGGAGCCTTGACTCCGCGCCGCCGCGGGTAGGCCGCCTCGCGCTCGGCGAGTCTGGCCCGGATGTCCAGGGAGCCGTCCAGTGCGCGTACGAGGTCGGCACGCAGCCGGGCGGACTGGGGGAGGGAGCCGTACTCGGCCGCGACCCGCCAGCTGAGTACCAGCAGACCGGCCGGGTCGCCCAGCTCGGTGGGGAGCTCGACGGCGCGCAGGTCGGCGGCGCGCACGGTGAGGCGGTGCAGGGCGAGGACTCCGGCCACCGCGGGCAGGACGCCGGGGCGGTCGGGCAGCGCGATGAGCAGTTCGACGCCGACGGGTTCGGGTGCGCCGTCCTCGGAGGCGGGTTCGGGCCGGGTCCGCAGGGAGAGGACGGGCTCGCCGGTGCGCAGGGCCTCGACGGCGAGGCGTTCCTGCTCGGCGCTCGGGGCGAGCGGCTCGGGTTCGGGGGGTTCCTCGCCTGCCAGGAGGGCGGCGACGCGTCCGACCAGGTCGGTGACGAGGGAGGCCCGCCAGGAGCTCCACGCGGCGGGGCCGGTCGCCAGTGCGTCGGCTTCGGTGAGCGCGTGCAGCAGTTCCAGGGTGGACGCGCTGCCCACGGCCGTGGCGACGGAGCGGACGGTCGCGGGATCGTCGAGGTCACGCCGGGTTGCGGTCTCGATGAGCAGCAGATGGTGGCGTACGAGCGTGGCCACGACACCCACGTCCTGCTTGTCGAAGCCGATACGGGTGGCCATGTCGCGGGCGATGACCTCGCCTGCGACGGAATGGTCCCCGGGCCAGCCCTTGCCGATGTCGTGGAGCAGCGCGGCGATCAGGAGGAGATCGGGGCGGCCGACACGGCGGGTGAGGTGGGAGGCGCGGACGGCCGTTTCGACGAGGTGCCGGTCGACGGTCCACGTGTGGACGGGGTTGCGCTGCGGCCGGCAGTGGACCCGCTCCCAGTCGGGCAGCAGCCGGGTGACGATGCCTTCCGCCTCGAGGGCTTCCCAGACCTCCACGGCGGACTCGCCGGCGCCGAGCAGGGTGATGAGCTCCTCACGGGCCTGGGCCGGCCACGGCACGGGCAGTGGCTGGACCGCGGTGCTCAGATGGCGTACGAGGTGACGGGAGAGCGGCAGTCCTGCCTCGGCCGCCGCCGCGGCGGCCCTGAGGGTGAGCACGGGGTCGCGTTCGGGGCGGGCGGTGCGCGCGAGGACCACTTCGCCGTCGGCCTCGACGACGCCCTCGGCGAGCGGGGTGCGTTCCGGCGCGGCCTTGGCGCCGCCGCCGAGGAACGCTCGCAGCCGGGGGCGTACGGAGCGGGCCCGCAGGACGCGGTTGACCTCGCGCCAGGTGACGTCGGTGGCGTACGAGACGGTGCGGGCGGCCTCGTACACCTGGCGCAGCAGGGCGTCGGCGTCGAGGAGCCCGAGGGCTTCGGCGACCTGGTCCTGCTCCTGGAGGGCGAGGCGGTCGGTGGCCCGTCCGGTGGTGAGGTGGAGGGCGTCGCGGGCGTCGAGGAGCGTGCGCCGGGCCTCGGCCAGCCCTTCGCGGGGGGCGTCGGCGACCCAGGAGGCGGCGACGGCGCGCAGGGCGGTCGCGTCCCGGAGGCCGCCGCGGGCCTCCTTGAGATCGGGCTCCAGGAGGAACTGGAGCTCGCCCATGCGTTCGGCCCGCTCGCGGCACAGCTCGTGGAGGGCCGGAAGGCGCTTGGGGGCCTGGTTGCGCCAGTCGGCGAGGATCGCGGTCCGCAGTCCGGCGACCAGGCCGAGGTCCCCGGCGACGGGGCGCGCGTCGAGCAGTCCGAGCTGGACCTTGAGGTCCTCCCCTGCGGTCCTGCTCGCCTCACCGGGGGTGCGCACGGAGTGGTCGAGGGCGAGGCCGAGGTCCCAGACGGGGTACCAGACACCGTCGGCGAGGGCGGCGACGGCTCCCGCGTCGGCGGTGCCGTCGTGCAGGAGCAGGAGGTCGAGGTCGCTGCGGGGAGAGAGCTCACCCCGCCCGTATCCGCCGACCGCGACGAGAGCGGCGCCGCGGACGCCCGCCTGTTCGGCGGCCGCGGTGAACAGCCCGTCGAGCCAGTCGTCGGTGAGCCTGGCCAGCGCGGCACGGCGCGGCGGCCCGGACCGCGCCTCCTCCTGGAGAAGGCGCAGCCGGGCCGCCGCATAGCCGCTGGGTCCCGATTCCTCGGAACCGGTGGTCACTTCGGTGCTCGTCACCCAGCTGCCTTTCCGTTCACAGGAACCGTCGGTCAGAGTGCGTCCGGGCCGCGTTCCCCGGTCCGTACGCGGATCGCGGTCTCGACCGGGACGCTCCACACCTTGCCGTCACCGATCTTCCCCGTCCGGGCGGCCTTGACGACCACGTCGATGAGCTGTTCGGCGTCCTCGTCCTCGACCAGGACCTCGATGCGGATCTTCGGTACGAGGTCGACGGTGTACTCGGCGCCCCGGTAGACCTCGGTGTGTCCGCGCTGCCGCCCGTAACCGCTGGCTTCCGTGACCGTGAGGCCCTGGACGCCGAAGGACTGCAGGGCCTCCTTGATCTCGTCCAGCCTGTGCGGCTTCACGACTGCGGTGATGAGCTTCATGCGTCCACCTTCTTGTTCGTCGGGGCTGCCCCGGTGCCGGGGGCCGGAGCCGTGGTGCGCGGGGCGGCGCCACCGCCGGCGCCGCTGAAGTCGTACGCCGTCTCGGCGTGTTCGACCTGGTCGATGCCGGCGACCTCGTCGTCCTCGCTGACCCGCATCCCGATCGTCCTGTCCAGGATGAGGGCGAGGACCGCGGAGACGACCAGAGAGTATGCGAGGACCGCGAAGACGCCGACGGCCTGCTTGCCGAGCTGGTCGAGTCCGCCGCCGTAGAAAAGGCCCTTGGCGTCGGACTGCACACCGCCGGTGGCGAAGAAGCCGACCAGGAGGGAGCCGAGGATGCCGCCGACGAGGTGGACGCCGACGACGTCCAGGGAGTCGTCGTAACCGAACTTGTACTTGAGGCCGACGGCCATGGCGCACAGGACACCGGCGATGACGCCGATCGCGATGGCGCCGAGCGGGCTGACCGCGCCGCCCGCGGGAGTGATCGCGACGAGGCCCGCGACGGCTCCGGAGGCTGCGCCCAGGGTCGTGAAGGAGCCGTGGCGGATCTTCTCGTAGGCGAGCCAGCCGAGGACCGCCGCACCCGTGGCGACCTGCGTGTTGACGAACATGACGGCACCGACACCGTCGTCGTTGCCGAGCCACGAGCCGGCGTTGAAGCCGAACCAGCCGAACCACAGGAGGGCGGCACCGAGCATCACGAGCGGCAGGCTGTGCGGCCGCATCGGGTCCTTCTTGAAGCCGACCCTCTTGCCGATGACGAGGATCACGCCGAGGGCGGCGGCGCCGGCGTTGATGTGGACGGCCGTACCACCGGCGAAGTCGATGACACCGAGCTCGAAGAGCCAGCCGCCGGCGCCCCAGACCCAGTGCGCGACCGGGAAGTAGACGACGGTGACCCACAGGGTGATGAACAGGGCCCAGGAGGTGAACTTGACGCGGTCGGCGAGGGCGCCGCTGATGAGGGCCGGGGTGAGCACGGCGAACATCAGCTGGAAGACGGCGAAGACGTATACCGGGATGGTGTAGCCGTCCCAGAGTTCGGTGACACCGATCCCGCTGAGGCCGACGAAGTCCGAGCTCCAGCCGATGACGGAGCCGATGTCGGTGCCGAAGGCGAGGCTGAATCCGTAGAGCACCCACAGGACCGTGACGATCCCGAGGCTGATGAAGCTCATCATCAGCATGTTCAGGGTGCTCTTGACGCGGACCATGCCTCCGTAGAAGAAGGCCAGACCCGGGGTCATGAGCATCACCAGCGCGGAGCAGATGAGCATGAACCCTGTGTTGGCGGCAGACAGCTGCGGGGCGTCTGCGGCAAGCGTCGTGATGCCTGGGGGCATCGGCGTCTCCTCGTCGTCGGTGCGGCCACGTGCGGGGGTGCGGGACCACGGTGAAAAGGTGCGGGCCGGTTATGCGCCATGAGATTCGCGCAGCGCGGTTTCCACGAATGCCGCACGGTGTTTCACCGCAGTGACGAAGGAGCTCCACGTGTTACGTACCGATGAACCGGGAGTGTCGGACCCGGTGCGCTGCCTACCATGCTGCCCGCTCCGCATACGGTGCGGTTGGAACGCCCGCAGACGTGAACCGGCCACGACGGCGACCCGCTGACCTGGCAATGGGGGAGCCGAGTCGGGTGGTACGGGGCGGCCGTCGTGGCCGGTGGCGAGGGACCCGGTCAGACCGCTTCGGCGGTCTCCGGGAGCTGCTCGGTGAGCAGGTCGGTGAGCCGGGCGACCTCGGGAACATCCCCGAAGTCCCTGGCAGCGGTGTCGACGGTCTTGCGGAGCCTGGTGTTGACGCGCTCCGACCTGACCTTCTTCGCGACCCTCAGGGCCTTGGTGGCGAGGACGGTCGACTCCTCCGGCTCGCGCTTGAGGAGGTGCACGGTGGCCATGCCGATCAGATTGAGCGCGTAGGACCTCTGGTGTTCGTCGTCCTCGCCGAACAGCTCGACGGCACGGGCCATGACGGGCTCGGCGAGAGAGGCGTAGCTGGGGCTGCGGCCGGCGACGTAGGCCAGGTCACGGTAGGAGTGGGCGTTCTCGCCGTGCAGTTCGGCGGCGGAGAAGAAGCGGATCCAGTCGGGCTCGGGCTCGTCGTCGAGGACGGCGTCGGCGAAGGTGTCCTCGGCCATCCGGACCGCTCGCTTGCACTTGCTGGGCTGACCCATGTTGGCGTAGGCGCGCGCCTCCATCGCATACAGCATGGCCTGGGTGCGCGCGGTGGCGCAGTCACGGCTGCCGTACTGGGCGAGGTGGATGAGTTCGAGTGCGTCGTCGGGCCGGCCGAGGTGGATCATCTGGCGGCTCATGCTGGAGAGGATGTACGAACCCAGTGGCTTGTCGCCGGCCTCCTTGGAGGCGTGCAGCGCCAGCACGAAGTACTTCTGGGCGGTCGGCTGGAGGCCCACGTCGTAGCTCATCCAGCCCGCGAGCTCGGCCAGTTCGGAGGCGCAGCGGAACAGACGTTTGGCGGTGGCCTCCGGCTGTGGCTCCTGGAGCAGGTCGGTGACCTCGTGGAGCTGGCCGACGACGGCCTTGCGGCGCAGCCCGCCGCCGCACTGGGCGTCCCACTGGCGGAACATCGCCGTGGTGGATTCCAGCAGGTCCAGCTCGGGGCCCGAGAGGCGCGAGGGCCGGCTCTCCGCGGTCGGCAGCTGCCGCTCCGGCTGCCCCTGGCGGGTGACGGGCACCAGCCAGCGCTGCATGGGTTCGATGAGGGTGGGGCCGGCGGCCAGGGCGAGGGAACTTCCGAGAAAGCCGCGCCGGGCCAGCATGAGATCGCTGCGGGAGAACTCGCTGAGCAGTGCGACGGTCTGCGGTCCCGCCCAGGGCAGGTCGACCCCGGACACCGAGGGTGCCTGGTGGGCGGTGCGCAGACCGAGGTCCTCGACGGAGACGACGGCGCCGAAGCGCTCGGAGAAGAGCTCCGAGAGGATGCGCGGGATCGGTTCCCGGGGCTGTTCGCCGTCGAGCCAGCGGCGGACCCGGGAGGTGTCGGTGCTGACGTGGTGGGCACCGAGCTGGCGTGCCCGCCGGTTCACCTGGCGGGCGAGCTCGCCCTTGGACCAGCCGCTTCGCACGAACCACGAACCGAGTTGCCCGTTGGGGCGCTTTCCGGCATGCGTCTCGCCTGCGCCGCTGCCACTCACTGGAACGCCCCCATCCCGCCGAAACCGTCGCGCGAACCTCTATCAGAATGCCGCGCCCCGGCGCTGTCCGTACGGGCGTTGCCCACCATGGAACGGATCAGCGGATTGCCCGAGGCATACTCAACTGCAGATGCAATTGCAGGTTCGAGCACCCACAGTAATCCTGCGATCACTGCTCCGGCGAGGGTCGTTGCGGAAACGCCACCATTCGCCACCCCTTCGGGTGAACCCGTTCGACACAGTCCGCGCTTCACTTGACGGGCCGTGATCGGCCACGGGCGCATCGAAGCGTTCAGGGGTGCGAGGCGCACAGCGCGCAACCCTGCCGCGCCACACCGTACGCCGGCGGCTCGGCAGCGCACGTCCGTCGAGAACCGAGAGCTGCGAACCGATGACTCCGGGTCGTAACCACCGGCGAGTCCGACCCGTTGGAGGAGGCATGGGCTTCACGATCGGCGGCATCCGGGAGATGAGGTCCGGCACGCGGCGCCAACGCCGTGCGGCCGGGGCGACCGAGGTGGCCGAGTACACCGGCCTCTGGGGCTGGGCGGTGGCCCCGGGCGCACGCGCCGCGGCGGGCGTCTGCTCGTGCGGTGACACCGCGTGCGCCGCCCCTGGCGCGCATCCGCTGGACTTCGCACCCGAGGTGCCGCCGGGCGCCACACTCGGCAGGGTCACGGATGCCTGGGCCGAGGTGCCGGGGGCCTCGCTCCTGCTTCCCGTGGGCCGGAGTTTCGACGTACTTGATGTAGCGGAGGCCGCAGGACGGCGCGCGCTGGTGAGGATGGAGCGCATGGGGCTGCCGCTGGGCCCGGTGGCGGTGACGCCGGCCGGCCGTACGCAGTTCTTCGTCGCCCCCGGGGCGGCCGCGGGTCTGCCCGGACTGCTCTACCGCATGGGCTGGGACGACGCGGACCTTGATCTGCGGGCCCTGGGCCGCGGCGCGTACGTCACCGCTCCCCCGTCGGACCTCGGCGGTCTCGGCCCGGTCCGCTGGCTGCGTCCGCCTGCGCCGGACACGGCCTCCGCTCCCCCACAGGCCAGGCTGCTGCTGGGCACCCTCGCCTACATATGCCACCGCTGCTGAACGCCGGAGGGCGGTGAGACCCTCTCGGGTCCACCGCCCTTCACACGTCCGCCCGGGGTACGCCGGTCAGTCGCCGATCAGCGCGTCGACGAAGGCGCCCGGCTCGAACGGCGCCAGGTCGTCCGGCCCCTCACCGAGACCGATGAGCTTCACGGGGACACCCAGCTCGCGCTGGACCGCGATGACGATGCCGCCCTTGGCCGTGCCGTCGAGCTTGGTCAGGACGATGCCGGTGATGTCGACCACCTCGGCGAAGACACGCGCCTGGACGAGGCCGTTCTGCCCGGTGGTGGCGTCGAGGACGAGCAAAATCTCGTCCAGCGGCCCGTGCTTCTCGACGACCCGCTTGACCTTGCCGAGCTCGTCCATCAGACCGGTCTTGGTGTGCAGGCGGCCCGCGGTGTCGATGAGCACCACGTCGGCGCCCTCGGCGATGCCTTCCTTCACCGCGTCGAAGGCGATCGACGCCGGGTCGCCGCCCTCGGGGCCTCGCACCGTACGGGCGCCGACGCGCTCGCCCCACGTCTGGAGCTGATCGGCGGCGGCGGCCCGGAAGGTGTCGGCGGCGCCGAGCACGACGCTGCGGCCGTCGGCGACGAGCACCCGGGCGAGCTTGCCCGTCGTGGTCGTCTTGCCGGTGCCGTTGACCCCGACGACCATCACGACGCCGGGCGTCGCTTCGCCGCCCTCCGTCTTCACGGCGCGGTCGAGGTCGGGGCCGAGCAGGGTGACGAGCTCCTCGCGCAGCAGGGTGCGCAGCTCGTCGGGCGTACGGGTGCCGAGGACACGGACCCGCTCACGGAGCCGCTCCACCAGCTCCTGCGTGGGAGCGACGCCGACGTCGGCGGTGAGGAGGGTGTCCTCGATCTCCTCCCAGGTGTCCTCGTCGAGGTTGTCGCGCGACAGGAGCGCGAGCAGCCCCTTGCCCAGGGAGTTCTGCGAACGGGCCAGCCGGGCGCGGAGTCGCACCAGACGGCCGGCGGTGGGTTCGGGGACTTCGAGCTCGGGGGCTTCCGGCTCGACGACGACCGGGGTCTCCTCGACGGGAGTCCCGGCGCCGGGAAGACCGACCTCCTCGGTGGGGCGCCGCGCTTCGTCGCGCGGCGTCTCGGCTTCCTCGCCGACACGGGGCTCGGCGGGCGGAGTGATGGTCGGCGTGCTCGACGGTGCCGAGGGCGGCAGCTGCTTCTTCTTGCGGCTGCTGACCACGAGCCCGCTGATCAGGCCGACCGCGACCAGGGCGATGACTACAGCAAGGATGACGATTTCCATAACGCGTCCAGTATCGGCCACGACCGTGGTCCGGCGCGGTTACGGAGGACCACGGGCTCCGACGACAGAGGCGGTATGCCACGTTTGGGGGTAAAGGTACGCTGCTGCCCGTGGAGAACCGCGGCTTGGATCCCGTCCCCGACGACGAACGCACCGGCCGGGTCCGCGCTCTCCTCCCGACCTGGGTGACGGCCAACATGACGGTGCTGCTGCTGACCGTGGGCGCCGGGCTCACCGTCTTCAACGGGCTGAATTTCTGGCAGGTGCTGGCCGTGGCGGTCACGGCCCCCGTGCTGTCGTTCGGGCTGGTCGGCCTGGTGTCGATCGCGGGCAAACGCGGCGGCGCACCAGGTATGGCATTGTCCCGGGCCGTTTTCGGACAGCGCGGCAATCTCTTCCCCGGCGCCCTGCTGTGGGTGGCCCGCTGGGGCTGGGAGACCGTGAACGCGGTCACCGGCTCCTACGCACTGCTGGCGGTGCTCGCTCTGCTGTTCGATGTGCGCGCGACCCACACACTGACCCTGATGACCCTGACGGCCTTCGTCATCGCGAGCTTCCTCGTGTCCGGTCTCGGGATCCGGGCCCTGCGGATCTGCTCCCGGGTCGCCGCCTGGCTCTTCGGCGGCGCGAGTCTCCTCGTCCTGGTCCACGTGATCGGCTCGGCCCCGTGGCGGACCGTCCTGGAACGGCCGCCGGGTCCGGCGGCGATGATGACCGCGGGGATCGGGACACTGGCCGCCGGTGGCATCAGCTGGGTTCCCTCGGCGCCGGACTTCGCCCGCTACCTGCCGCGCTCCGCGTCCGGCCCGGCTATGGTCGGCGCGGCCGTGGGCGGGGCCCTGGTCACGGCCACGCCGATGGTGCTGATGGGCGCGGTGATGGCCGTGAGCTCACCGCACCTGGCGGTCACGAAGGACCCCGTGGCATTCATCGGCGAGCTGCTGCCGAAGGCGATCTCCGTGCCGTATCTCCTGGCGGCCGTCGTCGGCATGGTGCTGATCAACGCGATGTCGATGTACTCCGCCGGCTTCACCACGCAGACGCTCGGGTTCACGGTCCCCCGCGCCTGGGCCGTGGGGGTGAACGCGATGATCAGCCTGCTGGTCGGCGGAACGCTGATGATGGTGGCGACGAGTTTCATCGCCCCCTTCCTCTCGTTCCTGACCCTGCTCGGCGTGACCTTCTCCGCCTGGATCGGGGTCTTCGGCGTGGATCTTCTGCGAGGCCGTACGTACGCCTGCGCGGCCCTCATGGACACCACGTCCGCCAGCGGCTACTGGTACACCGCCGGGTTCAGCCGGCCGGCCATGGGCGCTTGGGGAGCGGCGCTCGTGGCGGGGCTGCTGTGCACCGACGTGGGGTGGTTCACCGGCCCGCTCGCCGCCACCTGGGTCGGACGTCACGGGCTGGGCTGGGCCCTCACGATCCTTGTGGCCGCAGGGGTGTACGCGGCGCTGCCACGGCCGACGGCCGGCCGGGACGGCGCCCCGGCCGGACCCTGACGCCCCGTCGGCGGGCCGGAGGCGGCGCGGCAGAACGCTGCCCCGGGCCGGCATGGGCCGGACCGGGGCAGCGGGTCGAGGAGAGGGGCAGCGGGGATCAGCCCATCTCCTCCAGCGCCTTGCCCTTGGTCTCCTTCACGAACTTGAGCACGAAGGGGATCGAGAGCACGGCGAAGCAGGTGTAGATGATGTAGGTGCCCGACAGGTTCCAGTCGGCCAGGCTGGGGAAGCTGGCGGTGATCGCCCAGTTGGCGATCCACTGCGCGGAGGCTGCGACGCCGAGCGCGGCGGCGCGGATCCGGTTCGGGAACATCTCGCCGAGGAAGACCCAGACCACGACACCCCACGACAGGGCGAAGAAGAGCACGAAGACGTGGGCCGCCACCAAGGCGACGACGCCCTGGGTGTTGGGCAGCTTGCCGTCCACCAGGTCCGCGGAGAAGGCCCAGGCCTCGAATGCCAGGGCGATGGCCATACCGGCGGATCCGACGAGGGCGAGCGGCCTCCTGCCGACCCGGTCCACCAGGATCATGGCGATCACGGTGCCGATGATGTTGATGATCGACGTGGTGAACGAGTAGAAGAACGAGCCGGACGGGTCGATGCCGACGGACTGCCAGAGCGTCGCCGAGTAGTAGAAGGCGACGTTGATGCCGACGAGCTGCTGGAAGACCGACAGACCGATACCGACCCAGACGATCGGCAGGAAGCCGAAGCGGCTTCCGAGCAGGTCGCTGAACGTGGACTTGTGCTCCCGGCGCATGGCCGTCTCGATCTCGTTCACACGTGCGTCGAGGTCGACGTTCTTGCCCTCGACCTCTTCGAGGATCTTCCGGGCCCGGTCCTTCTTTCCGACGGAGATCAGGAAGCGCGGCGACTCGGGGATCGCGAAGGACAGGAGCCCGTAGAGGATCGCCGGGACGACCATCACGCCGAGCATCCACTGCCAGGCCTCGAGGCCGCCGATCTTGCCGCGCTGGTCGCCGTCGGCGAGCTGGAGGATGCCGTAGTTGACCAGCTGCGAGATGGCGATACCGATGACGATGGCGGCCTGCTGGAAGGAGCCGAGACGGCCGCGGTAGGCAGGCGGCGAGACCTCGGCGATGTAGGCGGGGCCGATGACGGAGGCCATGCCGATCGCGAAGCCTCCGATGACGCGCCACATCGCCAGGTCCCAGAGGGCGAACGGCAGCGCGGAACCGACGGCGCTGATGGTGAAGAGCACCGCGGCGATCTGCATGCAGCGGATACGGCCGATCCGGTCGGCGATGCGTCCCGCCGTGGCCGCACCGATGGCACAGCCGATCAGGGCGATGGCGATGACCTGTGCCAGCGTTCCCGACCCGATGTCGTAGCGGTGCCGGATGGCCTCGACGGCGCCGTTGATCACGGAGCTGTCGTAGCCGAACAGGAAGCCGCCCATCGCTGCGGCTGCGGTGATGAAGATGACATGGCCGAGATGGTCCGGATGGGCCTCCCGGGCTCCGGACTCCGGTCCGCGCGCTGTGCTGGTCACATGAACTCCTGGTACCTGGCCGCAACGTCAGGTGTGGGGGGTGAGCCCTCCTAGTGGCGCACAACTTATGGTCGACCACCACTTGAAGGTAAAAACAACATTGCTGAGGTTATGCGTTCAAGTCTCGAAGTCAAGATGCGGGTTCGACTCCAATGGCCCCTCACAAGTACCCAGGAACACCCAAAAGGTGCGTTGAAGCCTTGAAGATTGTGTGGAGAGGGCGTGATGGCTCGTCAGGCGCTGCACGCAGGACTCAGCGGAGTCGCTGGCTGATCACCTTGGAGACCCCGTCACCCTGCATCGAGACGCCGTACAGCGCGTCGGCGACCTCCATGGTCCGCTTCTGGTGGGTGATCACGATGAGCTGGGAGCTCTCCTGGAGCTCCTCCATGAGCCGGATCAGACGCTGCAGATTGGTGTCGTCGAGCGCCGCCTCGACCTCGTCCATGACGTAGAACGGGCTCGGCCGGGCCTTGAAGATGGAGACCAGCAGGGCAACGGCCGTCAGGGATCGCTCACCGCCGGACAGCAGCGAGAGCCGCTTGACCTTCTTGCCCGGCGGGCGTGCCTCCACGTCGAGACCGGTCGTCAGCATGTTGTCGGGATCGGTGAGGACCAAGCGGCCCTCGCCGCCCGGGAAGAGCCGTGAGAAGACGCCCTCGAACTCACGCGCCGTGTCCCGGAAGGCCTCCGTGAACACCTGCTCGACCCGTTCGTCGACCTCCTTGATCACCTGCATCAGATCGGCCCGGGTCTTCTTCAGGTCCTCGAGCTGCTCGGAGAGGAACTTGTGCCGTTCCTCCAGCGCAGAGAACTCCTCGAGTGCGAGAGGATTCACCTTCCCGAGTTGCTGATAGGCCCGTTCGGCCGCCTTCAGCCGCTTCTCCTGCTCGGCCCTGACGAACGGCTTCGGCTGGTTGCGCGGGTGTCCCGGATCCGCCGGAAGCTCCTCGCCTTCGGCGGCGGGGGACGGCGGCACCGGCTGTTGCGGTCCGTACTCGTCTGCCAGACCGGCCGGCTCGACGCCGAACTCCTCCAGCGCCTTGGCCTCCACCTGTTCCATGCGCAAACGCTTCTCGGCCCCGAGCACCTCACCCCGGTGCACCGAATCGGTGAGCCGGTCCAGCTCGCTCTTGAGGTCACGGCCCCGGCCGCGCTCGGCCGTCAGCTCCCGCTCGCGCTCGGCCTTCGCGGCCTCGGCCCTGGTGCGTTCCTCGTCCGCCCGTACGACCGAGACCTCGACGTGGGCGAGCAGCTGCCGGGCGCCCGACGCCACGGCGGTGGCCACGGCGGCCTCGTGGCGCAGCCGGGCGCGGCGCTGCTCGGCGCGGGTGCGCGCCTCCCGCTCGGCACGGGCTCCGCGGTCCAGCGCGTCGGCCCGCCCGGCCAGCGCCTTGACCCGTTCCTCATGCGTACGGGCCTGCAGTCTGGCCTCCATCTCGGTCTGACGTGCGTTGGCGCCGTCGGCGGCGAGCCGGTCCCGTACGGAGGTGTCGGGCTCCTCCTCCATCGGGGTCTCCTCGGCGACCAGCAGCCGTTCCGCCAGCTCCTCGGCCTCCTCGGTGGCGCGCTCCAGCGCCTCCTGCGCCCGGGCGGCGGACGCGGTCGTCCGCTCGGCCTCCCCGGCGGCGCCACGGGCCTGCCCTGCCAGCCGGCCGAGCTGCTGCGCCACCCCGGACTTCTTCCGCTCGGCGGCCCGACGGCGCTCCCCCAGCTCCTCCACCCGGGCGGCGCCGTCGGCGCGCCGTGCGGCCGCGGCGCGCTGGACCGAGGCGAGTTCCTCACAGCGGACGGCGAGCTCGGCCAGTTCCGCGGCGGCCTCGTCGACGGATGCCTGGACCTCCAGAAGGCTGGGCGCCCCGGCGGATCCACCGTGCGCGAAGTGGGCCCCCAGCACGTCTCCCTCGGCGGTGACGGCGGTCAGCCCCGGGTGGGCGGTGACCAGCTCCTCGGCGTCATCCAGAGTGCCGACGACGACCATGTCGCGTACCAGCCGCCGTACGACCGCGAGCAGCTCGGCGGGCCCCTGCAGCAGGCCGGCGACGGCGGGCGCTGCACATTCCCCCGCAGGGCCTGCGGGAGCCACGCCGGAGACACCGGTGTCCGTGACCGCCGTCGAGCGGTGGTCCGCCTCCGGCGCCCGCACCGGCCCCTGATGGGCGCCGACGGACGCCGGCAGCCGCTCCAGGGACTGTCCCTGAGCGGGAACCACCCCCGCCCGCGCCCCGCCCGGTACCAGCGCGGCACGCCCCGCGTCCTGCTTGCGCAGCAGACGGATCGCGTCCGCAGCCGTGGCCGGATCGGTCACCGCGACGGCATCGGCGGCCACGCCCAGTGCGGCGGCCACCGCGGTCTCGTGTCCCGGGGCCACCGTGATCAGCTCCGCGACCGGCCCGAGCAGCCCGGCGAGTCTGTCCCCGGCGCCGAGCAGCGCCCCGGTGCCGTCCTTGCGCCGAAGCCCCAGTGACAGTGCCTCGTGCCGTGCGGACACCGCCGCGCGGCTGCGTTCCGCCGCGGTGAGCGCATCGCGCGCCGCGCCCAGGGCCGCTTCCGCCCCGGCGAGGTTCTGTTTGGCGGCCTCGTGCTGCTCCGCCAGCTCCGCGTCGCCCGCGTCCAGACCCTCGACCTCGGTCTTGAGCCGCTCGTACTCCTCCTGGGCCGCGACCGCCCGGTCCTGTGCCTCGTCCCGCGAGGCGGCCAGCCGGTCGATCTCGGCCTGCGCCGAACCGGCGCGGCTGCGGGCGGCGTTGACCTGTCCGTTGAGCCGGGCCAGCCCTTCTCGCCGGTCGGCGACGGCCCGGGCCGCGTCCCGGAGTCTGCGCTCCTCCGAGACCAGCTCCCGTTCCAGTTCGGCCCGGTGGGCGGTGGTGTCCTCCAGAGCGTGCTCCGCCGCTTCGAGTGCCGCCTCCAGCTCCGCCTCCTGCTCGCGGATCCGGGCGGCCTCACGCTCCATGTCCTCCGGGTCACGCCCGCGCCGCTCCTCCTCCGGAGCGGCGGTGACGCTCTTCACCCGGGCGTCGGCGAGCGAGATGGTGCCCCGCACACGCTCGGCCAGCTGCGAGAGTTCGTACCAGGTCTGCTGGGCCCGTTGCAGCCGGGGCGCCAGCCGGCGTACCTCGTCCTCCAGGTCCGCCTCACGGGCGAGAGCCGCCTTCAGCTCGGCCTCCGCCCCTTCCCTGCGCCGCTTGAGGGCGGCCTCGTCGGCGATCTCCTCGCGCAGCGCTGCCCGCAGCCGCACCAGGTCGTCGGCGAGGAGCCGCAGCCGGGCATCCCGCAGGTCGGCCTGGATGACAGCGGCCCGGCGGGCCACGGCGGCCTGCCGGCCCAGCGGTTTGAGCTGGCGCCGTAGTTCGTCGGTGAGATCCTGGACACGGGCGAGGTTGGCGCCCATCGCCTCCAGCTTCCGCAGCGCCTTCTCCTTGCGCTTACGGTGCTTGAGCACTCCCGCCGCCTCTTCGATGAAGGCGCGGCGCCCCGTGGGGTCGGCGTGCAGGACCGAGTCCAGTCGGCCCTGGCCGACGATGACATGCATCTCGCGGCCGATACCGGAGTCCGAGAGGAGTTCCTGGATGTCGAGCAGCCGGCAGGTGTCGCCATTGATCTGGTATTCACTGCCGCCGTTGCGGAACATGATCCGGGTGATCGTCACCTCGGCGTACTCGATGGGCAGCGCGCCATCGGAATTGTCGATGGTCAGCGAGACTTCCGCACGTCCCAGCGGCGGCCTCCCCGTGGTGCCGGCGAAGATCACGTCTTCCATCTTGCCGCCGCGCAGGGATTTGGCCCCCTGCTCGCCCATGACCCAGGAGAGCGCGTCCACCACATTCGATTTACCGGAACCGTTGGGACCGACGACACAGGTGATCCCCGGTTCGAACCGCAGGGTCGTGGCGGAGGCGAACGATTTGAAACCACGGAGGGTCAGGGCCTTGAGGTGCACGCCGCCGGACTCTACCTTTCACTCTCGGTTTCGCTGATGAAGGTGCAGGGCACATCAGACGGTAGGCGAAGAGCGATAGGCCGGGGCGCATCTGCGCTGGGGGAGAAAGAAAAAAAGGGACGCCGGAGCGTCCCTGGTAAATCCTGCACGATGCTGCTGTGCAGTCATCCGAACACAGCCCTGCTCGACGGATCGCGAACGTACCGGATCACGAGCAATCCTCGGTGTTCCGGACGACGATCCGTGACGAAGGCTTCGATGATTGATCCCGAGCGGCTGGCGTACGGCCCGACCGGCCCCGGCAGGGCCATGGGGTCAGGTCAGCGCGGGCTCCGCCTGGGGTACGTCGATGTCGATGCTGTCGAGCAGCGACTCCTGGTGCTGAGCGGCGGCGTTGAGCGCGTCGTTCTCGTCCTGGATCCGTACGAGTTCGGATTCCAGGTCCTGGACGCGCTTTTGGAGCCGTCGCATCTCGGCGAGGAGTCGCGGATCGGAACCGCCGACGTAACCGAGAAGCGCCTTTGCCATGATGAAAGGTCCTCCACACTGAGTGACCGACCGATGCGGTGTGGGTCGTGAGGGAATCGCACCCGCGGTGCTCGACAGTGCTCTGTATTCACTGCTGTTCTGCTGTCACCAGCTCCGTCGAACAGCTAAGGTGCGCGGGGTTTTCAGCGTCTCACCAAAAAGTTTGACGGTCAACACGATCACACGCCACGGAGCCGGGTGTCCCGGGGGCGCGCGGCTTGACGATCACGCGGCGCGACTCTCCTACGGGTCCCGAAGGGTGTGGGGATCTTCGTCAATGCCGCAGCCTGGCACGGCGTGCGCTCCTTGGCAACCATGTCCCTGCGCCGGCTTACTCCGCAGGTCATTTCGGGTGCGGGGCCATCGCCCCCCTCCCGGTCACCGCGCGCCGCACCTCGCACACGCGGCGGATCCGGTTCCCTTTCCGCGGTGGGGTCAGCGGATGGCGAATCCCTCATATCCACCGCGAGGCGTGTCCCAGATCTCAGTGACGCCGTCCACGCGGCCGGGTGTGTCGGCGGAGCCGAGCCAGTCGAGCAGGCGGTGGCAATTCTCACGCGGCCCTTCGGCCACCACTTGCACCCGGCCGTCGTCGAGATTGAGGGCGAAGCCGGTGATGTTTCCGATCTCCAAGGCATTTTCCCTGGTGAACCAGCGGAACCCTACTTGTTGTACTCGACCGCGTACCCATACGACGAGTCGTGCGTCTTCGTTCATGCCCGAACGCTAACCGGCCAATTGGTCAAGGAGCACGCCGCCCCAATCCGCCATGGCGTAGGGTCCCCTCGCAATAGCCTCACCCGAACGGGTGAGTTTGATCTTGAATGCGGTGACGTCGTCACGACGCCCGGAAGCACGAGGAAGGCACAGCGCATGGGACGGCATCGACGCGCAGGCGCGGCCCCCGCCGCTGAGCAGCACGCGGCGCACGCGGAGGACGGGCCCCGCGGTGCCCGCCGGAGGAAGCGAGCCGGCATACCCGTGCGGGCGGGGCTCCTCGGGGTGTCCGCGGCCGTGGCCGTCGGAGCGGTCGCCGTCGCCTCCGGTCTGCTGCCCGGCGGCGACAGCTACAGCGTCAGCGGCGGCGGGGCCGCCGACCAGGTCCACGCGGGTGGCGCCCCTGACCTGCTGACCCAGGGCGAGTCGTCCGCCGAGCCCACCGCCCGCACCTCGGCCTCGGCGTCCGCCGAGGCCGACCGGGGTTCCGGCCGTTCCGCCGCTCCGTCGAGGTCCCCCTCGGCCTCACCGACCAAGAAGCCCACCGAGAAGCCGTCCGCCACCACCTCGAAGAAGGCGACGAAGGCTCCGGCGCGGACGAAGGCCCCTGCGCCGAAGAAGAGCACACCGTCCAGCCCGGCGGCCACGACCCCGGACGCTCCGAAACCCTCGTCGGCCTCGCCGACCCGGAAGCCCCCGGCCCCCGCGAGCCCGTCCGCCACCACCGCTCAGGCCGCCGTGCTCACCCTGGTCAACCAGGAACGGGCGAAGGTCGGCTGCAGCCCCGTCACCACCAGTGCCTCGCTGACCGCACTCGCCCAGGACTTCAGCGAGGACATGGCCGCCCGCGACTTCTTCGGCCACACCGACCCCGACGGTGCGACCCCGTGGGACCGTGCCGCCGCGGCGGGCGTCCAGGGGCTGGGCGGCGAGAACATAGCCCGCGGTCAGGCTGACGCACAGGCCGTGATGGATGCCTGGATGAACAGTGACGGCCACCGCGCGAACATCCTCAACTGCGATTACAAGACGCTTGGTGTCGGAGTCCACCTCGGATCCGGTGGCCCCTGGTGGACGCAGGACTTCGGCTTCTGAGACAGCCGCAGGTCAGTGGCCTGAGAAGCCTCTGGGGCCGTCCCGGGACCGTCGGACAACCTGAAGGTCTCAGCGCCTTGATGCGGTGCGGTCCGCCGGACGGACGAAGATGCCTGGTCGGCGTAGGTGTACGTGCCGTCCGGGAGGCGGATGACGGGGGGAGGGTCGGACAACGACTCCATACTCCTCCCTCACGGACAGCCCTTAGGGTGGCGGCATGGGGGGACTGGACGTCAAGCTGCGGCTGAAGCCGTGCAAGTGGTGCAAACGACCGATCAAGCAGGGCCGTTGGTGGCGGCCGAAGCGGTACTGCAACCGGTGGCACCAGGTGAAGTACCGGGTCGTGGACCTGGTCGACAACGTCCTGGACGGTCTCTGAGGACCCCGCTCGGCACCGTCGTTGCAGGCGACGCACATGCCGGGCGGGCGCGGGACGCGGTACCCGGAATCACGACGGCGGTTCGGGCAGGTCCGCCGTGCGGGCGTCGCCCCCGGGCGCCCCACGGCAACCACCGACGCCGACCGCTCCCTGCCGGCCGGAGCTGTCAGAGATCACGCGCCCCCGCCCCCTTACGCCTGTGCAGCGCTCACCCGCAGTGAGCGCTGCGCAGGCGTAAGCTGGCGCACATGGGTGATACGGGAACAGAAGCCGTACGGGAAGCCGGGCAGCTGCCCTTCGACGTCTTCTCACGGCAGTGCCCCTCACGCGGAACCCTGGAACACGTCACCGGCCGTTGGGGCAGCCTGACGCTGGGCGCGCTGTTCGAGAGCGGCGCCCGCTTCAACGAGCTGCGCCGCCGGGTCGACGGCGTCAGCGAGAAGATGCTCTCCCAGACACTCCACGCGCTGGAGCGCGACGGGCTGGTGCACCGTGAGGCCCGGCTGACCAACCCGCCGCGCGTCGACTACGAGCTGACGGCGCTCGGCCGTGAGGTCGCGGGCCGGCTGATGGAGCTGATCCAGCTCGTCGAGGGCCGGATGCCCGCGGTCGTCGAGGCCCGGAGCCGTTACGACGCCGCACGCGAGGCCTGAACCTCAGGAGATCCGCGGCGGACGCTGGCAGCGCGGGCAGAAATAGCTGGAACGGTTCATCCACGGCCGTCGGCGCATCGGCGTACCGCAGCGGTGGCAGGGTTCGTCCTCGCGTCCGTACGCGTCCAGCGACCGGTCGAAGTAACCGGACTCCCCGTTCACATTGACGTACAGGCTGTCGAAGCTCGTGCCGCCCTGGTCGAGGGCCTCCCGCATCACGTCCCTGACGTGCCCGAGCAGCTCCGCCGTCCTCGGGCGGGTCAGGGCCGCGGTCGGCCGCTCGTAGTGCAGTCGGCTGCGCCAGAGCGCCTCGTCGGCGTAGATGTTGCCGACGCCGCTGATCAGGGACTGGTCGAGCAGGGCGCGCTTGACCGTCGTACGGCGCAGGCGCAGGGCCAGGTGGAAGGCGGTGTCGTCGAAGGCCGGGTCGAGGGGGTCGCGCGCGATGTGCGCGATGACGTCGGGCAGGCCGTCGGGGGTGTTCTCGTGCAGCGACAGCCCGCCGAAGGTGCGCTGGTCGACGAAGCGCAGCTCGGTGCCGAGCGCGTCGTCGAAGCGGATCCTGATGCGCAGGTGCTTCTCGTCGGCGGCGTCCTCGGGCTGTACGAGCAGCTGGCCGCTCATCCCGAGGTGGCCCAGGAGCGAGGACCCCGCCTCGTCGAGGGGGACCCAGAGGTATTTGCCGCGGCGCATCGCCGCACCGAAGCGCAGGCCGCGGAGGCGGGCCGCGAAGTCGCCGCCGCCCGCGAGGTGCCGGCGGACCGCACGCGGGTGCAGGACCTCGACGTCCTCGACGGTGCGCCCGGTGGTCCAGCGCTCCAGACCTCGCCGCACGACTTCGACCTCGGGCAGTTCGGGCACGGCGGGCACTCCTTCACACACGTGACGGGACAGCGGAAGCCCCCCGGTGCCGTCGAGGCACCGAGGGGCTTCCGGTCGTTCAGGCCGGAGCGGCGTCCGAGTGAGGCGACGGGTCGGCAGGGACGTCGGCGATCCCTCCGTCGGCCACGGATGTGCCCGCGGCCTTCCGTGCTTCCGCGGCGGCGCTGATCTCGCGCCAGGCGGACTCGGCCGCCTGCTGCTCCGCTTCCTTCTTGCTACGGCCGGTGCCGGTGCCGTACGAGACACCACCGACGCGAGCAGCAGCAGTAAAGGTCTTCTCGTGATCGGGGCCGGTCTCCGTGACGAGGTACTCGGGGACTCCGAGGCTCTCGCTCGCGGTGAGCTCCTGGAGACTGGTCTTCCAGTCCAGGCCGGCTCCGAGGTTGGAGGACCTGTCGATCAGCGGGTCGAAGAGCCGGTGTACCAGCTCCGAGGCCGCGCTGAGGCCCTGATCGAGATAGACGGCGCCGAGCACCGCTTCAAGGGTGTCGGCGAGGATGGAAGCCTTGTCCCGGCCACCCGTGCCCTCTTCACCACGGCCGAGCCGGATGAAGGAGCCGAGTTCGAGGCCGCGGCCCACTTCCGCAAGCGCACGCGAGTTGACCACCGCGGCCCGCAACTTGGCCAGCTGGCCTTCGGGCAGGTCGGGGTGGGTGCGGTACAGCGTGTCCGTGACCACCAGGCCGAGCACCGAATCCCCGAGGAATTCGAGCCGCTCGTTGGTGGGCAGACCGCCGTTCTCGTATGCGTACGAGCGGTGGGTCAGCGCACGCACCAGAAGGGCGGACTCGAGGTGATACCCGAGCCGCCCTTCCAGAAGCGTGTGGGACGAGGCTGTGTTGATGTTGTCTGCCTGCTTCTTGGCGCTGGACAACTCAGACATCGGGCCTCTCACCAGCCGCTCAGACCTCGAGGACCTGGCGCTTGTTGTAGGTGCCGCAGCTCGGGCACGCAATGTGCTGGAGCTTCGGCTCCTGGCAACGCTCGCACGAAACCAGGGTGGGGACCGCAGCCTTCCACTGCGACCGGCGGTGGCGCGTGTTGCTGCGCGACATCTTCCGCTTCGGAACAGCCACGGCTACTTCTCCTGCTTCTCGTCGACGCCAGGTTCGGCGCCGCCCATGTTGTCCTTCTCGCCGTCCTGAACGGTCTCGGCGAGTCCTTGCAGTGCCGCCCAACGGATGTCGACGGCGTCGTGGTGGTGATCGGGATTCTCGTCCAGCCTGATTCCGCATTCGGAACACAGACCGGCACAGGTCTCCTTGCACACCGGCTGCAGCGGCAGTGCGAGCACCACCGCGTCACGCAGCACAGGCTCGAGGTCGAACGAGTCGTCCTCGAGAAAGAACCTGTCCTCGTCGTCCTCGGCGTCGTCGACCGGGTCCGCGGTCCTGCTGCGGTTCCGGTCATCGGCGTCAGGGTACGAGAACATCTCCTGGAAGTCCGCTTCGACCTCGAGGGCCAGCGGCTCCAGACACCTTACGCACTCCCCCTCGGCCGTCGCACGGGCGGTGCCTGTGACGAGCACCCCATCCATGACCGATTCGAGGCGGAGGTCCAGCGCCACGGGCGCCTTCTCCGGCACGCCGATGACCCCGTCGATCCCGAGGACCGGCGTACCAGGGGCTTCCACCGAGCGGGTCAGCCGCTTCATGGCACCGGGACGCCGACCCAGCTCGCGCGTATCGAACACGAGGGGGTTTCGGTGGTCGAGGTGGCCGTTCAGGGCTTTTCCTGCTTTCGAAATCATGTGCGTGGTGCGGCTTCGGGTGGGCCGCCCCTGTCCGGAAGGGAAGAGGGCAGCCGGGATCGCGGACATACACGCGACCGAAGAGCCAGGATACTGGACGTACCGCCCAGCTCCCAATCCGGTACGGGACGCTCCGGTCAGCGGCCCTGTTCGTAGCGGCGCAGCTGCTCCAGGTCGATCATGCTCGTGTCGAAGAGGCTGGTCTCGTCGAGCGCGCTCCCGTCCTGCTGCGCGGGGACCGGTGCCTGCTGCTGCCAGCCGTACTCCTGCTGCAGGTTCGGGTCGTAGGCCTGCTGCTGATAACCGGCGTACGGATCGGGCTGCTGCTGGTAGCCGTAGCCGTCCTGGGGCTGCTGGGTGTCCTGGTAGCCGTACGTCTGCGCGTACTGCGGCTCGGGCGGGGCCTGCGCCGGGAAGCCGCTCCGCGCGGGGTCCTGGTAGTCGGCCACCGGCGCGTAGTCGGGCTGCGCCGGCTCCTGGTAGGACGGCTGCTGAGGGCTCCGGAGCGGCTCGGGGGTGGACAGCTCGGCCAGACCGGCCCAGTGGTCCTCGTCGCTGGTGTGCTGGTGGCCGCCGGCGGCGTCCTGGGCGGCCATGTGTGCGCCGAGGTCGTCGGTGGCGACCCGGCCGTGCAGCTTCTGGCGGCCCCGGCCGACGGCCTCCAGCGTCTTGGCGAGTACGGCCTCGAAGGCGCCGAACTTGGCGTCCACGTAGTCGTCGGCACGCCGGCGGAGCGTCTCGGGGTCGGCGCTGCGCTCCGGCGCCTCGGCGAAGTCGGGGTCCTCGTATCCCTGTTCGTCGAGGCCCCCGCCCGGGGCCCGGCCGAGGAGCTTCTCCCGGCCGCGGTCGACGGAGCCGATGGTCTTGGTGAGGACGACCTCGAAGTTGGCGAGCTTGCTGTCGACGTACTCGTCGGCCTCGCCGCGGACCTCGTCGGCCTCCCTGCGGGCCTCGGACAGGATCCGGTCCGCCTCGGCCTGGGAACGCTGGGCGATCTCGGTGCCGGAGATCAGCGAGCCGCGTTCGGCGCGGGCGGACTCGATGATCCGCTCGGCCTCCTGCCTGGCCTGCTCGACGAGCTGTTCACGGCCACCGATGAGCTCTTCGGCGTGGGCGAGCGAGTTGGGCAGGGCCTCGCGCAGCTCCTCGAGCATCGCGAGCAGTTCGGCCCGGTTGACCACGCACGACGCCGACATGGGCATGGAGCGGGCGTTCCCGACCGTTTCGACGATCTCGTCGAGCTTCTTCTGCACGTCCACCGTGTGCTCGCCACTCTCTGCTGCTGTTGGAGCCGGACGGGACGACTGTAAGGCCAGTCGCCTCCCGTCCGACACCTCGTGACGGACCGTCAGTACGTCACTGCTGACGGAGACGCTCCACCAGGGCCTCGTGGACCGTCGGCGGCAGCAGGTGCGCCACGTCGCCGCCCCAGGTGGCGACCTCCTTGACCAGGGAGGACGACAGGAAGCTGTAGGTCGGGTTCGTCGGCACGAAGAGCGTCTCGACCCCCGAGAGACCGTTGTTCATCTGGGCCATCTGCAGCTCGTAGTCGAAGTCGCTGACGGCCCGCAGGCCCTTCACGATCGCCGGGATGTCGCGCTGCTTGCAGAAGTCGACCAGCAGGCCGTGGAAGGACTCGACCTCCACGTTGCCGAAGTCCGCCGTGACCTCGCGGATCATCCCGATACGCTCGTCGACGGTGAACAGGCCCTTCTTGGACTGGTTGATCATCACGGCGACGTGCACGACGTCGTACAGCTTCGAGGCTCGTCCGATGATGTCGAGATGCCCGTTGGTGATGGGGTCGAACGACCCCGGACAGACGGCGCGGCGCAACGTGATTCCCTCGCTCTCCGGTGCGGTCATCGTGCGTCTTCGCACGTAGAGGCGGCGCGACCGTACCAAAACGTGGCTTCGCCGTAGCGACGCGCCCGCTGTGGCTCGAATCCGTCGGGCCAGTTGAATTCCCCGCCTCTGGTGCTCCGTTCCACCGTGACGAGAGCGTCCCCCGTGAGCCACCCCTGAGCGCGGAGTGTGAGGAGGATCTCCCCAAGATCGTCATCGGTGACGGCGTACGGCGGATCGAGGAAAACCACGTCGTACGGTTCGGCGGGCGCCGGTCCCGTCACGATCTGTTCGGCTTTGCCCGCGCGGAATTCGGCTCCGGGCAGACCCAGGGTGCGGATGTTGTCACGGACGGTGCGTGCGGCCCGGGCGTCCGCCTCCACGAGCAGCGCGTGGGCCGCTCCGCGAGAGAGCGCCTCCAGACCCACGGCACCGGAACCCGCGTACAGATCGGCGACGCGGATGCCGTCGAGCGTGCCCAGGAGCGCTTCCCAGGTCGAGAACAGGGCCTCGCGCGCACGGTCGGAAGTGGGGCGGGTGCCGGTGCCGGGCGGGACGGCCAGGCGGCGTCCGCCGGCCGAGCCGGCGATCACGCGGGTCATGGGCTTTACGTTCCTCGGGTCGCGGGCGGCACACAGGACGGGACGTGTGCCGTGGTCCCCACGATATGGCGTCGCCGGGAATCCGCCCGGTCACCCCTTGTCCAGGTACTCCTCCCGGTCCTTGTCGAGCAGGGCGTCCAGCGCGATGCGCAGCTCCGGCAGCCGCTCGAGCCCTGGATCGTCCGCGACGACGCGGACGGCCTCCTCGCGGGCCGCCGCGATGACCTCCTCGTCGTCGATGACGCTGAGCACTCGCAGGGAGGAGCGGACTCCCGACTGGGCCTGGCCGAGGACATCGCCCTCGCGCCGCTGTTCGAGGTCGATCCGGGACAGCTCGAAGCCGTCGAGGGTGGCGGCGACCGCGGCGAGCCTGGCCCGCGCGGGGCTCGCCTCGTGGGCCTCGCTGACCAGCAGGCAGAGGCCGGGGGCGCTGCCACGCCCCACGCGGCCCCGCAGCTGGTGCAGCTGGGAGACCCCGAAGCGGTCCGCGTCCATGATCACCATCGCGGTGGCGTTGGGCACGTTCACCCCGACCTCGATGACGGTGGTGGCGACCAGGACGTCGACCTGGCCGGCGGAGAACCGGCGCATGACGTCGTCCTTGTCGTCCGGGTGCATCCTGCCGTGCAGCACCTCGACACGGAGGCCGGTGAGCGCGCCCTTGCGGAGCTGTTCGGCGATCTCCAGCACGGCGAGCGGCGGCCGCTTCTCGCCATCGTCCTCGGGGGCGGCCTGCTTCTTCCCCTTCTTCTCCCGGGCCTCGTCGGCGTCGTCCCCGATGCGGGGGCAGACCACGTACGCCTGGTGGCCGTTCTCCACCTCCTCGCGTACGCGTTCCCAGGCGCGGCTGAGGAAGTGCGGCTTGTCCTTGGCGGGGACCACATGGCTGGCGATGGGCGAGCGGCCGGCGGGAAGCTGGTCCAGGACGGAGGTCTCCAGATCACCGAAGACCGTCATCGCGACCGTGCGGGGAATGGGTGTGGCCGTCATCACCAGCAGGTGGGGCGGCTGCTTGCCCTTGGAGCGGAGCGCGTCGCGCTGTTCCACGCCGAAGCGGTGCTGTTCGTCGACGACGACCAGACCCAGGTCGTGGAACTGGACCTTGTCCTCGATGAGCGCATGGGTGCCGATGACGATCCCCGCCTCGCCCGTGACCAGGTCGAGCAGCGCCTGCCGACGGGCCGGGACGCCCATGGAGCCGGTGAGCAGGACGACCTTCGTTCCCAGGTCGGAGCCCCCCAGCATGCCGCCTTCCGCCAGCTCGCCCATCATCTCGGTGATCGACCGGTGGTGCTGCTGGGCGAGTACCTCGGTGGGGGCGAGCATCGCGGCCTGGCCGCCCGCGTCGACGACGGTGAGCATCGCGCGCAGGGCGACCATCGTCTTCCCCGAGCCCACCTCGCCCTGCAGCAGCCGGTGCATCGGGTGTTCCGTCGCCAGGTCGCCGAAGATCTCTCCGGTGACCTTCTGCTGACCTTCGGTGAGTGTGAAGGGCAGTTCGGCGTCGAAGGCGTCGAGCAGTCCGCCGGCTACGGACGTGCGGGCCACCGCGGGCAGTTGGGTGTCCGCGTAGCGTCGGCGGGCGAGCGCGACCTGGAGGACGAAGGCCTCGTCCCACCTCAGCCGCTCCCGCGCGGCCGCGATGTCCGCCTTGGTGTGCGGACGGTGGATCTTGAGCAGGGCCTCCGGCAGCGGAACGAAGCCGCGCCCGTCGCGGAGCGTCCCGGGCAGCGGGTCGACGGCGTCCTGCGCGCTGGGCAGGACCGTGTCGACGGCCTTGGCGATCCGCCAGGAGTCGAGCTGCTTGCAGGCCGGGTAGATGGGCAGCAGCTGCCCCGCGAAGGCGTCGACGGCCTCGGTCACATCGCCGGTCTCGTCGGTCTCCTCGGCGTCGAGGAGTTGGTAGGTGGGATGGGCGAGCTGCATCTTCCTGTTGAACACGGAGACCTTGCCCGCGAACATCGCCCGCCGGCCGGGCAGGAGTTCCTTGTGGGGCTTGTGGACGCCGTGCCCGAAGAAGACGAGCTGGAGTCTGCCGCTCCCGTCGGTGAGGGTGACCTCCAGCCGCTTGCCACGGCCGTTGTTGAACATCATGATCCGCGCGTCGGCGACCTGGGCGACCACCGTCACGTGCTCGTCGATCGGCAGCTCGGTGAGCGCCGTGAGACGGCCCCGCTCCTCGTAGCGCCGCGGGTAGTGGTGCAGCAGATCCCCGACCGTGTGCAGGTCGAGGTGTTCGGCCATCACCTTCGCGGTGGCTCCGCCGAGCAGCTTCTTGAGGGGTTCATCGAAAGCGGACACGCGGTCCATTGCACACCACGGCACTGACAGATGTCGCCGGGCACAGCCCCGCGCGACGTGTCATTCGACGCCGATCAGCAGGGGTGCCGCCTGGTGGCCACCCTGGTAGACGACGGTGTCGACGGCCAGGTGGCCCTCGCGGATGTGGTCGCTCAGCTCGTCGGCCAGGGCGTCGGACATGCCCTCGCCGAGGATCAGGGTGACGAGTTCGCCGCCTGCCGACAGCATCCGGTCCAGGACCGTGCGGGCCGTGCCGAGGACGTCCGCGCCGATGACGGCGACGTCCCCGTCGATCAGGCCGAGGATGTCGCCGGCCTGGCAGATGCCCGCCATGGTCCACGACTGCCGTTCGGCGACGGCCAGTTCGGCGTACCGGGTGGCGCCGGCCGCCGAGGTCATGGCGACGACGTCCTCGTCGAAGCTGCGGCCGGGTTCGTGGACGGCGAGCGCGGCGATGCCCTGGACGGCTGCGCGGGTGGGGACGAGGGCGACCCGGATGCCTTCGCTCCTGACCTGTTCGGCGGCGGCGGCCGCGGTGTGCCGCAGCTGGGCGTCGTTGGGCAGCAGGACCACTTCGCGGGCGTGGGCCCGCCTGATGGCGTCGACCAGTTCGCCGCTGGCCGGCGGCTCGCCGGGGCGGGCCAGCACGGTGGTCGCCCCGGCCTCCTCGCACAGCCCGCGGAGGCCGTCGCCGGGTACCACCGCGACGACCGCACGCTGCGCGGGTTCCCGGTGGGCCACGCCCCGGTCGGCGGCGAAGTGGGTGATCCGGATCCGGTAGGGCCGGCCGGCCTCGACCCCGGCCTCGACGGCCGCCCCGGCGTCGTCGACGTGGACGTGGACGTTCCACAGGCCGTCGCCGCCGACCACCACGAGGGAGTCCCCCAGGGCGTCCAGCCGGCTCCGCAGCCGGGCGACCGCGTCGTCGGGAGCCTCCAGCAGATAGATGACCTCGAAGGCCGGCCCGGCGTCCGGGTCCGCGCAGTCGCCGGTCGGGGGCAGGACGTCGGGGGCGGGCAGGACGGCGTGCTCCCGGGCCCGCCCGCCGACCGCTTCCAGCAGGGCCCCGAGCACGGTCACCAGCCCCTGGCCGCCCGCGTCCACGACGCCCGCGCGCCCAAGGACGGCGAGCTGACCGGGGGTGGCGGCCAAGGCGGCGCGCGCCCCTTCGTACGCCGCCTCGACGACGTCCCCGAGGCCGGCGCCGCCGTCCGTGGCCGTGGCCGCCTCGGCGGCGGCGGAGGCCACGGTGAGCACCGTGCCCTCGACGGGGTGGGCGACTGCCATCCGTGCCGCGGCGGCGGCCTCCTGCAGCGCCGTACGCAGGTGAGGTGCGTCACCCGACTCGGACAGCACCGAGGCCATGCCGCGCAGCAGCTGGGCCAGGATGGTCCCGGAGTTCCCCCGGGCGCCGATCAGCGCGCCGTGCGCCATGGCCCGTACCGCGTCGGCGGGGGCCGGCGTCGTGGAGCCGGTCTCATGGGCGGCGAAGACCGCTTCGACGGCGGCGGCCGCCGACTCCACGGTGAGGTACAGGTTGGTGCCGGTGTCCCCGTCGGCCACGGGATAGACGTTGATGGCGTCGATGGCCGCCCGCTCCCGGCCCAGGGCCTCCAGGGCCAGTGAGCACCAGGTGCGCACCGCGACGGCGTCGAGATCGTCGGGGGACTGCGGCACCGTTGGTCCTCCTTGGGGACGGCCGTGGGGGGCTGGCTGCACCGCAGGGTAGTCCTCGTCCACGGGCCCACCGGGCGCAGGTGCGGGACAGAGTGCCCGGGGAGCCGTGGTAGTTTCGTATCGCCGACGCAGCCGTTGTATGCTGCTTCGGTTGCCCGATGAGAGTCGGGCCATTCCCCCGGTACCGCCACTTCAGTAAAATGATTCCGGCGTGCCGGAATTCACTGTAAGTGCATCTGAAGTCTTTGGAGTGACCCGTGGCTGCCAACTGCGACGTTTGCGGCAAGGGGCCGAGCTTCGGCAACAGCATTTCGCACTCGCACCGCCGTACGTCCCGTCGCTGGAATCCCAACATCCAGCGCGTGCGTGCAGTGGTCGGTCGGACGCCGAAGCGGCTCAACGTCTGCACCTCGTGCATCAAGGCCGGCAAGGTCGCGCGCTGACGTCCCCGTCGTAGCGCAGCCTTCCGGTTGCCCAAAAAGCCGGTCCACCTCGGTGGACCGGCTTTTTGCTGTGCTCCGCGTCATCGGGCCGGGCGTACGAGCCAGCCGTGATCGACGGGGCCGATCCCGCCGCCCAGCGCGAAGCCGCCGCGTATCGCGCCGGTGACGTACTCCTTCGCGCCCCGCACGGCCGTCGGGACGTCCTGGCCGCGGGCCAGCCCGCAGGCGATGGCGGAGGCGAGGGTGCAGCCGGTGCCGTGGGTGTGCCGGTTGTCGTGCCTCGGTGCGCGCAGCCAGTGCTCCTCGCTGCCGTCCGTCAGCAGGTCCACGGCCTCGCCGGGCAGATGGCCGCCCTTGATCACCACCCAGCGCGGTCCGTACCCGAGGATCTCCGCCGCGGCCCGGCGCATCCCCGGTTCGTCGGTGACGACGAGGCCGGTGAGCTGGGTCACCTCGTCGAGATTCGGGGTGGCGACCGTGGCCACGGGCAGCAGCTTCGTGCGTACGGAGTCGAGGGCTTCGGCGGCCAGCAGCGCGTCCCCGTGCTTGGAGACCCCGACGGGGTCGACGACGACGGGGGCGGCGGTCCCCGCGAGGAGTTCCGCGACGAGCTCGACGAGCGCGGCGGAGGACAGCATGCCGGTCTTCACCGCCTGGACACCGATGTCGTCGACGACGCTGCGGTACTGGGCGCGTACGGCGTCCGTCGGCAGCTCCCAGGCGCCCTGCACGCCCAGCGAGTTCTGGGCGGTCACCGCGGTCAGCACGCTCATCCCGTGGGTGCCGAGGGCCAGCATCGTCTTCAGGTCGGCCTGGATGCCCGCACCGCCGCCGGAGTCGGATCCGGCGACGGTGAGGACACGGGGAGGTATCGGGGCAGGTGCGGTCATGCCCCGGAATCTACTGGGCGTCCTCGATGGATCCGAAATGGTCCCAGCCGCCCTTGCTCGTCCAGGGCGCACCGTCGACGGTGACCTGGGGCAGCGCCGACGGGTTGAGCACCTCTCCGATGACCTTCCAGCGGGCGGGGAGCTTCACGTCGGCCGGGAACGTCGCCACGATCGCGTGGTCCTCTCCCCCGGTGAGCACCCACTGCAGCGGGTCGACCCCGACGGCCTGCCCGATGTCGGACATCTGCGAGGGGATGTCGATGAGCCCGGACCGCAGGTCGATGCGGACCTTGCTGGCCTCGGCGATGTGCCCGAGGTCGGCGACGAGCCCGTCGCTGACGTCGGTCATGGCCGTGGCGCCCAGGCCGGCCGCCGCGGGGCCCGCGTGGTACGGCGGTTCGGGACGCCGGTGCGCCTCGACGAACGCACGCGGTGAGCGGAATCCCCGGGAGAGCACGGCGAATCCGGCAGCGGACCAGCCGAGCCATCCGGTGACGGCCACGACGTCGCCGGGCCGGGCGCCGGACCTGGTGACGGGTTCGTGGTTGCGCAGGTCGCCGAGCGCGGTGATCGCGACGGTGATGGTGTCACCACCGACGACGTCACCGCCGACCACGGCCGCGCCGGCGACCTGGCATTCGTCACGCAGTCCGTCCATCAGCTCGCCGGCCCAGGTGACCGGCAGGTCGGCCGGTACGACGAGGCCGAGCAGCAGGGCCGTGGGCACGGCGCCCATGGCCGCGATGTCGGCGAGGTTCTGGGCGGCGGCCTTGCGGCCGACGTCGTACGCCGTCGACCAGTCGCGGCGGAAGTGCCGCCCTTCCAGCAGGATGTCCGTACTGGCCACGACCCTGCGGTCGGGAGCGGCCACGACCGCGGCGTCGTCGCCGGGTCCCAGCCGTACCGCCGGAGTGGTGGTGAGCCGGGAAGTGAGCTCTCTGATGAGCCCGAACTCCCCCAACTCGCCCACGGTTCCCTTCACCGAGTCTCACCTCTCATTTGTCGCACCGGACACCCGTCCGGGCTGCTGTTCCGCACCGGTGGGCTTGCGGTCGCGAGCCCCAACTGCTGTCGGTACCGTCAAGGGATACGTCAACTTCTGTGGTGCGTACGCCACGCTGTCGGCGTCAACCGGCCCGTAGGTCTCCCCGTGGCCCGGGACGACGCGATAACGTGGCGTCCCTTTCCCCCACATGATCCTCGTGGCCGCCCTGGAGGTTCCGTGGTACAGGCGTACATCCTCATCCAGACCGAGGTGGGCAAGGCGTCGACCGTCGCCGAGACCATCGCGAAACTTCCGGGAGTGATTCAGGCAGAAGACGTCACAGGCCCTTACGACGTGGTGGTGCGCGCGCAGGCGGACACGGTCGACGCGCTCGGCCGCATGGTGGTCGCCAAGGTCCAGCAGGTGGACGGCATCACACGTACCCTGACCTGCCCGGTCGTCCACCTCTGACCCCTGTCTACGCTGGTCCGGTGACTCACACCCGCCGCCGGTCCTCCGGATCCCGCGTTCTCGCTCCGTCCGCCGTTCTGTTCGTCCTGACGGCGGCGGGCTGTTCCTCCGGTCCCTCGGTGACGGTTCCCACGCCGTCGTCGGAGGCCGCCGGGTACTGCGAGAAGCTGCACGAGGAACTGCCGGACACCGTTACCGGTCTGGAACGTACCGATCCCTCGCCGGATTCGGACCTGACCGCCGGCTGGGGGGACGGGGCGATCGTACTGCGCTGCGGCGTCCCCCGGCCCGCGAGGATGGATGACACCCAGTCCAAGGGCGTCGACGCGGACGGCGTCAACTGGCTGCTGGAGCAGCCCGACGGCTCCGGCCCGCGGTTCACGACCACCTACCGCAAGGCGTATGTCGAGGTGACGCTCGGGACGGAGTACGCCCATGACATCACCCCGCTGTCCGCGTTCGCCGAGCCGGTGAAGAAGACGGTTCCCGACAGTCTTTGAGGGCCGTCCCGCGTGGGGCGGCCCTCAAAGCGTCAAAGCCCTCGAGGCCCTCGGAGATCAGCGCAGACCGGTGGAGCGGTTCAGCGCGGCCGTGATCAGCCGGTCCACCAGCTCCGGGTACTCCACACCGCTCGCCTGCCACATGCGGGGGAACATGGAGATCGGGGTGAAGCCCGGCATGGTGTTGATCTCGTTGATGACGAACGTGCCGTCCTCGGTGAGGAAGAAGTCGGCGCGCACCAGGCCCTCGCAGGAGGCCGCCTCGAAGGCCTCGACGGCGAGCCGTCGCACCTCGGCGGTCTGCTCCTCGGTGAGCGGTGCGGGTACCAGGCCGGCCGCCGAGTCGATGTACTTGGCCTCGAAGTCGTAGAAGTCGTGCGCGGTGACGGGCGGGATCTCCGCGGGCACGCTGGCCCGCGGTCCGTCCTCGAACTCCAGCACGCCGCACTCGATCTCCCGGCCGCGCAGCAGGGACTCCACGAGGAACTTGGGGTCGTGCCGGCGGGCCTCCTCGATCGCCTCGTCGAGCCCGGCGGGGTCGTCGACCTTGGTGATGCCCATGGAGGAGCCGCCGCGGGCGGGCTTGACGAAGAGCGGCCAGCCGTGTTCGGCCGCGAACTCCATGACGCGTTTGCGGGCAGCGGGGCGGTCCGACTCCCACTCCCGGGGGCGGACGACCTCGTAGGGGCCGACCGGCAGCCCGAAGGAGGTGAACACCCGCTTCATGTACTCCTTGTCCTGGCCGACGGCCGAGGACAGGACGCCGGCGCCGACGTAGGGCACTCCGGAGAGCTCCAGGAGCCCCTGGAGCGTGCCGTCCTCGCCGTAGGGGCCGTGCAGCACGGGGAAGACGACGTCGACCTCGCCCAGGACCGTGGGCACCGCACCGGGTTCGCTGACGACGACGTCACGGTTGCCGGGGTCGACGGAGAGCGTCACGGCGCCCTGTGCGGAGTCGGCCAGCTGGTCCACGTCGGGCACCTGGCGGTCCGTGATGGCCATGCGGGCCGGGTCGTCGGACGTGAGGACCCAACGCCCGTCCCTGGTGATACCGATCGGCAGGACGTCGTACTTCGTCCGGTCGACGGCGCTCATGATGGCACCGGCCGTGACGACCGAGATGCCGTGCTCGGAGCTCCGGCCGCCGAACACGACGGCCACACGCGGCTTGCGGCCCGGCTCGGAGCTCTGCTCGGAGCTCAGGGGGCTCTCAGGGCTCTGGGGGAGGTTCTGGCTGCTCATATCGCGATGAGCGTACCTGCTGGTAGGGCTCGAGTCAGCGTCGCTCGGGCTTGGCGCTGCGCGACATCAGCTCCTTGAGCGCGACCACCGGCGGCTTGCCCTCGTGGACGATGCCGACAACGGTCTCGGTGATCGGCATGTCGACGTCGTGCCTGCGCGCCAGATCGAGCACGGATTCGCAGGACTTGACGCCCTCGGCGGTCTGGCTCGTGACGGCGACGGTCTCCTGGAGCGTCATCCCCCGCCCGAGGTTGGTACCGAAGGTGTGGTTCCGCGAGAGCGGCGAGGAGCAGGTCGCCACCAGGTCGCCGAGTCCGGCCAGTCCGGAGAAGGTGAGCGGGTCGGCACCCATGGCGAGCCCCAGCCGGGTCGTCTCGGCGAGGCCGCGGGTGATGAGGGAGCCCTTGGCGTTGTCGCCGAGGCCCATGCCGTCGGCGATGCCCACGGCGAGGCCGATGACGTTCTTCACGGCGCCGCCGAGCTCGCAGCCGACCACATCGGTGTTGGTGTACGGCCGGAAGTACGGGGTGTGGCAGGCGGCCTGGAGGCGCCGGGCGACGTCCTCGTCGGAGCAGGCGACGACGGCGGCCGCGGGGCGGCGTTCGGCGATCTCCTTGGCGAGGTTGGGGCCGGTGACGACCGCGATCCGGTCCGCGGTGACCTCGGTGACGTCCTCGATGACCTCGCTCATCCGCTTGGCGGTGCCCAGTTCGACGCCCTTCATCAGGGAGACGAGCACGGTCCGGGGCTCCAGGTGCCGCGCCCAGTCGGCGAGGTTGGCGCGCAGGGTCTGCGAAGGCACGACGAGGACGGCGAAGTCGGCGCCGCGCAGCGCCTCGGCGGGGTCGGTCGTCGCCCGGACCGAGGCGGGCAGCTCGACCCCCGGGAGGTAGCCGGGGTTGGTACGGGTCGTGTTGACGGCCTCGGCGACCTCGGCACGACGCCCCCAGAGGGTGACCTCGCAGCCGGCGTCGGCGAGGACCATGGCGAAGGCCGTACCCCATGAGCCGGTTCCGAAGACGGCGGCCTTTACGGGGTGCGTCACGTCAATCCCTTTCCCTCTGCCTTGCGCCGCTGTTCAGCACGGGCCTTACGGTGATCGTAGAGCTCGGCGGGGGCCTTCTCGCCGCGTACCTCCTCGAGCTGGGCGGTGATCGCGGCCATGATGGTCTCGGTCGCCTGGCGCAGGACGTCGGGAGTCGGCTCCAGGCCGTAGTAGCGGGAGAGGTCGACCGGCGGACCGGCCTGCACCCGCAGGGTCTTGCGGGGGAACAGCCGGAGCTTGTTCTCCTTGGCGTAGGGCGGCATCGCGAGGTTGGCGCCCCACTGGGCGACGGGAATGACCGGGGCCTTGGTCATCAGCGCGACCCGGGCGGCGCCGGTCTTGCCCGCCATCGGCCACATGTCGGGGTCGCGGGTGAGCGTTCCTTCCGGATAGAAGGCGACGCATTCGCCGCGCTCGATGGCGTCGACGGCGGCCCGGAAGGCGTCGAGTGCGTTGGTCGTCTCGCGGTAGACGGGGATCTGCCCGGTGCCACGCAGGATCATGCCGACAAAGGGCGTCCTGAAGAGACCGGCCTTGGCGAGGAGCCGCGGCACACGTCCGGTGTTGTACTGGAAATGGCCGTACGACAGCGGGTCCAGATACGAGTTGTGATTGACCGCGGTGATGAATCCGCCATCGGCCGGAATGTGTTCCACTCCCCGCCAGTCCCGCTTGAACAGAACCACCAGGGGCGGTTTCGCGATGACCGCCGCCAGGCGGTACCAGAAGCCGATTCTGCGGCGGGACACTCGGACGCCTTCCTCTAGGAAACGAGCTGCTGCGCGGCTCGCGGCGGTGTCGTCCTGCCTCGGGCCCCTGCTGTGTGGAGAACACCGTACGCCTCACCCGTGGGGGCGGACCTCCGGGTTGTCGTACCGGCAGGCGAGAATATGGGCTGATGCGTACGGAGGGGGAGATCGCCACGAACACCGACCCGACCGGCCCCTGGTCCCTGGTCGTCCCGCTGAAACCGCTGGCACGGGCCAAGAGCAGGCTCGGCCGGGCGGTGGGCGGGGACCTGCGGCCGCGCCTGGCCCTGGCGTTCGCACAGGACACCGTGTCGACGGCGCTGTCCTGCCGGGCGGTGCGGGATGTGGTGGTCGTCACGGACGACCCGGTGGCCGCAGCGGCGCTGGCCGCACTCGGCGCGCGTACGGTCGCCGACGCCCCGGCGGCCGGGCTCGACGCGGCACTGGAGCACGGTGCGCGATCGGTGCGCGCGCGGCGCGGGGACGTGGCGGTGGCCGCGCTCAACGCCGATCTTCCCGCTCTGCGTCCCGACGAATTGGCGCGGGTTCTTGAATTCGCCGCCGCATTTCCCCGCGCATTTGTCAGCGATACGCAGGGAATCGGCACCACATTTCTTTCCGCGTCACCCGGAATAGAATTGCGGCCGGCCTTCGGCGGGGCATCGCGGGCGCGGCATCTGGCATCGGGGGCGGTGGAAGTCACCCTCCCCGGCCTCGATTCGGTCCGCAGGGACGTGGACACGGGCGGGGATCTGCGCGCGGCGCTCGCGCTGGGGGTGGGCCGGTTCACCACGGAACTGGTAACCCCCGTGCTGCCTGCCGCGGACCGATGACGCGGGGCGGGACCGGCGCCAGGTCGTAAGCTTCCGCGTATGCAGGCGACCTCGTTCACGTACGACTCCGAGACCCGCACCGGCAGCGTGCTGCTCGACGACGGCACCCCGGTGGACTTCGACGCCCCCGCGTTCGACGCGGGGGAGCTGCGGCTGCTGCGCCCGGGGCAGCGGGTGCGGATCGAGACCGAGGGCGAGGGTGCCTCGCTGCGGATCACCCTGGTGACGCTGCAGACGCTCTGAACGGCCCTGGAACAGCCCGCGGGCCGGGCTCCCCGAGGGGAGCCCGGCCCGGCGCGTATGAGGAACGAGCGGCGCCCGGTCTCACTTCTTGCGTGCGGTGACCTTCTTGGCTGTGGTCGTGCGTGCCGTGGTCTTCTTCGCGGGCGCCTTCTTCGCCGTGGTCTTCTTGGCAGGCGCCGTCTTGGCGGCGGCGGTCTTCTTCGTGGCCGTCGTCTTCTTCGCCGGGGCCGCCTTCTTCGCCGCCGCCGCCGGCGTGGTCTTCTTGGCCGTGGCGGTGGTCTTCTTGGCGGTGGTCTTGGCGGGCGCCGTCTTCTTCGCTGCCGCCGTGGTCTTGCGCGCCGTGGCCTTCTTGGCGGTGGCCTTCTTCGCCGCCGCCTTCGCCGTCGTCCGGGTGGAAGAACCGCCCGAGAGGCTGCCCTTGGGAGCCTTCTTGACGGCCACGTCGTTCTTGGGGAGCTTCTTGGAGCCGCTCACCAGGTCCTTGAACCCCTGTCCCGCACGGAAACGGGGCACGGAGGTCTTCTTGACCCGTACGCGCTCGCCCGTCTGCGGGTTGCGGGCGTACCGGGCCGGGCGGTCGACCTTCTCGAACGAGCCGAAGCCGGTGACCGAGACACGGTCCCCCGCGACGACCGCACGGACGATCGCGTCGAGTACCACGTCGACGGCGTCTGCGGCCTGCTGACGGCCGCCGACCTTGTCGGCAATCGCTTCTACGAGCTGCGCCTTGTTCACGTCTTCCCCTTCGGAGACATCGCCCAAACGAAACTGTTCAGGCTTTTTCGCACGTTAGGCAGATATATACCGCAAATCAAACACGAAACGGGCTAATCACCCTAGTGCCGCAACGAAGTCGACCGCTGCGCTCTCCGCAGAGTCAGTCACCTTCGGGGAATCGGCCCTCATCGAGGTCCTTCATCAACCGGTCCAGACGCCTTGCCGCGCCTGGGAGATCGTGCTTAGCCGCGGCCGTGACGACCAGCAGCTTCCGGGACAGCGCCATCCGTACGCCCTCCGGGACTTGCAGTGCGCGCACCTTTGCGTGCGCTTCCTTCAATCGGTCGGCGACTTGGCCATAGAGCTCGAGTTGGCTGTCGCGTTCCATGCACCGATTGTGCCATCTAGGGCGAGTTGTCGCCCGAGGGGGTCTCAACAAGCGACTGCGCCCCCTGCCGGGAGGCAGGGGGCGCAGTTCGGGAAAAGCGCTGCTCAGACGTCAAGCGTACGCGGCTTGTGGGACGGCCTGGCCGCCTCGTACGTCACAATGTCCGCTTCGTTCTGAAGAGTGAGGCTGATGTCGTCGAGGCCGTTCAGCAGTCGCCAGCGGGCGTTCTCGTCGAGCTCGAAGTCGGCCGTGATGCCGTCGCTGAGGACCTGTCGCTTCTCCAGGTCGACGGTGACCTCGGCCGTGGGGTCGGCCTCGGTCAGCTCCCAGAGCCTGTCGACGACCTGCTGGTCGAGGACGACGGTCAACAGACCGTTCTTCAGGGAGTTACCGCGGAAGATGTCGGCGAAGCGGGAGGAGATGACCGTCCTGAAGCCGAAGTTCTGCAGGGCCCAGACGGCGTGCTCACGCGAGGAGCCCGTACCGAAGTCGGGACCGGCGACCAGCACCGAGGCGCCCTTGCGCTCGGGGCGGTTGAGGACGAAGTTCTCGTCCTTGCGCCAGGCCTCGAAGAGCCCGTCCTCGAAACCGTCGCGCGTGACCTTCTTCAGCCAGTGCGCGGGGATGATCTGGTCGGTGTCGACGTTGCTGCGGCGCAGCGGGACGGCCCGGCCGGTGTGTGCGGTGAATGCTTCCATGACTCTCAGACTCCGGCGGGCGTACGGACGTCGGACAGATCGGCGGGCGAGGCCAGGTGGCCCAGCACGGCGGTGGCGGCGGCGACCTGCGGGGAGACCAGATGGGTACGGCCGCCCTTGCCCTGCCTGCCCTCGAAGTTCCGGTTCGAGGTGGAGGCGGAGCGCTCACCGGGGGCCAGCTGGTCGGGGTTCATGCCGAGGCACATCGAGCAGCCCGCGTGCCGCCATTCGGCGCCGGCGGCGGTGAAGACCTTGTCCAGGCCCTCCTCCACGGCTTGCAGGGCCACCCGGACGGAACCCGGGACGACCAGCATCCGTACACCGTCGGCGACTTTGCGGCCGTCCAGGACCGCAGCGGCGTTACGCAGGTCCTCGATGCGCCCGTTGGTGCACGAACCTACGAACACGGTGTCCACGTTGATCTCACGCAGCGGCTGGCCGGCGGTCAACCCCATGTACTCCAGGGCCTTTTCGGCGGCGTGGCGCTCCGAGGCGTCCTCGTACGACGCGGGGTCGGGGACGTCGGCCGACAGCGGCGCGCCCTGGCCGGGGTTGGTGCCCCAGGTGACGAACGGCGCGAGCGCGGCGCCGTCGATGACGACTTCGGCGTCGAAGACGGCGTCGTCGTCGGTGCGCAGCGTCTTCCAGTACTCCACCGCGGCGTCCCAGTCCTTGCCCTCGGGGGCGTGGTCACGGCCCCGCAGATAGGCGAAGGTGGTCTCGTCGGGGGCGATCATGCCCGCGCGGGCGCCGGCCTCGATGGACATGTTGCAGATGGTCATCCGGGCTTCCATCGACAGCTTCTCGATGGCGGGGCCTCGGTATTCGAGGATGTAGCCCTGACCACCGCCGGTGCCGATCCGGGCGATGATGGCCAGGATGAGGTCCTTGGCGGTGACACTGTCGGGGAGTTCGCCCTCGACGGTGATCGCCATGGTCCTGGGGCGGGCCAGGGGCAGCGTCTGCGTGGCCAGGACGTGCTCGACCTGGCTGGTGCCGATACCGAAGGCCAGCGCCCCGAACGCGCCGTGGGTGGAGGTGTGCGAGTCACCGCAGACGACCGTGGTGCCGGGCTGGGTCAGGCCGAGCTGCGGGCCGACCACGTGCACGACACCCTGCTCGACGTCACCCAGCGGGTGCAGCCGGACGCCGAACTCCGCGCAGTTCTTGCGCAGGGTCTCCAGCTGGGCGCGGGAGACCGGGTCGGCGATCGGCTTGTCGATGTCGAGGGTCGGGGTGTTGTGGTCCTCGGTGGCGATGGTGAGGTCGAGGCGCCGCACCGGCCGGCCGGCCTGGCGCAGACCGTCGAACGCCTGCGGGCTGGTCACCTCGTGCAGCAGGTGCAGATCGATGAAGAGGAGGTCGGGCTCGCCATCGGCGCGCCGGACGACGTGGTCGTCCCAGACCTTCTCCGCGAGTGTCCTACCCATCGCTTTCCCTCCGGCCGGCGTCGTCGCCGGCCCAACTAGAGATTTCGGGTGCCGCCGTCCTGACCCCCGGGCGGGGCGGCGGCTGCGGGCCGTTGTACGGCCGCCTGTACAGGTTCGCAACTTCCGGGGAAAATTGAACTTGCGTTTCACAGAGTGAGACGCGAGTATCGTCGTATGGACAACTCTAGCGGCGTCGGCGTTCTCGACAAGGCAGCTCTGGTATTGAGCGCCCTGGAGTCCGGTCCGGCCACCCTCGCCGGGCTGGTCGCGGCGACAGGGCTCGCACGGCCCACGGCACACCGACTGGCCGTGGCACTCGAACACCACCGGATGGTGGCGAGGGACATGCAGGGCCGTTTCATCCTCGGCCCCCGGCTCGCGGAGCTCGCGGCCGCGGCCGGCGAGGACCGCCTCCTGGCAACGGCCGGACCCGTACTCACCCACCTGCGCGACATCACCGGCGAGAGCGCGCAGCTCTACCGCCGGCAGGGCGACATGCGCATCTGCGTGGCGGCGGCGGAGCGCCTGTCCGGACTGCGGGACACCGTGCCGGTCGGCTCCACGCTCACGATGAAGGCGGGTTCCTCCGCCCAGATCCTGATGGCCTGGGAGGAGCCGGAGCGCCTGCACCGGGGCCTGCAGGGGGCCCGCTTCACGGCGACGGCCCTGTCGGGCGTACGGCGGCGGGGCTGGGCCCAGTCGATCGGTGAGCGCGAGCCGGGCGTGGCCTCGGTCTCGGCCCCGGTCCGCGGGCCGTCGAACCGCGTGGTCGCCGCGGTGTCCGTCTCCGGGCCGATCGAGCGGCTCACCCGCCACCCGGGCCGGATGCACGCGCAGGCCATCATCGACTCCGCCGCGAGGCTGAGCGAGGCGCTGCGCCGCACGGGCTGACCCACCCCTGCCTCCGTCCTCCCCCTCCGGCCGCCCCAGCGTCGTGGCGGCCCAAGTCACCCGTCCCGCACCGGAGATGGTGTTGCGGACTCACGAAGAAGGCCCCTCACCGAAGTGAAGGGCCTTTCCGTACTGCCGTGTTGTACCCCCGACCGGATTCGAACCGGCGCTACTGCCGTGAGAGGGCAGCGTGCTAGGCCGCTACACAACGGGGGCGTGGTTACTGCTGACTTGCGCTGGGCTACCAGGACTCGAACCTAGAATGACGGTACCAGAAACCGTAGTGTTGCCAATTACACCATAGCCCATGGTGTGACAAGTACCCCCGACCGGATTCGAACCGGCGCTACTGCCGTGAGAGGGCAGCGTGCTAGGCCGCTACACAACGGGGGCCCTAGCGATCCTGCATCGAGTACGTGGGTGCGACCCAAATGTTCTCGCGGGAAGGATCTGTACCCCCGACCGGATTCGAACCGGCGCTACTGCCGTGAGAGGGCAGCGTGCTAGGCCGCTACACAACGGGGGCTTGTTACTTCGGTCTTGCGCTGGGCTACCAGGACTCGAACCTAGAATGACGGTACCAGAAACCGTAGTGTTGCCAATTACACCATAGCCCACTGAAACGCAACCCCTGAGAGGTCTTGCTTCTGTCTGCGCTTCCCCGCCCGGATCTTTCGGCCCGCTCGGGTGGCGCAGGAAGAACATTACCTGAAGGTGTCCGACGCTCCAAAACGGGTATCGCCCGCCAGCAGGCCGGGAAGTTCTTCCAGACCGGTGATCCGCACGAGCTCGGGACGACCGCCCTGCCCCTCGCGGTCCAGCCAGATCCCCGCCAGCCCGGCGGCCACCGCCCCGCCCGCGTCGATGTCGGGCTCGTTGCCGACGTACGCCACCTCGTGCGGGTCGAGCTCCAACACCTCACAGGCGGCGTGGAACGCCCCCGCGTCCGGCTTGGAGATGCCCAGCTCGACGGCGCACACCACGGCCTCGAAGCGGTCCCGTACCCCGAGAGCGCGCAGCTTGCGGTCCTGGTTGTGGATGCTGGAGTTGGACAGGACGGCGTGTCGGAAGCTCCCCGCCAGCCGGTCCAGGACCGGCAGGGTGTCCGGGAAGAGCGCCCATGCGGCCTCGTAGTGGGCGGCGTGCCGGCCGAACCAGTCATCGGCCTCGGCGTCACTCAGCCACCGCCCGAGAAACGCGCGTACGCGCTCCCGTCGCTGCCCCTGGAAGTCGAGCTCCCCGGCGGCGAAACGCGCCCACTGCACGTCCGTGATGGCTTTCCATGCGTCGAGGGCCCGCTCCAGGCCGTCGTACCCCGCGGGGAAGCCCTCGGTCTCCAGGTGCTTGCGCATGCCGATGCGGTCGGCTCCGGAGTAGTCGAAGATCGTGTCGTCGATGTCCCAGAGGACCGCGAGGATGGTCATGCGGCGTACCTACCCGTCCTTGAGCACAGGGATGCCGACAGCCCGGACGTACGCCCGCGAACGGCGGAGGCCGGGACCCCCCGGCGGGGTCCCGGCCTCCGCCGTTCGCGGAGAAGCTACGCGGCGAGCTTCGCCAGCGCGGCGTCGATGCGGGCGATCGTCTTCTCGCGGCCCAGGATCTCCAGGGACTCGAAGAGCGGCAGACCGACCGTGCGGCCGGTGACGGCGACGCGGACCGGGGCCTGGGCCTTGCCGAGCTTCAGACCGTGCTTCTCGCCGGCGGTGAGGACGGCCGTCTTGAGCGCCTCGGCGTTCCACTCGGCGGCGGTCAGCTCGGCGCGGGCCGTGACGAGCAGGGCGTCGGAGCCCTCCTTCATGGCCTTCGTCCAGGACGCCTCGTCGTGGACGGGCTCGTCCAGGAAGAGGAAGTCGACGTTGGCGGTGATGTCCGAGAGGACCGTCACACGCGTCTGGGCGTGCGGGGCGATCTCGGCGAACTGCGCGGCGTCGAAGGCCTCGGGCGCCCAGTTGGCGAAGGGTGCCTTCAGCCAGGGGCCGCACGCCTCGGTGAAGGTCTTCACGTCGAGCATGCGCAGGTGCTCGGCGTTGATGTGCTCGGCCTTCTTCAGGTCGAAGCGGGCCGGGTTGGCGTTGACGTCGGCGATGTCGAACGCCGCGACCAGCTCGTCGCGGCCGAAGATGTCACGGTCCTCGGCGATCGACCAGCCGAGCAGCGAGAGGTAGTTGAGCAGCCCCTCGGGCAGGAAGCCGCGCTCGCGGTAGAGGTTGAGCGAGGCCTGCGGGTCACGCTTGGACAGCTTCTTGTTGCCCTCCCCCATGACGTACGGGAGGTGGCCGAAGGCGGGGGTGTCCTTGGCGATGCCCAGCTCGATGAGCGCCCGGTAGAGGGCGATCTGGCGCGGGGTGGAGGAGAGCAGGTCCTCGCCGCGCAGGACGTGGGTGATCTCCATCAGGGCGTCGTCGACCGGGTTGACGAGCGTGTAGAGCGGGGCCCCGTTGGCGCGGACGATGCCGTAGTCCGGGACGTTCTCCGGCTGGACCGTGATGTCGCCGCGGACCAGGTCGGTGAAGGTGATCGCCTCGTCGGGCATCCGGAAGCGGACGATCGAGGTGCGCCCCTCGGCCTCGTACGCGGTTTTCCGCTCGTCGCTCAGGTCACGGCAGTGGCCGTCGTAGCCCGAGGGCTTGCCGGCCGCGCGAGCGGCGTCGCGACGGGTGTCGAGCTCCTCGGTGGTGCAGTAGCAGTGGTACGCGTGTCCGGCGGCCAGGAGCTTCCCGGCGACGTCCTTGTAGAGGTCCATCCGCTGCGACTGGCGGTACGGGGCGTGGGGGCCGCCGATCTCGGGGCCCTCGTCCCAGTCGAGGCCGAGCCAGCGCATCGAGTCGAGCAGCTGCTCGTAGGACTCCTCGGAGTCGCGGGCCGCGTCGGTGTCCTCGATGCGGAAGACCAGGGTGCCCTGGTGATGCCGGGCGAAGGCCCAGTTGAAGAGCGCTGTCCGGACCAGGCCCACGTGGGGGTTGCCGGTCGGGGAGGGACAGAAACGTACACGGACAGGGGGGTTAGCCACGCTTGATCACCTTGTTGGTGAGAGTGCCGATGCCTTCGATGGTGACGGCGACCTCGTCGCCGACGTGCAGGGGTCCGACCCCTGCGGGAGTCCCGGTGAGGATCACGTCGCCCGGGAGCAGCGTCATGGCTTCCGAGATGTGGACGACCAGGTCCTCGACGGACCGGACCATGTCGCTCGTACGGCCGAGCTGGCGTTGCTCGCCGTTGACCGTGGCCTGGATCGCCAGGTTGCCGGGGTCGACGTCGGTCTCCACCCAGGGGCCGAGCGGGCAGGACGTGTCGAAGCCCTTCGCCCGGGCCCACTGGCTCTCGCGCCGCTGGACGTCACGCGCGGTGACGTCGTTGGCGCAGGTGTAGCCGAAGATGACGTCCTTCACGCGCTCCCGCGGGACCTCACGGCACATACGGCCGATCACCACGGCCAGCTCGGCCTCGTGGTGCAGCTCCTCGGAGAAGGAGGGGAATTCGATGGAGTCGCCCGAGCCGATCACCGAGGTGGTGGGCTTGAAGAAGGCGACGGGCACATCCGGGACCTCGTTGCCCATCTCGGCGGCGTGTTCCGCGTAGTTGCGGCCGATGGCCACGACCTTGTTGGGGAGCACGGGCGGCAGCAGCCGGACCTTCTTCAGCGGGACCTTGGTCCCGGAGAGCTCGAAGTCGGCGTACGGGATGCCCTTGATGATGTCGAGGACGAGGCTGTCGGGGCTGTCGCCCTCGACCGCGCCGAAGGCGACATTGCCGTCGATGGAGAACCTGGCGATGCGCACGGGATGCTGTCGCCCCTCACTTGCTGGCTGGCTGAAGACTGACGCTCCAGGCTATCGCCTCGCCGGGCCGGAGGGCGGCCGCTACTCCGCCGCCGTGACCGGGGCGACCATGAGGATGGTGCGGCGCGGGTTGGCCGTCTGGGTGGGCAGGTCGACGGCGTGCTCACGCAGCTCCGGCTTCTGCAGCGCTTCGGCGTCCTCGAGGTGCGCCAGCGTCGTGCGCCGGGGGTTGGCAATGTTGCGGAACGTCATCGTCGTCTTCATCTGCCGTCTGGACCTTTGCCACTGGGGCGCTGCCCGAGGGCGCGCCGGTTGTCGGGATTCCCTATCCCTGTACAGCGCCAGGCTAAACATCCGATTCCCCACCGCGGCCGGGATGAGTCGGCGATCATGATGTGAGTTTGCTCACGAAGGTGATGACAAAACCCCCATTGCAGACACTTGATCATGGGATGCAAATCAGACAATACGGCTCTGAATCTGTCATTCCGCTCCCGATCATGGCGTCTGGGACACCCGGCACCCCTGGGGAGCCAACCCCATATCGACCGGTTTGACCGTGAACACGATCCACGCCTTGTCACCCGGCCATCACACCGTGTCATCCAGGTCACAGCCCGGTACGTGGGCCTTGTTGGAGATCCTTCACTGTGCTGGAATTCCACGCACCGCCGCGGGTTTCAGGCCCAACGCGCAGGGGCGCAACGCAGCGCCGAGTGGCGGCGGGAGGGGGAAGTACGCCGGTCACTCACGACCACCATGGGGCGCGTCCAGCGCCCCACGACGCCGACACCGTCCCGCCGTGCGACCGCGCGGAGGGACGCCTGGTCCAGAGGTTGCGACGCTAGTGCAGGGACGTTTCAAGAGGGATGGCATGGGGTCGCCCCAGCCCCGCCAGGGCCGAGGGGAAACCCCGGCGGAGCAGGAACCGCGCGGTGGGAACGACCGCGGTTCCTCGCCCCAGCACGCCCAGAATCCCGGTGCTGCCGGTGACGGCGGCGACCGCGCGCAGCGCTCCGGCACGACGAGCTCCGGCAGTTCCGGCAGCGCGGAGGCCGCGGCGCCCGCCAAGCCGGCCGGCCCCACGACCGCTGGTTCACGCGTGGCTCTGCGTAACTGGCGCATCAGCACGCGTCTGGTGTCCCTGCTCGCTCTCCCCGTCGTCGCGGCGACCACCCTGGGCGGGCTGCGGATCAACGAGTCGATGAACGACATCGACCAGCTGGAGCACATGCAGCTGCTCACCAAGATGACCAAGAAGGCGACCGCGCTCGCCAACGCGCTCCAGGAGGAGCGCGACAGGTCGGCCGGCCCGCTGTCGAACGGCGTGAAGGCCACCGACTACAAGGTCACCCAGCCCCGTGAGCGCACCGACCGCGCCAAGGACGCCTTCTTCGAGGCCACCGACGAGATAGGCAACTCCCCGGGCGACGCGGCGCTGGACAGCATCCACGCGAGTGTCAGCCAGATCGGCAACCAGCTGGGCAACATCACCAGCATCCGCAAGGACGCCTACGCCGGCGACAGCCCGAGTCTCAACACGGTCGACCAGTACAGCCAGCTCATCACCTCGCTGCTGAGCCTGTCGCAGGACATGGCGCAGGCCACCAGCAACCCCGAGATGATCAAGCGGACGCGTGCACTGGCCGCCTTCTCCTCCTCGAAGGAGTACGCCTCCGTCGAGCGCGCCATCATCGCCGCGGCCCTGCCGACCAGCGACAGCGAGAAGGGCAACCTGAACGACAACGACCAGGCGTTCGGCCGTAACGCGCTGAACAAGGCGAGCACGACCCTCAAGACCTTCGAGACGACCTACGAGTCCACCGGCAAGAGCTCCGCCGAACTGCTGGCGCCGCTGGACAACGGGAATCCCGAGATCACCGCCGCGGACATGTACGCGAAGAAGGTGCTCGACAGCCCGCTGGGCATGGAGGGCAGCGGCAAGGCCCGCACGTACATGGACTGGTACGACCAGAGCTCCAACAAGATCCAGGCCATGACCACCATCGAGCAGACGCTCCTCGGTGAGATGGAGAGCAAGGCCCGCGAGCTGCGTGACGAATCGCGCCGTGACGCGATCCTGAACGGTGCGATGATCATCATCGTCCTCGGCGTGTCGCTCGTCGGCGCCTTCGTCGTGGCGCGGTCCATGATCCGCTCGCTGCGGCGACTGCAGGAGACCGCGACCCGGGTCGCCCAGGACCGCCTGCCCGAGCTCGTCAAGCAGCTCTCCGAGACGGACCCGCAGGATGTCGACACCTCCGTCGAGTCGGTCGGTGTGCACTCCCGGGACGAGATCGGCCAGGTGGCCGCGGCCTTCGACGACGTGCACCGCGAGGCGGTCCGGCTGGCAGCCGAGCAGGCGCTGCTGCGAGGCAACGTCAACGCGATGTTCACCAACCTCTCGCGCCGCAGCCAGGGCCTCATCCAGCGCCAGCTCTCGCTCATCTCCGAGCTGGAGTCCCGCGAGGCCGACCCCGACCAGCTGTCCTCGCTCTTCAAGCTCGACCACCTCGCCACCCGTATGCGCCGGAACGGCGAGAACCTCCTCGTCCTCGCGGGCGAGGAGCCCGGCCGCCGCTGGACCCGGCCCGTGCCGCTGGTCGACGTGCTCCGTGCCGCCGCCTCCGAGGTGGAGCAGTACGAGCGCATCGAACTGGCCGCCGTGCCCGCCACCGAGGTCGCCGGCCGCATCGTCAACGACCTCGTGCACCTGCTCGCGGAGCTGCTGGAGAACGCCACCTCGTTCTCCTCGCCGCAGACGAAGGTCAGGGTCACCGGTCACGCGCTGCCCGACGGCCGTGTGCTCGTCGAGATCCACGACACCGGTATCGGCCTCTCCCCCGAGGACCTGGCCGCGATCAACGAGCGGCTCGCCTCGCCGCCCACCGTGGACGTCTCGGTGTCCCGCCGCATGGGTCTGTTCGTGGTCGGCCGGCTGTCCCTGCGTCACGGCATCCGCATCCAGCTGCGGCCCTCCGACTCCGGCGGTACCACCGCACTGGTCATGCTGCCCATGGAGGTCGCGCACGGTGGCAAGCAGCCGCCGAAGGCCGGCCAGCAGGGCAAGGGCGGCCAGCAGGGCGGCGCCCCGGGCGGGCTCCTCGCCGGCGGCGCGCCCGCCGCAGGCGGCCAGCGTCCCGGAGTCGCCGGTTCGGCGCCCACCGCGGGGCTCGGCGCGTCCGCCTCGCGCGGACAGGTCGGTACGGGCTCGGCTCCTCGGGCCGCACTGCCCTCGCGTGACGGCGGACCGCGTCAGCCGCAGCAGGGCAACCAGCAGGGCCCCGGTCTGCCCGGCCGGCCCGACGCTCCGCGTCAGGGCGGCGGCCTCGCCGGTGCCTTCGCCGGTGGTGCCCGTCCCGGAGCGCGGCCCCCGCAGGACCCCTCGGCCGGTACGGACTCGGGGCGGCCCAACCTCTTCGGCCACGCCGGCGCACCCACGCCCCGTGGTCCGCAGCAGCCCCAGGACAACCGGGGCGGACAGCAGCCTGGAGGCCCCGGCCGCCAGCTTCCGCCCGTCGGCGGTCCGCGCGCCGAGCTGCCCGGCGGCAACCCGCAGCCGCAGCGCGCGCAGAACACCAGCTGGGGCGCCGAGGAGCAGGGTGCTCCCCGACGCCCGCAGCCGGACGCTCCGCGTGGGCACGAGGAGCACGACAACGGCCGGTTCGCCCGGCCGGGGACCTCGGGCCCGAACCAGCCGTTCAGCCCGCCGAACCAGCGTCCGCCGATGGACGACCGTCAGGGCCCCGGCGCCACAGCGGAGTTCGCCCGCCCGGACTTCTCGGCCCCGCAGGCACCCCAGTACCCGCAGGCGCCCCAGTTCCCGCAGGCGCCGGACCCGGCGAGCACCGCGCAGTTCGCCCGCCCCGACTTCAACGCGCCGATGCCGCAGGACCAGGGCTTCGGCGCCCAGGCCCCGCAGACGCCCGCACCGCGCCACCAGGACGACGCCGACTTCGGCGCACCGCGTCCGCCGGCTCCCTCCGCGGGTGAGCTGCCGCACCGTCCGGCGCTGCCGCAGCAGCCCGAGGCGTTGCCGCCGGCCGGCCCCGGTGACGGACGTACGCCGCTGTACGACACGCTGGAGACGAACTGGTTCCACGGCGTGCAGCAGGGCGGCCAGCAGCCGCCGGCTGCCGAGCCGCAGGCACCGGCCGCCTCCCAGCCCGTCGGCGACACCCCGCCTCCGCCCATGCCTCGGCGTGGCGCGGCGGACAGCAGCGCGACCAGTTCATGGCGCGCTTCGCCCAACGACGAACTCGTACGGCAGGCGGAGCGGGTCAAGAAGCCCGCCGCCGGCGGGATCACGACGTCCGGACTGCCTCGCCGTGTCCCACGTGCCAATTTGGTGCCGGGCACCGCTCAGCAGCAGAATCATCAGTCCGGACCTCAGGTTTCGCGTGCGCCGGATGACGTACGCGGCCGTCTGACCAATCTCCGCCGGGGCATCCAGCAGGGACGACAGGCCAACACCGGCCCGTCTACCGGCAGTTACCAACTCGGCCCCACTCACCAGCAGGAGCGTTAGTTGAGCCCCATGAGTCAGGCCGCGCAGAATCTGAACTGGCTGATCACCAACTTCGTGGACAACACCCCAGGGGTGTCCCACACGGTGGTGGTCTCCGCGGATGGCCTGCTGCTGGCGATGTCCGAAGGTTTCCCGCGCGACCGCGCCGATCAGCTGGCGGCAGTCGCCTCCGGCCTGACGTCGCTGACCGCGGGTGCCTCCCGGATCTTCGAAGGCGGCGCCGTGAGCCAGACCGTCGTGGAGATGGAGAGGGGATTCCTCTTCCTCATGTCCATCTCTGACGGATCTTCACTCGCTGTTCTCGCCCACCCGGACGCGGACATCGGTCTGGTCGGGTACGAGATGGCACTCCTCGTCGACCGTGCGGGGACCGTCCTCACCCCTGACCTCCGCGCCGAACTACAAGGAAGTCTGCTCCACTAGACGGCCATGCGGCACACACTCGACGTGATCCCCCCAGGTACTACTCAAAACCCTCACCCGTCCGGCCGACACAGCCCCCCACCGGCCACCTTCAGACGGCAAGCCGACACCCTGCTGTCACGCCCGGAGGATTTATGACCCCGCCACCCGCCTCACCTGATCCGTACGGCGCACTGCACCACGCGTCGTACGACGGTGAAGGCGACCAGCCGCTGGTCCGTCCCTACGCCATGACCGGCGGCCGGACCCGGCCGCGCTATCAGCTCGCGATAGAGGCACTGGTCAGCACCACAGCGGACCCCGCCCACCTGGGGACCCTGCTCCCCGAGCACCAGCGGATCTGCCACCTGTGCCGCGAGGTCAAGTCGGTGGCCGAGGTGTCGGCCCTGCTGGCCATGCCTCTGGGTGTGGCACGGATCCTCGTGGCGGACCTGGCGGAAGCCGGCATGGTGGCCATCCACCAGCCGGGCAACGGAGAGGCCGGCGGCGCGCCGGATGTGACACTGCTCGAAAGGGTGCTCAGTGGACTTCGCAAGCTCTAGCGGCGGTACGGGTACGGCCCGCTCCACCACCTCGGCGAAGATCGTGGTGGCAGGGGGCTTCGGCGTGGGTAAGACCACGTTCGTCGGTGCCGTTTCGGAGATCAATCCGCTGCGCACCGAGGCCGTGATGACGTCCGCGTCCGCGGGCATCGACGACCTGACCCACACCGGGGACAAGACCACCACCACGGTGGCCATGGACTTCGGACGCATCACCCTGGACCAGGACCTGATCCTCTACCTGTTCGGCACCCCCGGACAGGACCGCTTCTGGTTCATGTGGGACGACCTGGTCCGCGGCGCCATCGGCGCCGTCGTCCTCGTCGACACCCGCCGCCTCGCCGACTGCTTCCCCGCCGTCGACTACTTCGAGAACAGCGGGCTCCCCTTCGTCATCGCCCTCAACGGCTTCGACGGACACCAGCCCTACACGCCCGACGAAGTACGCGAAGCACTCCAGATCGGCCCCGACGCCCCGATCATCACCACGGACGCCCGGCACCGCGCGGACGCCAAGAGCGGCCTGATCACCCTGGTCGAGCACGCACTGATGGCACGGCTGAAGTAGCCGTAAGTCTTTAGTGATCTACGGAAGTTGTTGTAGTCACTCGGGGGCGGCCTGTGTCCTTTGACACGATCCGCCCCCGTGTTCATAACATTTCGACAGAGATCTGGGTCCTCATCGATACCCGACGCGCACGGCCGGTGCCGCTGCGCTCACATGAGCCTCGCCTTTTGGCGGGGCTCGTTCTTTATGCCCGTTTTATCGGGCGCCCGCCTCGCTCCGAATCCCGCATTCCGACTGTTTGGAACGTGCCCGGTCCCCGTGCTGCAATGCCTCGAACTGCCCAGCAGTACGGGCCCTGAACGATAATCCGGCACAACGTAGGTGCCGACGCCGAGAGGTTGTTGGTCGAGTGAGGCGAAGCAACGAGGGCTCCGCGGCGCAGCCGGAGCGGGGCAACTTCACGCCGCCGCCGCGCGCTGCGGTGTCTCCGCCTGCGGACACGTCGTCCGCGGCGGAACCGGCCGGTGGCAGCACCAGCCGGATGTCCCCGCGCAACTGGCGGGTGCCCACCCGGCTGAACGCGATTCTCCTGATCCCGGCGCTGGTCGGCCTGGTCATGGGCGGCTTCCAGGTGAAGGGGTCGATCGACACCTGGAACGAGGCGCAGGAAGCCGAGAAGACGGCCCTGGTCGTCCGCGCGGCCGCGGCGTACGGACAGGCCCTGTTGAACGAGCGTGACCTCACCGCTCAGCCCCTGCTGTCCAACAAGCGCACCGCCGCCGAGGTGGAGAAGGTGCGTGCCACCACGGACAGCGCCGCGTCGGACTTCGACGCCGCCGTGCAGAACATGCCGGACAAGGAAGGGCTCCACCGCCGCCTGAAGCTGTTCAAGGTGGAGGAGCCGCTGCTCCCCGAGCTGCGCAAGTCCGCCTACGCCGAGGCGATGGACCCGGTGAAGACGGAAGAGGGCTACACCAAGGTCCAGCACTCGCTGATGGAGTTCTCCAACGAGCTCGGCCTGGGCACCGGCAACATCACCAGCTACGGCCGGACCGTGTACGCGATCGAGCTGGCCAAGGCCGCAGAATCGCTTCAGCGCTCCATAGGCATGCACCTGCTGGTGCGGCCGAGCCAGGAGGAGCGCAACTTCAACGGCCAGGTCACGGCGTTCAGCTCGTACAACTACCTGGAGCAGATCGCCCTCGGCGAGTTCGTCTCCGGTGGTACGGAGGCCGACGCGGCCCGGCTCACGGAAGTCATGGCCGCCAAGGCCGCCGAGGGCGCCAAGCAGTTGAAGGCCGCCGAGGCACAGGCCAAGGCCGCGGGCAAGCCCTTCGTCGCGCCTCCGAGCATCGACGGTTCGGTCTTCGACGGCATGGCCCAGCAGATCGGCCAGGGCAAGCAGCCGGACGAGCTGAAGGCGAAGGGCATCACGCCCGAGACCTGGATGGCCGCGGCCACCGCGAAGTTCGACGGCTACACCACGGTCGAGAACGAGCTGGTGGACAAGGCCGTGGCCGAGGCGGCGGAGATCTCGTCCGACGCCCGGACCGACGCCATCGTCAACGCCGCCATCGTGATCGTCGCGCTGCTGGCCGCCTTCATCATCGCCGGGCTCATGGCCCGCCAGATGAGCCGCTCGATGCGCCAGCTGCGTACGGCTGCCTTCGGCATCGCCGAGCAGCGGCTGCCGATGCTGGTCGACCAGCTGTCGCGGACCGAGCCGGGCCGGGTGGACACCCGGGTGCAGCCGATCCCGATCAACAGCCAGGACGAGATCGGCGAGGTCGCGCGCGCCTTCGACCAGGTGCACCGTGAGGCTGTCCGGCTCGCCGCCGAGCAGGCCATGCTGCGGGGCAACGTCAACGCGATCTTCACCAACCTGTCGCGCCGCAACCAGTCGCTCATCGAGGGCCAGCTGACCCTCATCACCGACCTGGAGAACAACGAGGCCGACCCGGACCAGCTGGACAGCCTCTTCAAGCTGGACCACCTGGCCACCCGTATGCGGCGTAACGGCGAGAACCTCCTCGTCCTCGCGGGCGAGGAGCCCGGGCGCCGCTGGAATCAGCCGGTGCCGCTGGTCGACGTGCTGCGGGCCGCCTCCTCCGAGGTGGAGTCGTACGAGCGCATCGAGCTCACCGGTGTGCCGGAGAGCGAGATCCACGGCCAGGCCGTGACCGACCTCGTGCACCTGCTGGCCGAGCTGCTGGAGAACGCCACCTCCTTCTCCTCGCCGCAGACCAAGGTGCGGGTCACCGCGACCCGGCTGCCCGACGGCCGCGTCATGGTCGAGATCCACGACAAGGGCATCGGTCTCACTGCCGAGGACTTCGCGGACATCAACCACAAGCTGGCCAACCCCCCGACGGTGGACGCCGCGGTGTCCCAGCGGATGGGCCTGTTCGTGGTCGGCCGGCTGGCCGACCGGCACGACATTCGGGTCCAGCTCCGCCCCTCGGGCGAGCAGGCGGGCACCACGTCGCTGGTCATGCTGCCGGACGCGATCACCCACGGCGGCGGCGGCGAAGGTGCGCCGCAGGGTGACTTCACCGTCTCCTCGATCATGCCCGAGCAGCAGCAGGCGTTCGACCCGATGCCGCAGCAGGTCCCGATGCGCACGGCGGCGGAGCTCGGCTTCGACGACTCGCGCTACGACACCACGGTCGCGGACTCGCCCCAGCTCGACCCGGTCAACCGCTCGCTCATGCGCGAGGAGCGCCGGGCGGCGCTGGAGGCACAGACAGGCGGCGAGCGCCCGCCGTTCCAGGACGACGGTACCGGGCAGCGACAGGACTACTCCCCGGAGCAGTTCACCCAGGAGCAGTACGCCCCGGCCCCGGAGCAGTACGCCCAGAACCAGCAGCAGTACGCGCAGCCCGGCTACGAGGGCGGCTACGACCCGTACGCCACCGGCAACGGCGAAAACTATCCGGATCCGCAGCAGCAGCAGCAGCAGAACGGCTATACGGAAGCCGTGTACGCCGCTCCGGACGGCGGGCAGGAGCAGTACGCCGACCAGTTCGCTCCGCAGAACAGCGGCCCCCACCAGGGTGAATGGGCGGATCAGGGTGGCTACCAGGGAGCTTTCGAGCCCTTGGCGCAGCCCGAAGCGGAATCTGTTCCGAGCGCTCCCGCCGAGACACGGGAACACGAGGGCTTCGACAGCCTGGGACCCACCCCCACCCCCGGCCCCGGTCCCGAGCTGACCGAGGCGGGTCTCCCGCGCCGCGGTGCGGGCCAGCAGCACTGGCAGCCCACCGGCCGCGGGAACGGTCAGCCCGCCGCACCGGCCCAGCAGCAGCGGCCTCAGCAGGACCAGCCGCAGGCGCAGCAGGCGGACGGCGAAGGCCCCGAGGACTGGCGCTCGGCGAACGACGAGCGCTGGGAGCGGGCCGAGAAGCTGCGGGAGCCGAAGGCGGGCGGAATCACCCCTTCCGGTCTCCCCCGGCGCGTCCCCAAGGCCAATCTGGTCGAGGGCACGGCTGAGCAGACCCAGCAGGGCGGCCCACAGGTCTCCCGTGCCCCTGAGGACGTGCGGGGCAGGTTGAGCAACCTGCGCCGTGGTGTCCTGCGGGGACGTACCGCGGGTTCGGACACAAGTGATACCTACAACCAGGAGCGTTAGTGTGAGCCCGATGAGCCAGGCGGCGCAGAATCTGAACTGGTTGATCACCAACTTCGTGGACAACACCCCTGGGGTGTCGCACACGGTGGTGGTCTCCGCCGACGGACTCCTGCTGGCGATGTCCGAGGGTTTCCCACGGGACCGTGCCGATCAGCTGGCGGCAGTCGCCTCCGGTCTGACGTCGCTGACCGCGGGTGCCTCCCGGATCTTCGAGGGCGGTGCCGTGAATCAGACCGTTGTGGAGATGGAGCGAGGATTCCTCTTCATCATGTCCATCTCTGACGGATCCTCGCTCGCCGTTCTCGCCCACCCGGACGCCGATATCGGCCTGGTTGGGTACGAAATGGCACTTCTCGTAGATCGTGCAGGAAGTGTTCTCACCCCGGATCTCCGCGCCGAACTCCAGGGAAGTCTTCTTAACTAATAGACAGACAGTGCGTTTCTCGTCACCGCGCCATAAGGTGCGGTGGCGCGGCACCACTGTGATGGCGACCGGCAGGCGGAGGAGGAAACGTGGCAACACCCACAGGCGGGCACCCGTACCAGGGCGGTCAGCGGGTTCCGGGTGAGCAGGGTGACAACCGTTTCGACAACCCCTCCATGCCCGGCAGACAGGGCGCGCAAGAGCCTTATCAGCCGTATCAGCCCTATCAGCAGCCCCACCAGTCCCAGCAGGGCCGGCACGGTGGCGACTGGCAGCAGCAGTCCCCGCAGCCCGGGTCCGGGTGGCCGCACCAGCAGCCGTACCAGCAGCCGCAGCAGGGTTCGCAGGGCGGCGACTGGCAGCAGCCTCGGTACGAGGTCCCGCCGTCGCGCATCCAGCCCGTCCAGCGGCGGGAACCGGCGCCGGCGAAGCCCGCGGCGCACAACCCGCTGGTCCGTCCGTACGCCATGACCGGCGGCCGGACCCGGCCGCGGTACCAGCTCGCCATCGAGGCACTGGTCAGCACCACGGCCGATCCGTCCCGGTTGCAAGGGCAGTTGCCCGAGCACCAGCGGATCTGCCGGCTCTGCATCGAGATCAAGTCGGTGGCCGAGGTGTCGGCCCTGCTCTCGATCCCCCTCGGCGTTGCCCGGATCCTCGTCGCCGACCTGGCCGAGGCCGGACTCGTCGCTATCCATCAGCCCGGCGGCGACGAGACCGCCGGCGGCCAACCAGATGTGACACTGCTCGAAAGGGTGCTCAGTGGACTTCGCAAGCTCTAGCGGCGGAGCGGCCCGCTCCACTACCTCGGCGAAGATCGTGGTGGCAGGGGGCTTCGGCGTGGGTAAGACCACGTTTGTCGGTGCCGTTTCGGAGATCAATCCGCTGCGCACCGAAGCCGTGATGACGTCCGCGTCCGCGGGCATCGACGACCTGACCCACACCGGGGACAAGACCACCACCACGGTGGCCATGGACTTCGGACGCATCACCCTGGACCAGGACCTGATCCTCTACCTGTTCGGCACCCCCGGACAGGACCGCTTCTGGTTCATGTGGGACGACCTGGTCCGCGGCGCCATCGGCGCCGTCGTCCTCGTCGACACCCGCCGCCTCGCCGACTGCTTCCCCGCCGTCGACTACTTCGAGAACAGCGGGCTCCCGTTCGTCATCGCCCTCAACGGCTTCGACGGACACCAGGCCTACACGCCCGACGAAGTACGCGAAGCGCTCCAGATCGGACCTGACACCCCGATCCTCACCACGGACGCCCGGCACCGCGCGGACGCCAAGAGCGCGCTGATCACCCTGGTCGAGCACGCACTGATGGCCCGCCTGCGCTGACCCCGACGCCGCACGACGAAGGCCCCGTACTCCTCGAGCTTCGAGGAGTACGGGGCCTTCGTCCGCACAGGGCGCACAGGACGTCACAGGACGTTCGGGACACACAGGGACGCGCGCACGGGGCCCTGAGGCCCCTGAACGGCCTCAGCGGCCGCTCTCAGCCCTGCCAGCTGTGCGGGGCCCGGAAACCCGGGGTGCGCTCCAGCCTGCGCCATCCGGCGGTGCTGCGGCCCCGGTGGGCGGTCACCTCGGGCTGGGCGGCCGCGCGGGCGAGCAGGACAGCGGTGATGGCGGCGAGCTCTTCGGGGCCGGCCTGGCCCTTCTCGACGCGCAGGACCGAATCGGCGGGGGTGACGCTCATGGATGTCTCCGTCTTCTGGGCAGGTGGTCGCGGAGCGGAGCGGAGCGCCGCTGCGGCCGCGGCTACTGCGGGGGGTTGCCGTGTTTGCGGGACGGCAGGTCGGCGTGCTTGTTGCGGAGCATCGCGAGCGAGGCGATCAGCACCTCGCGCGTCTCGGCGGGGTCGATGACGTCGTCGACCAGGCCGCGCTCGGCGGCGTAGTAGGGGTGCATCAGCTCGGCCTTGTACTCCTTGACCATGCGGGCCCGCATGGCTTCGGGGTCCTCGGCGTCGGCGATCTGACGGCGGAAGATGACGTTGGCGGCGCCTTCGGCACCCATCACGGCGATCTCGTTGGTGGGCCACGCGTAGGTGAGGTCGGCGCCGATGGACTGGCTGTCCATGACGATGTACGCGCCTCCGTAGGCCTTGCGCAGGATCAGCGAGATCCTCGGCACGGTGGCGTTGCAGTACGCGTAGAGCAGCTTCGCGCCGTGCCGGATGATCCCACCGTGCTCCTGATCGACGCCGGGCAGGAAGCCGGGTACGTCCAGCAGAGTGACGATGGGAATGTTGAAGGCATCACACATCTGGACGAATCGCGCGGCCTTCTCGGACGCCTCGATGTCCAGGACGCCGGCCAGCGACTGCGGCTGGTTGGCCACGATACCGACGACCTGGCCGTCGAGCCGGGCCAGTGCGCAGACGATGTTGCGGGCCCAGCGCTCGTGGACCTCCAGGAAGTCGCCGTCGTCGACGAGCTCCTCGATGACCTTGTGCATGTCGTACGGGCGGTTGCCGTCGGCCGGGACGAGGTCCAGGAGGACGTCACCGCGCCGGTCGGCCGGGTCGTCGCTCGGTACGACCGGAGGGTTCTCCCGGTTGTTGGAGGGCAGCATCCCGATCAGGTAGCGGACCTCGGCGATGCAGGTCTCCTCGTCGTCGTACGCGAAGTGCGCGACGCCCGAGGTCTCGGCGTGCACGTCGGCGCCGCCGAGGCCGTTCTGGGTGATCTCCTCGCCGGTGACGGCCTTGACGACGTCCGGTCCGGTGATGAACATCTGTGAGGTCTCACGGACCATGAAGACGAAGTCGGTCAGCGCCGGGCTGTACGCGGCGCCACCGGCGCACGGGCCGAGCATCACGCTGATCTGCGGGATGACACCGGAGGCGCGGGTGTTGCGCTGGAAGATCCCGCCGTAGCCGGCGAGCGCGCTGACACCCTCCTGGATACGGGCGCCGGCGCCGTCGTTCAGCGAGACCAGCGGGGCACCGGCCGAGATGGCCATGTCCATGATCTTGTGGATCTTCGTGGCGTGCGCCTCGCCCAGCGCCCCGCCGAAGATCCGGAAGTCGTGTGCGTAGACGAAGACGGTCCGGCCCTCGACCGTGCCCCACCCGGTGATGACACCGTCGGTGTACGGCTTCTTGGCCTCCAGGCCGAAGCCGGTCGCCCGGTGCCGGCGCAGCTGCTCGACCTCCTTGAACGATCCCTCGTCCAGCAGCAGCGCGATGCGCTCGCGGGCCGTCAGCTTGCCCTTGGCGTGCTGCGCCTCGGTCGCCCGGTCGCTCGGTCCACGCCGGGCCTGCTCGCGCAGTGCCAGCAGTTCGGCCACCCGGCCACGCGTGTCACTCGGCTCGCCCGGGATTTCGTCCACAACGGTCATACGTCGACCCTACGAACCCGACCACACAATCCCTGCCGTCCACACCGGACAGTCTCCCGCCCTGTTTCCTGGTGGCACCTGACAGAAGCCGGACACCATGTAACCCATCCACCAGCTCACGGGGCGTTCGCGTTGTAGGACTCCAACAAAGCGGACCATGTGGCGCCCGCCACACGCCCGCTCACGCGCCACGCCGCGGATCCACCGGGGCGGGCGACCCGACGCACCGAAATGGCGGGGGGACTCCCAGGATCACACGCCCCGGAGTGCCACACCGTTCCACCCCGGGGACGACCGGACGTCCCACGGCCGGTGTCGCGTTCGACTCCTGTTCACTCCATGCAGCCGATGATCGACCAGGCGTGGCCAAATCCCGTCCAGCGGCATCGAGTTGTGAAGAACTGAGCCTGTCTGAGAGCGCTCTCAGCCGTAAGTCTTGACGCTCACCGAAGGCCTGGCGAGAGTGGTGCGCACCGCAGACACCCCCCACAGCTCCACCTCCCCCCCTGACCCCCGTCTGCGACCCCCACACCTCGGGAGTTCCTTCGTGATTTCGCGCAGAATGTTCCTGACAGGCGCCGCCGCCTCGGCGACCGCGCTCTCCTACCCCCTCTGGGGCAGCGCCCTGAGCCCGCGCGCCTCGGCGGCTGCGGAAACCTGTGAACTGGCTCTGGAGAACAAGTCGTTGCCGGGCACGGTGCACGCGTACGTCACCGGCCACGAGCAGGGCACGGACCGCTGGGTGCTCCTGCGCCCCGACGGCACCGTCTACCGCCCCGACTCCCCCGGCGCCCCGCAGACCCCCCTGCCGGTGGACTGCGCCATCCCGCTGAAAGCCGCTGGCGCCGGGCCCGTCGTCCTGACCCTGCCCCAGATGTACGGAGCGAGGGTCTACTTCGTCCGGGACGACAAGCTGGACTTCTATCTCAACCCGGGTCCCTCCCTGGTCGAGCCCGCCTTCGCGACGCCCACCGACCCGAACTACGGCAGGACCTGGTCGTTCTGCGAGTTCACGTTCAATCCGCAGCAGCTCTACGCCAACATCAGTTACGTCGACCTCGTGACGGCGCTGCCGATCGGGCTGACCCTGGAGGGTGACGCCACCCACACGGTGGCCCCGCTCCCGGACGGCGCGGTGCAGCGCATCGCCGACGACCTCACGGCGCAGGCGGCCGCCGACGGTCAGCCCTGGGACAAGCTGGTCACCCGGGGCGGCGACGGGCAGGTCCTGCGGGTCGTCTCGCCGCAGAACCTGATGGCGCCGTTCTTCGACCGGCCGGCCGAGATGCCGTTCCGGGATCTGTTCACGGCCCAGATCGACGAGGTCTGGGAGAAGTACCGCTCCACCGACCTCAGGATCGATCTGCAGGGGGGCCGGGGCACGATGGCCGGCCGCGTCAGCGGCGACACGCTGACCTTCGAGGGCGGCCACACGTTCGTCAAGCCGACGTCGAAGGACATCTTCACCTGCAACCACGGCCCCTTCACCAACAACCCGGGTGACTCCGACGACAAGAAGGCGCTGCTGGCCAGGATCGCCGCGGGCTTCAACCGCTCGATCATGCTCAGTCACCCGCAGCAGCCCAACGGCACCACGGTGGCGGACTACTACAAGGGCGGGGTGACGAACCACTGGTCCCGCGTCGTCCACGCGAACTCGCCGATCGGCTACGCGTTCCCCTACGACGACGTACGCCCGGACGGCGAACCGGATGTCTCGGGGGCGGCGCACGACGGCAACCCGCGGCGCTTCACGGTGAGCGTCGGCTCCTGACGCCCCCACCGGTGACGCCTCCCACCGGTGACGATCCGCCCCGTCGTCCGCTGCCGCGGCCGGCGGGGCGGACTCGTGGCGCTCATCAGCGTCTGGGTTCGAGCTGGTCGAAGGACGTACAGGTGGAGAGGTTCCGGTTGGAGCAGCCGCCCGAGGGCGACCAGGTGATCCCGGACGCCCGGGATCTACGCGCGTCCACCAGGGAGAGGCGCCGGACGGGCCGGACTTCCGGACCGACCTGGACGCTGATGTTGAATGTTTAACAAAATGGGTCTACAGTCAATCTCATTGAAGGTTAAACAAGACCTTCGGCAAGCCACTCGTCTGAACACGTCCCCCGAGGAGGAGCCATGGCTCTGTTCAACCGCAAGAACAACGAGGCCTCGTCCGCCACCGCCACCCTCGCGGTGGACCCGGCACTGGCCGCGCTGACCGGCACCTACACCATCGACCCGGCGCACAGCAGCATCGGCTTCACCGTCCGCCACGCCATGGTCACCAACGTGCGCGGCTCCTTCGGTGAGCACGAGGGCACGCTGGTACTGGACGGCTCCGACCCGTCCAACTCCTCCGCGTCGATCGACGTCAGGATCGCCAGCGTCGACACCGGCATCGCCGACCGCGACGGCCACCTGGTCAGCGGCGACTTCTTCGACGCCGAGAAGTTCCCCCTGATGACGTTCCGCTCCACGCAGGCCGAGCAGCTCGGCGGTGACACCTACCGCGTCACCGGCGACCTCACGATCAAGGACGTCACCCGGCCCCTCTCCATCGACCTGGAGTTCAACGGCTCCGCCACCGACGTGTACGGCAACGAGCGTGTCGGCTTCGAGGGCAGCACGAACATCCTGCGCTCCGACTGGGGCCTGACCTGGAACGCGGCGCTGGAGACCGGCGGTGTGATGGTCAGCGACAAGGTCAAGCTGACCTTCGACATCTCCGCGATCAAGGCCGTCCCGCAGGCCTGAGCCACCTGGACCGAGCGCGCCCGCCGGCTCTCCCCTTCCGGGGAGGACGGCGGGCGCTCGGCGTTTCACCCTTGTTCCAGCACGGGGGCACGCTTCGTCCCTGCGGCCGTCGCGCCCACTCACGGACCAGGGCTTCGTTCAGCCCATGCTCTTCGCGCCGTCCAGCGACTCACGGATGATGTCGGCGTGACCGGCGTGATGGGCGGTCTCGGTGGCGATGTGCATCAGCACCTGACGGATCGACCACCGCTTGCCGGGCTCCGTCCACGGGGCGTTCGGCAGCGCGTGGGTGATGGACAGGTCGGGCAGGGTGGCGACCAGTTCATCGGTCCGGCGGGACACGTCGGCGTAATCGTCGAGCACGCCCGCCAGCGTCTCGCCGGGCAGCAGCTCGAACTCGTCGGCCCGTCGGGCCCAGTCGGCCTCGGTCATGGCGGTGAAGTCCGGCACCGTCGACGGGCCGTGCAGGATGAAGCCCGCCCAGCTCCGCTCGACCGCGGTGACGTGCTTGATGAGACCTCCCAGGCACAGTGCACTGGCGGTGGTCCGCAACCGCGCCTGCTCGTCGGTGAGGTCGCGGGTGGTGAGGCGCAGGAAGTGCCGCTGGACGGCCAGCATCTCCAGCAGGTCGGCGCGCTCGCCGGTGACGGCCAGGGCCTCGGCCACGTTGCGGGTGCTCGTCTCGCTGACGGTCATGATCTCTGCCTTCTGTCGTCCCTGTTCCGCCGATCGAGGCCCACACTAGAATCCATATAGGTCACTTCATGTCCTAAAGGCTTCTGGTTCTGAGGCTGGACGGCGGCCCGTCACGCCCCCGCTCTCCTGGTTGGCCGGACGGCAGGGCCCTCACGTCCGGCGAAGGCCCTGCCGTCGATGCGCGGTGCGGAGCCACACCCGTTGTCAGCGGCGGCGGAGCTTCAGCGCGTTGTCCGTGCGGGTGGTGGGGTTGCCCTCGGGGTCGTTCTGGATCCGCTCGTGTTCCTCGCTGAGCAACACGTCCCACGCCCCTTCCGGGAGCTCGAGGGACGCGAGGACCTCGTCCGTCGTGGGCAGCTCCATGTCCGGGTGGTCGTGCTCCCAGGAGGGGAAGCCGGCGTGGCCGACGACCAGGAGCACCCCGCCGGGTGCGACGGCCGCGGCCGCCTTGCGCAGGATCTCCTCGCGCGGCAGGTCACCCATGGAGTGCAGGAACTGCGCGGAGACCAGATCGAACTCCCCCTCGGGGAACGAGGCCCCCAGGTCGTGCCACTGCCAGTCGATCCGGTCGGCGACACCGGCCTCGGCCGCGTGGACCGCCGCCCGCTCGAGGGCGACGCGCGAGATGTCGGTCGCGGTGACCTGCCAGCCCCACCGGGCCAGCCAGACCGCGTCCGCGCCTTCGCCGCATCCCAGGTCGAGGGCGCGGCCGGGCTTGAGGCCCTCCACTTCACGGACGAGGACGACATTGGGGTTGCCGCTCCAGATCCGGTCGCTCTCGCGGTACCGGTCGTCCCACATCTCGGCGTCGGTGCGGGTGTCTTCGGTGGTCATCGTGATGTCTCCTGAAGTCCGTGACGGCGGTCACCGAGCACACGCTCGGTGACCTGGCGCTCGGCCTCGGCCGAGAAGGGTGCGCGGCGGGCGTCGACCGCGCGCCGGGTGTCCTCGGTGACGAGGTCCATATTGATCATCGAGGCGGCCTTCAGACCGGCTGCCGCCGCTCCGACGACCTGCTCCATGAGGTTGGCGACGTTGCCGGCCACCCATACGCCCGGCACCTCGGTCGCCCCGGCGGGGTCGGCCGCGATGTACGTACCGACGACGTGGCCGCCCACCTCCATCTCGGTGGGCCGGAGACCGAGGCCCTCCAGGACCGCCGAGCGCGCGGTGAAGCGGGGCTGGACGACGAGTGCCTGGCGCGGGATCACCGTGCCTCCGGCCAGCCGCACACCGGTGACCTTGTCGTCCGCCGCCTCCAGCGCGGTCACCTCACCGTCGACCACGCAGATACCCCGGGCGGCGAGCTGCTCGTACTCCTCGTCGCTGAAGTCGGGCTGGTCGTTCCGGAACAGCACCACGTCGTCGGTCCACTGCCGCCAGAGCAGTGCCTGGTGCGGGGCCATGGGGCTGCCCGCCAGGATGCCTACGGCCTGGTCCCGCACCTCCCACCCGTGGCAGTACGGGCAGTGCAGCACGTCGTTGCCCCAGCGCTCGGCCAGGCCCTCCACGTCCGGCAGCTCGTCGACGATGCCGGTGGTCACCAGCAGCCGACGCGCGTGGACGGTGGTCCCGTCCCCCTGTACGACGCGGAAGCCGTCGGACACCTTCTCGGCGGAGACGACGTCGCCCTGGACGATCTCGGCGCCGTAGCCCTCCGCCTCGGCCCGGCCGATGGCCAACAGCTCCAAGGGCGGAATGCCCTCGCGGCCCAGGTAGTTGTGCGCGTGGGACGCGGGCGCGTTGCGCGGTCTCCCCCCGTCGATCACGAGCACGGAACGCCGCGCCCGGGACAGGGCGAGCGCCCCGCTCAGCCCGGCGGCCCCACCGCCGATCACCACTACGTCGTACCGCTGGTTCTTGTCGCTCATGCGGAACACCTCCTGTTACGGGAGATGGTGCGCGCGCGGGGCCGTAGTGACAAGCTTGCTTGCCGAAGCGGCAAAATCGCACCACACGACCTTCCCCGGGTCCCGCTCCCCCACGCCCCACGCATCGGCAAGCGCCCCGACGAGCACGAGCCCGCGCCCGTACTCGGCGAGGGGTGCGGGGTGCGCGGGCTCCCCGACCGCACCTCCCCCGCTGTCGTGCACCTCGATCCGGAGCACCTCGCCCCAGGTGAGCTGAACACGGAAACCCCGGCCGGGCGGGACGCCGTGGACGAGGGCGTTGGTGGCGAGTTCGCTCACACAGAGCAATACGTCACCGAGGTCCAGCTCGCACGCCCAGTCGATCAGCACCTCGCGGACGAACTGGCGCGCGAGGGGGACGGACCTGCGCTCACGGCGGTAGAACGCCTCACGGAAGGAGGCGGGTCGAGTTGTCTCGTTCACGGGACGACTGTCACAGAAAGTCACTACTCTTGTTCACCGCGTCAGGTCGTACACCGCGTCCGTACGGGCGCTGACGGTCCGGCGGGGCTCGCGCACAGGGAAGGGCACACCTCATGCACTCGGCGAAGAACAAGAAGACCAAGCGGGTCACGTCCTGGCATCTGATCGGCGCCCAGCTCGCCGCCTTCCGGAGGGCGGCCGGGCTGACACAGACAGCCCTGGCCGACCGGGCCTGCGTGGGCGAGGACACGATCGCCTCGATCGAGCAGGGGCGCCGTGCGCTCCAGGCGGACTTCGCGGCTCAGCTCGACGAACTGCTGGACACCAAGGGGGCGTTGTCGGTCGCGGTGGCGATGGTGCCGCAGAAGGAGCGATTCCCGGCGTTCGTGCAGGACTTCGTGGAGTACGAGCAGGAGGCGGTGACGCTGCTGTCGTACGAGAACCAGGTGGTGCCTGGACAACTCCAGACCGAGGAGTACGCGCGCGCGGTCTTCGCGAGCCTCTATCCTCCGCTGGAAGACGACGCCCTGGAGGAACGTCTCGCAGGCCGCCTCGACCGTCAGCACATGCTCGACCGGAAACCCCGGCCGATGGCCAGCTTCCTGATCGAGGAATCCGTGTTGGCACGGCCCCTCGGGGGCCGGTCCGTACTCCGCGAGCAGATCCTGCATCTGCGGCGCTGCGCGGAACTGCCCTTCCTGGTGCTTCAGATCATGCCCACGGACCGCGAGACACACGCCGCACTCGACGGCCCGATGGTGCTGCTGGAGACCCCGGACCACGACCAACTGGCGTACATCGAGGGCCAGCGTGTCAGTGTCCTGATCGACGACCTCGACGAGGTCAGTGTGCTGCACCAGAAATATGGGATGCTGCGTTCGCAGGCGTTTTCCCCCGAGGAGAGCATGCGCCTTCTGGACGATCTGCTTGGAGAGTGAGTCATGACGCGCGCAGCACACGGCACGGATCTCACCTGGTTCAAGTCGAGCCACAGCGGCAGCGAAGGCGGTGCCTGCCTCGAAGTCGCGTACGCCTGGCGGAAGTCCAGCTACAGCGGCAGCGAGGGCGGCAACTGCGTCGAGGTCGCCGCGCACCCCGCCGCCGTACACATCCGCGACTCCAAGGTCACCAACGGCCCGGTCCTCACCGTGCCCCCGGCCGCCTGGGCCGCGTTCGTCGCCTCCGCCGTCTGAAGGTCGCTCCCGGCCGTTCCGCGCACTCTCTCTCCTGGATCATCGATCGGGCGGCGCCGCCCGTCACGCCCTCCGGCGCATTCCGCTGCCATCGACGTCGGTCTTTTCGTTCCCCTCCTCACCCAAGCCGGTCGGATATCTGTACGCGCGTCGACGTCTCGGTGTACGGTCCGGGCCGAAGGCCCTTGGGAGCGCTCCCATGGCGCTGTTTCCGCTTCACCCCCACGAGGAGGAACACTGTGAAACGCCTACTCGCCTTAGTGGCGACCTGCGCGACCGTCCTGGGCCTCACGGCAGCGACAAGCCCCCAGGCGACGGCCGCCGCCACCGGCTGCAAGATCGACTACACCGTCACCAGCCAGTGGACGGGCGGCTTCCAGGCCGCCGTGAAGGTCACCAACCTGGGCGCTCCCGTCACCGGCTGGACGCTCGGGTTCGCCATGCCGGACGCGGGCCAGAAGGTCGTCCAGGGCTGGAACGCCACCTGGTCGCAGTCCGGCTCGGCGGTCTCCGTCGCGGGTCTCGACTGGAACCGCACGCTGGCCACCGGCGCGGCGGCGGAGGTGGGATTCACGGGCTCCTTCACGGGCGCCAACCCGAAACCCACGGCGTTCACGCTCAACGGCGTCGCCTGTACGGGCTCCCTCGAGGAAGAGCCCCCGCCCGTCCCGTCCGACGGCACCCCCGTGGACGTCAACGGGCAACTCCACGTCTGCGGCGTGAACCTGTGCAACCAGCACGACCGCCCCGTCCAGCTGCGGGGCATGAGCACGCACGGCATCCAGTGGTTCGACCAGTGCTACAACCCCGCGTCCCTTGACGCGTTGGCCGACGACTGGCAGTCGGACCTGTTCCGCATCGCCATGTACGTACAGGAGGACGGCTACGAGACCGACCCTGCGGGCTTCACCGCCCGCGTGAACGAACTGGTCGACATGGCCGAGGCCCGTGGCATGTACGCCCTGATCGACTTCCACACGCTGACGCCGGGCGACCCGAACTACAACCTTCAGCGCGCGAAGACGTTCTTCGCCTCCGTCGCCGCCCGTAACGCCGGCAAGAAGAACGTGATCTACGAGATCGCCAACGAGCCCAACGGCGTGAGCTGGTCGGGCATCAAGAACTACGCCGAGCAGGTCATCCCGGTGATCCGGGCCGCCGATCCGGACGCCGTCGTCATCGTCGGCACGCGCGGCTGGTCCTCGCTGGGGGTGTCGGACGGATCCAACGAGAGCGAGATCGTCAACAGCCCCGTCAACGCCACCAACATCATGTACGCGTTCCACTTCTACGCCGCGAGCCACAAGGACGACTACCGTTCCGCACTGAGCCGGGCGGCCTCGCAACTGCCGTTGTTCGTCTCCGAGTTCGGCACGGTGAGCGCCAACGGGGGCGGCGCGATGGACCGGGCGAGCACCACGGCCTGGCTGGATCTGCTCGATCAGCGGAAGATCAGCTACGCGAACTGGACCTACTCCGAGGCCCCCGAGAGCAGCGCGGCGTTCAAGCCCGGCACGTGCAACGGCAGCGACTACAGCAGCAGCGCGGTGCTGACGGAGTCCGGGGCGCTGCTCAAGAGCCGGATCAGCACTCCCGACAGCTTCCCCACCAGCTGACACTCGGCGCGTACCCCGGCAGAGACGTGCCGGGACACGCGCCCCCAGCGTTCGCACCCCGCGCCGCATTTCTGTCCGTGACTCCACAACGACGACCGGAATCCTCAGTGGCGCGCGGGAAGCGTGATGCCGTAGGCCCTCATCTTGCGGTAGATCGTCGTACGGGAGATGCCGAGCCGCTGTGCCGCCAGCAGTTTGTTGCCGTCCGCCTCCAGCAGGGCCTGGACGAGGGTGTCGCGTTCGGACGCCTCCCAGGCGCTCAGGGGCCGGCCTCCCGCACTGTGCAGGGACGGGGGCAGATCGCCGAGCTCGATCCGGTACGTACGGCGGCCCGCTGCAGCCTTGCGCAGGACGCTTTCCAGCTGGCGGATGTTGCCGGGCCAGTCGTGCCGGCGCAGCAAGGGCAGGACCTCCGGCGCGCACTCCACGCCCGCGCCGATGCGTCGCAGCAGGCAGTCGACCAGGGCCGGGACGTCGGCGAGGCGGTGCCGCAGGGCGGGTACCGGTGACGCCTCGGTGAAGCAGCTCCGCAGGGCGTCCGGTACCCCCTGTGCGCGGGTCAGCGTGCCCACGATCCAGGTGCCCTGTGCCGCCGCGGTGTCCAGCGCCAGGGCCGCTGCGGGGCCCTGCCCGGGAGGCACGGCGTCGACGTTGCGCAGGACCAGCGCCCGGCCGGGTCCGGTGGGGGCCGCGTGCAGGGCGGCCGTCAGATCGTCGGTCCCGGCGTCCACGACGACGGGCGCGGAGGCGGCCCCGGTCAGCGCGTGCGCGGCGCGGGCCAGCGCGGACTTCCCTGTTCCGGCCTCGCCGTGGAGCAGGAGCGGCGTCCGTTCGCGGGCACAGCGCGACGCCGTACGGGAGACGGCGTTCCACGCCGGGTCCGTCCCGGCCAGACCCGGCAGCGGCCGGGGCCGGGCCGCCTCCTGCCCGTCACGGGGGCGGGTGCGGGAGCCGGGGCGGGCCTGGTCGCAGGGGTGGTCGGTGAAGGCCAGCTCCAGCAGGTATCCGGCCGCGCCCGCCGGGCTGTCGATCCGGCGGCAGCGCATCAGGGCGGTCTCCCCGCCGGTCAGCCGCACCTGCTTCCGGGTGCGCGGGGCGTGCCCCAGCTCGGCGGCGGCCTCGTGCAGCAGCCGGTGGTCGTCGCCGGTGAGTCTCGCCGAGGCAGCGGAGTTGGCGAGCACGAGGTCCTGGCCGAGGCAGAGGACCGGCCGGTCGCCGTAGTGGGTGACCTGCTGGAACGCCTCCAGCAGAGCGCGCTGGTGCGAGCTGCTGAACTCGTACATCACGCGCTCGATGTCGCCGGCCGCTTCCTGCACCAGGGCTGCCATGAGGGTGCGTGCCGGGCCGTTCCAGCAGGTCAGGTTCATGGCTCCCTCGACCCGCCCGGTGACCGAGTTCCGGATGGGGGCGGCTGCGCAGGAGACGTTCTGCAGGCGTTCGTTGAAGTGCTCGGTGCCCAGCACCACGTTGGGCCGGCGCTCCTCCAGCGCGACCCCGATGCCGTTCGTGCCGACGAACTCCTCGGCGTAGTTGAAGCCGGGCGCCAGGTGGACCCGGTCCAGGTGGGCCGAGAGCCGCTTCTCCCCGACGCGGCGGTCACGCACCCAGCCCTTCCGGTCCGTCACGATCACACAGGCGTCCGAGCCCGCCAGCGCCTGTTCCAGGCGGTCGAGGACCGGCGTGGCGGCGCGTACCAGGCGGCTCTCGCGGTCGTAGTCGGGCTGGTAGGGGACGACCACCTCGTCCGTGCCGATGCCCAGGTACTTGGAACGCTGCCAGGAGTTGCGGATGCCCTCGGGCACGATCGCCGCAGGCAGCTCCGCGTTCTCCAGGAACTTCAGGCGTGCTCGCGCGATGGTCCGGTCCCGCGCTGTGCCGTCACTGAGCATGGCGCCTCCGATGAGCGTGTTTCCGCCATATTACGAACGCGTTTGCACCTGTCAACGGTTACGTCGCCCCTGGTTCGCCGCACGTTCGAACAGTGACCCACGTCACATCCGACACCTGTCAGGAATCGACGCGCCGTTCCGCTCAAGGGGTAAGCGATTCAGACAGGAGCCTCACCATGAAGCACCGCATCCTCGTCCTCGGCGCCGGTTACGCCGGTGCCTTCGCCGCCGGGAGCCTGGCCCGGCGCCTCTCGCCCGCCGACACCGAGATCACCGTCGTCAACGCCGAGCCGGTCTTCGTCGAGCGGATGCGCATGCACCAGCTCGCGGCGGGTCGGGAGCCCGCGTCCCAACTGCTCACCGACGTGTTCGCGGGCACCGGGGTGCAGCTGCGCGTCGCACGCGTCACGGCGGTCGACCCGGAGCGGGGGACCGTCGCCGTGACCGGCGAGGAGGGTGACGACGAACTCGCCTACGACACGCTGCTGTACACGCTCGGCAGCCGGGTGGCCGACCACGGTGTCCCCGGTGTCGCCGAGCACGCCTTCGACGTCGCGGGGCGGCAGTCGGCGCTGCGGCTGCGCGCACGCCTGGACGGTCTCGGCGGAACCGGCACCGTACTGGTCGTCGGGGAGGGCCTGACCGGCATCGAGACAGCCACCGAACTCGCCGAGTCCCGCCCCGGTCTCTCCGTGGCGCTCGCCGCCCGTGGTGAGCTGGGAGCCTGGCTGTCCCCGGGGGCCCGGCTCCACCTGCGCGAGGCCTTCGACCGGCTGGGCATCACCGTCCACGAGCACACCGGCATCGAAGCGGTGGGGCCGGCGCACGCGGTCCGCGCGGACGGTACGTCCCTCCCTGCCGACGTGACCGTGTGGACCGCCGGGTTCGCCGTCGACCCCCTCGCGGCCGCCGCCGGGCTGGAGGTCACCGAGGACGGCCGGATCGTCGTCGACGACACGATGCGCTCGGTCTCGCACCCGGGCGTCTACGCCGCGGGTGACAGCGCCTACGCGATCGGCGACAACGGCCGGCCGCTGCCGATGTCCTGCGCCTCGGCCGGGCACACCACCATGCAGGCGGCGGACGCGATCGTGGCACGGCTGACCGGGCGCCGTGTCCCCAAGGGCAAGAAGACCTACGTCGGCAACCACATCAGCCTGGGGCGGTACGACGCGATCTTCCAGATGGTCGACGCCGACGTACAGGCGAAGTCCTGGTTCGTGGGCGGCCGGAAGGCCGCGCGGCTCAAAGCGGCCATCCTCAAGGGCAGCCTGTGGGCGACCTCGCACCCGACGTTCGGCGTGCCCAAGCTCAGGCGCCGTCCGACCACCACCACGACACCTGCCGGCACCACGACGCAGGCCGGTCTGCCCGGCGAGGCCGCGGCATAAGGTCCTCCGCATGGACAGCACCACCGCTGATCGCTTCGAGGCCGGCCGGCCCCGGCTGGCCTCGCTCGCGTACCGCCTGCTCGGTTCGGCTGCCGATGCCGAGGACGTCGTGCAGGACGCGTACCTGCGCTGGCACGCCGCCGACCGGGAGCGGATCGAGGTGCCGGAGGCGTGGCTGGCCAAGGTCGTCACCAACCTGTGCCTGGACCGGCTCCGCTCGGCACCGGTGCGCCGGGAACGCGCGGCCGGCACCTGGATGCCCGAGCCGCTGCTCGACGGCGACCCGATGCTCGGCCCGGCCGACACCTTCGAGCAGCGCGAATCGGTGTCGCTCGCCGTCCTGACCCTGATGGAGCGTCTCTCACCGGTCGAACGGGCCGTGTACGTCCTGCGCGAGGTGTTCTCCTACCCTCACTCCGAGATCGCCGGAATCCTCGGCATCTCGGAGTCGGCGAGCCAGCAGCACGCCCACCGGGCCCGGGGCCGGGTCGCAGCCGTCCGCCGTGGCAGCGGTGAGGTCGACCCGTCGTCCGCGCGCAAGGTCCTCGAGGAGTTCCTCGCCGCCGCGTCCTCGGGTCGTACCGAACGTCTGGTGGCTCTCCTCACCGACGATGCGAGCGCGGTCTCCGACGGGGCGGGCCTCGCGAGGACGCTGTGGCGCTACGAGACCCCCGCACGCGTCGCCTCCATGATGCGGACCGCTTTCAGACCCACGCCCGCGAAGCGGCGCCTGGCCGGTGGCTCGCCCACGATCCACCTCGGGCGGGTCAACGGCTGGCCGGCCGTGCTCGCCGTGCTCGACGACCGGGTCATCGGCGCCGTGGCGTGTGAGATCAGCGACGGCAAGGTGGCGGCGATGCACGGTTTCGCCGCTGCGGAACGGCTCACCCGCCTCACCGGCATGTGGCGGCGGCACCGTCCCGACGCGCCGGTCGTCGCCCGGTGGTGACCGGCGGTACGGCCGTGTGACGCACCGCCGTACGACCGGGCGCCGCCGTGTGTTCCACATTGAAAAACTCGACGGCGCCCCCTGCCCCCACGCTGATGGGCAGCACCGCACGAAAGGTGCGGCGGCTTACCGTCGAGCACAGGAGCACCTATGACTTCCGCCGACAACGCAGCCCGTACCGCGATCGTCACCGGCGCGGCCCGGGGCATCGGCCGCAGCATCGCCGAGCGGCTGGCCGAGGACGGGCTCGATGTGGCCGTCGCCGACCTCCCCGGCATGGGCGAGGAGCTGAGCGAGGTGGCGGCCGGCATCGAGAAGAAGGGACGCCGGGCGCTGGCCGTGCACGCCGACGTGACCAGCAAGGAGCAGACCGACGCCCTCGTGGAAGAGGTCGCGGACCGCTTCGGCAGGGTCGACGTCTATGTGGCAAACGCCGGGATCGCCAGGGTCACTCCGCTGCTGGACACCGGGCTCGACGAGTTCGAGCAGGTCATGGCGGTGAACCTGCGCGGCGTCTTCCTCTCCTACCAGGCCGCTGCGCGCCAGATGATCGCCCAGGGCGGTGGCGGCAAGATCATCGGTGCCGCCTCGATCGTCGCGTACCGCCCGTTCGCGCTGCTCGGCACCTACTCGGCGTCGAAGTGGGGCGTGCGGGGGCTGACCCAGGCCGCGGCCATGGAGTGGGCGCAGCACGGCATCACCGTCAACGCGTACTGCCCGGGAATCGTCGGCACCGACATGTGGGACCTCATCGACGAGCGGCTGGCGGAGGCCGAGGGCCTGCAGAAGGGCCGCGCCATCAAGAAGTACGCGGAGGCGATCGCGCTCGGCCGGGTCGAGGAGCCCGCGGACGTCGCGTCCTTCGTCTCGTATCTGGCCTCGCGGGACTCGGACTACATGACCGGCCAGTCCGTCATGATCGACGGCGGCATCCAGTTCTCCTGACGCGGGGCGTCGAGCCCGCACCCGGTCAGCCATCCGTCGCGCACTGAGGAGAGACAGATGTATTCCAAGGACGGCGAGAACTACTTCATCGTGGACGCCCACGTCGCGCTGTGGGACGCGCGTCCCGAGAACCAGCTCAACATCCACGGCAAGCAGTTCATCGACTGCTTCTACGACTACCACCGCAACCTGAGCCCCGAGTCGGAGCTGTGGCCGTACGCAGGGGACTTCCTCTACTACGGCGGCGAGCGCCTGATGAAGGACCTCTTCGTCGACGGGTACGTCGACCACGCCATCTTCCAGCCCGCGCGGCTGGGAGCGTTCTACCGCAACGGTTTCGGGCAGACCGAGGAGTCCTTCGCGCTCGCACAGCGGCACCCGGACAAGCTGACGTACAACCACTCCTGGGACCCGCGGTACGAGCAGAAGGGGCTCGACCAGCTGCGGCGGGACGCCGAGCGGTTCCAGCTCAAGGGCGCGAAGCTGTACACGGCGGAGTGGAAGGGCGACAGCCGTGGCTACAAGCTGGACGACCCGTGGACGTACCGCTATCTCGAGGCCTGTCAGGAGCTCGGGATCAACAACATCCACATCCACAAGGGCCCGACGATCCGGCCGCTCGACCGGGACGCGTTCGATGTGGCGGACGTCGACAGGGCGGCCACGCAGTTCCCCGAGATGAACTTCGTCGTCGAGCACTGCGGTCTGCCCCGGCTGGAGGACTTCTGCTGGATCGCCACGCAGGAACCGAACGTGCACGCGGGTCTCGCGGTCGCGATGCCCTTCATCCACAGCCGGCCGCGGTACTTCGCGCAGATCATCGGCGAGCTGCTGTACTGGCTGGACGAGAACCGCATCCAGTTCTCCAGCGACTACGCGCTGTGGACGCCCCGGTGGCTCATCGAGCGGTTCGTCGACTTCCAGATCCCCGAGGACATGACCGAGTACGCGCCGATCACCCTGGCGCAGAAGAAGAAGGTGCTCGGACTGAACGCGGCCGCCATGTACGACATCGAGGTCCCGGCCGGGCTGGGCGTCACCGAACCGGTGGTGGCCTGAGATGTCCACCGACGCACGGGAACTGTCCGCGCGCGCGGCGCTGGACACGGTCTTCGACCCGGAGCTGGACGAGCCGATCACCGACCTCGGCTTCGTGCGCTCGGTGGCCGTGGGCGCCGGCGGGGCGATCACCGTTCATCTCAGGCTGCCCACCTCGTTCTGTTCGCCGAACTTCGCGTACCTGATGGCCTCCGACTCCAAGGACGCGCTGACGGCGCTGTCCTGGGCGCGCGATGTCGTGGTGCTCCTCGACGACCATCACGACTCCGACCTGATCAACCGGGGGCTGGCGGCGGACGCGGGTTACCGCGGAACGTTCGGGGCCGAGGCGGAGAAGGATCTCGAAGCGCTGCGGCTGACGTTCCGGCAGAAGGCGCACACCGCGGCGATGGAGCGGGCGCTGTCCGCCCTGCTCCGGGAGAACCCGGACCTCACCGAGGAGGACCTCCACGACGTGGTCCTCGGCGACCTCCCCGACGTGACGGTGACCGGCGCGCTGCTGCGGCGGCGCGCGGCGCTGGGTCTCGGCGTGGCACCGTCCGAGCCGGTCCTGGTGGACGGGAACGGGCTGCGCTTCCCGCAGGGGGAGGTCCCGCTCCGGCTGCGCTTCGCCCGTTCGGTCCGGGTGTCGATCGACGGCAACGCCCATTTCTGCCGGGGGCTGCTCCGCACCCGGTATCCGCAGTCCGCCGCCGACCAGTCCCCGCGTGCCGGGGACCTCGTGAAGGAGAACGCCTCGTGAAAGCTGTCCAGGTCGTGGGCTACGGCAAGAACCTCGAGATGGCCGAGGTCCCGGCCCCGGAGGTCACCGGCCCGTACGACGTGATCGTCAGGATCGGCGGGGCCGGTGTGTGCCGGACCGACATCCACATCCTGGAAGGGCAGTGGGCCCAGAAGTCCGGGGTGACGCTGCCGTACACGATCGGGCATGAGAACGCCGGCTGGGTCCATGCGGTCGGCGGCGCGGTCACCCATGTCTCCGAGGGTGACAAGGTCATCGTGCATCCGCTGATCACCTGCGGACTGTGCCGGGCGTGCCGGGCAGGTGACGACGTGCACTGCGAGAACAGCCTCTTCCCCGGTATCGACACGGCCGGCGGATACGCCGAGTACCTGAAGACCTCCGCGCGCAGCGTCGTGCGGATCGACGACTCCCTCGAGCCGGCCGATGTCGCGGCTCTCGCCGACGCGGGCCTGACCGCGTACCACGCGGCGGCGAAGGCCGCCCGGAAGCTGCGGCCCGGTGACCGCTGCGTCGTGATCGGCGCGGGCGGGCTGGGGCACATCGGCGTACAGGTGCTGAAGGCCCTCACGGCCGCCGAGATCGTCGTCGTGGACCGCAATCCCGACGCGGTGGACCTGGCCGTGTCCATCGGGGCCGACCACGGTGTCGTCGCCGGGGGCGACCAGGTGGAGAGGGTGCGCGAACTGACCGGTGGGGCTGGGGCGGAGGCGGTCATCGACTTCGTCGGCGAGGGCGGCTCCACCAAGGACGGCGTCGGCATGCTGCGTCAGGCGGGCGACTACCACGTGGTCGGTTACGGCGAGAACATCGACGTACCGACCATCGACATCATCTCCGCCGAGATCAACTTCATCGGCAACCTCGTCGGCTCCTACAACGACCTGTGCGAGCTGATGGTCCTGGCGGCGCAGGGGCGCGTGAACCTGCACACCGCCACATACCCTCTCGACCGTTTCCAGGACGCCCTGGACGACCTCGGAAGCGGCCGGATCCGGGGCCGCGCGATCCTCATCCCGTAGACCCCCATCACTGACGACGAAGGAAGTGGCCCCTTGATTGTCATCACCGTGAAGTTCCGTGTCCGCACCGAGCACGCGGAGCGGTGGCCCGAGGTGGTGGAGGAGTTCACCCGGGCGACGCGCGCCGAACCCGGATGCCTGTGGTTCGACTGGTCCCGCAGCCTCGACGATCCGACGGAGTACGTCCTGGTGGAGGCGTTCCGGGACGACGAGGCCGGCGCGGCGCACGTGGGCTCCGCGCACTTCAAGGCCGCACAGCGGGACCTGCCGCCTCATCTCGTGGCGACGCCCAGGATCATCAACACGAAGGTCCCGCAGGACGACTGGTCGTTGCTCGGCGAGATGACGGTCCACGAGAGCTGACACCGGTCGTGCGGGGTCGTGCGGCCGGAGCCGGTGTGCCGGGCTCCGGCCGCCCCGTGCACGCCCGTCAGGTGGGACGCCGCAGGCGCTCAGGCGACGGTCCGGCGGTAGACCTGCCGTGCGGGTTCGCGGCAGCGTGCCATCGGACGGCCCACCACGGGGAAGGCGAGCAGGCATGGACCTTCCCGTCCCACCGCCGCCACGACGGACGGTTCGGTACGGGTGGCGCTGCCCCACGACGCGCCCGCCTACGACGTCGACGCGGAACGGCAGGACCTCGGTGGACGTCCCCGTCCCCGCCGCCGCGGACGCGGACGAGCACGGCATGACGCTGACCACCGTCGACCGACGGTGACGTCACCGTCGACCGACGGTGACGTCACCGCCACGCGTGACTGAGCCCGTCACGGGTGCTCCCCCGGCCCGTCGGTGTTCGGTGCGAGGCGGGTGGGTGAGAGGGCGGTGTCCTCCTCGCCCGGCTCCAGCAGGGTCGCGGCGGCACCCACGATGAGGGGGTCCGGCTTGCCGACGGTGTCGGCGTCCTTCGCCGCGTAGTCGATGCGGGCGAGGAGGCTGCGCATCGCTTCGAGGCGTGCCCTGCGCTTGTCGTTGCTCTTCACCACGGTCCACGGCGCGTGCTCGGTGTCGGTGGCACGGAACATGTCGATCTTCGCCGTGGTGTAGTCGTCCCAGCGGTCGAGGGAGTCGATGTCCGTGGGCGAGAGCTTCCACTGGCGCACCGGGTCGACCTGGCGGATGGCGAAGCGGGTGCGCTGCTCGGCGCGGGAGACGGAGAACCAGAACTTGACGACGATCATCCCGTCGTCGACGAGCATCTGCTCGAAGGCCGGGCACTGCTGGAGGAAGAGTTCGTATTCGGGCGGGGTGCAGAAGCCCATGACGCGTTCCACCCCGGCCCGGTTGTACCAGGAGCGGTCGAAGAAGACGAGCTCGCCGGGCGCCGGGAGGTGGGCCACGTAGCGCTGGAAGTACCACTGGCCACGCTCGCGGTCCGTGGGCTTGTCCAGGGCCACGATGCGCGCACCACGTGGGTTGAGGCGCTCGGTGAACCGCTGGATGGTGCCGCCCTTGCCCGCCGCGTCCCGCCCCTCGCAGAGCACGACGACCCGCGCGCCGGTCTCCTTGGTCCACCGCTGGAGCTTCAGCATCTCTATCTGGAGGATGCGCTTGACCCGCTCGTACTCCCTGCGGCGGATCTTGACGTCGTAGGGGTAGTTCTCCCGCCAGGTCTTGATCGGCCTGCCCGCCTCGTCCAGCAGGATCGGCTGCTCCGGCCTGCTGGTGTCGACGGTCAAACCGTCCAGCAGCTGCTTCTCCACCCGGTCACGGTCCATCGACCTCAGCCTCCCATCGGTTCGCGTCCCCCGCCACCAGGTGGCGGGGGACGCGGAGTGATCCGCCCTCGCCTACTTCATCTTCTCCGCGAAGAGCGGAACAACCTTCTCCAGCGCGTAACCGGTCGACAGCACCGAGTCGGTGGCGAACGCCTGGCTGATGCCCTTGTCGTCGAAGACGAGGGAGTGCCCGGCCTTCACCGACGGGACCGCCTTGAACAGCGGGTCGTCGCTGATGTCGGTGGCCGGGATGCCGATGGGCGCCATGACCGTCAGGTCGGCGTCGAGCAGGTCCAGGTTCTCCTTGGAGACGGAGACCGAGAAGCCCTCGCCGGCTTCGGCCTCGACGGCCGGGTTGTTCTCGAAGCCGAGGCGCTCGACGAAGTCGACCCGCCCGGTGCCGGAGACGTAGGCCCCGTAACCCTCGGAGGTACGGGAGCCGAGCGTGATCGTGCTGCCCTTGAACTCGGGGTGTGCCTTCACGGCCTCGGCGAACTTCGCCTCGGTGTCCGCGATGAGCTTCTCACCCTTCTCCGGGACGCCCATGGCGGCGGCGACCATCTCGGTCTGCTTCTCCCAGGAGAGCTTGTACTGCTCGCCCCCTTCGGGCACACCCACGGTCGTGGCTATCTTGCTCAGGGTGTCGTAACGCGTCTGGTCACCACTGGACTTGGTGTCGAGGATGAGGTCCGGCTGGAGCGCCGCGATCTTCTCGAACTCGGGCTCCAGGGTGCCGATCATCTGCGGGCTCTTGTCGTACCGGCCCTTGGCCCACGGCCCGACGCCCTCGCCGCCGAACGCCAGCCAGTCGCTCGCCCCGACGGGCTGACCGCCGAGCGCGAGCACCGTCTCGGCGTCGCCCCAGCCGAGCGCGACGATGCGCTTCGGGGCCTTGTCGACGGTGATCTCGCCGAACTTCGTCGCGACCTTCGCGGGGAAGGCGCCCTCGGCCGCTCCGGCCGAGGAGGAGGAGTCGGAGGTGGTGGTGTCGTCGGAGGAGCCACAGGCGGCCGAGCCGGCGAGCAGGACCGCGACGATGCCGGCCATGAGGGCCGGAGTGCGCCGGGACCGGCGGGAGCGTGGAGCGGAATCGTTCATGCTGATTAGGGTAGCCTCACCTAAAAATCCGGGGCAGGGCGGGCACCCGCACTCCGTACGTGGTGGCGGCCCAGCGGCACCACCATCGGGGTGGCCGACGCGGGGTCCTCCAGCACCGAACAGCGCATGCCGAACACCTCGCCGACCAGCGACTCCGTGACGATGTCGGAGGGCCGGCCCTCCGCGACGATCCGTCCGTCCTTCATGGCGATCATGTGGTCGGCGTAGCGGCAGGCCAGATTCAGGTCGTGCAGTACCGCCACCATGGTCACGCCGTGGTCGTGGTTCAGGTCGGTGAGCAGGTCGAGGACGTCCAGCTGGTGGCTGGCGTCCAGGAAGGTCGTCGGCTCGTCAAGCAGCAGGATGTCCGTCCGCTGCGAGAGCGCCATCGCTATCCAGACCCGCTGGCGCTGACCGCCCGAGAGCTCGTCCACCGGCCGGTCGGCGAGGTCGAGGGTGCCGGTCGAGAGCAGCGCCCGGGCGACCGCCTCGTCGTCCTCGGCGGTCCAGCGCCGGAACCAGCCCTGATGCGGGTAACGGCCGCGCCCGACGAGGTCGGAGACGGTGATCCCCTCCGGCGCCGACGGGCTCTGCGGGAGGATGCCGAGCACTGCGGCGACCTCTTTCGTCGGCATCTGCTGGATGCTCCGGCCGTCCAGCAGTACCGCGCCCTCGGAGGGCGCGAGCAGCCGCGCCATCGCGCGCAGCAGGGTCGATTTGCCACAGGCGTTCGGGCCCACGATGACCGTGATCCGCCCCGGCGGGACGTTCACGTCCAGGCCGGAGACGATCTCCCGGTCGCCGTAGCCGAGGCTGACGCCCTGGGCTCGAAGAGTGTGCTCAGCCACGGCGCGGCCACGCCTTTCGTCGTCATCGGTCTCGGATGTCCGAAGGTCAGCCACCGCTGCCCCCTCGGTTGGCGCGGGCCAGGAGCAGCAGCAGATAGGGGGCGCCGATGATGCTGGTCACCACGCCCACCGGCAGCTGGACCGCCGGCAGCAGATGCTGCGCGCCGAAGTCGGCGACCAGGACGATCAGTGCCCCGGTCAGCGCCGCGTGCGGCAGTGCGGCGCCACGGCCCGGGACCAGGCGCCGAGCGATCGGCCCGGCCACGAACGCCACGAAGTTGACCGGCCCCGCCGCCGCGGTCGCGACGCCCGCGAGGCCGGTCGCGCAGCCCAGCAGCGCCAGACGACCGGGCTCCACACGGGCACCGAGACCGGCTGCCGCGTCGTCCCCGAGCTGGAGGGGAGCCAGCGCGCGGGCGGCGAGGACGGTGAGCGGCACGAGGACGGCGAGGGCGCTCACCAGCGGCCACACCTGGCCCCAGGAGCGGCCGTTGAGGGTGCCCGTCAGCCAGAGGTACGCCTCCTGGGCGTCCGCGACGTCGGAGCGGGCCATCACGTACCAGACCACGCTGCTCAGTCCGGTGCCGAATCCCACGCCGATCAGCACGAGTCGCTGCCCGGCCACTCCCTGCCGCCAGGCGAGCAGGTAGATGGCCGCGCCGGCGGCCACGGCCCCGACCAGAGCGCTCGCGGACAGCGCGAGGCCGCTGATCTGGAAGAGCAGCGAGGCGGTGACGGCGACCGCGCTCGCCCCGGCACTGATACCGATGACGTCCGGGCTGGCCAGCGGATTGCGCAGCACGGACTGGAAGACGGCTCCGGAGAGCCCGAAGCCCATGCCGACGAGGACCGCGAGCAGAGCACGGGGCAGGCGCAGTTCCAGCACGACGAACCGCGAGCCGCCGTCACCGCCGCCGAGCAGGGTCTCCACGACCTTGCCGAGCGGCACCACCATGTCGCCCACGCTGAGCGAGACGGCGAACATCACCACCACGGCGGCCAGCAGGCCGGCCGCCACCAGCACGGAGCGCCCGCGCCCCCTGCCGCGTACGCGTGCCACCGTGCGTACGGCGTCCGCGACGCGGGCGTCCGGCGTCTCCCGGAGAGCGGCCCCGGTCACAGCTCCACCTGCTTCCTGCGCCGGACCAGCCAGATGAAGGGGATGCAGCCGATCGCGGCGGTGACCACACCCACCTGGACCTCACCGGGCGGGGCGATGACACGGCCGACGATGTCGGCGACGAGCAGCATGACCGGGGCGAACACCATGCTGTAGGGAAGTACCCAGCGGTAGTCGGGGCCGGTGACGAGCCGGGCGGCATGCGGGACGGCGAGGCCGACGAAGCCGATCGGGCCGGCGGCGACGGTCGCAGCCCCGCACAGCAGCACCACGGCGAGTGCCGAGGTCAGCCGGGCGAGCCCCACCCGCTGGCCGAGGCCCCGGGCCAGGTCGTCGCCGAGCGACAGGGCGTTGAGCTGCGGACCGAGCAGCAGCGCGAGGACGGCGCCGGCCGCGACGAACGGGGACACCTGCCACAGCACGTCCGCGTCCCGGGCCGTCAGCGCCCCGAGCTGCCAGAAGCGGAAACGGTCGTAACTGTCACGGTCCTGGAGCAGGACCGTGCTGGTCACGGACGTGAGCACGGCGCTCGTCGCCGCACCGGCCAGCGCCAGTTTGACCGGGGTGGCGCCCTCCCGCCCGAGCGAACCCACGCCGTACACGAGGAGTGCGGCGAGGAGCGCGCCGAGGAAGCCGAACCAGATGTACTGGGTGGCGACCGTGAATCCGAAGAAGCTGATGGAGCACACCACCGCGACCGAGGCGCCCGCGTTGATGCCGAGGAGCTGGGGATCGGCGAGCGGATTACGGGCGACGCCCTGCATCACCGTGCCCGCGAGGCCGAGCGCCGCACCGGCCAGCAGGCCCGCCGTGGTGCGGGGGATGCGGACCTCCTGGACGATGAGCTGGCCCTTGACACCGAGGTCCGGGTCCCACACGCCGTTCAGCACGTCGGCGAAGGAGACGTCTCCCGAACCGACGGCGAGGCTCGCCAGGACGGTCAGCATCAGGACTGCCACGGAAGCGACGAGTCCGAGGGCCAGGACGGGGCGGCTGCGTGCGGGGCGCCGCTCGGCTGTCCCGGGTGCCTGCGTCTTCGCCGCTCGGAGAACCAGGCCGCTCACAGCAGGGGCACCCGGGGCGGCGACATGCGGTTGTGCATCGTTCCTCACCCTTGCTTGTCGCCCCCGGGACGGGGCGCGCCCGCGAGCATAAGTAAGGTGAGCCTAACAGTGCCAGGTCAGCGATCCGCTGCGGTGCCCCCACGAGGTACGGAGAATCCCTTGTCGAACGCCGCGCCCGTGGCACCCACCGCCGACGCGCCCTCCTCCGTCGGTGACCCCCTGGCCGGGGCGGTGCCCCTGCGATCGGCGGAGCAGTTGCGCGAGATCCTGGGCGAACCGTGGCCGATCGTCATCGACAAGGTCCATGAGGAGCTCACCGAGGCCGACCTGGGCCTCCTGGCCCGTGCGCCGTTCTGTGCCGTGTCGACCTCGGACGCGGACGGCAACTGCGACACCTCTCCGCGCGGCGGCGAACCGGGCTTCACGCTCGTCCTGGACTCGCGCACCCTGGCACTGCCCGACCTGCCGGGCAACCGCCGCGGCGACAGCTTCCACAACATCCTGGCCAACCCGCACGTCGGACTGCTCTACCTGATACCCGGCGTGATGACCGTCCTGCGGATCAACGGCCGCGCCCGCATCCTCACGGACGCCCCCTTCTTCGACGCGATGACGGTGAGGGGCCGCCGCCCCGATCTGGCACTGGTCGTGGAGATCGACGAGATCTACCTGCACTGCCCGGCCTCGCTCAAGCGTTCAGGCGTGTGGGCGCCGGAGACGTGGGAGGCCGCCGCCGCCGCGAAGGCACAGGACCCGGAGGCTTAGTGGGCGTGTTTCGAAAGTCCCGCCTGCCAGACGCCGCCAGGCAGACGGGACTTTCGAAACACGCCTAGGGGCTCAGACCTCAGAACCCGCCTCCGTCGAAGCCTCCGCCGCCTCCGAAGCCTCCGCCGCCTCCGAAGCCTCCGCCGTCCCCGAAGCCGCTGCCGCCGAAGCCGGAGGAGTCGAAGTCGGAGCCGGAGACATCACCACCGCCCCAGTCCCCACCCGCGCCGAAGTCGCCACCGCCGTACTCCGCCGCGTACGCCGGGGTGGCGAGCATCGAGCCGAGCATGGTGCCGACCAGCAGGCCCGGGAGCAGGCCTCCGCCGAAGTAGCCGCCGGCCCAGGGGCCGTAGGCCGGTCCCGCCTCCCAGTAGGGGCGGCGTCGGCCGTCGCCGGTGTCCACCGTGCGGCTCATGGGGTCCTCGCCCTCGCGCAGCCGGACCTCGTCGGCGCCGCAGACCGGGACCTCCCGGGCCGCGCCACCGGACGGCGTCCACCGGACGTCCGCGACCGAGGGCCCGTGGCGGGGGTCGAAGAAGCAGGGCGGCCGGCGCGCCGGTAGCGCGCGGCCCCTGCGGCGTGCCTCCAGGACGGCGAGGGAGAAGCGGCCGTCCTCCAGGGCCTGGGTGACCCCGCGTACGTCGGAGGGGTGCTGGGCGTCGCCCATGCGGGACTTGGCGTTCTCGTAGGAGTCGAGCGCGCGCTCGTAGTCGATGCGCATCGCGTCGTCGGCGCCCTTCTCCGCGGGATGGAAGTCCAGCCGGTCCAGGGTCTCGCCGTACGCGGTGATGTCCTCGTCGACGACGACCCGGAGCTTCTCCAGGGCGGCCCGCTCTTCCTCCTCCTTGCGCTTCTTGGTGCGGCGGACGACGGCGAGCGCGGTGCCTCCGCCCAGGAGCACCACTCCGCCGAGGACGACCAGGCCGGCCACCGGTACGCCGTTCTCCTCGCCGTCACCGGCACCGCCGCCTGACCAGGAGGCCGGGGCGCTGCCCTCCGCCTCGTCGACGGCGCGGTCGACGAAGGCGTTGAGCTGGGACGCGGCGGACGTGTCCGTGCCGGGTGCCTTCACGGCCGTGGTGAGGTTGTCGACGGCCCGGGTCGGCATCACCTGCGGGTCGGCGCCCGCGTCGAAGCCGTCGCCGAGGCGGACCGCGTAGACGCCGGTGATCCCGGTGTCGGTGCGCAGGTTCTGCAGGAGGTTCTCGGGCGGGTACGCGGACGTCTCGGGCAGCACGGCCACGAAGACCGGCTTGTCGGCGTCCGTGATCTTCTTCTCCAGGGCGGCCTCCTGGGGCGCCGAGAGCTGACCGGACGCCGCCGGGTCGACGTACACGGGGCCCTGGCGCAGAGCGCGGGCGGCGTCGTCGATCGTGGCGGGGGCGGCGGCCTGGGCAGCGGGGATCATTGCCAGCACGGCCACCGAGAGCATCAGCAGCAGGCAGGCCCACAAGGGTGCGAACAGCCTTTTCCGCATACTCCGAAAGTAACCCGAACGGGCGAGAAATGCGTCGCCCGCCCGGGTCACGTCCGTGCTGTTACGCGGCGCGGTAGGCCGTGCGCAGCTTCGCCACCGCTGCGGTGAGGTCGCCGGTGAGCAGGAGATGGTCGGCCTCGGCGAACGGCTTCGACACCGCCTCGGTCAGCTTCCCGCCGGTCCTGTGCTGCACCAGCAGCCTCGCCCGGTCCACGATCTCCTTGCCGGCCGTGGTCTTCCCGAGACCCGCCCGCTCGGCGAGCTGTGCGGCGACGGCGAGGCCGGCGAGGGCGGATTCGCCGCCCTTGGGGGCCTTGCGGAGCGTGGTCAGTCCCCAGCCGTACGGGAACTGAGGGTCGTACGCGGCGTCGCCGACGTTGACCGGCAGCTGCGACTCGGACTTCGGCCAGGTCACCGGGAGCTGTCCGGTGAAGGCACGCTTGCCGTAGAGGACGTCGGCGACGCCGTCTCCCTCGGTGCCGGGCAGCCAGGAGGCGACCAGGGCGTCGATGTCGCCGAGGCGGTCGCCGATGAGCTGCGGGCGGCCCGAGACGACGAGCACCGCGCACTTCATGGCGGCGCAGACGGTGTCGACGGCCTTCTTGTCGGCGTCGGTGAGTTCCAGGTCGTGGCCGTTGCCGACGTCCCCGATGCCTTCGGCGTACGGCTTCTCGCCGACGACCACGACTCCGACGTCGTGTCCCTCGGTGGGGGCGGAGGCGTCCTGGGACCAGGTGGCGGAGGAGGTGTTCTTCTCGATGGCCTTCAGGATCGTCGTGCCCGGGGTGGTGGCACCCGAGGCACCCTGCCAGCTGATGGTCCAGCCGCCGGCCTGGTTGCCGAGGTCATCGGCGTTGGATCCGGCGACGTACACCTTCTGCGACGGCTTCAGCGGGAGTACCGCGCCGTCGTTCTTCAGCAGGACCTGGGACTTCGCGGCTGCCTCGCGGGCGACCGCGCGGTGCCCGGCGGAACCGACCTCGTCCAGGTTGGAGGTGTCGGCGTACGGCTTCTCGAAGAGGCCCAGGCGGAACTTCTGGGTCAGGATCCGGGAGACTGCGTCGTCGATACGGGCCTGGCTGACGCGGCCCGCGGCGACCTCGTCCTGGAGCGTCTTCGTGAAGTCCTGGTACGCGGTCGGCACCATGATCATGTCGAGGCCGGCGTTGACCGAGGTGCGGACGTCGCTGGCGTAGTCGCCGGGGATCTGGTCGATGGCCTGCCAGTCGCTGATGACGAAGCCCTCGAAGCCCATCCGGTCCTTGAGCACGCCGTTGATCATCTCGGCGTTGGCGTGCATCTTCACCGGACCCGCGTCGTCGCCGAGGACGTCCAGCGAGGAGTACGACGGCATGACCGTGCCGACGCCGCGCTTCACGGACTCGGTGAACGGCGAGAGGTGCACCGCTTCGAGTTCCTCGCGGGTGACCTTGGTGACGCCCTGGTCGATGGTGTACGAGCCGGTGGTGGAGGAGCCGAACTCCGTGCCGCCGTCACCGACGAAGTGCTTGGCGCTGGCCAGCACCTTGTCGTTGCGGTCGAGGTCCTTGCCGGAGGGGCTGCCCTGCATGCCGGTGATGACCGTCTCCATGGCCTCGACCAGGGCCGGGTCCTCGCCGTACGCCTCGTAGGAACGGCCCCAGCGCTCGTCGCGGGTGACGCACACACAGGGGGCGAAGTCCCACGGGATGCCTGTGGCGCGGACCTCGCTCGCGGTGACGGCGCCGGTCTTCCCGGCGAGCTTCGGGTCGCGGCCCGCGCCGATCCCGATGTTGTGCGGCATGATCGTCGCGCCGATCACGTTGTTGTGGCCGTGCACCGCGTCCACACCGTAGATCAGCGGGATCTGGAAGCGGGTCGCCTGCGCGCGCAGTTGGTAGGCGTCGGTCATCTTCGCCCATGCCTCGGGCGTGTTCGGGGTGGGCACGGAGCCGCCGCCGGAGAGCAGCGAGCCGAGGTCGTACGTGGCGATGTCGCCCTGTGACCTGAGCGCGTTGCGCTCGGCCTGGGTCATCTGGCCGGCCTTCTCTGCCGGAGACAACCGCGACAGCAGGTCGGCGACGCGCCTCTTCACCGGGAGCTTCGCGTTCTGGTACGGCAGCCCGTGGGCGTCGATGACGACCTGCGGGTTCTCCTTGGGCGCCTTGGCCCCGGTGACGGTGAGTTCCAGCGGGATCGTCTCCGCCGTCTCGGCGCCCTTGTCCTCGGCCGTGGCCACCGAGACGGTGTGCGTGGTACCGGACGCGGTGCCCGCCGGGAAGGTGTGCGTGCCGGTGACCGGTGTGTAGTCCTCGCCGGCGCCGGCGCTGCCGCCTTCGGTGGTGTACGCGACGGTGACGGGCTCCTCGGTGGGGAGGGAACCGGTGGTGGCGACGGAGATCCTGATGTCCGCGGTGGCGCCCTCCTCGACGGGGTGCACGGCGGAGTCGACGACGACGCTCGACTTCAGGGCCGGGTCCGCCTTCCCGTACAGCTCCACGGCGTCCATGGCGAAGGAGCCGGGGGCGCCGGTCGGGAGGGTGAGGGCGTAGCCCCACATCTCGTTCAGGCCGAGGACCTGGTCGATGCCGCCGACGGGCTGGTAGTCGGCCCGGTAGACGAAGTCCGCGAAGGGGATCTCCACCTGGTGCCAGCCCTCCCAGTCGTCGGTGAAGGAGGTGGTCCACAGCTCGGAGGCGCCGCCGTTCGCTCCGCCGTCCTTGATCTCGAAGTTGATCCGCTTGCCCGAACCGGGCGGCAGGGGCGCGGTGTTCTGGCCGTACCACCAGAAGCGGACGCCCTTGTGGGCCGTCCAGTCCCTGGGAGGCTGGTCCACGGCGAACTCGTGGCTGAGCCCGCCGTAGGCGCTGATGTCGTAGGTGCCCTGGAGGACCTTGGCGCCTTCGGGGGCGTCGGCGCGCTCCTTCAGCTCCAGAGCGGGGTGGTCGTCGGTGTCGCCGCCCCAGGTGAAGAGGGAGTCTGCGGGCGGGCTGCCCAACGGGACCTCGCCCTCGAAGCGGTCGACGAGGACGGGCGCGGGCTCGTCACCGTCGGCCGCGGCGCTGGGGACGGCCCCGGCGAGCAGGGAGGCGAGGACGGTGGCGGCTGCGAGCGCGGCCGTGGCCGGTCTCGCTCGGTGGCGGGCGCGGGTGTGTGGTGTGCGGGGCATGTGCGGCTCTCTTCCGTCCGTGTCAGTCGGTGTGGGTTTCGCGGGTGAGGCGGATCGTGTCGCGGTACCACTTGGCACTGTCCTTGAGCGTCCGCGCCTGTGTGTCGTAGTCGACGCGGACGATGCCGAACCGCTTGTCGTAGCCGTAGGCCCACTCGAAGTTGTCCATCAGCGACCAGGCGAAGTAGCCCCGGACGTCGGCGCCCTGCCTGCGGGCCTCGGACACGGCGGCGATGTGGTCGGCGAGATAGGCGGTGCGGTCGTTGTCGGGCACGGAGCCGTCGGCGGCGACGGTGTCGTCGAAGGCCGCCCCGTTCTCGGTGATGACGGTCGGCAGCGCGTAGTCGCGCTGGAGCCGCAGCAGCAGATCCGTGAGCTCACCGGGGGTGATCTCCCAGTCCATGGCCGTGCGGGGCAGGTCGCGCTCGACCCCGCGGACGACGGGTACGCCGTCGGCACCGGTCGGGGAGCCGTCCTCGTCGACCCCGGAGAACAGGGCGCCCCGGTAGAAGTTGACCCCGAGGACGTCGAGGGGGGTGGCGATGACCTCCAGGTCGCCTTCCCGCAGGGGCAGTTCGATGTTCTGTGCGGCGAGGTCGTCGACGATGTCCCGTGGGTAGCGGCCGTGGACGATCGGGTCGAGGTAGAGGCGGGTGCCCATGCCGTCGGCGCGGCGGCAGGCGTCCCGGTCGGCCTCGCTGTCGGTCTCCGGGGTGGCGGTGCCGAGGTTGAGGGTGATGCCGAGCTCCAGCGGATCGTCCCCCGCTGCCTCGCGCATCTGCCGGGCGGCGAGGCCGTGGCCCAGGAGCAGGTGGTGGACGGCGCCCATGGCGTCACCCAGGTCGGTGCGGCCGGGGGCGTGCGCCCCGTAGGCGTATCCGAGCATCGCCGAGCACCACGGCTCGTTCAGGGTCGTCCAGTGCTCGACCCGGTCGCCCAGTGCCTCGTAGGCGAGCATGGCGTACTCGGCGAAGCGCAGGGCGGTGTCGCGGGCCGGCCAGCCGCCCGCGTCCTCCAGTTCCTGCGGGAGGTCCCAGTGGTAGAGGGTGATCCAGGGGGTGACGTCCCTGCCCCGGAGCTCGTCGACCAGCCGCTTGTAGAAGTCCAGGCCCTTGGCGTTGGCGGGGCCCCGGCCGCCCGGCTGGATGCGCGGCCAGGCAAGCGAGAAGCGGTACGTGTCGACGCCGAGACCCGCGATCAGCTCCACGTCCTCGGGCATCCGGTGGTAGTGGTCGCAGGCCACGTCGCCGTGCTCCGCGTTGTGCACGGCGCCCGGCACTCGGCAGTAGGTGTCCCAGATCGACGGGGTGCGGCCGTCCTCCGAGGCGGCGCCCTCGATCTGGTACGAGGAGGTGGCGACGCCCCAGCGGAAGTCGGCGGGGAGTCCCTGGACGGCGGCGGGCCGCAGGCTGCTGCGGGGGGTGACGAGGTTCATCGGTCTCCGTAACTCCGGGTCTGGTGTGGGGTGGTGAGCGGTGGCGCGGTCGGTCATCGGGGCAGCCAGCACGCGACCTCGCGGTCCTGGCCGGTCTCCGGCGGGGCGAGGACCGGCACCTGCTGGGCGCACGGCTCGAAGGCCTTGCCGCAGCGGGGGTGGAAGGCGCAGCCCGCGGGCATCGCGGAGAGGTGCGGCGGCGAGCCGGGGATGCCGGTGAGCTCGCGGCGGGGGCCGTGCAGCGCGGGGAAGGAGTGCAGGAGGCCCTCGCTGTAGGGGTGGCGGGGGTCGCGGTAGATCTCGGCGGAGCCCGCCTGTTCCACGATCCGTCCGCCGTACATGATCGCGATGCGGTCGGAGAACTCGATCAGCAACGAGATGTCGTGGGTGATGAACACGACGGAGAAGGAGAGGCGCTCCCGCAGCTCCACCAGCTTGCGCAGGATCTGCCGCTGCATCACCACGTCGAGGGCGGTGGTCGGTTCGTCCATGATGACGATCTCGGGTTCCAGCGCGAGCGCCATCGCGATCATCACGCGCTGGCGCATGCCGCCGGAGAGCTGGTGCGGATAGGCGGCGAGCCGGTCGGTGGAGATTCCGACGAGGTTGAGCAGTTCCTCGGCCCGCGCGGTGCGCTCGGCGGCCCGCATGCCGGGGCGGTGCGCGGTGAGGACGTCGGTGAGCTGGCTGTGGACGGTGTGCACCGGGTTCAGCGAGTTCATCGCGCCCTGGAACACGATCGACAGTTCCTGCCAGCGGAAGGCGCGCAGCTCGTCCGGGGTGAGGGAGAGGATGTCGACGGGCGCGCCGCCCGGCCGGTGGTAGTGGACGTCGCCGCCGGTGATCACCCCGGGCGGGGAGAGCAGCCGGGTGACGGCGTACGCGAGTGTGGACTTGCCCGAGCCCGACTCGCCCGCCAGGCCGAGGACCTCACCTCGGTGGAGGGTCAGGTCGATGTCCCGCAGCGCCCGGACACCGCTCGCGCCGGTGCCGTAGTCGACGTTCAGGCCGCTGATGGTGAGGATCGGCTCGGCGGTCATGCGCTGGGCTCCTTGCTGGGCGTCGCGGGCGCCCCGGGCTGGGTGGTACGGGCCACCGGGGTGAAGCCGACCCGCATCCGGACCTTGCGGGAGGCGCCCGTCGCGGTGCGCAGGCGCGGGTTGACGAACTCGTCGATGCCGAAGTTGATGAGCGAGAGGGCGGTGCCCAGCAGGGCGATGCACAGCCCGGCGGGCACGAACCACCACCAGGCGCCCTGCGCCAGGGCCTGGTTGGACTGGGCCCAGAAGAGCACGGTGCCCCAGTTCCAGTGGGAGATGTCGGCGACACCGATGAAGGCGAGCGTGATCTCCGAGAGGACCGCGAAGATGACGGTGCCGACGAAGCCGGAGGCGATGACGGCGGTGAGGTTCGGCATGACTTCGAAGACGATGATCCGCCAGGTGGATTCGCCGGTGGCCCGCGCGGCCTCGACGTAGTCGCGGCGCCGGAGCGACAGCGTCTGTGCGCGCAGGACGCGCGCGCCCCAGGCCCAGGAGGTGAGGGCGATGACGGCTGCGATCAGCAGGTCCCCGGTGTCCTCGACGAAGCTCGCGATGATGATGATCAGCGGCAGGCCGGGGATGACGAGGAAGATGTTGGAGAGCATCGAGAGGATCTCGTCGGCGGCTCCGCCGAGGAATCCCGCGCTGACCCCGATGAGCACGGACAGCACGGTCGCCAGGATGCCGGCGAGGAAGCCGACGAGCAGTACCCCGCGGGTGCCGACCAGGATCTGCGAGAGGACGTCCTGACCGGTCTGCGTCGTCCCGAACCAGTGGTCGGCGGACGGCGGTTGCAGCAGCTGGTCGCTCATCGCGTCCGGGTCGTACGGGGCGAGCCAGGGGCCCGCCACGGCGAGGACGACGAAGAACGCGAGGATCAGCAGCCCGGCCCGGGTCTTCCCGCCGCGCAGGAAGCGGAGCCTGGCACGGGACGCGGCGGGGGCGGCTTCCGTGACGACTACGTCGGTGGTGGTGGTGACGGACATGGTCAGGGCCTCTCTTCCGGGACAGGCCGGAACAGGGAGCGCGGTCTGGTGCGTGCAGCCGCAAGGCGGAGGGTCGCCCCGATACTGGATGTATCGGGGTGATCCCGACAACGCGGCGAGCGTGCGTACCAGGCGTCGCCAGGCAGGCGGGACTTTCGAAACACGCCCTAGGCCTCCTTGCGGGTGCGCGGGTCGAGGAGGGCGTAGGCCATGTCGGCCAGCAGGTTCGCGGCGAGCACGGAGAGCGTGATGATCAGGAAGACGCCCTGCATCAGCGGATAGTCCTTGGCTCCGACGGCCTGGAACAGCTGGAAGCCGATGCCCGGGTAGGAGAAGACCATCTCGACCAGCAGGGTGCCGCCGACGATGAAGCCCAGCGAGAGGGCGAAGCCCGAGATGTTGGGCAGGACGGCGTTGCGGGCGGCGTACGAGAACATCACGCGGCGCTCTGACAGCCCCTTGGCCTGCGCCACCATGACGTAGTCCTCGGAGGAGACGGTCACCATCATGTTGCGCATGCCGAGGATCCAGCCGGCGATGGCGCTCAGCACGATCGTCACCCCGGGGAGCACCCCGTGGTAGAGCGCGCTGGAGATGAACGGCCAGTCGAAGGCGGGGACCAGGGAGTTGTCGTACCCTCCGGCGGCCGGGAAGACCTGCCACTTCACCGCGAACAGCGCGATGGCGATGAGGCCGAGCCAGAAGTAGGGGATGGCCGAGATGAAGGTGGTCACGGGCAGCAGCCCGTCCAGCCAGGAGCCGCGCCGCCAGCCGCTGTAGACGCCGATGCCGGTGCCGAGCAGGAAGCTGATCAGTGTGGTGATGCCGACCAGCGCGAGCGTCCAGGGCAGTGACTGGGAGATCACCTCGCCGACCGGGGTCGGGAAGAAGGTGAACGACAGGCCGAGGTCGCCGTCGAGGAGGTGGGACCAGTAGTCGGTGTACTGCGACCAGACCGACTGGTCCTCGTCGAGCCCGAACAGCGCCTTCAGGGAGGCGATCGCGGTGGTGTCGAGCTGCCCCTGGTAGCGGCTCATCAGCGCCTCGACGGGGTCACCCGGCATCAGGCGCGGAATCAGGAAGTTGATGGTGATGGCGGCCCACGCGGTGACCGCGTAGAAGGCCAGCCGCTGGAGGACGTACTTCACTTCGCTGCTCCCTCGGCGGTGGTGCCGTCGTACAGCCAGCAGGCGGCCCACCGGCCGTCCGCCAGCTCGAAGCGCGGCGGCAGTTCGGTGCGGCAGCGCTCCATGGCCTTGGGGCAGCGGGGGTGGAAGCGGCAGCCGTCCGGCGGGGCGATCAGTGAGGGCGGCTCGCCGCTCCCGGTCTCTTCCAGCGCCTCTTCGTCCGCCACGCGGTCGGGGTCCGGCGCGGAGGCGATCAGCAGCTGGGTGTAGGGGTGAGCCGGGTGCTGGGTGACGGTCTCGCTGTCACCGCCCTCGACGATCCGGCCCGCGTACATCACCAGGGTGGTGTCCGCGAAGTAGCGGGCGGACGCGATGTCATGGGTGATGTAGAGGATCGCGAGGTGCAGCCGCTCCTTGAGGTCGCGCAGCAGGTTGAGGACGCCGAGCCGGATCGACACGTCCAGCATCGACACCGGCTCGTCGGCCAGCAGCACCTGGGGGTCGGCGCCGAGCGCACGGGCTATCGCCACGCGCTGGCGCTGCCCGCCCGACAGCTCGTGCGGGAACGTGTCCAGGAACTGATGAGGAGGGGTCAGCTGGACGCGTTCGAGCAGAGCGGCCAGGTTCCTCTCCAGGTCCGCCTCCCCGTTCCCCGCCCGGTCGTGGATCTTGAGCGCCCGGGTCAGGTGGTAGCGCACGGTGTGTACCGGGTTGAGCGAGGCGAAGGGGTCCTGGAAGATCAGCTGGACCTGCTTGACGTACGTGCGGAAGGACCGGCCACGCCCGGCCTTCACCGCGGTGCCGCCCAGGTGTATCTCGCCCGCGGTGAGCGGGTACAGCTGGGCGAGCAGCCGTGCGACGGTGGACTTTCCGGAGCCCGACTCCCCCACCAGGGCCGTGACCGTGCCGCGCCGGAGTTCCAGCGAGACGTCGTCGACGGCGTGGACGGTGCGACGCCTGCGGGCGACGAGGTCGCCGGCGGTGCGCCGTACGGGGAAGTGCTTGGTGACTCCGCGTGCTTCGAGCACCACGTCGTTCGCGGTGGGCACGTCTGCGGTCTGTTCGGTGGTCATGGACGGTTCTTCCCCGTGCTTACTTGGCGGGCTTCAGGTTCAGCACGACTTCCAGCGCGTCCGGCTGGGTGTGCTGCGGGGCCGCGTACGGGTCCTTCTCGGTCGGCCAGCCCACCCAGTTCTTCGTGGAGTACTCGGCGCCGATGGGGGCGGCGGCCGTCGGGACGACCGGGGCCTGCTCGACCATGATCTTCTGGAGGGTGTTCATGGCCCTGGTGCGCGTCGGGTCGTCCGTGGCGTTGGCGTACTCCTTGAGCGCGGCGGTGGCCTCGGGGCTCTTGAAGCGGCCGAAGTTGCCGAGCTGGGAGCTCTTGCCGACGGGCTGGAGGATCGCCCCGTCCATGATGTTCTGGTACATGTCGTACGGCGTGGCGCCGCTGTTGGTCCAGTGCAGGGTGGCGTCGAAGTTGCCGGTGGCGACGTCGTTGCCCCAGGCCTCGGCGGTCTGCGTCTTCACCTTGGCCTCGATGCCGAGCTGCTTGATGTTGTCCTTGATGATGGACAGCCCGGTGATGTAGTCGTTCCAGCCGGCCGGGTCGGTGAAGGTGAGCTCGACGGGCTTTCCGCCCGGGTCCTTCAGGACGCCACCGCTGAGCTGGAACCCGGCGTCCTTGAGGAGCGCCTTGGCGCCGTCCACGTCGGGCGCCGTGGTGGCGCTCTTGTACTCCGGGGCGAGGAACGGCTCTCCGGCGGGAAGCGGGATGCCGGTCGGGTTGCTGATCTCCGGGTAGAGGGTGGCCTGGGCCTGTACGTGGATCGCCTTGCGGTCGATGACCATGGCCATCGCCTTGCGCAGGGCCGGGTTGTCGAACGGCTTGCGGGCGGTGTTGAACCACAGACCGTGGATACCGAGCCCGGAGGGGAACCACAGCTTGTGGTTCTTCGGGTCCTTGGCGACGTACAGCTGCTTGTAGTTCGGCATGAAGACGAACGACCACTCGAGCTTGCCGTTCGCCAGGGCCGTCGTCGCCGCGCTGTTGTCGTTGTACGCGGAGTAGCGCAGCTCCTTGACCTTGGTCTCGCCCTTCCAGTAGGTGGGCGTGGCGGTCAGCGTGGTGGTCTGCGGGGTGAACGTCTTCAGTGCGTACGGGCCGGAGCCGACCGGGGTGCGGTTGGGCCAGGTCTCCGGGTTCTCGACCTTCTCCCAGATGTGCTTGGGAACGACATAGGTCGTGATGATCTTGTTCTGGTTGACGAACTGGGAGTCCTTGAACGTCAGGACGACCTTCTCCCCCTCGACGGTGATGCCGTCGTACGGGATGCCGTTGCCGTTGAGCGCGGGGTGTTTCTTGAGCAGTTCGAAGGTGTAGGCGACGTCCGCGGCGGTGAGCGGCTTGCCGTCGGACCACTTGGCCCGCTTGTCCAGGGTGAAGGTGACCTTGGTGAAGTTGGACTCCCAGTCCCAGGCGGTCGCCAGCCAGGGGTCCGCCTTGTCGGTGGGGCGGATCTGGTTCGTCATGGCCAGCGGTTCGTAGATCATGAACCGGTAGCCCAGGGTGGCGCTCGCCGAGGTGGCGAGGAACGGGTTGCTGTTGTTCGTCTGCGGCCCGTCCGGCTTACCGATGGTCAGGACGCCGGATGCGCCGGCGCCCCCTTTGCCGGCGCCCGAGTTGGCGGAAGAGCAGCCGGCGGCGAGCGCGACCACGGCGGTGGCGGCTGAGAGCGCTCTCAGGGTGTGGCGACGGCGTACGGACATGGCGACTCCAGGAGGACTGCGGGTCTGGGAGATCCGGGTGTGGGAGATCCGGGTGCGGGCGGCGCGCTCGACGCGCCGGGTGCGGGAGATCCGGAGATGCGGACGGATGACCGGCGGACCGGGTCCGTTACGGCGCCGAGTGGCGCACGACCAGTTCGGTGGGCAGCACGACCGGGCCTTCCGGTACGGCGGTGCCGCCGAGGTGGGAGAGCAGCAGACGGGCGGCCGCCTCGCCCATCCGCCGGGCGGGCTGGCGCACGGTGGTCAGCGGCGGTTCGGTGTGTTCGGCCATCGGGATGTCGTCGAAGCCGATCACCGCGATGTCATCGGGTACGCGGCGGCCGGCCACCCTCAGGGCCCGCAGGACCCCGGCCGCGCTGATGTCGTTGAGGGCGAAGACCGAGTCGAACTCCGTTCCCGCCGCGATGAGTTCTTCGATGGCGAGACGGCCTCCGCGCTCGGTGAAGTCCCCGTCCACGACCAGCTCGGTGGGCAGGACCGAACGGAGACCCGCAAGCCGGTCACGCACGCAGCCGAAGTGCTTCGGGCCGGTGACGACCAGGGGCCTGGTGCGCCCCGCGGCCCGCAGATGGCGGCCCGCGGACGCGCCCCCTTCGTGATTGGTGGTCACGACGGAGGGGAATTCCGGGTGGTGGCCCCTGTCGTCGATCAGGACGATGGGAAGGCCGGAGCGGTGGAGCACGGTGAGCTGGTCGAGCGTGTTCTCCGGCTCGACGACGACGAGTCCGTCGAAGGCACGTGCCGACACCTGGGTGGTGAAGCGCTCGACGGATTCGGCGCCCCTGTTGCAGGTGAAGAGCAGCAGCCCGTAACCGGCCGCCTCGACGGTGTCGACCACCCCTTGGAGCACCTCACCCATCCACGGCCAGGTGAGCGAGGGGACCAGCATGCCGACGGTGCGGCTGCTGCCACGGGCCAGTCCGACGGCGCCGGAGCTGGGTACGTAGCCGAGGTCCGCGATCACTTCACGAACGCGGGCGGCCGTCGAACCGTCCACTTCGCCCTTGAGGTTGATGACCCGCGACACGGTCGTCTTGCTGACGCCGGCCTCGCGGGCGACATCGGCGATGGTGACACGCAACGGGGCCTCCAGGGACAAGGCGGGGAGGGGTGGGGCGGGACTCCGGTACCGGTTCCGGAACCGGTACCGGCGTTGCCGCTGGAGTTAACCGCCCTGGATCAGGGGCGTCAATACTTCACGCCGAGATTGGTCCGTACCCATGCGCGAAGCAGGTCCGGGAGTCCTTTCGTTCACCTCTTGAACACGCCAACCTCTTGACGCGAACACGTAATAACCCGTTCACTCACGCTCGTTCGACGGCATTTCCCCCACGCCCCTGCCGAGAAAGGCAGCAGCCCATGATTCGGACAAGCAGAGCGGCGAGAGTCCTCGTCGCGACGGCGCTCGCCACCGCCGGACTGGCCGGGCTCTCCTCCGGTACCGCGCAGGCCGCCGGTGAGACCGTGAACATCGTGCTGACCACCACGGACGACTCCGGCGGCCGCCATGTCACCCGTGGCCTCGAGGCACAGACACCGATCGCCTTCGGCCCCGGCAACGGCGGCTCCGGAACGAACATCACCGTCGACGAGAACACCCGCTACCAGACCTTCACCGGCGGCGGCGCCTCGTTCACGGACACCGCCGCCTGGCTGATGAAGGGCAGCGGGGCGCTGAGCCGGGCGACCCGCGACGCGACGATGAAGAAGCTCTTCTCCCCCACGGAGGGCATCGGGCTGTCGTTCGTCCGCAATCCCATGGGCGGGTCCGACCTGGCCCGTTTCGGCTACACGTACGACGACATGCCGGCCGGACAGACGGACCCGGGCCTCGCCGCGTTCTCGATCGCACACGATCTGCAGGACGTGCTGCCGCTGACGGCGCAGGCCAAGCAGCTCAACCCCGCGCTGACGACGGTCGCCTCCCCTTGGACGGCCCCGGCCTGGATGAAGGACGGTGGTCAGCTCAACGGCGGCTGGCTGAAGGCCGAGCACTACGGGACGTACGCCGACTACTTCGTCAAGTACCTCCAGGCCTGGAAGGCCCAGGGTGTCCCGGTCGACTACGTCACCGCGCAGAACGAGCCCACCTGTTGTTCCGGCTACCCCTCCATGAGCTGGAACGGCTCGGGCCTCGCCTACTTCACCAAGAACGAGCTGCTGCCCGGGCTCCGGTCGGCCGGCCTGTCCACCAAGGTCCTGGCGCACGACTGGAACTGGGACACCTACGACGCGTACGCCGCCGAGACGGTCGACGACGCGGCGGTGCGCAGCCATCCGAACTTCGGCGGGGTCGCCTGGCACGGCTACGGCGGTGACGTGGCCGAACAGACGGCGGTGCACGACCGGTACCCGGAGCTGGACGCCTTCCAGACCGAGCACTCCGGCGGGACGTGGATCGCCGACCAGCAGCGCGAGGACATGCTCAACATCATCGACTACACCCGCAACTGGGCGAAGTCGGTGACCAAGTGGTCGCTGGCCGTCGACCAGAACCGCGGCCCGCACAACGGCGGCTGCGGCACCTGCGACGGGCTGGTCACCGTGCACAACGGGGACAGCCGGCACGGCCAGGTCGACTACACCGTCGAGTACTACACGATGGGCCACCTGACGAAGTACGTCCGGCCCGGCGCCGCCCGGATCGCCTCCACCGCCAGCTCCGTCGTCCCCAACGTGGCCTGGCGCAACCCGGACGGCTCCAAGGCACTGATCGCCTACAACGGTTCGTCCTCCGCCCAGCAGGTCACCGTCGACTGGGGCGGGCAGAAGTTCACCTACTCCCTGCCCGGCCGCACCTCGGCGACCTTCACGTGGTCGGGCAGCCAGTCCGGGTCGTCGGGCAGCACCGGCGCCCTCACCGGGAGCGGCAAGTGCCTGGACGCCACGGGTGGCACCGGCGCCGACGGCACGCCCGTCCAGATCTGGGACTGCACCGGCGCGGCCAACCAGCGCTGGACGGTCGGCGCGGACGGCTCCGTCAAGGTGCTGGGCGCCTGCCTGGACGTCACATCGGGCTCGACGGCCGACGGAGCAAAGGTCCAGCTGTACACCTGCAACGGCTCCGGCGCGCAACGCTGGACGTACGACTCCTCGACCGGGGACGTGGTCAACACGGCGGCCGACAAGTGCCTGGACGTGGCCGACCGGTCCACGGCGAACGGTGCCCGCGTGCAGATCTGGACCTGCACCGGAGCCGCCAACCAGAAGTGGCGGCTCCGGTAGCGGCGCCCGTCAGTCGGTGGGCTCCACGCCCGCGCGCAGCAGGCCGTAGGTGTACGCGTCCTCCAGTGCCTGCCAGGACGCGGCGATGACGTTCTCCGCCACACCGACCGTCGCCCAGTCACCGGATCCGTCACCCGTGGTGATCAGCACCCGGGTGGTGGATTCGGTGCCGGTGCGGCCTTCCAGGATGCGGACCTTGTAGTCGACCAGCTCCAGCTTGGCCAGCTGCGGATAGATCCGCTCCAGGCCGACGCGCAGCGCCCGGTCCAGGGCGTTCACCGGGCCGTTGCCCTCGGCGGTGGCGACGATCCGCTCCCCCTTGGCCCAGAGCTTCACGGTCGCCTCGTTGGCGTGGGTGCCGTCGGGGCGGTTCTCGGCGATGGCCCGCCAGGATTCGACGCGGAAGTAGCGGCGGGGCCGGCCCTCGACCTCGGCGCGCAGCAGCAGCTCGAAGGAGGCGTCGGCCGCCTCGTAGGTGTAGCCCTTGAGTTCGCGCTCCTTGACGCGTTCGACGACCCGCTGGACGAGCGCGCGGTCGCCTCCCAGGTCGATGCCGAGCTCCTTGCCCTTGAGCTCGATGGAGGCGCGGCCCGCCATGTCGGAGACGAGCATCCGCATGGTGTTGCCGACGCGCTCGGGGTCGATGTGCTGGTAGAGGTCCGGGTCGACCTTGATCGCGGAGGCGTGCAGTCCGGCCTTGTGCGCGAAGGCGGAGACGCCGACGTACGGCTGGTGCGTGGACGGCGTGAGGTTGACGACCTCGGCGATGGCGTGGGAGATGCGGGTCATGTCGGCGAGCGCGCCCTCGTGCAGGACGGTCTTGCCGTACTTGAGTTCCAGCGCGGCGACGACCGGGAAGAGGTTGGCGTTGCCGACCCGCTCGCCGTAGCCGTTGGCGGTGCACTGCACGTGGGTGGCGCCCGCGTCCACGGCGGCCAGGGTGTTGGCCACGGCGCAGCCCGTGTCGTCCTGGGCGTGGATGCCGAGCCGGGCGCCGGTGTCGGCGAGGACGGTGGAGACGACGGCCTGGACCTGGGCGGGGAGCATGCCGCCGTTGGTGTCGCAGAGGATGACCACATCGGCGCCGGCCTCGTGTGCGGTGCGCACGACCGACTTGGCGTACTCCGGATCGGCACGGTAGCCGTCGAAGAAGTGCTCGCAGTCGACGAAGACCCGGCGGCCCTGCTCCCGGAGGTGGGTGACGGTGTCGCGGACCATCTCCAGGTTCTCGTCCAGGGTGGTGCGCAGGGCGAGTTCCACATGGCGGTCGTGGGACTTGGCCACCAGGGTGATCACCGGGGCACCGGAGTCCAGGAGCGCCTGTACCTGGGGGTCGTCGGCGGCCTTGCCTCCTGCCCTGCGGGTGGCGCCGAAGGCGACGAGCTGGGCGTGCTCGAAGTCGATCTCCTGCTGGGCACGGGCGAAGAACTCGGTGTCGCGGGGGTTGGCGCCGGGCCAGCCGCCCTCGATGAAGCCCACGCCGAAGTCGTCCAGATGCCGGGCAATGGTCAGCTTGTCCGCGACGGTCAGGTTGATGCCTTCACGCTGCGCACCGTCGCGCAGGGTGGTGTCGAAGACATGGAAGGTGTCGTCGGGGGCCGTGGCCTTGGTGGTCATGCTGATCTGACTCCTGTCGGGTGAGCGGATCCGGACGAATCGGCTCCACTTGCCCCCATCCTCTCGCGTGCCTCGCTCCGGCCGTGGTGGGGGCCGGAAAACGAAAAAACCCCTCGCGGGTGCGAGAGGTCTGCGCGCGGGTCTGGGGCACGATGTCCGTTCCGTACGTGGTGGTACGGGACGGTCACTGCGGACCGGCGCGCCTGCTGCCGATAATCATGGCGAACGAGGACACGGCAGCAGTGTGGCACAGCGGTACCCCCGGGCCCCGGCCCGTCTCAGGATGCGGGCGTGACGCCCGTCGCACGGGCGTCCGCTCCGGGCGGGGCGAGTACGTCGTCGGTGTATCCGCGCATCTGGTCCAGGACCTGCTTCCGGCCGGTGCCGGGGATGCCGACGGTGACATGGACGCTGAACCCGTCCATCAGGGCCCGCAGACGGGTCGCGGCCCGGTCCGTGTCGACGGCACGGAACTCGCCGTGTGCGACGCCGTCGGCCAGCAGTTCCACGAGGTCGCGGTGCCAGGCCTCCTCGATGGCGGCCTGCCGGGCGCGGGCGTCGTCGCCGGCGTCCTGCGAGCGGTTCCAGACCTCGAGCCAGAGCGTCCAGTGCGGGTCGCGGTGGCCGTCGGGGACGTACAGCGCGACGTAGGCGTCGAGCCGCTCACGTGCGGTGCCGGGCCCGGTGAGCAGGGCCCGGCGTTCGGCACCGAGCCGTGCCTCGCTCCACTCCAGGGTCTGCAGCAGCAGCTCGTCCTTGTTGCGGAAGTAGTAGAGCAGGTGCCCGCTGCTCATCCCCACCTCACGCCCGAGCCCCGCCATGGTCAGCCCGTCGAGCCCGCGTTCGGCGACGGTGGCCATGACGGCGGCGAGCACGTCCTCCCTGGGCGGGGCGATGTTGCGACGGCGCGGGGTACGGGGCACGGGTTCAGATCCTGGGCTGTTGCTGCGTGACGCAGTGGATGCCTCCACCACCGGCAAAGATGGTACGGGCGTCGACGGGTGTCACCGTACGGTCCGGGAACAGGTCGCCGAAGACCGCGGCCGCCGCCTCGTCCCTCGGGTCGTCGAACGCGCAGAGGATCACACCGTCGTTGCAGAGGTAGTGGGCGGTCGCCTCCGGGACGTTGAGCCGCAGGCCACGGGCGCGCCGGGCTCTGGCCGGCTCGGCCGCACCGAAGATCAGCAGCACTCCCATCACGCTTTGAGCGACGCTCAAAACCGGGGGGACGACAAAGGCCGCGCCCCGGCGGGGGCGCGGCCTCGGTGACGTACGGCCGATGGCTAGTGCCGCATCAGCCAAGGTTCGCCCCGTCGCGACGCCCGGCACGCACTCTCGCCGCACCGGCCGAAAGCCCGAGTACATCCAGTACAAGGGCTTCCGGCCGGCACACCGATAGCACGCACCTGACGCCGCTCCTTGACGGGCAAACCCTGACTGACGCGGCACTAGCCGAGCGTGTGCATCCAGCCGTGGGTGTCCTCGGCGATGCCGCGCTGGATGTCCAGCAGGCGCTCGCGCAGCTTGACGGTGACCTCGCCGGGGGTGCCGTCGCCCTGGGTCCACTCGCCGTCCGCGGACTTCACGGTGCCGACGGGCGTGATGACGGCGGCGGTGCCGCAGGCGAAGACCTCGGTGAGGGTGCCGTTCTCGGTGTCGGCGCGCCACTGGTCGATGGAGACGCGGCCTTCCTCGGAGGCGTAACCGAGGTCACGGGCGACGGTGAGCAGGGAGTCGCGGGTGACTCCGGCGAGCAGCGAGCCGGTGAGGGAGGGGGTGACGATCCGCTTGCCGCCGTCCTCCTGCTCGTACACGAAGTAGAGGTTCATGCCGCCGAGCTCCTCGACCCACTTGTGCTCGACCGCGTCGAGGTAGGCGACCTGGTCGCAGCCCTGCGCCGCCGCCTCGGCCTGGGCGAGGAGGGAGGCGGCGTAGTTGCCGCCGGTCTTGGCGTCACCCACGCCGCCGGGAACGGCGCGCACCCGGTCCTGGGAGAGCCAGATCGAGACCGGCTTCACGCCACCGGGGAAGTAGGCGCCGGCGGGAGAGGCGATCACGAGGAAGAGGTACTCGTTGGCCGGCCGGACACCGAGACCGACCTCGGCCGCGATCATGAACGGGCGCAGGTAGAGGGACTCCTCGCCGCCGTGCGGCGGGACCCAGGCCTGGTCCTGCTGGACCAGGACGTCGCATGCCTCGATGAACGTCTCGACGGGCAGCTCCGGCATCGCGAGCCGGGCGGCGGACCGCTGGAAGCGTGCGGCGTTGGCCTCCGGGCGGAAGGTGGCGACCGTGCCGTCGGGCTGCCGGTAGGCCTTGAGCCCCTCGAAGATCTCCTGCGCGTAGTGCAGCGTCATGTTGGCCGGGTCGAGCGACAGCGGACCGTACGGCACGAGCTGCGCGTCGTGCCAGCCGCGACCCTCGGTCCAGCTGATCGTCACCATGTGGTCGGTGAAGTGCCGGCCGAAGCCGGGGTTGGCCATGGCCGCCTCGCGCTCCGCGTCGGACAGCGGGTGCGAGGAGGGCTTGAGCTCGATCGTGGGCGTCGTCATGAGTGCGTGTCCTTCACCGGTCTTGTGTGTGATGGACCGCGCTCACGCCCCCTCCCCGTCCGGCAGCGCCGGTCAGGTCGTAGGACGTCCGAGCTCTACGGCGAGCCGCGGTCCCGTTCGATTATCTCCCGGGGGCGGCTCTGCACGAAATGACTCGATTGCGGTGACGTTTCACGATGTCGCTCGCACGACGCGAAAACGCGGTCCAGGGGTCGATGGTGGCACCCGGAGACCGCGAGGTGAAGCCGCCGGGTGCGGTTGCGACCCGGCGGCTTCGAAGTGGAGTCGTCGGGTCAGCTCGCTACTCGTACCGCGAGCGCGTCGCCGATCTCGTCGGTGGTACGTGCGGCGACCCCCTCGCGCTCCGCGAGATCGGCGGAGACGGCCTCCTCGACGCGCACGGCCTCGGCCTCGTAGCCGAGGTGGCGCAGCAGGAGGGCGACGGAGAGGATCGTGGCGGTCGGGTCGGCCTTGCCCTGGCCCGCGATGTCCGGCGCGGTGCCGTGGACCGGCTCGAACATGGACGGGAAGGCGCCCGTCGGGTTGATGTTGCCGGAGGCGGCCAGGCCGATGCCGCCGGTCACGGCTGCGGCGAGGTCGGTGAGGATGTCACCGAAGAGGTTGTCGGTGACGATGACGTCGAAGCGCTCCGGCTGGGTGACGAAGAAGATCGTCGCGGCGTCGACGTGCAGGTAGTCGGTGGTGACCTCGGGGTACTCGGCCGCGACCTTGTCGAAGGTGTTCTTCCACAGGTGGCCTGCGTACACGAGGACGTTGTTCTTGTGGACCAGCGTCAGCTTCTTGCGGGGACGGGCGGCGGCACGCGCGAACGCGTCACGCACGACCCGCTCGACACCGTAGGCGGTGTTGACGCTGACCTCGGTGGCCACCTCGTGCTCCGTACCCGTGCGCAGGGAGCCGCCGTTGCCCGTGTACGGGCCCTCGGTCCCCTCACGAACGACGACGAAGTCGATCTCGGGCCGGCCGGCCAGCGGCGTGGCGGTGTTCGGGAAGAGCTTCGACGGCCGCAGGTTGATGAAGTGGTCGAAGGCGAAACGCAGCTTCAGCAGCAGTCCGCGCTCCAGCACGCCCGACGGTACGGACGGGTCGCCGATGGCGCCGAGCAGGATGGCGTCATGGCCCTTGAGGGCTTCGAGCTCCGCGTCGGGAAGGGTCTCACCGGTGCGGTGCCATCGCTGGGCGCCGAGGTCGTACTCCTTGGTCTCCAGCTTCACATCCTGCGGGAGAACAGCGTTGAGAACCTTGAGGCCCTGGGTGACGACCTCCTGGCCGATACCGTCGCCGGGGATCACTGCGAGATCGATGCTGCGAGACATACAGGCACTCTAGCTTCCGTCCCACCCCATGACATTCGACGTCCATGATGCGGACGCCGCGCATCCCTCGCGACGCACGGGCCCCGTGGGCGGGACTGCGGCCTCAGTGGCCCGTCGACCCACCGTTGTCCCGGCGGTCGAGGGCGCGCTGCAGGGCTGCGGCGGCGTTCTTGCGCTCCGACTCGGCGGAGCGGGAGCTGTGGCGGACGCGGCGGACAGTGGTCTCAGCCATGAGGGATCGGCTCCTTGGGATCGCGTGGTTTCAGGACCCGGGACTTCGCGCGACGGATGTCGGGATCGCGGATTCCGGGATCGGGATGATGTCGGGACCGGGATTTCGAGACGCCCGAGGGGGCGGGGAGCGAATGCCGCAGGGATTGCCTGCTCGGCACGCTCACACACACCGGTCGCTGGATCAGCGATTCGTTCGGCTCCTACAAAGCTAGGACAGCTGGAGCCATCTGTCTCTACAGATACTCGGACTTCCTACTATCTGAGACGGTCGCTCGAGCGGACCGTGCTACGCGAGCCTCAGAGAGCCACGGTGAGCTGCGCCTCGATGTGCGCGCGCAGGACGCCCGCCATGTCCGTGGCGCAGTCGCTGAGCAGCCACTGCACCTGGAGTCCGTCCATCAGGGCGATCAGTTGCCGGCCCGCGGCCCCGGGGCCGATACCGGCCCGCAGCGCCCCCGCCCGCCGCGCCTGCTCGTAGGCGAGCTGGGCATCCGCGACCGAGTTCTCGTAGCGGCGCACGAAATATCCGTGGGCCGGGTGATCGGCGGCCGTCGCCTCGGTGGAGACCACCGAGAACAGCTCGACGATCCCGCGCCGGGTGGCGTTCAGCTCGGCCAGCTCGGCGAACCGCCGCAGCCTCCCGACCCCCGTGGTGCCGCCGAGGGAGAGCCACTCGCCGTCCACGTCGTCACGGTGCTCCAGGACCGCGAGCAGCAGCGCCTCCTTGGTCGGGAAGTGATGCAGCAGGCCGGTGTGCGAGATGCCGCACCGGGTCGCGATCACCCGCAGTGACGCGCCACGGTAACCGGCCTCACCGAACAGGGACATGGCCTGGCCCAGGATCTCCTGCCGCTTCGCGCGGCCCTTCGCGTAGCCCCGCCGCTCTTCGGCCGTCACTCGCCACTCCCCCGGTCCGCCGGCACAGGACAGGCCGGCACTGCGGTGCATCGAACACTCATTCAACCTCCCGAAGATACTTACCAGGTGGTCGGTATTGACTCTATGGTGAAGGCGGAACCGTGTCGCGAAAGGACCCCCCGTGTCCCCCTCCCTGCCCTACCTCGACCCCGCGCTCCCCGTCGCCGAACGGGTCGACGACCTCCTCGGCCGTATGAACCTGGCCGAGAAGACCGGCCAGATGCTCCAGCTGAACGCCAAGGACGGGGTGCGTCACCTCATCGAGGACCTGCACGCGGGTTCGATCCTCCACGCCTCACCCGAGCGCGTCCTGGAAGCTGCGGCCCTGACCGGGAAGACACGCCTGCGCATCCCGCTGCTGGTCGCGGAGGACTGCATCCACGGCCACTCCTTCTGGGAGGGAGCCACGATCTACCCCACGCAGCTCGGTCTGGCCGCGACCTGGGACCCGGGGCTGGTGGAGCGCGTCGCCAGGGCCACCGCCGTCGAGGTCGCCGCGACCGGCGTGCACTGGACGTTCTCGCCGGTGCTCTGCATCGCCCGGGACCTGCGCTGGGGCCGGGTCAGCGAGACCTTCGGCGAGGACCCCTTCCTGATCGGCGAGCTGGCCTCGGCGACGGTGCGTGGCTACCAGGGCGAGGGCCTGGACGACCCGACGGCGGTCCTGGCGTGCGCCAAGCACTTCGCGGGCTACTCGGAGACGCAGGGCGGCCGGGACGCGAGCGAGGCCGACATCTCCCGCCGCAAACTGCGTTCCTGGTTCCTTCCCCCGTTCGAGCGGGTCGCCCGTGAGGGCTGCCGCACGTTCATGCTCGGCTACCAGTCCATGGACGGGGTGCCGATCACGGTCAACGACTGGCTGCTCAACGACGTACTGCGCGGCGAATGGGGCTACACCGGCACGCTGGTCACCGACTGGGACAACGTCGGCCGCATGGTGTGGGAGCAGAAGATCTACGCCGACCACACCCAGGCGGCAGCGGCGGCGGTCCGGGCGGGCAACGACATGGTGATGACCACGCCGCAGTTCTTCGAGGGCGCGCAGAGCGCGGTCGCCGAGGGCACCCTGGACGAGGCGGAGATCGACGCGGCCGTACGGCGCGTCCTGACCCTGAAGTTCGAGCTGGGCCTCTTCGAGGACCCCCGGCACCCCGACACAGCCCGGCAGGCCGCGGTCATCGGCAGCGCCGGGCACACCGAGCTGAATCTGGAGGCCGCTCGCCGCTCCCTGGTCCTGCTCACCAACGACGGCACCCTGCCGCTGGCCGGCGGGCTGGTGCCGGGCCAGGCCGGACGCGCCGTCGCCGGGGCGGGACAGGCCTCGCGTACCGTCGCGGTGATCGGGCCCAACGCCGATGACCCGCAGACCCAGTTGGGCGACTGGGCGGGCTCCTCGGGTCAGGTCGACTGGCTGCCGGACGGCCACCCGCGCCCCATGATCCGCACGGTGCTGGACGGCTTCCGTGAGCACGTCCCGGACGGCTGGGACGTCACCTACGCGCGGGGCGCCGACATCCTCTCCGTGGGTCCCGACCCGGAGGGGGCGTTCTTCCCGGACGGGCAGCCCCGTCCGGAGGTCGTCGTCCCGGCGGAGCCCTCCGAGTCCCTGATCGCCGAGGCCGTCGCCGCGGCCGAGGCCGCCGATCACGTCGTCGCCGTGGTGGGCGACCGTATCGAGCTGGTCGGCGAGGGACGGTCGACCGCGACGCTGGAGCTCGTCGGCGGCCAGGTCGCGCTGCTCGACGCGCTCGCCGCGACCGGCAAGCCGCTCGTCGTCGTGGTCATCAGCTCGAAGCCGCTGGTCCTCCCGCCGTCCGCCCTCGGCGCGGCCGCGGTCCTGCACGCCTTCAACCCGGGCATGCAGGGTGGCCGGGCGGTGGCCGAGGTCCTGCTGGGCCTGGTCGAGCCGTCGGGCCGGCTGCCCGTCTCCTTCGCCCGGCACGCGGGCCAGCAGCCGACGTACTACAACCAGATCCGCGGTCAGCACGGCTCCCGGTACGCCGACCTCACCCAGCGTCCGGCCTTCGTGTTCGGCGAGGGCCTGAGCTACACGACCGTCGCGTACTGCGGTCTGGAGGTGCTCACGGCGAATGTCGGGGAGAGCGACACGCTGCGGGCGCGGGTCACCGTCCGCAACACCGGTGCGCGGCCGGCCCTGGAGACCGTGCAGGCGTACATCAGCGACACCGTGACGTCCGTGACCTGGGCCGAGAAGGAGCTCAAGGCCTACCGGCAGGTGACGCTGGCCCCGGGCGAGGAGCGCGAGGTGCTGCTGGAGCTGCCGGTCTCGGAGTGCACCCTCGTGGACGCCGCCGGCCGGCGCGTCGTCGAGCCCGGCGCCTTCGAGCTGCTCGTCGGGCCGTCCTCGTCCGACGACACCCTCCTGCGGGCCGGCTTCACCGTGAAGGGCTGAGGTCTGCCGCCGGACATGGAAACCGCCTCCCGGCAGGCGGGGGGAGCCGGCCGGGAGGCGGAGTTCGGGGCGGGGCGCCCGGCACGGGCGCCCCGGGGGCGTCAGCCCTGGTGGGGGTAGGTGTAGTCGGTCGGCGGGACCAGCGTCTCCTTGATGGCGCGGGTCAACGTCCAGCGCTGCAGGTTCTGCGGGGCGCCCGCCTTGTCGTTGGTGCCGGAGCCACGGCCGCCGCCGAAGGGCTGCTGGCCGACGACCGCACCGGTCGACTTGTCGTTGATGTAGAAGTTGCCCGCCGCGTAGCGGAGCTTGTCCATCGTGTACGCGGCCGCCGCACGGTCGTTGGAGATGACCGCGCCGGTCAGCGCGTAGTCGGACACCGACTCCATCTGCTCCAGCATGGCGTCGTACTTCTCGTCCTCGTAGACGTGCACGGCGAGGATCGGGCCGAAGTACTCCGTGGTGAAGACCTCGTTGGCCGGGTCGTCGCAGACGATGACGGTCGGGCGGACGAAGTAGCCGACCGAGTCGTCGTACGTGCCACCGGCGACGATCGTGCACGTCGGGTCGGCCGCGGCACGGTCGATCGCGGCCTTGTTCTTCGCGAAGGAACGCGCGTCGATGACGGCGCCCATGAAGTGCGACAGGTCGGTGACGTCACCCATGGTGATGCCGTCGACCTCGGCCGCGAACTCCTCCTTGAAACCGGAGTTCCAGATGGAGGCGGGGACGTACGCCCGGGAGGACGCCGAGCACTTCTGGCCCTGGTACTCGAAGGAGCCACGGGTCAGCGCGGTCTTCAGGACGGCGCGGTCGGCGCTCGGGTGCGCGACGACGAAGTCCTTGCCACCGGTCTCGCCGACGAGCCGCGGGTAGGTGCGGTAGTTGGCGATGTTGTTGCCGACCGTCTTCCACAGGTGCTGGAAGGTGGGGGTCGAGCCGGTGAAGTGGACGCCGGCCAGGTCGCGGTGGTTCAGCGCGACCTCGGAGACGGCGATGCCGTCGCCGGTGACCAGGTTGATGACGCCCTTGGGCAGCCCGGCCTCCTCCAGGAGCTGCATCAGCAGCACGGCGGCGTGGGTCTGCGTCGGGGACGGCTTCCACACCACGACGTTGCCCATGAGGGCGGGCGCGGTGGGCAGGTTGGCGGCGATGGCCGAGAAGTTGAACGGCGTGATCGCGTAGACGAAGCCCTCGAGCGGGCGGTGGTCCATGCGGTTCCACACGCCGGGAGAGTTCGCCGGCGGCTGCTCGGCGAGGATCTGGCGCGCGTAGTGGACGTTGAAGCGCCAGAAGTCGACGAGCTCACAGGGGCAGTCGATCTCGGCCTGCTGCGCGGTCTTGCCCTGGCCGAGCATCGTGGAGGCGGCCAGCGTCTCGCGCCACGGGCCGGACAGCAGCTCGGCGGCGCGCAGGATGATGGCCGCACGGTCGTCGAAGGACATGGCACGCCAGGCCGGAGCGGCGGCGAGGGCCGCGTCGACGGCGTCCTGGGCGTCCTGCTCGGTGGCACCGGCGAAGGTGCCGATGACGGCCTTGTGGTTGTGCGGCTGTACGACGTCGACACGCTCGCCGCCGCCCATGCGCTTCTCGCCGCCGATGGTCATCGGCAGGTCGATGGGGTTCTCGGCGAGCTCCTTGAGCTTCGCCTCCAGGCGGGCTCGCTCGGCGGTGCCGGGGGCGTAGGAGTGGACCGGCTCGTTGACCGGCGCGGGGACCTGGGTGACAGCGTCCATGAGTGCCTTGTCTCCTTGGTTGAGGTGGGTGGTCGGCCGGGCAGGTCAGCCCTGGTTCAGCCTGGGTGCGGTCCTGTGGTTCGAGCCCTCGGATCAGCCCTTGGTGAGCACGGAGCGGCCGAAGAACAGCAGGTTGGCCGGCTTCTCCGCGAGGCGGCGCATGAAGTATCCGTACCAGTCGGTGCCGTACGCCGTGTAGACGCGCATCCGGTGGCCCTCGGCCGCGAGCCGGATGTGCTCCTCGCTGCGGATGCCGTACAGCATCTGGAACTCGTACTCATCCAGTTTGCGCCCGGCCTGGCGTGCGAGCTCCTGGCCGATGGCGATGAGACGGGGATCGTGGGAACCGATCATCGGGTAGCCCTCGCCCCGCATCAGCGTCTTCAGGACGCGGACGTACGCCTTGTCGATCTCCGGCTTGCTCTGGTACGCGACGGAGGCGGGCTCCTTGTAGGCGCCCTTCACCAGGCGGACCCGGCTGCCCGCGGCGGCGAGGCGGCGGGCGTCGGCCTCCGTGCGGAACAGGTAGGACTGGATCACACAGCCGGTCTGCGGGAAGTCCTTCCGCAGCTCCTCGTGGATGGCGAACATCGAGTCGAGGGTGGTGTGGTCCTCGGCGTCCAGCGTGACCGTGGTGCCGATGGCGGCGGCCGCCTCGACGACGGGGCGGACGTTGGCGAGGGCGAGATCGTGGCCCCCCTCCAGCGCCTGGCCGAACATCGACAGCTTGACGGACATCTCGGCACGCTCGCCGAGGCCGAGCTCCTCGAGGCGGCCGATCAGCTCCAGGTAGGCGTCACGGGCGGCGGCGGCCTGCTCAGGGGTGGTGATGTCCTCACCCACGACGTCGAGGGTGACCTCGAGGCCCTTGGCGGCGGCGTCCACGACGACCGGGACGACCTGGTCGACGCCCTCGCCGGCGATGAAGCGGTCGACGACCTGCTTGGTGCCCGGCGCGGCCGAGATGAAACGACGCATCTTGTCGCTGCGGGACGCGGCGAGAATCACGGGACCCAGCACGGGGCACCTCCACGGAGTACGGACGAGGCCGGACCGGTACGCGTGTGAACGGACCGGGACGACACGGAGAACCACTGTGAAATCTAGGGACCCCCGCTTCCGCATGCCATCGACAGCTGTCACGCATCCGTGTACCGGATCTCAGACATATGTCTGAGAGAGTGCGAGAATAACGGGGTGAAGGGCGATTACCAGGAGCTGGTCGACGAGATCTCCGCGCTGCTCAGCGCCCCGGCGACCCTGGAGAACCGCGATTTCGGCCTGGTCGCCTTCGGGGCCCATGACAGCGACGACGACACGGCCATGGACCCCGTCCGGACGCGATCGATCCTGACCCGCCGCTCCACCCCCGCGGTCCGCGCCTGGTTCGAGGGGTTCGGCATCACCCGGGCGACCGGCCCCGTCCGTATCCCGGCCGCACCGGAGGCCGGGGTGTTCCGGGACCGCATCTGCCTCCCGGTACGCCACCGGGGTGTCGTCCTGGGCTACGTCTGGCTGCTGGACGCGGATCCGGGGCCGACCGACGGGCAGCTGACGGCGGCGATGGACGTCGCGGCCCGGATCGGCGCCCTGCTCGCCGACGAGGAGCGGGCCGGCACCGACCTGTCACGGGAGTTCGGCGCGGTGCTCGTCGCCGGGCGCGGCTGGCAGCGCGACATGGCGGTGGCCGCGCTGCACAAGGCCCTGGGGGCCGACGCGGAGGGGCTGCACACCGTGGTCTGCGTGACCCCGTGGCCCGGCGAGACCCCGTCAGCGCGTACGGTGCCGTCGGCGGCGGCCCTCACCGCGGTGCCCGGCGCCGGTACCCAGGCCCTGGCCGCCCTGGTCCGGCTGCGCTCCCCCGATGCGCTCGAACCGGCGACGACGGCCGCGGAGCGGCTGCGGCTCACCGCCGGTCCCGCCGCGACCGGCGGTCTCGCCGCGGCGCGCCGGGGTCTGGCGGAACTGGCCGACTCCTGGCGCGAGGCTTCGTCCGCCGCCCGCGCGGCCTCGGCGGAAGCGCGCTTCGGTCCCGTCGCCGCATGGTCGGCCATCGGCCCGTACCGGCTGCTGGCCGCTCTGCCCCGCACCCCGGACACCGTGCCGGACTCGGCCGTCCGCCCTCTGCTCACCCCGGCCCACGCGGAACTGGCCCGCACCGCCGAGGTGTTCCTCGACCGTGCGGGCCAGGCCGGCCGGACCGCCACCGAGCTGGGCATTCACCGCCAGACCCTCTACTACCGGCTCGGCCGGGTCCAGCAGCTCACCGGTCTCGACCTGAACGACGGCGAGGACCGGCTGCTGCTGCACATGGCGCTGAAGGCGGCCCGGCTGTGAGTCCCCGGCCGGCGGGACCGCGCACGGCCGCGCCCGGCGGACAGAGCGATGTCTGTCCGCCGGGCGCGGCCGTCGTACAGGGGCCGGTCAGTCGGTGAGGTTCACCGAACGGGCCGATGTGGCACCGATCTCCTCGGCGATCTCGTTGAGGACCGACTGCGGGATGGTGTCGTCGACGGTGAGGACGACCAGTGCCTCACCGCCCGCGTCCTGCCGCGAGACCTGCATGCCGGCGATGTTCAGTCCGGCCTCGCCGAGGATCTTGCCGACGGCGCCGACGACACCGGGGCGGTCCTCGTAGCGCAGGACGACCATGTGGTCGGCGAGCGCGAGGTCGACGTCGTGCGCGCCGATCGCCACGATCTTCTGGAGGTGCTTCGGACCGGCCAGCGTGCCGGAGACCGCGACCTCCTCGCCGCTCGACAGCGTGCCGCGGACGGTCACCACGTTGCGGTGGTCCGGCGACTCGGAGCTGGTGGTGAGGCGGACCTCGACACCGCGCTCCTGCGCGAAGAGCGGGGCGTTGACGTAGCTGACGGTCTCGTCGACGACGTCCTCGAACACGCCCTTGAGCGCGGAGAGTTCGAGCACCTTCACGTCGTGCTGCGTGATCTCGCCGTAGACCTCGACGTCGAGACGGGCCGCGACCTCGCCCGCGAGCGCGGTGAAGATCCGGCCGAGCTTCTCGGCGAGCGGCAGGCCGGGGCGCACGTCCTCGGCGATGACGCCGCCCTGGACGTTGACCGCGTCGGGCACGAGCTCACCGGCGAGGGCCAGCCGGACGGACCTGGCGACCGCGATGCCCGCCTTCTCCTGCGCCTCGTCGGTGGAGGCACCGAGGTGCGGGGTGCAGACGACCTGGTCGAACTGGAACAGCGGGGAGTCCGTGCAGGGCTCCTTGGTGTAGACGTCCAGACCGGCGCCGGCGACCCGGCCCTCCTTGAGGGCCGAGGCGAGCGCCTCCTCGTCGACGATGCCGCCGCGCGCGGCGTTGACGATGCGCACCGAGGGCTTCACCTTGTGCAGAGCGTCGTCGCCGATCAGGCCGAGCGTCTCGGGGGTCTTGGGGAGGTGCACCGTGATGAAGTCGGAGACCTCGAGCAGCTCGTCCAGCGTGAGGAGCTTGACGCCCATCTGCGCGGCGCGCGCGGGCTGCACGTAGGGGTCGTACGCGACGATCTTCATGCCGAAGGCCGACATGCGCTGCGCGACCAGCACGCCGATGCGGCCGAGGCCGACGACACCGAGGGTCTTCTCGCTGAGCTCCACACCCGTGTACTTGGAGCGCTTCCACTCACCGTTCTTCAGGGCGGTGTTGGCCTGCGGGATGTTGCGCGCGGTGGCGACGAGCAGGCCACAGGCCAGCTCGGCGGCGGTGACGATGTTGGACGTCGGCGCGTTGACGACCATCACACCGGCCTTGGTGGCCGAGGAGACGTCGACGTTGTCCAGACCGACACCCGCGCGGGCGACGACCTTGAGCTTCTTCGCGGCGGCGATGGCCTCGGCGTCGACCTTGGTGGCGGAGCGCACCAGGATCGCGTCGACGTCGGCGATCGCGGGGAGGAGTTCGGCGCGGTCCGCGCCGTTGCAGTGCCGGATCTCGAAATCCGGACCCAGAGCGTCAACCGTGGCGGGCGACAGCTCTTCGGCGATGAGTACGACAGGTTTCGAGCTCACGTGTGTCCTCACAAGTCCAGTGCGGACGGCCGTCCCGACGGCCGCAGGCGGTGGAGGGGCTAGCCGCGTGGAAGACGCACGACACTGTGGGCCCTGACGCGTGTATGTGTTGAGAAGTGTAGTCATGCAGCCGGGCGCGGACTGCGCCCCGGTGGAAGGATCACCCGCACGGGGTGGACGGTGTGTACAGACGTACGGTCCGCCTTCCTGCCACCTGCCTTTCCCCGCAGTGACACGGGGTGGGAGGCCGGCCGTGCGCCGGGGGCGGGCCCGTGACGGACCTGCCCCCGGCGAGAACTCAGGCGTCCTCGTTGTCGACCCAGCTCATGAGCTTGCGGAGCTCCTTGCCGGTGGTCTCCAGCAGGGACTCGCTGTCGGCCTTCTTGTACTCGTTGTACTTGGGCAGACCGTTGTGGTACTCGGCCATCCACGCCTTGGCGAAGGTGCCGTCCTGGATCTCGGCGAGGACCTTCTTCATCTCGGCCTTGGTGGCGTCGGTGATGATGCGCGGGCCGGTGACGTAGTCGCCCCACTCGGCGGTCTCCGAGATGGACCAGCGCATCTTCTCCAGGCCGCCCTCGTACATGAGGTCCACGATGAGCTTCAGCTCGTGGAGGCACTCGAAGTACGCGATCTCCGGCTGGTAACCGGCCTCGGTCAGCGTCTCGAAACCGGCCTTGACCAGGGCGGCGGTGCCACCGCAGAGGACGGCCTGCTCACCGAACAGGTCGGTCTCGGTCTCCTCGGTGAAGGTCGTCTTGATGACGCCGGCGCGGGTGCCGCCGATGCCCTTCGCGTAGGAGAGGGCGAGCTCCAGGCCCTTGCCCGAGGCGTCCTGCTCGACGGCCACGATGCACGGGACGCCGCGGCCCTCCTCGTACTGGCGGCGGACGAGGTGGCCCGGGCCCTTCGGGGCGACCATGCAGACGTCGACGTTGGCCGGCGGCTTGATGAAGTCGAAACGGATGTTCAGGCCGTGGCCGAAGAACAGCGCGTCGCCGTCCTTGAGGTTGTCCTTGACGGACTCCTCGTAGACCTGGGCCTGGATCGGGTCCGGAACGAGGATCATGATGACGTCGGCCTCGGCCGCGGCCTCGGATGGGGTCACCACGCGCAGGCCCTGCTCCTCGGCCTTGGCCTTGGACTTCGAACCCTCGTGCAGACCGACACGGACGTCGACACCCGAGTCACGCAGCGACAGCGCGTGGGCGTGCCCCTGGCTGCCGTAACCAAGCACAGCGACCTTACGGCCCTGGATGATGGACAGGTCGGCATCGTCGTCGTAGAACAGCTCGGCCACTGGGTCTTCTCCTTGGTGTGCAGGTGTTGCGTCCCACCGTACGGCGGGGTGCGTGGGGTACGTTGCCGGGTCTCGCCATACGAGCGGCGAGATTGCCCGTCGGGTTACGCCGTACGGTCGAGTGCGCGCAGAGAACGGTCGGTGATCGAGCGCGCGCCGCGTCCTATGGCGATGGTGCCGGACTGGACGAGCTCCTTGATGCCGAACTGCTCCAGCATCTTGAGCATGGCCTCCAGCTTGTCGGCGCCCCCTGTCGCCTCGATCGTGACCGCCTCCGGGGAGACGTCCACGGTCTTGGCGCGGAACAGCTGGACGATCTCGACGATCTGGGAGCGGGTCTCGTTGTCGGCGCGGACCTTCACCAGGACGAGCTCCCGCTGGATCGCTGCGGTGGGCTCGAGTTCGACGATCTTCAGGACGTTGACCAGCTTGTTGAGCTGCTTGGTCACCTGCTCCAGGGGCAGGCCCTCGACGTTCACGACAATGGTGATGCGTGAGATGTCGGGATGTTCGGTGGTACCGACCGCGAGCGAGTCGATGTTGAAGCCGCGCCGGGAGAACAGGGCCGTGATACGGGCGAGGACGCCCGGCTTGTTCTCGACCAGGACGGAGAGCGTGTGCTTACTGGACATGGAGTCGGTCTCTCTCTGTCTCTCAGTCGTCTTCGTTGTCGCCGAAGTCGGGGCGGACGCCGCGCGCTGCCATGACCTCGTCGTTGGAGGTGCCGGCGGCGACCATCGGCCACACCATGGCGTCCTCGTGGACGATGAAGTCGATGACGACCGGACGGTCGTTGATCGCGTTGGCCTCGGCGATGACCTTGTCCAGGTCGGCCGGGTCCTCGCAGCGGATGGCGTAACAGCCCATGGCCTCGGACAGCTTGACGAAGTCCGGCACGCGGGTGCCCTTGGCGGGGACGCCGTCCGTGTCCGCGCCGGAGTGCAGCACGGTGTTGGAGTACCGCTGGTTGTAGAACAGGGTCTGCCACTGGCGGACCATCCCGAGCGCGCCGTTGTTGATGATGGCGACCTTGATCGGGATGTTGTTGAGCGCGCAGGTGGTGAGTTCCTGGTTGGTCATCTGGAAGCAGCCGTCGCCGTCGATCGCCCAGACCGCACGCTCGGGCATGCCGGCCTTGGCGCCCATGGCGGCCGGGACGGCGTAGCCCATGGTCCCGGCGCCGCCGGAGTTGAGCCAGGTGGCGGGCTGCTCGTACTCGATGAAGTGCGAGGCCCACATCTGGTGCTGGCCGACGCCGGCCGCGAAGATCGTTCCCTCGGGGGCGAGTTGACCGATGCGCTGGATGACCTGCTGCGGGGAGAGGCTGCCGTCCTCCGGCAGGTCGTAGCCGACGGGGTAGGTCTCGCGCCAGCGGTTGAGGTCCTTCCACCAGGCGGCGTAGTCACCGGTGTTGCCGTCGGTGTGCTCGGCCTGGACCGCCTGGACGAGGTCGGCGATGACCTCGCGGGCGTCACCGACGATCGGGACGTCGGCGGCACGGTTCTTGCCGATCTCCGCCGGGTCGATGTCCGCGTGGACGATCTTGGCGTACGGGGCGAAGCTGTCCAGCTTGCCGGTGACGCGGTCGTCGAACCTGGCCCCGAGCGCGACGATCAGGTCGGCCTTCTGCAGCGCGGTGACGGCGGTGACCGAACCGTGCATGCCGGGCATTCCCACGTGCAGCGGGTGACTGTCGGGGAAGGAGCCGAGCGCCATCAGGGTGGTGGTGACGGGCGCTCCGGTGAGCTCTGCCAGGACCTTCAGCTCGGCGGTGGCGCCGGCCTTCATCACTCCGCCGCCGACGTACAGCACGGGGCGCTTGGCCTGCGTGATGAGCTTGGCGGCCTCGCGGATCTGCTTGGCGTGCGGCTTGGTGACCGGGCGGTAGCCGGGCAGGTCCATGGCCGGGGGCCAGCTGAAGGTGGTCTTCGACTGCAGCGCGTCCTTGGCGATGTCGACGAGGACCGGTCCGGGGCGGCCGGTGGAGGCGATGTGGAAGGCCTCGGCGACCGTGTGCGCGATGTCCTCGGCGCGGGTGACCAGGAAGTTGTGCTTGGTGATCGGCATGGTGATGCCGCAGATGTCGGCTTCCTGGAAGGCGTCCGTGCCGATGGCGGCGGAGGCCACCTGGCCGGTGATCGCGACCAGGGGCACGGAGTCCATGGCCGCGTCGGCGATCGGGGTGACCAGGTTCGTGGCGCCGGGACCCGAGGTGACCATGCAGACACCGACCTTGCCGGTGGCCTGTGCGTAACCGGTGGCCGCGTGACCGGCCCCCTGCTCGTGACGGACCAGGATGTGGCGCACCCGCGTGGAGTCCATCAGCGGGTCGTAGGCCGGGAGGATGCAGCCGCCGGGGAGGCCGAATACGGTGTCGGCGCCGACTTCCTCGAGAGAACGGATGAGGGACTGCGCGCCCGTGAGGTGCTCAACGGAGGCGGAGGACGGTCCGCCGTTACGGGCCCGCGGCTGCGGGTGCTGGGCCCCGGTGGCCTGCTCGGTCATCGGCATTCTCTTCTCGAAGCTGAGGGTTTATGCGGTGTTTTTGTGGGGTTCCGGGAGGTCCCGGTGCAACAAAAAACCCCTCGTGCCGTGAGGCAAGCGAGGGGAGCGCGCCGGTGCGGTCTGCAGGGTGTCCATGAGTGACCCTGCTTCAGCCGACGCGCTTTCCAAGTACGAGAATTCGGGTGCGCATGGCATTGACCCTCTCTCCAGCACGCATTCGGTGTCAAGTGGGTGGGACGGGCGTCTCATCATGTGAGCGGCCCCTGGCGCGGGAGCGCTCCGCCCGCGCACACCGGCTGAGCGGCCGGGGCAAGGCCGGGGACGGGATATTCCCCCCGGATCAGGGTGTGCCGCAGGCGGTACTCGTCCAGCGGCCCGGCGAAGGCCATTCCCTGGGCGTGCGTGCATCCCATGGCGCGCAGCGCGCGCACCTGTTCGGGTACGTCCACCCCGTCGGCCACCGACTGCATACCGAGGTCCCCGGCGATGCGCAGCAGCCCACGGGTGATCTTGTGCAGCCTGGCCGACTCGACCACGCCCTCCACCAGGCACCGGTCCAGCTTCAGCACGTCGATGGGCAGCCGGCGCAGGGCGTTGAGCGCGGCGTACCCGCTGCCGAAGCCGTCGAGCGCGATGCGGATGCCGAGGCGGCGCAGCGCGACCAGCCGCTGCTCCAGCTCGTCGAAGGAGATCCGCGGGTCGCTGTCGGCCACTTCGATCATGAGGCCACCGGACGGCAGCCCGTGCCGGGTCAGGAGCGCTTCGACCGACCGCGGGGGCAGGGCCCGGTCCAGCAGCCGGGCGGCCGGCACACGCACGGAGACGGTGACCGGGTGCCCGGCCCTGAACCGGTCCGCGGCCTGCTCGACGGCCTCCTCCAGCAGCCAGGACCCGAGCTCGGCGGCACGGTCACTGTCCTCGGAGACGCGGAGGAACTCGGCCGGGGCGAACAGGATGCCCTGGGCCGAGCGCCAGCGGGCCTGGGCGGCGACGGCCGCGACCGTGCCGCTGGCCAGGTGGACGACGGGCTGGTGGAGCAGGGCGAATTCACCGTCACGCAGGGCGGTGCGCAGACGTGCCGCGAGCTCGGAGCGGCGCACGACGTCCGCCTGCATCTGGGGGGCGTAGAGCTCGACCCGGTCCTTGCCGTTCGCCTTCGCCCGGTACATGGCGAGGTCGGCGTTGCGCATGAGGCCCTTGGGCGTGATGGAGGGCTCGGCGAAGGCGACCCCGATGGAGGCGGCCACCCGGACCTCCGCGGTGCCGATCCGGTACGGCTGGGAGAGTCTGAGGCGCAGCCGGTCGGCGATCTCATGGACCTGGCACTCCCGGGCGGCCTGGTCACGGGTGCCGTCGCCGACGATGAGGGCGGCGAACTCGTCGCCTCCGAGGCGCGCGGCGGTGTCCGAGGTACGTACGGAGTCCTGGAGGCGGCGTGCGGCCTGGATGAGGAGCTCGTCGCCCGCCTGGTGGCCGATGGAGTCGTTGACCGCCTTGAAGCCGTCGAGGTCGATGAAGAGCACGGCCGTACCCGGATCGCCCGCCCGGCGGCCCCCGAGCGCCTGGCCGACCCGGGTGGTGAACAGTGCGCGGTTGGGCAGATCGGTGAGCGGGTCGTGTTCGGCGTTGTGCTGGAGCTGAGCCTGCAGCCTGACCCGCTCGGTGACATCGCGGCTGTTGAGCAGCAGCCCGCCTTGGTGGCGGTTGACGGTGGACTCGACGTGGAGCCAGTCGCCCGTGCCTGATCTGAAGCGGCACTCGATCCTGGTGGTGGGCTCGTCGCGGGACGGCGCGGCGAGGAAGCGCCGCAGCTCGTGGATCACCCCTCCGAGGTCGTCGGGGTGGATGATCGACGACAGCTCCGCCCCGACGAGGTCCTCGGCGTCGCGTCGGTAGACCCCGGCCGCCGCGGGGCTGACGTAGCGCAGCCTGCCGCTGGGCTCGGCGATCATGATGACGTCGCTGGAGCCCTGCACCAGGGAGCGGAAGTGGTTCTCCTTCTGGGCCAGTTCCTGGGTGAGCGCGATGTTGTCGAGAAGCATGATGGCCTGCCGGAGAACCAGGGCGAGACAGACCGCGCAGCCGGTCAGGACCACGACCTGGTCGACCCTGCGCCCTTCGACCACGTTGTACAGGATGCCGAGGGTGCAGACCGCCGCGGCCAGATAGGGCGTGAGCGCGGCGAGGGAACCGGCGATCGGACGGCTCGTGGCCCGCGGCGCCGGGCAGTGGGCCTCGACAGCGTTGTCCTGTCCGTGACGGGCCACCCAGGGGGCGTACGCGAGGAGCAGGAATCCGGCGAACCATCCGGCGTCCAGCAGATGGCCCGACCGGTACACCGAGCGCAGCAGCGGGGTGGTGAAGAGGGCGTCGCACAGCACGATCAGGGCGAGGCCCGCGAGGGCGGTGTTGACCCCGGCGCGGTTCAGGCCGATCCGCCGGAAGCGCAGCGCGAGGACCATCGAGACCAGCACGATGTCGAGCAGTGGGTAGGCCAGCGAGAGCGCCGCCAGAGCCACGTTCGCCCCCGCGGCGTTCGCGAGGTGGGCGGTGTGGGCCAACGCGAGGCTCCAGGAGAGCGTCAGCAGGGATCCGCCGATCAGCCAGGCGTCCAGCACCACGCAGACCCATCCGGCCCGCGTGACGGGGCGCTTGGCCAGGACGAGCATCCCGACGACGACGGGCGGAGCGACGCAGAGGAACAAGAGGTCCGCGAGGGAGGGAGTGGGCATCTCACGCCGCAGCACCACCTCGTACCACCCCCAGACCGCGTTGCCTCCGGCGGACATGGCCAGGGAGAGCGAGAAGAGGAGCCATGCGAGCCTGAACGGGCCGCCGCTCGTGCGGGCGTGGAGGAAGAACGACACCGCAGCGATCAGGGCGGCGGCACCGAGGCCGAAGTCACCCATCAGCACGGCGGCTTCGGGTGACCCTCCCCAGCCGAAGGCTGCGCCCACCGCGTATCCGGCGCAGACCGCGGCCAGGACGAGCTGGGAGCGCAGCCCCCAGGTCCGCCCCGCCGTCCGCCCTACGGCCGGCTGCCGGCAGAGCAGGGCCCCGAGGGCGCTCACCGGAGAACTCCACCGGCGGGCCCCGGCGCCCTCACCGCCGGCCGCCCCTCCTGTCCGCCCCGCCGTGCCTGATCGTCTCTCCACTGGCCGAACATGCCGTCGCCCCCTCGCGTTCCGCTGCCTCCCCGGCGCCGCCCCTTCCACGACGCAGCCCTCTTGTGGACGATACACCAGAGCCGTCACTCAGTGCCATAAGTCCTCTACCCTCCGTGACGAGCTGGGGTGTTGCCGGGACGCAGTGCGCCGACTTCGCTCCGGAGCGTGGTCAGCCGGTGGTGAGCACCAGGTTGTCGACCGGCTCTCCCGCGGCGAACCGGGTGAGCTGCCCGGCCAGCAGCCGCTTGGCCCGGGGCAGGAACGCGGAGGTGCTGCCGCCGACATGAGGGGTGATCAGTGTGTGGGGAGCATGCCAGAGAGGATGGCCGGCGGGCAGAGGTTCGGGATCGGTCACGTCGAGCGCGGCGCGCAGTCGCCCGGACTCGAGTTCGGACAGCAGGGCCGCGGTGTCGACGACAGCACCCCGCGCGACGTTCACGAGCAGCGCGCCGTCCCGCATCGCGGCGAGGAACCCGGGGCCCACCAGCCCCTGGGTGGAAGGGTTCAGCGGAGTGGAGAGGATGACGACGTCCGCCTCGGGGAGCAGGGTGGGGAGCTCGTCGATCGCGTGTACGGGGCCGCGTGCGGTTGTCCGTGCGGAGCGCGCGACGCGTATCACCCGCGCGCACTCGAAGGGTTCGAGCCGGTCCTCGATGGCCGCGCCGATCGATCCGTAGCCGACCACGAGGACGGACTTGTCGGCGAGCGCCGGATAGAAGCCGGACCGCCACTCCTCCTCGTCCTGACCGTGCACGAAGCCGGGGAACCCCCGGAGCGAGGCGAGGACCAGGGCGAGGGCGAGCTCGGCGGTCGAGGCCTCGTGGACCCCCTTGGCGTTGCACACCCGCACTCCCGCGGGCAGCAGGCCGAGCCCCGGCTCCACGTGGTCGATGCCCGCGGAGAGGGTCTGTACGACCTGGACCGCCCGCATCTCCTCGAGCGGGCGGACGGCGACCTCCGGGCCCTTCATGTACGGAACGACATAGAACGCGCAGTCGGAGGGGTCCGCCGGGTAGTCCCGGCCACCGTCCCAGAGACGGTAGTTGAGACCCTCGGGAAGGCCGTCGATCTCTTCGGCGGGATACGGGAGCCATATGTCGGCAGCGGATGCAGAAGTCATGGTCAGGAGGCTATGCGAAGGGCACGGAACCGCAGAGGCTACTTTGGGGTCCTGGTGGGGCCCGTGATCACGGGGCCCGAGGGAGGGTTCGGGGAGTTGGAGCGCAGGACTATCGGGGCGGCGGCGCTTGCCGTGGGTGCGGTCGGACTGGGGTGCATGCCGATGAGCTGGGCCTACAGCACGTCGCAGCAGCGCGGTGACCGCTCGGTGCGGACCGTGCACGCCGCGCTGGACGCGGGCGTCCAACTGCTCGACACCGCCGACATGTACGGGCCCTTCACCAACGAGCTGCTCGTCGGACGGGCTCTCAAGGGCCGCCGGTCCGAAGCCTTCCTCTCCACCAAGTGCGGACTGCTGGTGGGCGATCAGCACATCGTGGCCAACGGGCGCCCCGGCTATGTGCGCCGGGCCTGTGACGCCTCGCTGCGACGGCTCCAGACGGATGTGATCGATCTGTACCAGCTGCACCGGGCTGATCCCGAGGTTCCGGTCGAGGAGACCTGGGGCGCGATGGCGGACCTGGTGACCGCGGGCAAGGTCCGGGCGCTCGGACTGTGCGCGGTGGGCGCCCGGGCGGGCCGCCGGCCGGGGGCGCGGATGCACGACGGGACCATCCGGCAGCTGGAGCGGATACAGCAGGTCTTCCCCGTCAGCGCGGTCGAGGCGGAACTCTCCGTATGGTCGCCCCAGGCGCTGCAGGATCTGCTGCCGTGGTGTGCGGCCCGTGGTGTGGGGGTGCTGGCGGCGATGCCGCTGGGCAACGGCTATCTCACGGGCACGCTCAAGCCGGGCCAGGGGTTCGAGCCGGACGATCCGCGGGCCAGGCACCCCCGCTTCACCGCCGAGATGATGGCGGCCAACCAGCCGGTGGTGGCGGGGCTGCGCAGGATCGCGGAGCGGCACGGCGCCACACCGGCGCAGGTGGCTCTGGCGTGGGTCCTGCGGCAGGGCCGCCATGTCGTGCCCGTGCCCGGGGCCAAACGGGAGGAGTGGGCCGTGGAGAACGCGGGGGCGGCGGGACTGACGCTCACGGACCGGGACATGGCGGAGATAGCCGGGCTGCCGCGGGCCCGCGGGTCGTGGGACTGATCCCGCGTGGCCGGCTGCGCGGGTCCGACTCCGTGGCGGGCCGATCGACGCAGACCGGGAACCCGGGGCGGAGCGGCGGTGTAAGAACAGTGAGTCGTTCGACCGTCGAAAGGATCGGTGCTGTGCAAACTCCCGTGCTGCGCAAGGGGGTGGTGGCCCTGCTCGCCTCGGCCTCCCTCCTGCTGTCCGCCTGCTCGTCCGACGACGGCCCGGCGGGGGGCGAGGACATCTCCTCGCCCCCGGCGAGCGCCCCGTCCTCTTCCCCGGCCCCGGCGAGCCCGTCGTCGGACCCGCCGCCGGCCAAGGGATCGGTCGAGGTGGTGAAGACGCTGACGGACGGCCTCGCGTCCCCCTGGGGCCTCGCGGCGCTGCCCGGGGGCGACCTGCTGGTCGCCTCACGTGACGAGGCGACGGTCACCCGGGTCGACGGGGAGAGCGGCAAGAAGACCCTGCTGGGCTCGGTGCCGGGGGCCGCACCGGCGGGTGAGGGTGGTCTCCTCGGCCTCGCCGTCGCCCCGACGTACGGTGCGGACCATCTGATCTACGCGTACGTCACCACCGAGTCGGACAACCGCATCGTCCGCCTCCAGTACGACGAGAAGAAGCCCGCGGGGCGGCAACTGGGGGCCCCGGACACCATTCTGCGAGGTATCCCGAAGGGCTCCGTCCACAACGGCGGGCGGATCGCGTTCGGCCCCGACCGCATGCTGTACGCGGGCACGGGCGAGACGGGCGACACGGGTCTGGCCCAGGACGAGTCGTCCCCCGCGGGAAAGATCCTGCGGATGACGCCCGACGGCGAACCGGTGCACGGCAACCCCGAGGGCGACTCCCTGGTCTACTCGTACGGGCACCGCAATGTGCAGGGACTGGCCTGGGACAGCGGGAAACGGCTCTGGGCGGCGGAATTCGGCCAGGACACCTGGGACGAGCTGAACCTGATCCAGCCGGGCGAGAACTACGGCTGGCCCGATGCCGAGGGCAAGGAAGGGCAGTCCGGGTTCGTCGACCCGGTCGCCCAGTGGAAGACCTCCGAGGCGTCGCCCAGCGGGATCGCGTACGCCGGGGGATCGATCTGGATGGCGGGGCTGCGGGGCGAGCGGCTCTGGAGGATCCCGCTGTCGGGCAAGGCGGACGGGCAACCGTCGGCCGACCCCCAGGCGTTCCTGGAGGGGAAGTACGGCCGACTGCGCACGGTGCTCGCCGCGGGTGGCGACAAGCTGTGGCTGGTCACGAGCAACACGGACGGCCGCGCCACCCCGAAGTCGGGCGACGACCGGATCCTGCTGCTGAAGGTGCGGTAGCCGGGGGCTGCGGTGCCCGGCCGGCTCCCACCCCACCGTGCGGAGCCTGGAGCGGTGCACCGGGCGGCGCGGCGCGGCGGGCGGGTACCGCCTTAGGGACGGTGGTGGCGTACGACGGTGGGGGCACGGCTCGTTGCCGTGCCTCCACCGTCGTACGCCGGGGTTCTCCGCAACTCGGGCGGGTGCCGCGTGTCCGCGGGGGCCTCAGGCCCGGGTGACGGATGCCTGGGACCGGCCGGTCCCAGCCGTCTGCCGTCGAGGCCTCAGCCCGCGGCCGGTGCTGTGGGCAGGGCGACGAAGAGGTCGAGGTACATGCCGACGGCGATCAGTACTCCGAGCACCCCCAGCGAGATGCCCGCCACGGCGACGGAGCGGACCCAGCCGGCCTGGGGACGGAGAGAGGGAGTGCCGAAGGAGGGCCGGACCAGGACGAAGACGCCGACGAGCAGCGCGAGCAGCGCGAAGACGCCGTTGACGAGGGCCGTGCTGTGCCAGGCGTCGCCGTAGATCTCGGAGATCTGCTGGGCGGCGCTGCCGCCGCCGGAGGAGGTCTCGATCTGGCCGAGCAGCGTCTCGCGCTCAGCGGCGACGCGGCCGGTCCACGCGCCGGAGAGCGAGACGACGCCGAGCCCGGCGGCCACGACGGAAGCCGCTCCGGTTCCGACGCCGGCGGCCGCGACGGCCTCGGCCTCGTCGTAGGGATCGGGCTCCAGGTCCGTCTCCAGGCCGTCCTCCGCGGCTGCGTCGGTCGCGGCCACGTCCATCGCGGTCACGTCCGACGCGGTCACGCCCGGGGCGGCGTCGGCCGGAACGGCTTCCTCCGCGGGGCTCGTCCTCTGTGTCGCGTCCGGCTCGGTGGCGGTCCCGTCGGCCGCCTTCTTCTCCTCGGTGTCGTCAGTGGTCGCAGTGGTGGGGGGAGGTCTTCATGCGCCGCACGCTAGGGGCCCTCCATGAGAACCTCCTTAACACTGCGCTCCTCAGCCCTTCCCGTTGCGCCATTCGGGGGCCAGGACGGCCCAGATCTCCCCGTCGTGACGCTTGCCGCGGTACGGATATGCCTCACGCAGCACACCCTCACGGGTCATGCCGAGCCGCTCGGCCACGGCGACACTGCGGGTGTTGGCGGAGGACGCGATCCACTCCACCCGGTGCATGCCCCGTACGCCGACGGCCCAGTCGATCAGTTTCCGTGACGCCCGCGTCACGAGGCCCCGGCCCTCCGCGGCGGCCTCCAGCCAGCAGCCGATCTCGCAGTTACCGGCCTCCGCCTCGAATATCCGGAACAGGACGCCGCCGACCAGCGTGCCGTCCAGCCAGATGCCGTAGAGCCGGCCGGTGTCGGCCGCCTGCTTGTCGGCGTAGCGCTGGAGCAGAGCCCGCGCGGAGGTGAGGTCCGTGGCGGCCGCGGCGAAGGGGATCCAGGGGTCGACCAGGGCCCTCGCCCGGTCCATGTGGGCCAGGAACTCCTCCGCCTGCCAGGGCTCGAGCGGGCGCAGCTCCGCACCGTCGTCCCCCAGTGACACCGTGAACACAGTGGTTCCCCTCGTCGTCGTGACATCTCGGTGGAGGCGCCGCGCGACGGTCCGGACGCCGTCGTCGGGTGCGCTCCCCGGGATCTTCGCACGTGCTGCGGTACGGCCCGGCGCCCCGACGCCGATGCGCGGGAGCGGCCGGGCGGGCAGCCGCCGGGCGGGCGCCCCGCGCGGGCACGTCAGCGGGCGACCAGCCCGCCACCGCCGCCTCCCGGCCGCCTCGCCCGTCAGCCGGAGAAGCTCGCCCTGCCGTTCTCTATGTGGCCCATCAGCCGGCGCCGGAAGGAGCCGGCTTCGTCCGCCGTCACCTCGAGGTCGTACCAGCCGTGGGCGTCGGCCGCCGAATGCACGACCGTGCGGCTGCGCCCCGGTTTGACCTTGACCGTCCGGGTCCAGTTCCGCAGGTCGTCCTCGTCGACGTATCCGAGTGGACGCACGGTGTAGGTGAGCGTCCGCCTGCCGTCGTTGCGCAGCGTCAGATGCAGGTCCCGCTCGTGGGCGTCGATGCGGGAGGAGATTTCCGCGGCACCGTCGGACGCTCCTTCGAACTCCCGTCGGAAGCCGTTCGGACCGGTGACCGTGAAGCGGTAGGCGTCACCGGTCAACGGCACCGTCCACCGCGCCGTGCCCCTGACGTCCCGGTGCTGCGGAGCGGCGAACTCCCGGGCGTACGGGTAGAGAGTGAAGTGCGCGGAGGACGTGCCGGTGTTGCTGAGGTCCAGCCGCAGCCCGCCGTCCACGTGCCTCGCCTGCGCGTCGGGCTGGTAGGGCAGGGGCCGGGCCGGGCGGACGCCCGTCTCCTGGACGGGCATGTGCTGGACGGCCGGCGGCTCGGGCCGCCAGCGTCCGCCGAACGGCGGGATCGCCGCGGGGTGCTCCGCCCGGGGCTGCCGCCGCGCACGGGTGAAGTCGAACGCCGAGGTGAGGTCGCCGGTGACCTGGCGCCGCCAGTCACCGATGTTGGGTTCCTTCACGCCCGTCCAGCGCTCCAGGAGGCGGATCACGGACGTGTGGTCGAAGACCTCGGAGCAGACGTATCCGCCGACCGACCACGGGGAGACGACGAGCAGCGGGACCCGCACACCGAGCCCGGTGGGCCTGCCCTCCCAGTGCTCATCGGCCACCTCCGCCGGGGCCACCGGCGGCGGCACGTGGTCGAAGAATCCGTCGTTCTCGTCGTAGTTGATGAGGACGACGGTGCGCCGCCACACATCGGGGTGCTTGCCGAGCGCGTCCAGGATTTTGTAGACGATCGTCGCGCTGTGCACCGGCGAGGAGACGCTCGGGTGCTCGGAGTCCACCGCCGACGGGACCAGGTAGGAGACCTCGGGCAGCGTCCCGGCCGCCACGTCCTTGGCGAACTCGTCGGCGAGCGTGCCCGTCTCGACCCGGCGCAGCCCCCGCTCGAACAGACTGCGCTCGGCCGCCGTCAGGGCGGCGACGCCCTCGTCCAGCAGGCCCAGCAGCCGCTCCCGCTCGGCGGCCCCGTCCGCGTCGCGCACGGTGGCGTAGAAGGACTCCATGTAGGTGTGGCCGTCGGTCTTCGCGAGGGCCTTGCGGGCGATGGCCTTGAAGGTGGTGAAGAACTCGATCTGGTTGTCGGTGAAGTTCTCCCACTCGGTGTACGTCTTCCAGCTCCGCCCGGCCTTCTCGAGCCGCTCGGCGTACGTGCCCCAGTCGTAACCGGGGTGGGTGGCCTCGTCGTACGCGTCGTTGCCGACGGCCCGCTCGCCGTTCGGCTCGTCGCCCGTCTTCCCGCTCCACAGGTGGTTGCGGTTCGGGCTGGTGGAGGTGTGGATCGAGGAGTGGTAGGCGTCGCAGACCGTGAAGGTGTCGGCGAGTTCGTAGTGCAGCGGGATGTCGCCGCGGTCGTAGTACGCCATGGTCGCGGCCGTCTTCGCGGTGACCCAGCCGTTCATCCATCCGCCGGCCCATGCCCTGGCGCCGCCGCTCCATGAGTGGTCGAGGTCACCGATGTACTGCAGGTCCTTCTTCTGCGCCCTTGCGGCCTCGCGCACGGAAAACGGCAGCACGCTCGCGCCCAGCGGCCCCGGCTGTTCGAAGACGGGCCGGCCGGAGGGAAGTTCGATCGCGTTGCGGTCACCGAAGCCGCGCACTCCGCGCAGCGTCCCGAAGTAATGATCGAAGGAACGGTTCTCCTGCATCAGGATCACCACGTGCTCGACGGCGTCCAGCCCCGCACCTCCGGACCGCCCGGCCGCGGGCTGTGCGGCCATCGCCGCCTGGAGCGACGGGGGCAGGAAGGACCCCGCCGCAGCGGCGCCGAGGGCACCGCCCCCGAGCGCGAAGAGCCGCCGCCGTGACATGTCCGTGGTCAAGTGAGCCTCCCGGTTCCGTATCTACGGCTGGAAGCTAGTCACCCCGGGTGGCGACGGGAAGACCGCCGTACGGACTGGCGGTGAACGTCCTCCAGGCTGTCGCGGTACACGGAGAAGGGGCGGCGCACCCGGTCGCCGGGTGCACCGCCCCTCAGGGCGTGCCGGGGGTCAGCCCTCGACGCCGAGCTTCTCCAGGATCAGCTCACGCACGCGCGCCGCGTCCGCCTGGCCGCGGGTGGCCTTCATGACCGCGCCGACGAGCGCACCGGCGGCGGCGACCTTGCCGCCGCGGATCTTGTCGGCGATCGCCGCGTTGCCCGCGATGGCCTCGTCGACGGCCGTGCCCAGCGCACCCTCGTCGGAGACGACCTTCAGGCCGCGCTTCTCGACGACGGTGTCCGGGTCGCCCTCGCCCGCGAGGACGCCCTCGAGGACCTGGCGCGCCAGCTTGTCGTTGAGGTCACCGGAGGCGACCAGCTCGGCCACCCGGGCGACCTGCGCCGGGGTGACCGGCAGCTCGTCCAGGCTGCGGCCGGTCTCGTTGGCGTTACGGGCGAGCTCGCCCATCCACCACTTGCGGGCCTGGTCGGAGGGGGCGCCCTCGTCCGTCGTGGCGACGATCAGGTCGACCGCGCCCGCGTTGAGGATGGACTGCATGTCGTGCTCGTTGACACCCCACTCCTCCTTCAGCCGCTTACGGCGCAGCCGGGGCAGCTCTGGAAGTCCCTTGCGGAGCTCCTCGACCCAGTCGCGGGAAGGGGCGACCGGCACCAGGTCCGGCTCGGGGAAGTAGCGGTAGTCCTCGGCGTTGTCCTTGATGCGGCCGGCCGTGGTGGAGCCGTCCTCCTCGTGGAAGTGCCGGGTCTCCTGCACGATCGTCCCGCCGGAGTTCAGCACCGCGGCGTGACGCTGGATCTCGAAGCGGGCGGCACGCTCGACGGAACGCAGCGAGTTGACGTTCTTCGTCTCGGAGCGCGTGCCGAACTTCTCGGTGCCGTGGGGGCGCAGCGACAGGTTGACGTCGCAGCGCATCTGGCCCATCTCCATCCGGGCCTCCGAGACACCGAGCGCCTTGATGAGCTCACGGAGCTCGGCGACGTACGCCTTGGCGACCTCGGGGGCGCGTGCGCCGGCGCCCTCGATCGGCTTGGTGACGATCTCGATGAGGGGGATGCCCGCGCGGTTGTAGTCGAGCAGCGAGTGGGAGGCGCCGTGGATGCGGCCGGTGGCGCCGCCGACGTGCGTCGACTTGCCGGTGTCCTCCTCCATGTGGGCGCGCTCGATCTGCACGCGGAAGATCTCGCCGTCCTCCAGCTGGACGTCCAGATAGCCGTCGAAGGCGATCGGTTCGTCGTACTGGGAGGTCTGGAAGTTCTTCGGCATGTCCGGATAGAAGTAGTTCTTCCGGGCGAAGCGGCACCACTCGGCGATCTCGCAGTTCAGCGCGAGACCGATCTTGATGGCGGACTCGACGCCGATCTCGTTGACGACCGGGAGCGCGCCCGGCAGTCCGAGGCAGACCGGGCAGGTCTGCGAGTTGGCGTCCTGCTTGAGCTCGGTGGAGCACCCGCAGAACATCTTGGTCTTGGTGCCGAGCTCCACATGGACCTCGAGGCCCATGACGGGGTCGTACGTCGCGAGGGCATCCTCGTACGACTCCAGGTCGATGACAGTCACGATGAAACTTTCCCTCTCAGCCCAGCAGGACGTCGTCGTCGCCGAGACGCTTGAGCTCGCGGTAGAGGATCGCGAGTCCGGTCACGATCGCGGCGGCGGATACGGCGGCGTCGGCCAGCCGCAGCATGTCGTTGTCCTGGCGGGCCATCCTCGCCTGCTTGACGACGCTCAGGGCGCCGAAGGCGGTGGTGCCCAGGGACACGTACACACCGGACTTGGACTTCTTGAAGTTCTTGGCCTTCTTAGCCATTGCGCTCATAGTGACGGAGCCTCCTCAAGCAGCGGGTGCCCCCACTTTTCCACGAATGCGGCCTCGACGGCTGCTCCGACCTTGTACAGCCGGTCGTCCTTCATGGCGGGGGCGATGATCTGCAGCCCGACCGGCAGGCCGTCCTCCGGGGCCAGGCCGCACGGAAGCGACATGGCGGAGTTGCCGGCGAGGTTGGTCGGAATGGTGCACAGGTCCGCGAGGTACATCGCCATCGGGTCGTCGGCGCGCTCGCCGATCGGGAAGGCGGTGGTGGGCGTCGTCGGCGAGACGATGACGTCCACCTGCTCAAACGCCTTCTCGAAGTCCTGGGTGATGAGGGTGCGGACCTTCTGCGCCGAGCCGTAGTACGCGTCGTAGTAGCCGGAGCTGAGCGCGTACGTACCGAGGATGATGCGGCGCTTGACCTCGTCGCCGAACCCGGCCTCACGGGTGAGCGCGGTGACGTCCTCGGCGGAGCGCGTGCCGTCGTCGCCGACCCGCAGGCCGTAACGCATGGCGTCGAAGCGCGCCAGGTTCGAGGAGCACTCGGACGGCGCGATCAGGTAGTACGCCGACAGCGCGAGGTCGAAGGACGGGCAGTCCAGCTCGACGACCGTGGCGCCGAGCGACTTCAGCAGCTCGACCGACTCGTTGAACCGCTGGACGACACCGGCCTGGTAGCCCTCGCCCGCGAACTGCTTGACCACACCGACGCGCATGCCCTGCACGGAGCCGTTGCGTGCGGCCTCGACGACCGGCGGGACCGGCGCGTCGATGGACGTCGAGTCGAGCGGGTCGTGTCCGCCGATGACCTCGTGCAGCAGGGCCGCGTCCAGGACCGTGCGGGCGCAGGGGCCGCCCTGGTCGAGGGAGGACGAGAAGGCGACCATGCCGTAGCGGGAGACGCCGCCGTAGGTGGGCTTGACGCCCACGGTGCCGGTGACCGCGGCGGGCTGGCGGATGGAGCCGCCGGTGTCCGTGCCGATGGCGAGCGGCGCCTCGAAGGAGGCCAGCGCGGCGGAGGAGCCGCCGCCGGAGCCGCCCGGGATACGGGTGAGGTCCCAGGGGTTGCCGGTGGGGCCGTAGGCGCTGTTCTCGGTGGAGGACCCCATGGCGAACTCGTCCATGTTGGTCTTGCCGAGGATGACGACGTCGGCCGCCTTCAGCTTCTTGGTGAGGGTCGCGTCGTACGGCGGGACCCAGCCCTCGAGGATCTTCGAACCGACCGTGGTCGGCATGTCCCGCGTGGTGAAGATGTCCTTGAGCGCGAGCGGGACGCCGGCCAGCGGGCCGAGCTTCTCGCCCGCCTCGCGCTTGGCGTCGACGGCGCGGGCCTGCGCGAGCGCGCCCTCGCGGTCGATGTGCAGGAAGGCGTGGACCTTCTCGTCGATGGCGTCGATCCGGGCCAGGTGCGCCTCGGTGACCTCGACGGCCGTCAGTTCGCCGGAGGCGATCTTCGCGGCGATCTGGGCCGCGGTGAGCTTGATGATGGTGCTGATGTCCGTCATGCGCTGTTAGTCCTCCCCCAGGATCTGCGGCACCTTGAAACGCTGCTGCTCCTGGGCCGGGGCGCCGGAGAGCGCCTGCTCGGGGGTGAGCGACGGACGGACCTCGTCCGCGCGCATGACGTTGGTCAGCGGCAGCGGGTGGGAGGTCGGCGGTACGTCTTGGTCGGCGACCTCGGAGACGCGGGCGACCGCGCCGATGATGTCGTCGAGCTGACCGGCGAAGTGCTCGAGCTCTTCGCCCTTCAGCTCCAGACGCGCCAGCCGGGCGAGGTGGGCGACCTCCTCGCGCGTGATGCCAGGCATGCAGCGATCCTCAAGGGTTGGTGTGTGGTTCTGGCCGGGGGCCGGCCACACATTTCCGCCGTCCGTCCGAAGGACGCGGCAGGTGGAAATGTGCCGCCGGCCCCCAATCCTATGGGGTCGCCGGACACCTCTGCGGCGAGCGGATCGAGCCCGGCCGCCGATTGAGGACAAAACGGCCGCCAGGTGGCCTTCGCCCGCACCTGCCCACGCCTCAGGCCGTGGCGGTGCCGGGGTTCAGCGCACGACCCGCGGGCCTGGGCGCCGCCTCGGGCGCCACCGCGGGCGCGGCCGCGGGCTCGCGCTCCGCGGGCCGTCGCCAACCGTGCTCGCCGCGCGCCCTCAGCCACGCCGTCGTCTCCTGCGGTGGCATCGCGGCGGCGACGAGCCACCCCTGCACAGCATCGCAGTGCAGGTCCCGCAGCCGCTCCCAGGTCTCGTCGTCCTCGACGCCCTCGGCGACGACGATCAGTCCGAGCGAGTGGGCCAGGTCGATGGTGCAGCGGACGATCTCGGCGTCCTCGTGGTCCACGGCCAGCCGCGCCACGAACGACCGGTCGATCTTGAGTTCGCTGACGGGCAGCTTCCGGAGATGGACGAGGGAGGAGTAGCCCGTGCCGAAGTCGTCGAGGGACATCTTCACCCCGTGCCCGGTCAGTCCCGCCAGGGTGTCGGCGGCGCGCTGCGGGTCCTCCAGCAGGACGTGCTCGGTTATCTCCAGTTGCAGTGCGCCGGCCGGGACGCCGTGCCGGGCGAGGCGCGCGGCGACACTGCCGGCGAAGCCGGGCGTGTGGACGTCGCGCGGCGAGACGTTGACGGCGACGGGAACGAACAGCCCCTGCGCCCGCCACCGGGCCACCTGGGCCAGCGCGGTCTCCAGCACGTACTCGGTGAGGTGGGGCATCAGTCCGGAGGACTCCGCTATCGCGATGAACTCGTCCGGGGGTACCCGTCCACGCTCCGGATGCACCCAGCGCACCAGCGCTTCGAGACCTGCCACCTGGCCGTCGAACCGGACCTTGGGCTGATAGTGGAGCTCCACCTCGCGGGCGTCCAGGGCGCGGCGGAGATCGCCCAGCAGACCGAGCCGGTCCGGGGTGTTGCTGTCCCGCTTGGACTCGTAGACCTCCACCCCCGTGCGGTCCCGCTTGGCCTGGTACATGGCCACGTCGGCCCGTCTGAGCAGCCCTTCGGCGTCCAGCGCGTGGTCGGGGTGGACGGCGACCCCCGCGCTCGCCTCCAGGACCAGGGTGAGGCCGTCGAGGTCGAGGGGCGAGGAGAGCTCGGCGACCAGCTGACGGGCGATGCGCTGGGCGCTGGTGGCCGAGTCCGCGGTCGGCAGCAGCACGGCGAACTCGTCACCGCCGAGCCGCGCGGCCTCCGCACCGCGCGGCAGGGCGAGCCGCAGCCGCTCGGCGATCTGCAGCAGGAGCCGGTCCCCTGCGAGATGACCGAGGGTGTCGTTGACGGCCCGGAAGCGGTCGAGGTCGATGAGGACGAGCGCCGACCTGGTGCCCGTGCCGCCGGCCTCCTCCAGCGCCGTCCACGTCCTCTCCAGCAGCCACTGACGGTTCGGCAGGCCGGTGAGCGGATCCCTCAGCTGCTCCTCGGCGCGTGCGCGGGCGATCCAGAGCGTGGAGTCCAGGGCGATCAGCGGGACGGCGAAGAGCGGCAGCAGTACGGGCTTGGCGGAGGCCACCACGCAGATCAGCGGGGCGATGCCGAGCAGGGCGACCGCGACGAGGCCCTGGCGCAGCAGTGCGGTGCGCGCGATCGTGGGCGGCCCGCCGCTCTGGGACGCCCTGGCGTACCAGAGGAGGAAGCGGGTGACGAGGAGATACGTGCCGGCGGCGAGCAGCACCTCCGGTACGGCGCCGAAGCCCCAGTCCAGCGGACGCCAGGGCGTCTCGACGCTCGGCACCTCGCCGAAGGCCGACAGCACGAGCGCGGCCGCCCCGATGCCGAGCATGTCCACCGCACCGTGCAGCACTCCCTGCCACCACCGGTGGCGTCTGGCCGTACCGACGAGGACCACGACGACGAGGCTGACCAGCCCGGCGGCCACCCAGCCGTAGAGCAGCAGGACGGAGAGGGTGAGGGCGGCGCCGGAACCGGTACCGCCCCACCAACGGTCGCGCCCGAGGGCGACCAGGTGGCCCACGATGATCCCGGTGAGTAAGGCGAGCGACCAGCCCGCGGTGCCGGCCGGGAAGAGCGCGTGGCCGTCGTGGACCGTCCGGTAGAAGCCGGTCGCGAGCTGCACCGCGGCGACCGCCACGACGACGGCGCCCACCTTGGACGTGAGGCCCACGAAACCTTGCAGCCGTGACACCGGTGCGGCGCTCTCGGTCGGTTTCATTCCGTCCCTCTCACAGCCGGCGGTGCCGATGTCCCATGGTGGCCCCCGCTTCCGTGCCACCACGACCCGAAAACCACCACGCGGCCGGGCACGGCAGGTGCTCGTCCCACAGTAGGCCGACGAGGGCCTCCACGGGCAGCGCTCTGCAGCTCTTGCCCGAACGCGGCCCTGACACCCCTCACCGTCCGAACCGTGCGGACGATCTCACCTGTCCGGCACCGGCCGAACGGGTGATGCGGGTGGGGCGGACCGGGTCTCCCGGCCCCCTTGCCGTCCGCCCCGTCCGCTTACTTCCCTCCTCGCTCATGACCACGCGTCACGACCGTCTCGATCGCGTCTCTGTCGGGCGTCGATCACGCGTCGGCGGGGACGGCGGCCTCACGGGCCGCGTCCGGCCCCTGCTCGAGGAGCACGGCGAAGCCCTCCTCGTCGAGGACGGGCACCTTCAGCTGCATCGCCTTGTCGTACTTCGACCCCGGATTGTCGCCCACCACGACGAAGGAGGTCTTCTTCGACACCGATCCGGTGACCTTCGCCCCACGGCTCTGGAGCGCGTCCTTGGCGCCGTCCCTGGTGTGTGCGGTCAGCGTGCCGGTGACCACGACGGTGAGCCCCTCCAACGGCCGCGGACCCTCGTCCTCACCCGCGCCCTCGTCCTCCATCCGGACCCCGGCCTCCCGCCACTTGCGCAGGATCTCGCGGTGCCAGTCCTCGGCGAACCACTGCTTGACCGATGCGGCGATGATGGGCCCCACCCCGTCGGCCGCGGCCAGCTCCTCCTCGGACGCCTCGTCGATCCGGTCGACGGACCGGAACTGCCGGGCCAGCTCGACGGCCGCCACCGGTCCCACATGCCGGATCGAAAGGCCGGTGAGGATCCGGGCGAGCGGGGCCTGTCTGGCCGCCGCGATGCCCTCCAGCATGCCGAGGGCGTTCTTCTTCGGCTCGCCCTGCTGATTGGCGAAGACCGTGGCGATCTTCTCCTCCCCCGTCCTCGGGTCCCGCTTGGGCAGTCCGCTGTCCGCGTCCAGGACGTACGCCCGGATCGGCAGCAGCTGCTCGACCGTCAGGCCGAAGAGGTCTCCCTCGTCCAGCAGCGGTGGCTCGGCGGGCTCCAGCGGCTTGGTCAGGGCCGCGGCGGCCACGTAGCCGAAGTGGTCGATGTCCAGGCACTTGCGGCCGGCGAGATAGGCCAGGCGCTCCCGCAACTGGGCGGGGCAGGAGCGGGCGTTCGGACAGCGGAGGTCGATGTCGGCCTCCTTCATGGGACGCAGCGCCGTCCCGCACTCGGGACACTCGGACGGCATGACGAACTCCCGCTCACTGCCGTCACGCAGGTCGACGACCGGGCCGAGGATCTCCGGGATGACGTCGCCCGCCTTGCGGAGCACCACCGTGTCTCCGATGAGGACGCCCTTGGCCTTCACCACGTTCTGGTTGTGCAGGGTGGCGAATTCGACCTCGGATCCCGCCACCTCGACCGGTTCGACCTGGGCGTACGGCGTGACCCGTCCGGTGCGTCCGACGCCGACCCGGATGTTGACCAGCTTGGTGTTGACCTCCTGCGGCGCGTACTTCCAGGCGATCGCCCAGCGCGGCGCGCGCGAGGTGGAGCCCAGCCTGCCCTGGAGCGGGATCTCGTCGAGCTTGATGACGACACCGTCGATCTCGTGCTCGACGGACTGGCGGTTCTCACCGAAGTAGGCGATGAACTCCCGCACCTCGTCGAGGGATTCGACCACCTTGTTGTGCTTGGCGGTCGGCAGGCCCCATTCCCTCAGCAGGTCGTACGCCTCGGAGAGCCGTTCGATGTCGAGGCCTTCCCGGGCGCCGATGCCGTGCACCACCATGTGGAGCGGGCGGGTCGCGGTGACCTTCGGGTCCTTCTGCCGCAGGGATCCGGCCGCCGCGTTGCGCGGGTTGGCGAACGGCTTGTCGCCGGCCTCGACGAGCCGGGCGTTGAGCCCCTCGAAGGCCTCCATGGGGAAGAAGACCTCGCCGCGGATCTCGACGAGCGCGGGGACGCGGTCACCCTTGAGGCGGAGCGGGATCTCGGCGATCGTGCGGACGTTGGGGGTGATGTCCTCCCCCGTACGCCCGTCGCCCCGGGTCGCCGCCCGGGTCAGCCTGCCGTGCTCGTAGGTGAGGTTGACGGCGAGGCCGTCCACCTTGAGCTCGCACAGGAAGTGGTACCCGCCCCTGCCCACGTCCTTGGCCACGCGCTCGGCCCAGGCAGCGAGCTCCAGGTCGTCGAAGGCGTTGTCCAGGGACAGCAGGCGCTCGCGGTGCTCGACGGAGGTGAAGTCCGTGGTGTAGGGGCCCGCGACCTTCTGGGTCGGTGAGTCCGGGGTGCGCAGCTCGGGGTGCTCGTCCTCGATGGCCTCCAGCGCGCGCATCTGCCGGTCGAACTCGGCGTCGTCGATGACGGGCTGGTCCTTCACGTAATACCGGAAGCGGTGCTCCTCGATCTGCTCGGCGAGAAGTGCGTGCTGTTCCTGCACCTCCGTCGGCACACCGGTCAGCTGCTGCGCCTGCTCTTCGCCGGCCATCGACTGTTCCTCCGTTGCCCCGTTGAGACCTCTATGACGACCCGTTACTCAGGGTTGTCCGCGAGCGACCTCGCGGCCCGGGCGCAGTGGGCGAGCGCGGCGCGCGCGTACGCGGGCGACGCCCCCGCCAGCCCGCAGGTCGGGGTGATCACGACGGACTCGCTCAGAGTCCCCGGATTCAGCCCCAGCCTGCTCCACAACGTCCTGACCTCGTTGACGCTACCGCCCGGGTCCGACAATGCGGTCGAGGCGGCGTCGAGTCCGGGAACCACGCCGAGGAAGAGCTGCGTGCCGCCTTCGACGGCTTCCCCGATCGCCTCCTCCTCACGCTCGGTCAGCAGGGAGAAGTCGAAGGAGACCGCGCCCGCCCCGGCGCGGCGCAGCAGCGCGAAGGGCACCTCGGGGGCGCACGAGTGGACGACCGTCGGGCCCGTGCCGTTGACCGCGAGCAGCTCGCGCAGGGTTCCTTCGACGGTCTGGCGGTCCACGGCACGGTAGGTGCGGTAGCCGCTCGCCGACCGGACCCGGCCCAGCAGTACGGCGGTCAGGGAAGGTTCGTCGAGCTGGAGCACCACCTCGGCGCCGGGGACCCTGCGCCGCACCTCGGCGAGGTGCGAGCGCAGTCCCTCGGCCAGCGAGCCGGCGAGATCGCGGCAGGCACCCGGATCGCCGAGCATGGCCTCGCCGCCCCGCAGCTCCAGGCCCGCCGCGAGGGTCCAGGGTCCGACGGCCTGGACCTTGAGCAGTCCCTCGTACCCCTGGGTGAACTCCTCCAGCGCGTCGAGGTCCTCGCCGAGCCAGGACCGGGCCCGGCGGGTGTCGCGGCCGGGGCGGTCACTGATCCGCCAGCCGCTGGGCTCGACATGTCCGTACATCTCGACGAGCAGTCCGACCGTCCGCCCGATCATGTCCGCCCCGGGGCCGCGTGCCGGCAGCTCCGCCAGGTGGGGCATGCCCTGGCCGTCGGCGAAGGACCCGGTGACGGTTTTCGCCGCCTCCCGGGCGTCTCCTCCCGGCATGGACCCGATCCCGGTGGCCGCACTCGCGCTGAACCCGCTCTTCTCGCTCACGCGGAAAGCCTACGGGCCCGGTGGTTCGGATTCTCAGCGGCCGGGGCGGACCGTCAGGTCGTTGATCTCGGCGTCCCGCGGGAGGTCGAGCCCCAGCAGGATCGTGGTGGCCACGGACTCCGGGTCGATCCAGCGGGAGGCGTCGTACTCCTTGCCCTCCTGCTGGTGGACCTTGGCCTGCATGGGGCTGGCGGTGCGGCCCGGGTAGACGGAGGTGACCCGGACCCCGTTGCCGTGCTCCTCGTGGCGCAGCGAGTCGGCGAGCGCCTTGAGCCCGTGCTTGCTCGCGGCGTACGCGCCCCATTCGGCATGGGCGGCGAGCCCGGCGCCGGAGTTCACGAAGACGACGTGGCCCTGGGCGACGCGCAGCTGCGGCAGCAGCAGGCGTGTCAGCTCGGCCGGGGCGACGAGGTTGGCGTTGAGCTGGAAGTGCCAGGCCTTGGGGGTGAGGTCGCCGATCCTGCCGAGCTCGACGACGCCCGCGACGTGCAGCAGCGAGTCGAGGCGTTCGGGCATCGGCTGGTGCCCGAACGCCCAGGAGAGGCGGTCGGGGTTGCCGAGGTCGCCGACGAGTGTGCGGGCCCCGGGATGCAGCGCGGCCAGTTCCTTGGCACGCCCCGCGTCCCGGGCCAGCAGCACGAGTTCGTCGCCGCGCTCCAGGAGGCGGCGGGCGACGGCCGCGCCGATGCCGGAACCGGCGCCGGTGATGAGATGAGTAGGCATGGCCTCATGCTCGCATCACTGCAGGCCGGCCGACTCCTCCAGGTAGGCCAGCGCCCCGACGCCGTCCTTGGCGAAGAAGACCAGATCGGTGAGCGGGACAGGCAGGAAGCCCTCGTCCTCCATGCGCTGGAACTGCTGGCGCAGGCCGTCGTAGAACCCGGCGGTGTTGAGCAGGACGACGGGCTTGGTGTGCTTGCCGTGCTTCTTCAGCTCCAGGATCTCCGTCGCCTCGTCGAGCGTCCCCGTCCCGCCGACCATGATCACGACGGCGTCGGACTTCTCCAGGAGCAGCGCCTTGCGCTCGGCCAGGTCCCCGGCGATCACCATCTCGTCGGCGTTCGTCCGCGCCTTGGCCGCCAGGAAGTCCACCGACACCCCGACCAGCCGCCCGCCGGACTCCTGCACGCCGTCGGCGACGACCTTCATCAGCCCGCTCTCCGACCCGCCCCAGACCAGGGTGTGGCCGCCCCGGCCCAGCAGTTCGGCGAACTCACGGGCGGGCACGGTGTAGCGGTCGTCGAGGTCGGCGGCGGAGAGAAAGACACAGATCTTCATACGGATACGGTACGGCGGGCCCCGAGGGCGGGAAGAAACCGGCCGCTGCCGCGGCTGAACCCTGTATGACCTCCCTCACAGGACACACGATCACCGTCGAACCCGCTGCCGTACACGTGCGCGCGGTGCACGACGGGCAGGTGCTCGCGGAGAGCCGCCGCCCCCTGGTGCTGCGCGAGACGGGCTGTCCGGACCGGTACTACCTGCCGCCCGAGGACGTCCGTACCGGCCTGCTGACGGCCTCGGACACCCGTACGCACTGCCCCTTCAAGGGAGACGCTTCCTACTGGTCGCTGCCCGGTGCGGCGGACCTCGTCTGGGCCTATGCGGAGCCCGAGGAGCGGGTCGCCGCGATCAAGGATCACTTCTGCTTCTACGCCACGGAGGTCGTCCCCGACTGACCGTCACAAAAGATTTCCGCGGCGGCGATGAGTTCCGTGCGGCACGGCAGTCCACCTTCACATGGACAAGACTCTCTCCCGTGACGGCACGTCGATCGCGTACCGCCGCCGCGGCGACGGGCCGCCGGTGATCCTGGTCGGCGGCGCCCTGAGCACCGCGGCCGACGAGGCACCGCTGGCCGCTCTGCTGGCCCCGCGCCTCACGGTCGTCACGTACGACCGCCGGGGCCGCGGGGCGAGCGGTGACGGCGGTCCGTACAGCCCTCGCCGTGAGATCGAGGACCTGGCGGCGGTCGTGGCCGCGGCGGGAGAACGCGTCTCGCTGTTCGGCATGCTGTCGGGCGGTGCGCTGGCCGTCGAGGCGACGGCCGCGGGGCTGCCCGTGGACCTCCTGGCGGTCTACGAGCCGCCGTACACTCCGGGTCCCGACGGCCTCCTGTACAAGTCCCGCTGTACGGAGCGGCTCCGCCGGCTGCTGGCGGACGGTGACAGGGGCGGCGCCGTCGAGCTGTATCTGTCCCGTACCGGGGTCCCGCGGGAGACGGTCGTCCGCATGCGCCGGGCTCCGCTGTGGCCCGGCCTGGAGGCGGTGGGCCACACCCTCGCGTACGACGACGCCCTGCTGGGCGACGGTTCGCTCCCCGTCGGCCGGCTCGCGTCGATCACCGCGCGCACCCTTGTGGTGACCGGCGGCTCCAGCACGCCAGAGGCGCACGAGGCGACCCTCGCCCTCGCCGCCGCGATCCCCCGGGCCAGGCACCGCACCCTGACCGGCCAGACCCGCGAACTGGCACCGCACGCGATCGCGCCGGTGCTGGCGGAGTTCTTCACCAGGAACGTGTCCTTGCGCTGGGCGTCCTGAGACCACCCCGCGCGGTCACGCCCGTACAGGGGTCGGACGTGACCGCGCGAGGTCACGTTCAGGATGACGCGTATCGCTCCAGACCCGTGCGTACGTCCTCGGCGGTCATCACCGGGAACATCTCGACCCTGGCGCCGAGCTGCGCGAAGAACGGCTCGGAGATGCTCGGGAGCTGAGAAGGGTCCTCCAGGTCGATGACGACGAAAGCGGTACGCACTCCACCGTGCGGCCCGAAGTAGGCGGCTTCCGGCCGCAGCCGCTCCAGCATCGACCGCATGAACTGCGCCATCTCGTTGTTCTCGATCATCTGGCTGGACTTCTGCGTGTCCATGTGGATCACCAGCATCGTTCTCATGGGTGCCTCTTCCCTCTCGACGACCAGCCGCTTCAGTGTGGGAGCGGTGTGACCGGGGCGCACCCGGGCCACGCCGTTCGAGGAACGCGGGGCTTCCGTCAGGGCTTGATATGCGCACCGACCGGGAGAAGACTCGGATGAGGGGGCGAGAGCGCGGAGCGGACACCGGACCGCTGATGTCGTGGGGGGGCGAGGAGGCCTCACATGTTGACCTACCGGTCGGGACGGGACGTCACCGTCCTCAACGACTTCCTGCCAGTCCCCGGAATCGGTTTCCTGACGGTGAACGCGTTCGTGCTGCACGCCGCCGAGCCCGTCGTCGTCGACACCGGGCTCAGCCTGCCCGACCGGTGCTTCATGGACGCGCTCGGTTCCACGCTCGACGTCGGCGACGTGCGGTGGATATGGCTGACCCATCCGGACCGGGACCACACCGGGGCCCTTTTCGATCTTCTCGCCGCCGCCCCCGAGGCCCGGGTGGTGACCACCTTCCTGGGCGCGGGAATCCTGTCGACCGAGCGCCCGCTGCCGATGGACCGTGTCCACCTCCTCAATCCCGGGCAGAGCCTCGACGTGGGCGACCGGACGCTGGTCGGTTTCCGGCCGCCGCTCTTCGACAACCCGGCGACCGTGGGATTCTTCGACACCGCCACGGACACGTGCTTCAGCTCGGACTGCTTCGGAGCGCCCATGCCCAGCGAGTCCCTCGCCGTCTGCGACGACGTGGCGGCCGTTCCGGCCGACGACCTCCGGGCAGCTCAGCTCCTGTGGGCGACGGTCGACAGCCCCTGGGTGCACATGATCGACCCCGTGGCCTTCCTCGGCTCGGCCGGACCACTGCGCGCGATGAAGCCCGAGCGCATCTTCAGCACCCATCTGCCGCCCTCCACGGGGCGCGGACCGGAGTTCCTGGACATGCTCGCCGCCGCACCGGGGGCCGACCCCTTCGTCGGACCGGACCAGCGCGGGCTGGAGGAGATGCTGGCCGGGTTCGAGCCCGCGGCCACCGCCGTACCTACCGCGACGTAGCCGTCGGCCGGCACCGGTAGGGAGCCCGGGGCCGGCATCAGTGACCGGTCCGGGAGCCCCTTGCGCAGGCGCTCGGTTGCCCGCGACGCCGCCACCTCGGCGCCCGAATCCCGGCGCCGTGCCCTGGACTCGTGCGAGGAGGTGATCCAGCTGGGCATCGGACAGCCAGGGGCTTCCCGTCGCGCCCCGGGTCGATCCGGGCCCCTGCCGAAGCAGGGCAGGACGGCAGGGTGGGCGGGGGCTGCCCGGTTCCTGCGCCCTCGTCAGAGCCGGATGCCGCCTCAGCCATGGCAGGCCGGCAGGAACTCCAGGCCCTCCGGCGTCCCATAGGTGAAGACCGCCTTGTACGCCCGCACGACGTCGCACCCTTTGTCCATCCACTGAACAGCGAACGCGCTCCAGATCACGAGGGCAATGACGAGGACCCACCTCGACCCCTTTGGCATGCACTCGGCATTCCGCTCTCCGTGACGGAATAAACCATGCCGCCTTCCGGGGCTCAGGGAAGGCCGTCAGGTCGTGAGCGCCAACTCGAACCAGATGGTCTTCCCGCCGGACCCCAGCTCCCCTTCTCCTATGGCACAACCGCCCCAACGGTCGGCGACAAGTTCAAGGATGTTCAGCCCTCGCCCGGCCTCGGCGTCCGGCCCGACGACCGGTGTGTACGGCTTGGGCAGGTCAGGGCTGAGGTCCCAGACACTGACCCTGAGCACCGGGTGCCGCCACTGGAGCCGTACGCCGGCGGGGCCTCGGGTGTGCCGCACGGAGTTGGTGGTCAGCTCGGAGGTCAGCAGCTCGGCGCGGTAGCTGAGTTCGGCGAGTTCGTGTGCGTCGAGGATGGCCCGGAGGGTGGTGCGTGCGATGCAGGGGCCGCGCGGGTCACGGGGGAAGGAGAGTTCGTAGCTCCAGGGGTCGGCGAACGGGATGGGAGCGGGGTGGTGGTCCTCGTACGGGCTGTACGGGGTGTGGAGCGCGGATTCGGTCCTCACGGGCACCTCCTGGGGTGCGTGCGAGCGGATGGAAGCGGGCGTGCGCCAGGGTGGTTGAGGGGCTGTGCTGCGCGCGACGGTGGCAATGCCGATCCGGGCCTGCCTCCCGGGGGGGGGGGGGGGGGCAGGGTGGATCGGTGCGCTTCCGTCAGCAACGGTGAGTGAGTGGCGCTCATCAAAGAGTAAGGGCTGATCCCATAACGGTGCTACCAAGTCACTCCGAAGGGTTAAGTTGCCGGTTTCGGTGGACCGTGGCGCTTCCGCTGGAAAAACTGAGCGCGGCCCCAGCAGAGAACGAGGACGACACATGGCACCACGACATGCCCCAACCATCCTTCAGCGCCGGTTCGGCATCGAGTTGAGACGACTCCGGGAGGCCGCCGGCATGACAGCCCCGGAGGCTGCGGGTTTGCTGGGGACAGACCGGACAGTCATCTCCAACGTGGAGGCCGGGCGGTTCGGTATCAGCGAGGAGCGCCTGCGGCGCCTGAGCAGCATCTACGAATGCGACGAGCCGGAACTGATCGACGCACTGGCCGCGCTGACAGGTGGCCGTAAGACGGGCTGGTGGGAGGAGTACCGGGGCAAGATCCCGCCGGGCTTTCTGGACGTGTCAGCCCTGGAGCACTACGCGGTCCGCCTGCGTACGGTCCAGACGGCACATTTGCCTGGCCTGTTCCACACGGAGGACCACGCGCGCGCCATCTTCGAACTCCTCGTCCCGTCCCTACCCCGTCTCGAAGTCGAACTACGGGTGGCGCACCGACTTGCACGCCAGTCCGTGGTCACGGGTGAACACGCGGTCCCATACTCAGGCGTGATCCACGAAGCGGCGATCAGGATGCAGCTCGGAGGCCGCAGCGCTGCGCGCGCCCAGTTGCTGCACCTCCTGGATGCCAGCGAGCGCACTACCGTAACGCTCCAGGTCATCCCGTTCGCAGCGGGTGGATACCCCCTCCTAGGCGACTCCTCCGTCCTGTACGCGGAGGCTCCCAACCCTCACCTGGACACAGTTCACATGGACTCACCGACCGGGGCGGTGTTCATCGACTCCCCCACACAGCTGGCCAACTTCCGTACCAGGCTGGACTTGGTCGAGAAGGTGGCGTTGACTCCCTCCAAGTCCAGAGACTTCATCCACTCCGTCGTCAAGGAGCTGTAAGCGGTGTCTCACGCCCCCGACCTGCACTGGGTGAAGTCGTCGTTCTCCGATGCAGGCGGGAACAACTGCGTCGAAGTCGCCGCAATGCAGCGCGATCTGGTGGCGATCCGCGAGAGCGATAGCCCGACTGCCCTCCTGGTGACAAGTCGGGCTGCGTTGGGGGCCCTCGTGCAAGAGCTCAAGTTGGGCGACTTCACGTCTCCGCCCGCGTAGCACTGCTCTCGATCAGGCTCCGACAAGGGGTTTCGGCCAAGCAGGGCGTGCCACTATCCGCCGCTGGGCGCATCAGGTCTGCATTCAGAATTCCGGCGGCACAGGCGCTGGTCAAGCCCTATGGAGCCTGCGGGAATTGCAGCGTGCGGCGACTCCTTAGCCGTTTTACTGGGCGGACCCCGCTGAGCCGTAGACGCATAACCCCTCATCAAGTCGAGTCGCGTTTCACTTGGTTGCACGCAGCCTCAACGGTGCTCAGGCCGGGCGTCAAGGCCGCTCAGGGGCTGTGCGCAACCGCGTGCAACTTCGTGGACCGGTGCCGCCCACGGTCTCGCGTCGCGTTCCGTGGACGATGTGAAGACGACGATGGCGGCCCCGGCTCACCTGACGGCCCCTCTGGAACCGCCGAAGCCAAGTGACCAGGGTTGTCCGGGCCGCGTACCAGTACATCCTGCACCGCATCACCGCACACCCGGACACCGAGGTCTCGTTCGAAGCCGAGTGCTTGTGGTGCGACTGGCAGGCGACACCGTCGACCGACTCGGAGTCGGTCGACGTCGAGTGCATGAGCCATACCGGGCGGAGCGGCCACAAGCCGTTCCGGCGATCCGGACGTCGTTCGCGTTGGCCGTCCGGGCGGAATGATGTCGGTGGCAGGGGTGCCTACAGGTTGCGGGCGTAGACCTTGGTCGCCTCATTGATTAATGCGACCAAGGCCTCAAGGTGCCAGGAATGCACGTTGTTCCAATCCTTGATGTGAGGACTGATGTCGACACCAAGGCCGGAGAGGGCTTCTACCTTCTGCCTGAGCTGGTCGATGGCCGCCCGGTGACGCTCGAACAGCTCACGCCCGAAGGTGGCGCTGAGCGTATGGGTGCGTACAGCCTCGTTCGCGAAGGGCAGAGCCTTCTTTAGTTCGGAGTGTCCGCGGCGGACCCTCTTCCGCTCGGCCTCCTTGGCTGCGACGTCTGCGGTCAACTGCCGTTGGGCCTTCGCGGCCTGTGCCTCAACTTCCTGGTCAAGCTTCGCGTGACGGATCGCCAGCTTCTTGCGGCGGTCGGTCTTGCGTACTCTTCGACGACGTCGCGGAGGTCGTCCAGCCATGCGAGCACGGCCCCTTTGGCCGCGATGCGCCAGGCCGTGATCATCCCTCCGAGAAACCCGAACGCAACCCCAACGAGCAGCTCGACCCTCACGGCACCCCCTACATATCCGTGTCTGCATGGCGACAGTGTGTAGCTGGTGCTTTGGCTGAGGTGTAGCGTGCTTCAACGCGCCTGGATTGCAGCGGCGTTGTCGGTGGTGGATGCCAGAATGCTCTGTATGGGTGAACCGCTGTCGCTGGCCGACATCATGGAGAAGAACCCGATCGACCAGTTGGGGGAGCAGTGGTTGGCCGCTGCTGCCACCCTGCTCTACCAGCAGGGTGATACCGAAGCTGCGATCGCTGCAGCTGACGTCCTTGTGATCGACGTGGCCTTGTGGAGCTCCGGGGACTACGAGTCCGACGGGTACAAGGTCTTCTTCACGGTGGAACCGCACCTCGTTGAGCAGTTCACGGAAGACGTCGTGAAGCGCCTTGAAGGCGGTATGAACGCTGTCGTGCCCAGGCGGGTTTCAGCCTACGTTCAGTCGATCGAAGTCGGCCCGGTGATCCCGGTCCCCAGTGCGGACTGGCGCAAGCAGTTGCGGTCCGCCAATGGCCCCACGCCGACAAACCAGGCTCGGAAGGCCCGTCTTGAGCCCGAGGATCAGCACCCAATCGAAGATGACCTGCACTTCACGAACGAGTGGGAGTACGGCCTCTACCGGGTACTCAAAGCGCGTCAGGCGGCCTTGCCGGACAACGAAACCATCGGGATCATGCCGTTGGGCAAGATGCGGCTGCTTGGGTCTACACGAGAGCCTGACTTCTTGATCACTTACAAGGGACGTGCAGGCGTCATTGAGGTGGACGGTCCCCACCATGGGAAGCCTGGCAGGGCGTCAAGCGACCACAGCAGGGACAACCTGATGCTCCACGCCGGGGTGGAATGGGTCAGCCGTCTGGACGTGCAGGACGTGAACACGAAGGCCGAAGTCGAGAAGTTCGTAGACAATTTCCTCGCGAGGCTCACGCGACGGTAGCGGCGCGGTGCTCAGCCGCGTTCGTGGGCTTCCTGTACTGCGATCACCCGGGCCATGAGCCTGACGGCCTGGGTGTGCGCTTCAGCGCCGACGGGGGAGCCCCATTTGAGGCCGGGCACCATGTCGGTCAGACGGCTCAGGCCGTCCCGGTCCATGCGGGTGACGTCGATGTCGTCGACTGCCGTGATCACCACGGGCTTTCGGGTAGAGATTAGGATACTTTTCAGCCTATTGGCTCGTTCGGTCCGAACCTAGGGATCGCACGCTTCAATATGGATCACGCGTGCGAGGCAGGCGAGGCGCCCCGTGGGACACCCGCCACCGGGAAGCAACCGGAATCATCAGGTACCGCTGAAAGCTATCTGTACAGGTCGGCGAGGGTAGGTAAGGGGTGCCGCCGGTGAGCAGCAACCTCCGATAAGTATTGGTCCTACTGCTGCCCGCCCCACGTACTCACGCTGTTGCCTTCTCCTCCTGCCAGGACAGTTCGCGGGCGATCTCCCCCGCACTGACTCGGGGCACACCGCCGTACCGGCCGCGCAGATAGCCGCGCTCCAGGTTCTCGCCGTCCTTCGGGTGCGCGGCGGACAGCGGATACACCTCCGTCGCGCCCGACCGGTCCTTGGCCGCGATCCAGACCTGGTCCCGGCCGAGCGGCCGGTCCAGCACCTCGCTGCCCAGCAGGGTGGCGTCGTGCGTCGTGAAGATCAGCTGTGCGTTCCGTGGGTTGGCCTTCGGGTCCTGGAAGATCCGTACGACCTCTGCCGCCAGCGTCGGGTGCAGGCTGGAGTCCAGCTCGTCCACGAGCAGCACCGCCCCCTTGTCGAGCACCGTGAGCATCGGCCCGAGGAAGGCGAACCAGGCGTGCGTACCGAAGGACTCCTCGGTGAGGAAGTCCAGCGAGGTCTCGGTTCCGTCCGCTGTACGATGCCGCAGCTTGACAGCACCGGACTCCTGGTCGATGTCCATGCCGGTGACACCGAGGTCGGCAACAGCCAGCAAGTTCATGACGCGCTCGCGGTACCCCTCGTTCGCGCTCTGCTCGATGAGCTCCTGCGTCCATCTGGTCCGGTGCTCGACGTCCGCGCCGGGTGTCACGAGCCACAGGTTGTCCAGGAACCACCGGTGCAGCGCAGAAAGCTGGGGGTCGTTCAGTGTGGCGGCGGTGGACAGGAACAGGGCGTCGGGGCGGGTGAGCGCCACCAGGTCCTCGCGGCGGCCCTTGAACCCATCGCCCTCGAAGACGAACTCCCCGCCTTCCGTCTTGGGGCGCCCTGCCTCCCGGTCGAACCAGATCTCGCGTCTGCCCTGCGGGTAGGCGTGCAGCCACTCGGCCTCGACGCGCTCGTCCGAGAGCTCGAACCCGTAGGTGAACCGGGTGCGGCTGCGTCCCAGGGTGAGGTCCACCTCGTAGAGGCTGGTCTCCTCCGCGAAAGCGGGGGCGAGCTTGAACGGCTTCCGGGGCACCCCAGGCGACTTCGCCCAGTCGGCGAACGAGGTACGGACTGCGGCGCGCATGTCACGCAGGGCGCTGAGCATGTTGCTCTTGCCTGCCGCGTTGGCGCCGAATACGCCCAGCACGGGCAGCGCCGAGACTTCTTGCTCCACGTGGCGCAGCCCGGTCGGGCGGCCACCGCTCACACCGGGTTCCGAGCCAATCAGCGACAGCTCGCACTCATCGCGGATCGAGCGGTGATTGGCCACCCGGAAACGCAGTAGCACCCTCGGCCTCCCGAAAGGACGGGGAGGCTGGCCCCGTCGCACGTACACCGCATGCGGACGATCCGCACGTGCAGCCTATGACGCCGGCACCGGCCGTGCCAGCCCCGCCCCCGGCCGTCAGCCGGCAGCCGCCTTCTCCCGCCGCACCGTCGTCGCGATGGTCGCCGAGCCGACGACCCGCGTCCCGTCGTACAGCACGACCGCCTGGCCGGGTGCCACGCCCCGCACCGGCTCCGTGAAGGTGACGGACAGGGTGCCGTCCACGAGCTCCGCCGTCACCTCCGTCTCGCCGCCGTGGGCGCGGAGCTGGGCGGTGTACGTGCCGGGGCCGGACGGGGCGGTGCCGCACCAGCGGGGCTTGATCGCGGTGAGGGCCGTGACGTCGAGGGCTTCCACCGGGCCGACCGTCACCGTGTTGTTCACCGGCGAGATGTCCAGGACGTAGCGCGGCTTGCCGTCCGGGGCGGGGTGGCCGATGCGCAGGCCCTTGCGCTGGCCGATGGTGAAGCCGAAGGCGCCCTCGTGGGTGCCCACCTTCGTACCGGACTCGTCGACGATGTCGCCCTCCGCCGGGCCACCGAGGCGGCCGGCCAGGAAGCCCTGGGTGTCGCCGTCGGCGATGAAGCAGATGTCGTGGCTGTCGGGCTTCTTGGCGACCGCGAGGCCCCTGCGCTCGGCCTCGGCCCGGATCTCGTCCTTGGTGGTGAGGGTGTCGCCGAGCGGGAACATCGCGTGGGCGAGCTGCTTCTCGTCCAGTACGCCGAGGACGTAGCTCTGGTCCTTGGCCATGTCCGAGGCGCGGTGCAGCTCCCGGCTGCCGTCCTCGGCGAGTACGACGGTGGCGTAGTGACCGGTGCACACGGCGTCGAACCCGAGCGCGAGCGCCTTGTCGAGCAGCGCGGCGAACTTGATCTTCTCGTTGCAGCGCAGGCAGGGGTTGGGGGTGCGCCCGGCCTCGTACTCCGCGACGAAGTCGTCCACGACGTCCTCACGGAAGCGTTCCGCCAGGTCCCAGACGTAGAACGGGATACCGATGACGTCCGCCGCGCGGCGGGCGTCCCGGGAGTCCTCGATGGTGCAACAGCCGCGCGCGCCCGTGCGGAAGGACTGCGGGTTCGCGGAGAGGGCGAGGTGCACACCGGTCACGTCGTGGCCTGCCTCGGCGGCTCGGGCGGCGGCGACGGCGGAGTCGACTCCGCCCGACATGGCGGCGAGCACACGGAGGGGGCGCTGGGAGGTCTGAGTCATAGCTTCACCAGAGTACGGGGCTCCGGGAACCGAATGCTCGCGGATAAGCGTTGAGGAGCACATGGGGAACAACGGGAGTGCCGGATCGTCGGGTAAAGGCCCTGGTCGCGGCATCAGCCGACGCACGCTGCTGATCGGTGGCGGGGTCGCGGCGGCAGGTACGGCCGCTTTTGCCACGGAGGAGATCCGGCGCGTCTGGTGGCGGGTGCCGGGCGTGGAGAAGCCCCGCAAGGCGGGCGAGCTGGACTATGCCCCGGCGAGCTGGGTCGCGGCCTCCGAGGCGAACTGGCGGCGCGCCGACCGGCCCGACGACTTCGGCGTGGACCGGGTGATCATCCACGTCACCCAGGGCAGCTTCGCCAGCGCGGTCCGCGTGTTCCAGGACCCCGCGCACCAGGCGGCGACGCATTACATCGTCGGGCAGAACGGACGCGTGACCCAGATGATCCGGGAGCTCGACGTGGCGTACCACGCGGGCAACCGCTCGTTCAACGAGCGCAGCGTCGGTATCGAGCACGAGGGCTTCGTCGACCGCCCGCAGGACTTCACGGCGAAGATGTACGAGTCCTCGGCGCTGCTGACGGCCGAGATATGCAGGCGGCACGGCATCCCGGTGGACCGCGAGCACATCATCGGGCACGTCGAGGTGCCCGGCACGGACCACACCGATCCCGGGCCGCACTGGGACTGGCCGCGCTACATGGAGCTGGTGCGCGCCGCGTCCACGCCGCGGGCCGAGGCGACCGAGGGGGCGCGGGCTAGCTGAGCCCTGCCATCCTGGCCCGGTCGACGGCCGGCCCGATGGCCCGTGCGACCTTCTCCACGTCCTGCCGGGTCGAGGTGTGGCCGAGCGAGAAGCGCAGGGTGCCCCGCGCCAGCGCGGGGTCGGTGCCGGTGGCCAGCAGCACATGGCTGGGCTGGGCGACGCCGGCGGTGCACGCCGACCCTGTGGAGCATTCGATGCCCTGGGCGTCGAGCAGCAGCAGGAGGGAGTCACCCTCGCAGCCGGGGAAGGTGAAGTGCGCGTTGGCGGGCAGCCGCCCGCCGGGGGCCGGGTCGCCGCCGAGGAGGGCGTCGGGCACGGCCTCCAGCACGGCCTCGGCCAGCTGGTCACGGAGTGCGCCGATCTCGCGGGCGAAGCCCTCGCGCCCGTCGGCGGCGTGCCGTCCGGCCACGGCGAACGCGGCCACGGCGGGCACGTCGAGCGTGCCGGAGCGCACATGTCGCTCCTGGCCACCGCCGTGCAGGACGGGCACGGGGGTGTGGTCACGGCCGAGCAGCAGCGCGCCGATGCCGAACGGGCCGCCGATCTTGTGCGCGCTGACGGTCATGGCTGCCAGCCCGGAAGCGGCGAAGCCGACCTCCAGCTGACCGAACGCCTGCACCGCGTCGGCGTGCATCGGGACACCGAACTCGCTCGCCACCTCGGCCAGTTCACGTATCGGCATGATCGTGCCGATCTCGTTGTTGGCCCACATCACCGTCACCAGGGCGACGTCGTCGGGGTTGCGGGCCAGCGCCTCGCGCAGCGCCTCCGGGTGCACACGTCCGTACGCGTCGACCGGGAGGTATTCGACGGTGGCGCCCTCGTGCTCGGCGAGCCAGTCCACGGCGTCGAGGACGGCGTGGTGCTCCACGGGGCTGGCGAGGACCCGGGTGCGCCGGGGGTCGGCGTCGCGGCGGGCCCAGTAGAGCCCCTTCACGGCGAGGTTGTCGGCCTCGGTACCGCCGGAGGTCAGGACCACCTCGCTGGGGCGTGCGCCGAGCGCGTCGGCGAGGGTCTCTCTGGACTCCTCGACGGTACGGCGGGCCCGGCGCCCGGCAGCGTGCAGGGAGGACGCGTTGCCGGTGACGGCGAGCTGCGTGGTCATCGCCGCGATCGCCTCCGGAAGCATCGGCGTGGTCGCGGCGTGGTCGAGGTAGGCCATGGTGGAGACGATTCTACGAGCCTGCGGCGCGGCCCGTGCCGTGGGCGGCGCCCGGCGCATCAGGTCCCGGCGCGCGGCGCCGGAAAGGAACCTCGTCCGGCCGGGTTCAGAACGCCGTCCAGCGCTGGGACGCCTTTCCCGAGCAGCGGGTCGTCGTGACGCCCCCGTTCGCCGAGTCGAGACAGCCCCCGGTGCCGAGGCTCACGAGGCTGCCCCCCGCCCCCGTGCGCCAACGGCGGAGTTCGGACTCGTTGCAGGAGAGCATCAGGGTCCCCCCGTTGAGGATGCCCGCGTTCAGGCACGACCTTCCCGACTCGTGGGCGAGCTGGAAGGATCCGTCGGACAGGGGCAGGACGGTCCAGGAGGAGCCCGCGCCGCCGCAGTCACCCGTGTACGCCGCGCCGCTGGACCGGGCGACGAGACACGTGCCGGTCTCGCCGTTGCGATAGCGGTGGGTGCCGGAGGGTGTGGTGGTGTCCCCGGAGCCGGATCCTCCGGCGGCACCGGGACCTTCCGAGGCACTCGACCCGCTGGAGGCACCGGAGCCGGCGGACGTGTGGGAGCCGCCGGAACCGTCCGAGTCGGCTCGGGACCCGCCCCCCGCGTCTCCCGCTCCCGGGGCGGGAGAGGGAGCGGCGTCCTTCGTCGCGTCTCCTCCCCCGGCCCCCTTGTCCTTCTCCCTGTCCGTCGGCGACCTACTCGGTGACGCCGAGCCGGACGGGCTCGCGCCGCCCGGCGGGGAGGCGGTGGGTACGGCCGGGGCGGTGGCCGGAATCGTCGGCCCGGCGGCCGCACGGTCGTCCGGCCCGAAGGTGTGGGGCAGGAGCTGGACGGCGAGTGTCGCTCCGCCCAGCGTCACGACGACGGGGACGACGGCGAAGAAGACCCGGGTACGCCGCCGGCGCTCCCGGGGCTTCGGGCGGGCCTTCCCACCGAGGGGCAGCGTCTCCACGGACACGGGGTCCGGCAGCTCCAGCTCCTGGACGTGCGCCGCGAAGGCGGCCTTCTCCGCGAGGTTCCCGCTGATGGACTCCGGCCAGAGGGGCGCGGCGAACGGCCCGTGCTCCTCCGCTTGCCGCACCAGCCCGGACGCCGTGGGCCGGGCCCCGGCGTCCTTGGCGAGACAAGCGGCGACGACGTCGGCAAGGGCGGGGTCCAGCGCGCGCACCGCATCGAGGTCGGGCTCCTCGTGCACGATGCGGTACAGCACGGCGGGGCCGGACTCCTCGCCGAAGGGCGGGCTGCCGCCGGCCGCGTACGCGATGACCGAGCCCAGTGCGAACACATCGGCGGCGCCGGTCAGATCCCGCCGGGTCGTGGCTTGTTCGGGAGCCATGTAGGCCGGGGTGCCGACGACCATGCCGCTTCTGGTCAGCTGGCTCTGCTCGGTGGCCCGGGCCACGCCGAAGTCGATGACTGTGGCGCCCTCGACCGTCAGCATGACGTTGGACGGCTTGAGGTCCCGGTGCACCATGCCCAGCTCGTGCACCGGAACCAGCCCCGCGGCGGCCTCGCGCAGCAGGAGCCACAGGGTGTCGGCGGGCAACGGGCCCTTGTGCAGTTCGAGGGCCTTGCTCAGGGTGAGTCCGGGAACGTACGCCGTCGCCAGCCAGGGGGGCCGCGCCTCACGGTCGCTGGCGAGCAGAGGCGCGGTGGCCGCCGCGGGGAGCTGGGAGAGGTTGTCCAGCTCGTGCCCGAAGCGGCGTACGAAGTCCTGGTCCTCGCCGGCGATCGAGGGCAGCACCTGCTTGACGGCGACGTACCGGCCCTCGTGGACGCCGAGGAACACGCGGCCCATCCCACCGGAGCCGAGCCGGCCCGCGAGCGGGATGCCGCCGATCTGTCGTGGGTCATCCGCTTCCAGCGGCTTGGCCCCACTGCCCGTCAGGTCGAACACACCCACACCGACTCCCCGTGACACACCATGGTCCGTTCCAGGGGAAGTCTGACCAGTGGAAACTGGCCGCGGAAGCACATTCTAGAAATTCACTCCAGAAGTTCACCGCGGCAGAGCCCCGCCTCAGGAACCACAGGGACGGTCACCCGATGAGCCCCAAGCAGCATCGCGGCGAAGTCACTTCCGATCTGCTGCTGGACGCCGCACTGCGCGTGTTCGTCGCGTCGGGCGAGCGGGGTCTCACGGTCGACGCCGTCATCCGGACCAGTGGCGTCAGCCTGGGCGGCCTGTACCACCACTTCGGCAGTCTCGACGGCCTCATCGGCGCACTCAGCCACCGCTGGCTGGACCGGCTGCTGGGCGAGCTGGCGCAAGCCCTCCAGGACGCGGACAGCGCCCGGTCGGGCATCGCCGCCGCCGTGCGGGCCTATCTGACCTTCGTCCAGGAGCACCGCGGGCCCGCCCTGCTCCTGCACTCACCGCTCTCCGACCGCAGGGGCATGGCGCGCGGCAGGGAGTTCCGTGACGCCCAGGAGGCCAGGGTCTCGGAGCTGGCGCTCTGGATCCGGCTCCACATCGATTCCGGCGAGCTCGCCCCGCTCCCCGCACCGCTGATCGATGGAGTCCGTCGTCCTGGGCCCCGTCGTCGCCGTGGCCCGCCGGTCGCTGTCCGGCATCGACGACGTGGCTCTCGACGAGGCCGCGCTCCTCCTGCCGGAGCGGATCTGGCGTTCGGTCCGCGCCTGAGGACGCGGTCGGCGTCAGCCCGTCAGGCTCCAGGAGACGGTGCCGTTCCCGGTGACCAGCACGGCGAGAACGACCAGGTCGGCGACGCCGAGGGCCAGTCCGAGCAGGGCGCGGCCCCAGCGGGCGGTGGAGCGGGCGAGAGCGACGACCGCCATGACGACGGCGGCCGGGCCGAGCAGGATGTTCATCACCAGGAGGCCGAGCAGTCCGAGCACGAACGAGGCCACGGCGAGCCCGTCGGCCTCCCGGGTCACGGAGGCGCCCCCCTGAGCGGTGCGGGCCGTGCGTGCGGTGGTGAGCGTCATGATGCGGCTCCCTTCGTCAGCGGATGCGGCGGGCGAGGCGTTCACGGGCGCTGAAGACCGTGAGCCAGAGACCGATCACGGCTGCGGCGACCAGGGTCACGGGGAGCGGCAGGTGCACGACCGCTCCCAGGACGACCCCCAGCAGGAGCAGGGCGGCTACGAGGACGAACATGTCCGGGCCTTTCTGCGAGCTTTGAGAGCACGACTGTTCACTGACTTACGAGCCTAACCCCTTCAGCGCTGGCGAAACTCGGAGAACGATTGTTTACTGAATGGCATGAGTCACACCACCGGCATCCGCCAGGCCCAGAAACTGAGGACGCGTCAGGCACTGCTCGACGCGGCCCTGGAACTGCTGGAGCACCAGAGCCTGAGCAGCCTGGGCCTGCGTGAGGTGACACGGGCCGTGGGTGTGACCCCGACCGCCTTCTACCGCCACTTCGACGGCACGGCGGCACTGGGCGTCGCACTCGTCGAGGAGACCCTGGGAAGCCTGCACGGCATGATCGCCGCGATCCTCGCCGACACCGGTGACAGCGGGGAACGGCTCGACCGCGGCGTCGGCCTGATAACCCGCCACGTCACCGCGCAGCCCGCCCACTTCCGCTTCATCGCCCGCGAACAGCACGGCGGCGTGCGGCAGGTGCGCGAGGCCATCGCCGGCCAGCTACGCGGTTTCGCCGAGGAGGTCGCTCATGCCCTCGGCGAGGAAGCGGAATCGGCGGGCTGGAACCAGGAGGACCTCTTGATGCTGGGCGGGCTGTACGTCGATCACATGGTGCTGACCGCGTCGGCACTGCTGGACGCCGGACCGGAAGGAGAACAGGAGGTCGTCCGGGTGGCGCGGCGGCGGCTGCGCCTGGTCACGCTGGGCCGGGCCCACTGGCTGGACGGTCCGGCCGTAGGGTCGGTGTCATGAGCGACTGGACCCTCGGCCGGACCTTCACCGGCTCATCCGGGGAGGTGCGCTGGGACGTGCTCGGCCCCGAGCAGGCCCCGCCCGTCGTCCTGGTGCACGGCACCCCCTTCTCCTCGTACGTCTGGCGCCCGTACTGATCTGCTGGGGCGCGGAGGACACCTGGATCCCGGTCGCCCGTGGCCACGAGCTCGCCGGGCTGATCCCGGGCGCCGAGCTGCGGCTGATCGAGGGGGCCGGACACCTCGTCCAGGAGGACGCCCCGGCCGAACTCACCGCCGCGCTCGTCCGCTTCCTGCGTACGGCTGCTCCCTAACCGCGGGGCGCGCGGGCCAGCTGGCGGGACTGGGCGACGAGGCGGTCGGCGCTGTCCCAGACGTCCGCGTCCTCCTCCAGGAAGCCGCCCGCGAGGTTGCGGGTGGTGATGGAGACACGCAGCGGCCCGGGGGCCGGGCGGCAGCGGATGTGGGTGGTGAGCTCGATGGTGGGTGTCCAGCCCTTCAGCCCCATCTCGAACGAGGTCGGCGGCAGCGCGTCCACGGTGAGCAGCAGCGAGAGCGGGTCCGCGTCACGGCCGTCCGCGAGCCCGAACCAGCCCCGCATCTCCCCCTTGCCAGACGGTGCGCCGACGGCCCAGCCGACCGTCGCCGGGTCGAGCTTGATGTCCAGGCGTTCGGTGATGGCGGAGCTGCCGGGGATCGGCGCCGTCCCGTCACTCGTACCGAAACACTGCTCGGGGGGCGGCATGGCCGGCGGCTCGGCCGACGTACGGATCTCGTCGGTCAGGCCGTCCAGGTCGCCGTAGGTGGCCAGGACCCTGATGCGCTCGACCTCCGTGCCGTCCTGGGCGAACTGGAAGAGCGAGGCCGCGCCGGTCGAGAGCGTACGGCCGGTGCGGACGACCTCGGTGCGGATCACGGCGGGGCCGGGGACGGAGGCCGTGAGGTAGTGCGCGGAGACCGAGAAGGGGTCGGAGTGCGGGAGCGCCTCACCGAGCGCGCGGCCGAGCATGGCGAGCAGATAGCCGCCGTTGACCGCGTGGATGATCGTCCAGCCGGCGGAGAGCTCCGCGTCGTAGACGCCTTCCTCCCGGAGGGTGACGGCGGTGTCGCGGTCGAACTCGCTGTCACCGATGGTCGCCTGTGCCGCGTGTACCGCGCGCGAATCCTGCGCTGCTGCCTGTGCCATGGCATGCACGGTACACCGATCGTATTACTGAGCGGTAGCTTTTTGTTGCCGTCAGATGACGGCCGAGGTCTCCTCCGCCGTGGCCGAGCGCCTGTTGTAGGCGCGCGGAGCCCGCCAGTGGAAGCGCATGGCCAACAGTCGCAGGACGAACGCGGTGATGGCGGCGGCGCCGCTGGTGTAGGCGTTGAGCGTCTCGAAGCGGATGCAGAGGACGACCATTCCCGCGCCGACGATCGCGGGCACGGCGTACAGGTCGCGGTCCCAGCGCAGCAGCGAGGGCACCTCGTTGGCCAGCACGTCACGCAGCACACCGCCGCCGACGGCGGTGGCCAGCCCGAGGGCGGCGGAGGAGGTGAGTCCGAGACCGTATTCGTACGCCTTCATCGTCCCGGATACGCAGAAGAGTCCCAGCCCCGCCGCGTCGAAGACGTTGACGCCGACCTGGATCCGCTCCACGTGCGGGTGCAGGAAGAAGACCAGGCCGGCGGCGAGCAGCGGCGTCACGAAGTAGCCGAGATCCGTGAAGGCCGCCGGGGGGAGCGCGCCGATCATGACGTCACGGAAGATCCCTCCGCCCAGCGCTGTCACCTCGGCGAGGACCGCGATGCCGAAGACATCGAAGTTCTTGCGTACGGCGAGCAGGGCACCCGAGATCGCGAACACGAAGATTCCGACGATGTCGAGCGCATGCTGGACGGAGGGGGTGAAGAGTTCGTTGAGCACCGGGCAATTGTGCCGGTCCTACTTCTTCGGCTTGCCCTCCGCACCCTTGGACGGTGCGGCGGAGCCCTTGCCGTCCTCCTCGGAAGCGGCCTCGGCGGCCTCGGCCGGCGCGACGGCCTCGGCGGTCTCCGTCGGCTCGGCGGGCTCCTCCGTGTCCTCCGGCGCGACGGCCTCGGCGGTCTCCGTCGGCTCGGCGGGCTCGGCCGGCTCCTGCGGGCTCTCCGGCGCGGCCTCGGCCGGCGCGCCCGCTTCCTCCGCCTCCGGTGCCACGACCGGCTCCGCCACCGACTTCACCGTGATGACGTCCGCGACGAGCGGCGCGTCCCCCGGTGCCTGGTCCTCGCCGTTCTCCGGGTGGTGGCACGCCACCTGGTGCCCGGTCTTCAGCTGGAGCAGCGGCGGCTCAGTCGTCTTGCAGACCTGCGTCGCCTTCCAGCACCGGGTGTGGAAACGGCAGCCGCTCGGCGGTGAGATCGGCGACGGAACGTCGCCCTTGAGCAGGATGCGCTCGCTCTTGGCACCACGCCGTCGCGGGTCGGGCACCGGGACCGCGGACATCAGCGCGTTCGTGTACGGGTGCATCGGCGCCTCGTACAGCGACGTGCGGTCCGCGAGCTCGACGATCTTCCCGAGGTACATGACCGCGATCCGGTCCGAGACATGGCGGATGACCGAGAGGTCGTGCGCGATGATCATGTACGTGAGACCGAGCTCCTCCTGGAGGTCGTCCAGCAGGTTCACCACCTGGGCCTGGATCGACACGTCCAGCGCCGAGACCGGCTCGTCGGCGACGACCAGCTTCGGCTTGAGCGCGAGCGCACGCGCGATGCCGATGCGCTGGCGCTGGCCGCCCGAGAACTCGTGCGGGTAGCGGTTGTAGTGCTCGGGGTTGAGCCCCACCAGCTCCAGCAGCCGCTGGACCTCCGCCTTCACGCCGCCTTCGGGCTTGACGCCCTGGAGCCGGAAGGGGGTCCCGACGATCCCGCCGACCGTGTGGCGCGGATTCAGCGAGCCGTACGGGTCCTGGAAGATCATCTGGATGTCGCGGCGCATCGGCCGCAGGCGTCCGGCCGACATGTGGGTGATGTCGGCGCCCTGGAACTCGACCTTGCCACCGGTCGGCTCCAGCAGACGGGTCACCAGCCGGCCCATGGTCGACTTGCCGCAGCCCGACTCACCGACGACGCCCAGGGTCTCCCCGGGACGCACCTCGAAGGTGAGGCCGTCCACGGCCTGGACCGCACCGACCTTGCGCTTCAGGATGCCCTTGGTGATCGGGAAGTGCTTGACCAGTCCGTCGACCTTGAGGAGCGGCTCGGACCCGGACCCGTCCGACCCGGCCGCGGGAGACGCGGGAGTCCTCTTGTTCAGATCAGTCACAGCTTCGGCGCAATCTCTTCGGTCCAGATCCGGTCACGCTGCTCACGCGACATGTGGCACGCCGAGTAGTGCCCGTCGCTGACCAGCTGCAGCTCGGGACGCTCGGTGCGGGTGATGTTGTCCGGCGGGACGTCGGCGTACGGGCAGCGCGGGTGGAAAGCACAGCCCGACGGGACGTTGATGAGACTGGGCGGTGATCCCTTGACCGGGATGAGCCGCTCGGTCTGCTCCCGGTCGATGCGCGGCATCGAGCCGAGGAGACCCCAGGTGTAGGGGTGCTGGGGCTCGTAGAACACCTTCTCGGCGCTGCCGCGCTCGATGCAGCGTCCCGCGTACATCACGAGCAGGTTGTCCGCGATCTCGGCGACGACGCCGAGATCGTGGGTGATCATGACGACCGCGGAGCCGAACTCCTTCTGCAGATCGCGGATGAGGTCGAGGATCTGCGCCTGGACGGTGACGTCGAGGGCGGTCGTCGGCTCGTCCGCGATGAGCAGCTGCGGGTTGTTCACCAGGGCCATAGCGATCATCGCGCGCTGGCGCATACCGCCGGAGAACTGGTGCGGATAGTCGTCGTAGCGGCGGTGCGGCTCGGGGATGCCCACGCGGTCGAGCATCTCGATCGCGCGCTTCTTCGCGGTCTTCTTGTCGACCTTGTTGTGGACCCGGTGGGCCTCCACGATCTGCGCGCCGATGCTGTAGTACGGGTGCAGGGCGGACAGCGGGTCCTGGAAGATCATGGCCATCTTCTGGCCGCGCAACGTGCGTACGCGCTCGGGGCCGGCGCCGATGAGCTCCTCGCCGTCGAGCCAGATCTCACCGCCGATCCGGGCGCGTTCCGAGGTGTGCAGGCCCATGATCCCCAGTGAGGTCACGGACTTGCCGGAGCCGGACTCGCCGACGATGCCGAGGGTCTGCCCGGCCTTCAGGTCGAAGCTGACGCCGTCGACGGACTTGACCAGACCGTCGTCGGTGTCGAAGTGGACGCTGAGGTTGCGTACGGAGAGGAATTCCTTGCCGTCGCCGGAGCGCGGGGCCGGAACGGCGTCCGCCGCCGGGGAGTCCTTCTGGATTGCGTCGCTCATGAGAGCCTCACCCGGGGGTCGATCGCGGCGTACACGAGGTCCACCAGCAGGTTGCAGATGACGATGAAGAAGGCGGCGACCAGGGTCACGCCCATCACCTTGGGCAGGTCGGCGGTGGTCACGCCCTGGATGGCGAACGCGCCGAGCCCCTGGAAGGAGAAGACCCGTTCGGTGATGACCGCGCCGCCGAGCAGCAGCGCGAAGTCCATGCCGAAGATCGTGACGAGCGGGGTGAGCGCCGAGCGCAGCCCGTGCTTGACGACGACCTTGCGTTCCTTGAGGCCCTTGGCCCGCGCGGTTCTGATGTAGTCCTCGCCCATCGTCTCCAGCATCCCTGCCCGGGTGAGCCGGGCGTAGAGCGCGGAGTACAGCAGGGCGAGTGTGCACCAGGGCAGGACGAGGCTGCCCGCCCAGGCCACGGGGTTGTCGGCGAACGGTACGTACTCCCCGTTGCCGAACAGCGCCAGGACGACGAGACCGGTGAAGAACATCGGCAGCGAGACACCGGCGAGGGCGACGCCCATGGAGAGGCGGTCGAAGAACGATCCCCGCTTCAGCGCGGAGAGGACACCGACCGCGACACCGGAGACGACCCAGATGACCGCGGCACCGACGGCCAGCGACAGCGTGACCGGGACACGGTCGACGAGCTGCGGCCAGATCTCGGTGTGGGTCTTGAAGGAGTAGCCGAAGCACGGGGCGTTACAGGTGACCGGGTCGGGGCCGAACTGGTAGTCGGCGCCGACGACGATGCCCTTGACGAAGTTCCAGTACTGGAGGTAGAGGGGCTGGTCGAGCCCCAGGTTCTTCTTGACCGCGGCGATGACGTCGGGGTCCGGGCTCTTCCCGACGTACTGGGCGGCCATCGAGTCGAGGGTCTGCCCGCCGAGGCGGGGGACCAGGAAGAAGATCGCGAACGTGACTGCGCTGACCACCAGCAGCAGCAACACCGCGGCGAATACGCGTCGGATGATGTACGCAGCCACAGCCGTGCGGCGCCGGGCGGGCGGACGGGGTACGCCCGCCGGCCCGGCGCCTTCACCTGCCTTTCAAGGGATGCTGTCGATGAACAGGTGTTACTTGGTGGACGTCATCAGCACGTAGTCGTACATGCCGAGGTACGCGTCCGTGACCGTGACGTTCGCCGCCGAGGTCGGGCGGTAGAGCAGGTTCTTGCGGTAGAAGAGCGGGACGACGGAGGCGTTCTCCATGACCTTCTGGTCGACCTCGCCCCACGTCGCGTTGCGCGCCGCGGTGTCGACGGTGCCGATGCCCTTGACGAGGAGGTCGTTGATCGCCTTGTCGTTGAGCTCCATCAGGTTCGTGCCGCCGGAGGGCTTGATGGCCGTTCCGTTCACGATCTGGTCGAGGAAGCCGAAGCCGGTCGGCCAGTCGGCGCCCCAGGCCATCATCATCATGCCCGCGTTGTTCTTGTGCACCCACTCCGGGACACCCGCGAAGTCGGTGAAGTACTTGTCCGCCGGGAACTGCTTGATCTCGGCGGTGATGCCGATCGCCTTCAGGCTGCCCTGGAGCTGCGTGGCGGCGGTGATCTCGTCAGGACGGTCGGAGCGCGCCGTCAGCGTGGTCTTGAAGCCCTTGGGCTGACCGCACTTGGTCAGGTGCTCCTTCGCCTTGGCGATGTCGCCCTTGTTGCCCTTGGACGGGTACAGGTCGAACTTCTTGTACCCGGCGACGGTCGGGGGGATGACCGTGGTGGCCGGGTCGCCCTTGACCGAGCCGCCGATGGAGTCGACCATGCTCTGCTTGTCGACGGCGTACTGCACGGCCTTGCGGCACTCGACGTTGTCGAACGGCTTCACGTTGACGTTCAGCGCCAGGTACTGCAGGGCGCCGGCGTACGGGTTGTCGGTCTTCGCCTTCTCGTCGGCCTTGACCAGGACCTTGGGCTGGGTCTTGGACTGCAGACCCGTGCCCTCGGCACCCACGGTGATCGCGTCGTTGAGCAGGTGGTCGTCGATCGTGGTCGCGTTCACGTTGAACTTGAGCTCGACCTTGTCCGCCAGCGCCTTGCGGATCGGGTCCGTCTTCGGGTCCCACTCGGGGTTCCGGACCAGCGTGGCGCCCTTGCTCTCGTCGTACGCCGAGAACTTGTACGGACCCGAGGAGACCATCTTCTGGACGTAGCTGGCGCCCGTGTCGGCCTTCTGCTGGATCGGAGCCGTCTGCGAGAAGGCGGCGAGGTAGTCCATGTCCGCGAACGGCTTGTTCAGCTTGAAGACGATCGTGTGGTCGTCCGGGGTCTCGATGGACTTGAGGCCCTCGGCGGACTTGTCCTTGTACGGACCCTTGTACTTGTCGCCGCCCTCGAGGTAGGCCTTGAAGTACGTCGGGCCGTTGGACAGGGCCTCCGGCGCGAAGTTGGAGCGCTCGACGGCGTACTTGACGTCCTTCGAGGTGATCTCGGTGCCGTCCTCGAACTTCACACCCTTGCGCAGGGTGTACGTCCAGGTCTTGGCGTCCGCGCTGGCCTTGCCGAGGCCGGTGGCGAGGTCGGGGACGACCTCCAGGCTCTCCTTGCCGGCGGCCGGCTTGAAGGTCACCAGCGAACGGGCGTACAGGCGGGAGAAGTTCTGCACCCAGCCGTAGTACGTGTTACCGGGGTCCAGGGAGTCCGGGCCACTGGCGTGCTCCAGCGTGACCGTCCCCCCCTTCTTGTCGGTCTGGTTGACGATGCTGGTCAGACCGGCGTCAGCCTTGACGTTGCCCCCACCGCCGTTGCTGTCACCGCCCGAGTCGCTGCCGCTGCACGCCGATGCGCCGAGCGACACCGCTACGGCCACGGCTATGGCCGCTGCTGTCTTTCTGTTCTGCATGCTGAGGAAAGCCCCCTCGCTAGTCCGGTGCGGCACTGCCGCGATTACTTGCCACGAGGGTCGAGTGCGTCACGCAGCCCGTCCCCCAGCAGATTGAAGGCCAGCACGGTGATGAAGATCGCCATGCCGGGGATGACCATGAACATCGGGTCCACCTCGTAGAGGTCGACCGCCTGCGTGAGCATGCCGCCCCATGACGCCTGCGGCGGCGCGATACCGACGCCGAGGAAGGACAGGGAGGCCTCGAAGAGGATGTTCGTGGGGATCAGCAGCGTCGCGTACACGAGGATCGGCGCGATCAGGTTCGGCAGCAGCTCGCGGAAGAGGATGAACGGGCCGCGTGCGCCCAGCGACCTGGCGGCCTCGACGAACTCCCGCTCGCGCAGCGACAGGGTCTGCGCACGGACGATGCGGCCGATGTAGGGCCAGCTGAAGAAGCCGATCACGAAGATCAGGACCGCGATCCGCAGCGTGAGCCCTTCCATCCCGAAGGCGTTGCCCTGCAGGGAGGCGGAGATGGAGATCGCGAAGAGCAGCAGCGGGAAGGCGAGGAAGGTGTCCATCAGCCGGCTGATGAAGCTGTCCACCCAGCCGCCGTAGAACCCGGCCACGACGCCCATGACGACGCCGATGACGACCGAGAGCAGCGTGGAGCCGACGGCGACCACCAGGGAGACCCAGGAGCCTTCCAGGATGCGCGCCAGGATGTCGCGTCCGGTCTGCGGTTCGACTCCGAGGGGGTGGTCCCAGCTGATCCCGCCGAGGGCGCCCTTGGGCGCCAGCATGACGGGGTCGACCAGGCTCTGGTTGAACGCGTTGGGGTCGAGCCCGAGGAGCGACTGGAGCGGCTTGGACAGCACCGCCGTGAGGATCAGCAGCACGACAACGATGCCACCGGCCATCGCGCCCTTGTCCCGCTTGAAGCGCGTCCAGGCGATCCGGCCGAGCGAGCGGCCCTCGATCTCCTTGCGCCCGGCGCCTTCCAGCACCGTTTCGGGCGACGCGTCCGCCCCGGTGGTCTCGATCGGTGCCGTCATTGCGCTGGAGACCCCTCTCGGCCGACGGTGGCCGGCCTGTGACCGCCGCTGTAGCGGCTCTAACAAAATATGACAGATGTAATCAGGCATGGCCGAACTGCCCCCGTTTGAAAAGGGGGTTCGCCGGGCATGGAGCACCTGCTGTGTGGAGTCTTCAACCACTTTGCGATCACCCGCCAGACCTGACGGGGAATGTTTGCTCAACCGTGATGCTGCCAAGAGGCTTCCGTTATCCGGACAGCCGTGCTTGGTGAGCGGACCTCTCGGTCACTAATCCGCGATAACGGACATGACGCCCAACTGTGCCGTCGGACTGACTATTTGACCGTCGGGCCGAAGTGGCGGCTGACGCCTTCTCAGTACGCGTGCGGTGCCGCGCCGGTGGCCGGCGGGTAGCCGTAGCCGGTGGGGGCGGACGCCTGGGCGTGAGCCTCACGGTCGTAGAACGGCCGCGCGTTGGCGTTGAGCCACATCGCGACGGGGTCGTACTCGTCGGACAGCGAGACCGTGGAGACGGGCAGACCGTCGGGCACCACGCCGACCGACTGCTGCATCATCGCGCGGACCGCGTCGACGGACGGGCGTCCGGTGTCGTAGAGGTCGAGCCCGATCGCGAGGTACGGAACACCGAGCGCGGGCTGCACCCAGGCGCGGCGCAGCGCGCGGACGGCGGGGGTGCGGTGGGCGTTCTGCGACAGCAGGGCATAGAACTGCGGGATCTCGATGGCGGGTTCGGAGAGCCGCAGCGGCCCCGCGGGCATCCGGTCGAGGCCGGTGGCGATGCGGCGCAGGTCCAGCCAGGGGATGCCGACGCCACCGCCGGGGGCGTGCGGGTTGAGCCAGATGCCCCAGCGGTCGGGGAAGAGGGCGCGGGCGATGTCACGGCCCGTGGTCACCTCGTGGGCCCGGTTCCAGCCGCTGGCCGAGAGCTCCTGGGCGGAGGTCACGCACGGGGCGTAGCCCACGCCTTCGATCTCCATGTTGCCGTACTGCGCGTCGGGGGAGCCCGCCGTGCCGTGCCAGAGCAGCATCCACACCGGGCCGTCCGCCAGGGACCGCAACAGCGCCTCGTACGCGTCGAGCCGCCCGGGGGTCACTTGGCGAAGCATGTGCTCGACCTGCCCGGCCGCCGCGGTGCCTGACGCACTCACCCTGGGTCCCGCCCCTCATCGATCCGTCATCGATCCGCTGTTCCCGCATGCCGCACGGTGCTGTGGTGCCGCTCCCGGGCGCGCGGGGCGGCCTCGTCATCCAACCAGCTTATGCGCCGCCCCTGACACCGCCGTGACGCCACGTGGCAGTACGGGCCTCGGAGTTCAGTACTCGTCGCGCCGGTAGAAGGGGCGTACCTTCTCCAGCATCCAGTCGCCGACCGGGTCCTGTGCCACGTCGAGCAGGAGGAGATTGACCGGCCAGGGCACCTGGATCCGGCCCAGCGCGCGACCCACGGCTTCCAGCGGGACGCTCTGCTCCGCGGCGTCCCGCACGACGAACTCGACGCCGACGAACAGGACGGGGCTGTCCCCCTCGATGCTGGCCAGCGCCCGGCGCGCGGTGCTCACCACGCCGATCGCCTGGAATTCCTCGGACACGGCGGACAGGAACGCGACGGGGTCCTCCTTCCAGTCCGGCTCGTACAGCCGTACCCGGCCGCCGCTCGCGGGACCGTCCAGCGGGGTGCGCCCCACCCTGCACAGCTCGGCGACGGCGGGCGGCGGCAGGGGCACCCCGACGGCACCGCCCGGATTGACCGCTATGCCGAGCTGCGGGGGGAGTCCACGCGCGAACTCACGAGCCGGCGCGACGGTGAAGGAGAGATGGTTGCCGACACACTGGAGGAACTGCGCCTCGGAGCTGAAGACGGGGACGTACGCGCCGCCGCCTATGTCGACCGTCGGCAGGTCGAGATCCTCGCTGTCGGGCCCCCCGCCGTTCGGCAGGGGCACCCAGACATGGCTGCGGCCGAGCACCTCGACCAGCCGCCCGGCCGCCCCGGGTACGCCGAGCGAGGCACTGAGCACTTCCTCGAGCTCGTTGGCCGGCCACCCCTGCGGCGGCTGCGACGGGGCCTGGGCCTGGGCCGGAATGTCCACGGTGTCTGTGTCCCTTTCTCGCCATGCTGTGCGGCTGAAACCTTAGACGCCCTCGCACCGCGAGGGCAGTGCCGCAGGCCGGAGCGGTGCCCTGCCCGCCACACCGTCCAGATTTCGGACAGCCCGCGAAGGACACGCGAACTGTGCGTATGCGAACGGTGACACCGAGGACCGGGCCGTCGTGTTCCTCCTGGGTCCGGGCCCGCGACTACTCCTGCGGAGGCCGCGCCTACGGGAAGGAGATCCGGCCGATCGCCGCCGCCGCCTCCCGGTCGAGCAGCACCGCCGACGCGCACCCCTGCGGCAGCAGCCCGCTCTCGGTGTCGCGCAGCAGCCGGCCGACCGCACGCCGGTGCCGGGCGAACGCGTATCGGGACACCCCGCGCCCCCGCTCCCGCTGCCCCTGCCGGGCCACCTTGGGGGTGACGTCGAGCAGGACGAGATGGAGGGCGCTGCCGCGGCGCCGGGCCTCGCGCGCCAGCCAGCGCCGCACCCAGGCCTGCGTACCGCAGTCGTGCACGACGACGGATCCGCCCGACCGCAGAGCCCGCCACAGCCCGGCGTAGTGCGCGGCGCGCACCAGGGGGCGGTACAGGGCGTACGGGAGTAATCCGGGCAGCGTCGCCGCCCATCGGTCCCGGGTGTCCTGGGAGTCGATCCCGTGTTCCCGGGCCGCCCGCCGGATCAGCGTCGACTTCCCACTGCCGGGCAGCCCCGAGACCACCACCACCTCGCCGGCCGCGAAGTCCAGATCCCGCGGTCCGCCGCCACTGCCCCGCAGATCACGCACCACCGGAGCGGCTCCCCCCATCGGCACCCGGGCGGGTCCGTCCGGCTGCTGGGGCATCGCACCGCGTGCCGCCCCCGCGGTAGTCGCGTGCTGCAACGTCATCGCCTTCCCCCTGCCGAGTCACCCACTGACCTGCCCATGAAGTGTAAAGAAAAGGTAATGCGGCACAACCGGTTCCACCCGGACGTGTCGGGACCGGCACCGGTCCGACCGCGACGCCCCACTCTCCCCCAATGCGTGCGATGATGACCCCGCCAACTGCATACCGGCCGTTTGAATCCGCGCGGGAGAGTCCCGGTCACCGTGTGCGCCGGGCGCCGAAGGAGCAAGATCCTCCCTTGAATCTCTCAGGCCCCGTACCGCGTGGATGAGGCAGATCTGAAAAGCGGGCCGCTGCGCGGCTCCACCCAAGGTGCAAGCCGACCCTGACAGGGCTGTCCCGGTCAGGACCCTTTCAGGGGCTCTCGGCGAACCTCTCAGGTTCCGATGACAGATGGGGAGGGATCCGCCCCCTGTCGTCATGCCCTGGAGCCATGTCCATGAGCACTGCCCCCCGTCTCACCGCCCTCGACGCACTGCACCGGTCCCTGGGCGCGACCATGACCGACTTCGCCGGCTGGGACATGCCGCTGCGGTACGCGAGCGAGCGCGACGAGCACAACGCCGTACGCACCCGGGCCGGCCTCTTCGACCTCTCGCACATGGGTGAGATCACCGTCACCGGCCCGCAGGCCGCGGCTTTCCTGAGCTATGCGCTGGTCGGCGACATCGCCACCGTGGGCGTGGGCCGGGCCCGCTACACGATGATCGTGGCGGAGGACGGCGGCATCCTGGACGACCTGATCGTCTACCGTCTCGGCGAGACCGAATACATGATCGTCGCCAACGCGGGCAACGCCCAGCTCGTCCTGGACACCGTCACCGAGCGCGCCGGGGGCTTCGACGCCGAGGTGCGGGACGACCGCGACGCGTACGCGCTGCTCGCCGTCCAGGGCCCCGACTCCCCCGCCGTACTGAAGTCGGTCACCGACGCCGACCTGGACGGGTTGAGGTACTACGCCGGGCTCCCCGGAACGGTCGCCGGCGTCCCCGCACTCATCGCCCGTACGGGCTACACCGGCGAGGACGGCTTCGAGCTCTTCGTGGCTCCCGCGCATGCCGAGCAGCTGTGGAAGGCGCTGACCGAGGCAGGCGCGCCCTACGGCCTGATCCCCTGCGGGCTCTCCTGCCGCGACACGCTCCGCCTGGAGGCGGGGATGCCGCTGTACGGGCACGAGCTGACCACCGCGCTGACGCCCTTCGACGCGGGCCTGGGCAGGGTCGTGAAGTTCGAGAAGGAGGGCGACTTCGTCGGCCGCGAGGCACTGTCCGCCGCGGCCGGACGGGCGGAGTCCTCCCCGCCCCGCAAGCTCGTCGGCCTGGTGGCCGAGGGCCGCCGGGTCCCGCGCGCCGGTTACCCCGTCGTGGCCGGCGGGCAGGTCGTCGGCGAGGTCACCTCCGGCGCGCCGTCGCCCACCCTGGGCAAGCCGATCGCCATGGCCTACGTGGACGCGGCACACGCCGCGCCCGGCACCGAGGGTGTCGGGGTCGACATCCGGGGCACGCACGAGCCGTACGAGGTCGTGGCGCTGCCCTTCTACAAGCGCCGCAAGTGACGCGGTGCGGCGCGCGTCCGGCGCGGCGCGCCGCGCACGTGACGCATTCGTGTCTCACACCGTAAGACCACCGTTCATCAGCACTGCCTCGCGTACAGGAGAATTCAGGTCATGAGCAACCCCCAGCAGCTGCGGTACAGCAAGGAGCACGAGTGGCTGTCGGCCCTCGAGGACGGCGTGGCCACGGTCGGTATCACCGAGTTCGCGGCCAACGCGCTCGGTGACGTCGTCTACGCCCAGCTCCCGGAGGTCGGTGACACGGTGACCGCGGGCGAGACCTGCGGTGAGCTGGAGTCGACCAAGTCGGTCAGCGACCTGTACTCGCCGGTGACCGGCGAGGTGACCGCGGCCAACCAGGACGTCGTGGACGACCCGTCGCTGGTGAACTCCGCCCCCTTCGAGGGCGGCTGGCTGTTCAAGGTGCGCGTCGCGGAGGAGCCGAAGGACCTTCTCTCCGCCGACGAGTACACCGCGTTCTCCGGCAACTGAGACCTTAGGGACCCACTGATGTCGCTTCTCAACTCCTCCCTCCACGAGCTGGACCCGGACGTCGCCGCCGCCGTCGACGCCGAGCTCCACCGTCAGCAGTCCACCCTCGAGATGATCGCCTCGGAGAACTTCGCTCCGGTCGCGGTCATGGAGGCGCAGGGCTCCGTCCTCACCAACAAGTACGCCGAGGGCTACCCCGGCCGCCGCTACTACGGTGGCTGCGAGCACGTCGACGTGGTCGAGCAGATCGCGATCGACCGCATCAAGGCGCTCTTCGGCGCCGAGGCCGCGAACGTCCAGCCGCACTCGGGTGCGCAGGCCAACGCCGCCGCGATGTTCGCGCTGCTGAAGCCGGGCGACACGATCATGGGCCTGAACCTGGCCCACGGCGGTCACCTGACCCACGGCATGAAGATCAACTTCTCCGGCAAGCTCTACAACGTGGTCCCGTACCACGTCGACGAGACCGGCGTCGTGGACATGGCAGAGGTCGAGCGCCTCGCCAAGGAGTCGAAGCCGAAGCTCATCGTGGCCGGCTGGTCCGCCTACCCCCGCCAGCTGGACTTCGCCGCCTTCCGCCGCATCGCGGACGAGGTCGGCGCGTACCTGATGGTCGACATGGCGCACTTCGCGGGCCTCGTCGCGGCGGGCCTGCACCCCAACCCGGTGCCGCACGCCCATGTCGTCACGACCACCACGCACAAGACCCTCGGCGGTCCGCGCGGTGGCGTGATCCTGTCGACCCAGGAGCTCGCCAAGAAGATCAACTCGGCGGTCTTCCCCGGTCAGCAGGGCGGCCCCCTGGAGCACGTGATCGCGGCCAAGGCCGTCTCCTTCAAGGTCGCGGCGACCGAGGAGTTCAAGGAGCGCCAGCAGCGCACCCTGGACGGTGCCCGCATCCTCGCCGAGCGCCTGGTGCAGCCGGACGTCACCGAGGTGGGCGTATCCGTCCTCTCCGGCGGCACGGACGTCCACCTGGTCCTGGTCGACCTGCGCAACTCCGAGCTGGACGGCCGGCAGGCCGAGGACCGGCTCCACGAGCTGGGCATCACGGTCAACCGGAACGCCGTCCCGAACGACCCGCGGCCCCCGATGGTCACCTCGGGCCTCCGCATCGGTACGCCGGCCCTGGCCACCCGTGGCTTCCAGGCCGAGGACTTCACCGAGGTCGCGGAGATCATCGCGGCCGCGCTGAAGCCCACGTACGACGCCGACGCCCTGAAGGCCCGCGTGATCGCGCTGGCCGAGAAGTTCCCGCTGTATCCCGGCGTCAAGTAGTCACCCGCCGTTTGCACACCGGGTGGGGGCATCGCGCACACTGAACACAGTGAGCCCGGTGCCCCCACCCCTTTGCCCCGCGCTCCCGGGCCCACCCGGCCCGTCCCGCACCACCCGGCGGACAACGTCGTCCACCAACGCCTTAGGAGTACCCCCGTGGCCCTCTCGGTCTTCGACCTCTTCTCGGTCGGCATCGGCCCGTCCAGTTCCCACACGGTCGGCCCGATGCGCGCGGCCCGCATGTTCGCCCGCCGCCTCAAGAACGAGGGCCTGCTGGCCCACACCGCGTCGGTCCGGGCGGAGCTGTACGGTTCGCTCGGTGCGACCGGCCACGGCCACGGCACCCCCAAGGCCGTCCTGCTGGGCCTGGAGGGCGAGTCGCCCCGCACGGTCGACGTCGAGGGCGCCGACGCCCGCGTCGAGGAGATCCGCGCCTCGGGCCGCATCAACCTCCTCGGCATGCACGACATCCCGTTCGACGCCGACGATCAGCTGGTCCTGCACCGGCGCAAGGCCCTGCCGTACCACGCCAACGGGATGACGGTCCTCGCCCACGACCACGAGGGTGCCCCGCTGCTGGAGAAGACGTACTACTCGGTGGGCGGCGGCTTCGTCGTCGACGAGGACGCCGTGGCCGGCGAGAACCCGATCGTGCCCGACGACACCGTCCTCAAGCACCCCTTCCGCACGGGCGACGAACTGCTGAGGCTCGCCCGGGAGACCGGCCTGTCCATCTCCTCCCTGATGCTGGAGAACGAGAAGGCCTGGCGGACCGAGGACGAGATCCGGGCCGGTCTGCTGGAGATCTGGCGCGTCATGCAGGCGTGCATCGCGCGCGGCATGTCCCGCGAGGGCATCCTGCCCGGCGGCCTGAAGGTCCGCCGCCGCGCGGCGAACTCGGCCAGGCAGCTGCGTGCCGAGGGCGACCCCCAGACGCACGCGATGGAGTGGATCACCCTCTACGCGATGGCCGTCAACGAGGAGAACGCCGCCGGCGGCCGTGTCGTCACCGCCCCGACCAACGGCGCGGCGGGCATCATTCCCGCCGTCCTGCACTACTGGACGAACTTCGCGGCGAGCGGCTGCACCGAGGCGGAGAAGGACGACAGCGTGGTCCGCTTCCTGCTGGCCGCCGGTGCGATCGGCATGCTCTTCAAGGAGAACGCCTCCATCTCGGGCGCCGAGGTCGGCTGCCAGGGCGAGGTCGGCTCCGCCTGCTCCATGGCCGCCGGCGCCCTCGCCGAAATCCTGGGCGGCTCCCCCGAGCAGGTGGAGAACGCCGCCGAGATCGGCATGGAACACAACCTGGGCCTGACCTGCGACCCGGTCGGCGGGCTCGTCCAGATCCCGTGCATCGAGCGCAACGGCATGGCGGCGGTCAAGGCGGTCACGGCGGCCAAGATGGCGTTGCGCGGTGACGGCAGCCACAAGGTCTCCCTGGACAAGGTCATCAAGACCATGAAGGAGACGGGCGCCGACATGAGCGTCAAGTACAAGGAGACCGCCCGGGGCGGGCTGGCGGTGAACATCATCGAGTGCTAGGGCGTGTCAGTCGCCGGCCGGGGCACGCTCATCGCCAGGAGCGCGGTGTCGTCGTCGAGTCCCTCGCCGAAGGAGTCCAGGAGTGCGGTGAGCGTGCGGACGGCGTCGGGAGCCGAGGTGGGTGCGAGGGCCCGTGCGAAGTCCAGGAGCGCTTCGTCGCCATAGCGTTCGCCTGCGCGCGGGGTACGCGCCTCGGTCAGACCGTCGGTGTAGAGCAGCAGTGTGTCCCCGGGACGCAGATCCACGGTGGCCGTGGTGAACTGCGCGTCCGGTACGACTCCGACCAGCTGACCGCCCGGTGTGGACACGTAGTCGGCGTTGCCGTCGGACCGCAGGAGCACGGCCGGCGGATGGCCGCCGCTGGCCAGGACGACGTGGAAGCCCACGTCGTCCCCCTGGGGTGCGAGCAAGCCGAAGATCACGGTGCAGAAGGGCGGCTCGTCTTCCTGCGAATGCTGGTCGAGCGCGGTGTTGAGGTTGGCCAGGACCGTGGCCGGCACCGGATCGGAGACCGCCGCGGCACGCAGGGTGTACCGCGCCAGGGACGTCACCACGGCCGCGTCCGCGCCCTTCCCGCGCACGTCACCCATGAAGAACGCCCAGTGGCCGGCGGCCAGCGGGAACAGGTCGTAGAAGTCCCCGCCCACCTCGTCGGAGGATGCGAAGTGGTACCGCGCGGCGACGTCCAGACCCGGAACAGGCTGGAGAGCCGGCGGGATGAGGGTGCGCTGCAGCGTCGCGGCAAGGCGCTGCGCGCGTGCGCGGTCGTGCTCGGCCTGTTGCCGGGCCCGCAGAAGTTCGCGTTCGTAGGTACGTCTGTCCCGGGCGTCCAGAAGGGTGGTGCGGATCAGCAGTGGCTCGCCGTCACTGTCCTGCTTCACGACGGAGGTGACCATGACAGGCAGTCGGCTGCCGTCCGCGGCCTTGAGCTCCAGCGCGACGCCGCTGACCTCGCCCTGCATACGCAGCAGCGGTGAGTAATGCGTCTCGTGGTACAGCCTGCCGCCGATGGTCAGCAGGTCGGAGAACAGCTTGTGGCCGATCAGCTCCTCGCGGCGGTAACCGAGCCATTTCAGCAGGGTCCCGTTGACCTTGGCGATCCGCCCGTCCAGGAGGGTGGAGAGGTAACCGCACGGCGCGTTCTCGTACAGGTCCTCCGCACTGTCCTCCAGCAGGGCGGAGGGCGGCAGACGGTACTGCGCACGGTCTCCCGCCGCCCACGACGCGTCGTCGCCCGGCCCCACCGTCACGGCTCCCGTACGAAGGCGATGATCGCTTCGGCCGTCTCCTCGGGGGCGCTCAGCTGCGGGCAGTGGCCCGTGGAGTCCAGAGTGACCAGTTCACTGCCGGGGATCTGTGCGTGGACGAAGGCGCCCACCTCCCGCGGGGCGATCGTGTCGTGAGCGCTCTCGATGACGCACGTCGCAACGGTCACCTTGGCGAGATCCGCCCGGTTGTCGGACAGGAAGGTGGCTCTGGCGAAGACCTGGGCGATCTCCGGGTCCGTTCGGCAGAAACTGTTGGTCAGTTCCTCACCCAGCTCGGGACGCTCCGGGTTCCCCATGATCACCGGTGCCATCGTCGCGGACCAGCCCAGGTAGTTGCTGTCCAGGGACTCGAGCAGCTCGTCGATGTCCTGGGCGCTGAATCCGCCCCGGTAGTCACCGTCATCGATGTACGACGGCGACGGAGTGAGCAGGACCAGCTTGTCGAAGAGTCCCGGCTCCTCCACGGCCGCGAGGACGCCGATCATGGAACTGACCGAATGCCCGACGAAGGTGACGGGCCCGAGGCCGAGCTCCCTGCAGATCTCGATCACGTCCTGCGCGTAACCGTCCAGGGTGGCGTACCGCTCGGGGCTCCAGGCGGACACATCCGAACGCCCCGCCCCGACATGATCGAAGAGGACCACCCTGAAGCGCTCCTCCAGCGCGGGTGCGACCAGGCGCCACAGGTTCTGGTCGCACCCGAACCCGTGGGCCAACATCACCACCGGGCCGTTCTCCCGGCCCGTCACCGATACCCGGTTCCTTGTCAGGACGTCCATAAGAACATCCTGACACTCCCGGCGCCTGACGGCCCGATCTGCGGAAGGACGGCCCGCCGGCGTTGATCACGCGATGACCCCCGGGCGCCGGCCGCTCACAGGTGCACGGCGCGGTCCGCGTTTGAGACGAGCACACCGGACGGCGGTGCGGGCGCATGGGCCTTGAAGGCCTACGGCCTGGGAAAGAGGTACCGGCGCGGCTGGGCGCTGCGGCACTGCTCCTTCCGGCGCGACCGAGAAGGCCACGAACGCGCCAGATGGCCGCCATGCAGTGGACCGGCGCCGGGCTGCTGCTGGCCGGCACGGCCGTGCTGACCTCGTTCGCCCTCTGGTGGGCCTCGCGCCGTCCTCTGTAGGGCCGGGCCCGTCGTAAACCCTCGTCGAGCCGGGGGCCGGGCCCGAGTGGCCGCTGCGTACCGCGCTGAACGGATGGCTGCACCAGGCACGCGACGAGGGCCTCGGCCGCGAGGAGGTGCAGGCCCTTTTCCTGGCGTCCTTCGAGGCCGCCCATCCCTCCGCCCCGCGGAGCTGAGCGCCCGGCCACCGAGGGGCACGCCGGCGAGGGTGGATCCGAGACCCTCCGCCGGCGCGAAGGGCCGGACCGCCGTCCCCCGGACCGGTAGGGGTCAGGCCTTGTTCTGCGACGCCCAGAACTCGTCGAACGTGAGCTCACCGTCGCCGTTGCCGTCGTGGGCGTTGATGACGGCCTGGGCGACGGTCTCGGTGACATAGGGGTCACCGAGCTGCGCCATGGCGCTCTTGTACTCGGCGGCCGTTATGCTGCCGTCGCCGTTCTGGTCGAAGCGCTCGAATGCCGTGCGTGCCGACTCGATGTCCGCCACTGTTCCGCCCCTTCGTTGAGCATCGTTGACGAAGGTCAGATTATCCGGCGGTCCGGACGGCGGGTCCGGCGGGCGGCCGCACCCGCCAGGCCCCGGGACGGCGTCAGACCAGCAGCTCCGTGGCGGTCACCGCGCGCAGTTGGCGCCGGTCGATCTCGGTGAGCAGCAGGGGCAGCGCCGCGACGGTGTCCCGGTAGCCGAAGCGCAGGCTCACCACGGAGCCGTTACGGAGTTCACCGGCGACCTTGCGGGTGACGGCCGCGACCCCGGGCGAGGTGAAGTCGAGGGAGTCCACGTCCCAGGACAGGACGTGCGGGTATCCGGCGCGGCGCGCGAGGTCCTGGACCAGCGGGGTCGCGTACCGGGCGCGCGAGGGCCTGAACCAGGTGCCGATCGAACCGGTGAGCCGGTGCAGGCGCCGGGCGCAGCCGGTGATCTCCTCGTACGCCCGTGACTCGTCCATCGTGTTGATGTCGAGGTGTCCCTGGGTGTGGTTGCCGAGGTCGTGGCCGCCGTCGAGGATCCGGCGGGCCATCCCGGGGTGCCGGTCGAGCCAGTCGCCGTCGGCCAGGACGGTCAGCCGGGCACCGGCCCGCTCCGCCAGCGCGAGGGCGGTGCCGGCCAGGGCGGGGTCGCCCCGGCCGTGGAAGGTGAGAGCGACACGGGGGCGGTCGCGGGGGCCGTGCTCGATCTGGACCGGCTGCCCCGGGAAGCGGCGCGGGGTGGCGGCCGGGGGTACGCCGCCATGGGCCGGCCGGGACGACCCGGCGCTTCCCTCGCTGTCGCCGTAGCGCACCGCCCGGGCCGGCGGCAGGGCCCCGCCCCGCGTGCAGCCCGCGGCGGAGGTCACTGCCAGCAGCGCTCCGGCGGCCGTACGCAGGGCGTCACGGCGAGGCACCGGTGTCCTGCGACCATCCATGGCCGTCCACCTCGTGGGGCTCGGGATCTCTCTCCGGGATCCGACACACAGTAAGGCGGCACGGGTGGACGTCCGGGAGCGGCCGGGCAGGGGCACTTCCCGAAGGTGATCAATGAATCACCGAGCGAAGTCATCGAAAACACGAAGATTGCCAGGCACGTGACCCATCACACCTATGATTCGCAAAGTAAATCGAATGATTTCTTAGCAATCGCCCGAAATGAGACTTTGGATCCGGGGTCGCCCGTCTGCCATAGTCGGAAGCACGACCTCCTCCGACCCGAGCCAGGTCCCCTGCGCGGCCGTGGACACACCCCCCATTCCACGGCCCCCTCAGAAGCCCCCGACGCGCCGCACCCAGGCTGCGACCGGGGGCTTCTGCGCGTCAGCGGTCGGCGGTGCGCATCTCGAACCAGGTGGTCTTCCCACGTGGCAAGAGATCCACACCCCACCTGTCGGACAGCTTGTCGACCAGGAAGAGACCTCGCCCGCTGACATCCATCTCACGCACGGGCATCAGACACGGCAGCCCGCGCGAGGGGTCGCGCACCTCGATCCGGACCCAGCCACGACGGCGCAGCATCCGCAGACCGAAAACCCGCGCTCCGGTATGCCGTACGGCGTTGCCCACGAGCTCGGAAACCAGTAGCACACCGTGTTCGGCGGTCTGCGGGGGGAGCTGCCATTGGCGCAGCATCACGCACGAGGTGATCCGGCGGGCGGTGGCCGCGGACTCCGGACGGGAGGGCAGCCGGACCTCACCCTCCGTCGGATTTCCGAACAACTCCAGTGCCTTGAACGCCTGTTCGTCTTCGACGGCGGTCGTCCAACGCGCCGCTGACACGCTGCCGCGCGATCGCGGCTGCTCCACACCCTCCAGGCCCGCCATGCTCACCATCATGGCCGCACGGAATGCTCTCCGTGACCGTTCCGACAGAATCCCCTACCCGGAACCAGTCCTTCCGCGCCGGTTGTCCGGCATATGCCGGAGGCAGAACAGGGGCCCGTTCAGCCCGACCCACCTGCGACGACAGGCGGCCGCCGAGCAATTGCAGCAGTGATCCGCGCGCCGGACCTTAAGGTTCTCTTAAGGTCCGGCGGATCCGCCCGCACGGATGAACGCGCGGTCCTCGTACGCGACTCACTCCCGGTCGTTCAAAGGTCGGTCAGAGGAACCGTGCCTTGCCCGGGCCCTCCTCCACGAAGCTGCGCATGCCGCGCTCCCGGTCCTCGGTGGCGAACAGACCTGCGAACCAGTTCCGCTCGATCGTGAGCCCGGTGTCGATGTCCGTCTCCAGCCCCGCGTCCACGGACTCCTTGGCCGCCCGCAGTGCCAGCGCGGGCCCCTGAGCCAGCCGGGCGGCCCAGGCGTGCGCCTGCTCGTACACCTCGGCGGCGGGCACCACGCGGTCCACCAGTCCGATCGCCAGGGCTTCCTCGGCCTTCACCTGACGGCCCGTGAAGATCAGGTCCTTGGCCCTGGAGGGACCCACCAGCCGGGCCAGGCGCTGGGTGCCTCCGGCCCCGGGGATCAGCCCCAGGAGGATCTCCGGCTGGCCGAGCTTCGCGCTGTCCCCGGCGATCCTGAAGTCGGCACAGAGCGCCAGCTCGCAGCCTCCGCCCAGGGCGTAGCCGGTGACCGCCGCGACCACGGGCTTGGGGATGCGCGCCACGGCGGTGAAGGAATCCTGCAGAGCTTTGGAACGCAGGACCATCGCCGCGTGGTCCATCGCCTGCATCTCCTTGATGTCCGCGCCCGCCGCGAACACCTTCTCGCCTCCGTAGAGGATGACGGCCCGCACGTCGTCACGCCGGCCCGCCTCCTCGGCGAGCTCACGCAGCCGGTCCTGGACGGCGACGTCCAGGGCGTTCATCGGCGGCCGGTCCAGCCGGATCGTGCCGACGTCGTCGCTTACTTCGAGGGTTACGGTCATGGGCAGCAGGTTAACCGTCGCTAACGCCGACGGGCCCGGTGCCGTTGGTCACAGCACCGGGCCCGCTTCCCCGCGTCAGCGGCGGTGATCTACTTGATCCACTCCGACCAGTCCATGTTCCAGCCGTTGAGGCCGTTGTCGGGCTGGATCACCTTGTCCTTGGAGTTCTTGACGACGACGACGTCCCCGATCAGGGAGTTGTCGAAGAGCCAGGCCGCAGGGGTCTTGCCGTCCCAGCCGCCGCGCACATCGCGCAGCCCGACGCAGCCGTGGCTGGTGTTGGTCGAGCCGAAGATGCTCGACGCACCCCAGTAGTTGCCGTGGATGAAGGTGCCCGACGTCGACAGACGCATCGCGTGCGGCACGTCCTTGATGTCGTACTCGCCGCCGAAGCCGACAGTGTCACCGTTCATCCGGGTCACCTTGAGCTTCTCGCTGATGACCATCTGCCCGTTGTACGTGGTCGTGGCCGGCGCGCCCGCGGAGATCGGGATGTCCTTGATCTGCTTGCCGTCACGGACCACCTTCATCCGGTGGGAACTCGCGTCGACCGTGGAGACCTGGCTGCGGCCGATGGTGAACTCCACCGTCTTGGCCTGCTTGCCGTAGACCCCCGGCCGCCCCTCGACACCGTCGAGGTCGAGACGCAGCTTCACCTTCGTGCCCGCCGCCCAGTAGTTCTCGGGGCGGAAGTCGAGGCGGTCGTTGCCGAACCAGTGGGGCTCGATCCGTACGGCGGGCTCCGCCGTCACGCTGATCGCCCTCTCCACGGCCTCCGGGTCGGTGATGCCGCGGGTGAAGTGGATCGACACCGGCATGCCCACACCGACGGTCGAACCGTCCTCGGGCGTGTACTGCCCGAGGAAGGTGTTCTTCGGGACCAGCGTCGTGAAGCTGGTGTCCTTCGCCGACTGGCGGCCCTTGTCGTCCTTGGCGACCGCGTGCACCGTGTACTTGGTGGCGGCGGCCAGGTGACGGTCGGGCACCCAGCTCAGGCCGTCCTTCGCGATCTTGCCCGCGACCTCCTTGCCCTTGGGGTCCGCGACCTTCACGGTGCTCAGCCTGCCCTCGGCCGCCGACACCTTCAGCGCACCGCTGGTCGCCACGTCACCGGCGCCGTCCTTGGGCGCGATGGTCACCACCGCCTGCGAGGCGCTGGTGTCGTCGACCTTCGCGCCCGCTTCCTCACCGTCCTTGTCGGCGGCGTTTCCGTTGCCGCCGCACGCGGTCACCAGCAACAGCAGCGCGCCCAGTACCAGTGCGAGAAGTCCGCGGGCCCCTCGCCCGCGCCGTTCCCCGCCCGCTCCGGCCCATGCCCCCGATATCGGCTGCCCGTTCAATGTGGTCGTCTCCCCTCGCACGGCCTGGCCCCGCCATGGCCCGCACCCCCGCGCGCTGTACATGCACGCTCGGCGCAAGATAATCACACCGCGCGTGGGGAGAACTCCCCCAGACTGTCACTGTTCGGTCCCAAGTCACGCCGGAGGCCCCGACAGCGGCCCCGGAGAACGGATCTCCGGGGCCCTCCCAGGTCGGGGCAGGGGTCAGCGCAGGGCGGAACCCGCCTTCCACCGCGACCAGTCGAGGTTCCAGCCACCGAGGCCGTTGTCCGCCGCGACCGTCTTGTCCGCCGAGTTGACCACCTCGACCACATCGCCGATGAGCGTCCGCTCGAAGAACCAGCCGGCCGGGGTGTCCGAGCTGCCGCCCTTCACATCACGCAGCCCGATACAGCCGTGGCTGGTGTTCTCGGAGCCGAAGACGCCCGGGGAAGCCCAGTAGTTGCCGTGCAGGAAGGTGCCCGACTTCGTCAGCCGGACGGCGTGGGGCACGTCCTTGATGTCGTACTCACCACCGAACCCCACGGTGCTGCCGTCCATGCGGGTCACCTCGTGCAGCTCGGAGACCACCATCTTCCCGTTGTACGTGGTCCTCTTCACCGCGCCCGCCGTGATCGGCACGGTGCTGACGAGCTCGCCGTCACGACGTACCTCCATGGTGTGCGCCCCGGCGTCCACCAGTGACGTCTGGGAGCGGCCCACCCGGAAGGTCACCTTCTTGTGCTGGCTGCCGTACACCCCTGGCGCGCCCTCCACGTCGCGCAGTCCCACGTCGACGGTGACCTCGGTGCCCGGTTCCCAGTAGGTGGCCGGCCGGAAGTCGAGCCGGTCCTTGCCGAACCAGTGGCCGACCACCTCGACCTCGGGTCTCGTGGTGATCCTGATCGCCTTCTCCACCGCGGCACGACGGGTGACGGGCCGGTTGAAGTCGAAGGAGACGATCATGCCGGTGCCCACGGTGGATCGGTTCTCCGGCTTGAAGTAACCGATGAAACGGTCCTTGGGGACCAAGGTGGTGAAGGTGGCGCTGCGGGCCGAGCGGTGGCCGTCGTCGTCGACGGCGACCGCCTCCACGCTGTACTTCCCGGCCAGCCCGAGCCGGTACGCGCCGTCCCGTGGGGCCCATGACCGGCCGTCCTTCGCGATGCGGCCCGGCACCTCCTCCTGTTCCGCGTCCTCCATCCGGGTCACCTTCACCCGCTCGAGCCGTCCGTCGGGGACGGTCACCTCGAGCCGGCTGTCCGCGCCGACGTTCTCGGCGCCGTCCTCGGGGACGATCCGGATGGCGTCCCCGGGTGAGCGGTCGTCCCCGAAGAACGACGTCGCCTCGGTGCAGCCCGTCAGCAGGGCCAGCACGGTGAACAGTCCTGCCCATGTCAGCACGGCGACCGAACGCGCCTGTGCTCTCTTCGCTACGTGGTTCACGCTCCCCCCAACGACGTGGCCGTCCCGGGGAAACGTGAGGGCGGGCCCCCCGGTGGGCAGAACAGAGGGGTGGACACCGCCAGGACGGGCGCGGCCGGGACGCCGCGCACTCCTTCTGCCGGGTGGCCGCTCCTACGAGCCGCAGGAGGCTGAGAGGTGTCGAGCACAGCCGAGCAGGAGGAAACGCCGCGTACGACGGGGCGGCTGGTGGCAGCCGGAACGGCACCGGGAAACGGCGTCGACGAACCACCCGTATGGCCGGGTACCCCGATGCCTCTGGGCGCCCGCTTCCGGGTCGGCCCGGACGGTGTGGCGGGCACCAACTTCGCCCTCTGGGCGGGTGGGGCCGAGGCCGTCGAGCTCTGCCTCTTCGACGACCGGGGCACCGAGACCAGGCTCCCGCTGACCGAGCTGACCCATGAGATCTGGCACGGCTTCGTGCCCGGCGTGGGCGCGGGCCGGCGCTACGGCTACCGGGTGCACGGCCGCTGGGACCCCTGGACCGGCGCCCGCTGGAACGCGGCGAAGCTGCTCCTCGACCCGTACGCCCGTGCGGTGGACGGGTCGTTCACCCTCCCGGCCGAGGTGTACGGCCATGTGAGGGACTGGCCGGAGCAGCATGTCGCCGACACCGTGCGCGACGACCGGGACTCGGCGCCGTACGTCCCCAAGGCGGTCGTCGTGCATGACGACGACGACTGGGCGCAGGACCGCAGGCCCAAGACCCCGTGGGCGGACTCCGTCATATACGAACTGCACGTACGCGGCTTCACCAAGCTCCACCCGGACATCCCGCCCGAGCTGCGCGGCACCTACGCCGGGCTCGCCCATCCCGCCGCGATCGGTCATCTCCAGCGGCTCGGCGTGACGGCCGTGGAGCTGCTCCCCGTCCATCAGTTCGCCCACGAGGACCATCTGCTGCGGCGCGGACTGCACAACTACTGGGGCTACAACTCGATCGGCTACTTCGCCCCGCACGCGGGTTACGCCGCGAGCGGCACGGCGGGCAGTCAGGTCGGCGAGTTCAAGCAGATGGTGCGCGCCCTGCACGACGCAGGGATCGAGGTGATCCTCGACGTGGTCTACAACCACACGGCGGAGGCGGGCGAGCTCGGCCCGACGCTGTCCCTGCGCGGCATCGACAACCGCGGTTACTACCGCCTCCAGCAGGACGCCCGCCGCTACGCGGACTACACCGGCTGCGGCAACACCCTGCACGTGGTGCAGCCGCAGGTCCTCCGGCTGATCACCGACTCGCTGCGCTACTGGGTGACGGAGATGGGCGTCGACGGATTCCGCTTCGACCTGGCGGCGGCACTCGCGCGCTCGATGCACGACGTCGACATGCTCTCCCCGTTCCTGGCGGTGATCGCCCAGGACCCCGTCCTGCGCCGGGTCAAGCTGATCGCGGAACCCTGGGACGTCGGCAACGGCGGCTACCAGGTGGGCGCGTTCCCCCCGCTGTGGACCGAGTGGAACGACCGCTACCGGGACGCCGTACGCGACTTCTGGCGCGGTGCGCTGCCCGACGTACGCGACCTCGGCTACCGGCTCACCGGGTCGAGCGACCTGTACGCCTGGGGCGGCAGGCGCCCGTACGCCTCGGTCAACTTCGTCACCGCGCACGACGGTTTCACCCTGCGCGACCTGGTCAGCTACGAGCACAAGCACAACGAGGCCAACGGCGAGGGCAACCGGGACGGCACGAACGACAACCGGTCCTGGAACGGCGGCGCAGAGGGCGAGACCGACGATCCCGGCATAGACGCCCTGCGCCGCCGGCAGCTGCGCAACCTCCTCACCACACTGCTCCTGTCGACCGGGGTGCCGATGCTGGTGGCGGGCGACGAGATGGGCCGGACCCAGGGCGGCAACAACAACGCCTACTGTCAGGACAACGAGGTCAGCTGGCTGGACTGGTCGCTCCTGGAGGAGCCCCGGTGGCGGGAGCTGACCGCGCTGACCGCCCGGGTACTGGCTCTGCGCCACCGCCATCCGGTGCTCCGACGCCGGGCCTTCTTCGCCGGGACACCCCAGGCCCCGGACGGTCTGCGGGACCTGGCGTGGTTCACGGCGCAGGGCGCGGAGATGACGGAGGGCGACTGGTACGCACCCGCCGCGACGCTCGGCCTCTACCTCTCCGGGCGAGACATCCCGGGCCGGGACGCCCGGGGCGGGCAGATCACCGACGACAGTTTCCTGGCGGTCCTGCACGCCGACCACCGGCCCTGCGACTTCCTGCTCCCGGGCCCGCCCTGGGCCCGTTCCTACGAACTGGTGCTGGACACCTCGCGCGAGGAGCAGTCCACGGCCCCCGGCACCCTCCACCGGGGTGGCAGCGCCCTCACGGTGGAGGGCAGGTCGGTGACGCTGCTGCGGGTGGCGGAGTGAGGGGGCGGGCTCAGCCGAGGATGCCGCGCTCGTAGCCGACGGCGACGGCCGCCGCACGGTCCTTGGCACCCAGCTTGGCGAACACATGGGTGAGGTGGGTCTTCACCGTCGCCTCGCTGATGAACAGCTCGGCGGCGATCTCCCGGTTGGAGGTCCCGCGGGCGACGAGCCGGAGCACCTCGCACTCGCGCGCCGACAGCGACTCGTGGCCGGGTGCGGCCGGGGTGCGCACCCGGGAGACGAGCCGTGAGACGACGGCCGGTGACAGGACCGTGCGGCCGTCGGCAGCGGCGCGTACGGCGGTGAACAGCTCGTTACGGGGCGCGTCCTTGAGCAGGTATCCGGTGGCGCCCGCCTCGATCGCGGGCAGGGTGTCGGAGTCGGTGTCGTACGTGGTGAGGACGAGCACCCGGGACCGTACGCCGAGCCGGGTCAGCTCGGTGATGGCCGCCACTCCTCCGCCGCCCGGCATCCGCAGGTCCATCAGCACGACGTCGGGGTCCAGGCGGGTGGTGAGCTCGACCGCGGCCACCCCGTCGGCCGCCTCGCCGAGCACCTCGAAGCCGGGGGCCGAGGCGAACATGCCTCGCAGACCGTCCCGTACGACGGGGTGGTCGTCGACGACGAGAAGAGTGATCACACGCGCGGTTCCAGGGGCATCGGTCATATCGGTTCCAGGCTACGTCCCGTCAGGTGGGACGGACCAGCGGCACCCGGGCGGAGACGGCCGTGCCCCTCCCGGGTTCCGCCTCGATCTCGACGGTGCCCGCGATCCGTTCGGCCCGGGCCCGCATCCCGCCGAGGCCGAAACCGCCCGTGCCGCTGTGCGGGGTCACGGCGGCCGGGTCGAAGCCGCAGCCGTCGTCACGGACGTCCAGGGTGATCTCGTCCCCCATGTAGGAGAGGGTGACGCCGGCCCGGGTCGCCCCGGCGTGCCGAGCGGCGTTGGCGAGGGCCTCCTCCGTGATGCGGAGCAGGGTGGCGCCGACCTCGTCGTGGAGCGGCTCGACGGTTCCGGTGACCGTGAACTGCGCGCGTACGGACGTGCGTTCCGCCCACCCGGCCACTGTCTTCTTCAGCGCACCGGGCAGGTCGTCCTCCTCCAGTGCGGCAGGCACCAGGTTGTGCACGGAGCGGCGCGCCTCGCCGAGGCTGTGCCGGGCGAGGGCCGCCGCACGGTCGAGGTGTTCCCCGGCCAGGGCGGGGTCGGCGGTGGAGGTGCCGGCCTGGAGCTGGGCGATGATCCCCGCCAGGCCCTGCGCGAGGGTGTCGTGGATCTCGGCGGCGAGCCGGCGCCGCTCGTCGGCGACCCCGGCCTCCCGAGCCTGGAGCAGGAGTTGGGCGTGCAGGGTCGCGTTCTCGGCGAGGGCCTGTTCCAGCCGGGTGTTGGCGAGCTCCAGCTCGGTGATGGTCTGCTTCTGGCGCCGGGCCTTCTCCTCCTCGCGGTCTCCGAGGTTGCCGAAGAAGATGGCGAGGGCGGAGTGCAGGGCGAAGAGCGCGCCGAAGGCGATCCAGTTGGTCAGGGAGGCCGGCGGCAGTCCGCTGCCGGACTGCGCTCCGGCCATGGTGACGGCGGTGCACATCAGCCCGGGTCGTACGAAGCGCCGCGGGACCAGCGTGGCGACGTCGAAGTAGCCGACGATGGCGTAGATGGAGAAGAAGGGGTTGCACCAGCAGAGTGCGAAGCCCAGCACGGTCCGCAGTACGTAGTAGACCTGGCCGGCCCGTTCGTGCGCGGGCAGGTGCCGGGTCCTCCCCCACCACATCTGCAGGACGACGGCCGCGGAGGCCAGGGCCGCCGCGGCGTACAGGTCCGTCGCGGACATGCCGACGACCCCGGCGGACACGGCGGCCATCAGGACGGCGACACCGAGGAGGGCGTACGGGCCGTACCGGTGGAACCGCTCCGCCAGCGTCCCGACGTTCATGCGTACCTCCGTCGCCTCGTCCGGGGCCCAGTCTCCTCTGCGCCACGCCCCGGGTCACTCCCAGCGGAAGAGCCGCGTCGCCGCCCCGCCCAGCACGGCGGTCCACAGGACCATCACCAGCAGATGCGTCCAGCCCGGCCAGTGCCCCGAGGCCGCCTGGTCCAGCGCCTGGGAGGCGGCACCGAGCGGGGTGCACTCGACGATCGTGCGCAGCAGGTCCGGCATGGTCTGTACCGGCACCCAGACCCCGGCGGTGAACATCATCACGAGGTAGGCCACCGAACCGACGGCGGTCGCGACCTTGGACGTCCGGGACAGTGCGCAGATGGTCGCGCCGAGGGCGAGGACGCAGGCGACGGCGAGGAGGAGGGCCGCCAGGTAGCCGGCCGCCTGTCCCGGCAGCCGTACGCCGAACGCGATCCGGCCGACCGCGATGACGAGCACCGCAGAGCCCAGCGAGGCCGCACCGTGCAGCACGATCTGTGCGGCGAGCAGGGCCGAGGGGCGCACGGGCGTGGCCGACATCCGCCGGAGGATGCCGCGTTCGCGGTAGACGGTGAGGACCGGCGGCATGGCCTGGAGCCCGGCCATGATGATGGCGAGCAGCACGGCCACCGGGACGTACAGGTCGATGACGCTGCGGCCTCCGAGGGCCTCGTCGGCCTTCCGGAAGGAAGGGATCAGACCGAGGATCGTCATCAGGGCGGTCGGGAAGACCAGGATCCAGAACAGGCTGCCCGGCTCACGCAGGAAGAGCCGGGTCTCCGTCCTGAGGACGGCGGCGAGCGGGGCCGGGCGGGACCCGGCGGTCGTGGTGAGGCTCGTGGTCATGGTCATGTGGCCTGTTCCGTGAGGTCGAGGAAGACGTCGTCCAGGCCGGCCTCGACGACGCGCAGCTGACGGGCGGTGATGTGGTGGCGGGCCAGGAGCGTGATCACGGCGTTGGCGGTGTCGTCCGTACCGTGGATGACCACCCGGCCGCCCGGATCGGTCACGTCCACGGTGACGGCGCCCGGCAGCGTCGTGAGTTCGGCGTACGCGATCGGCTCCGACGGGGTGAAGGAGATGGCGGTCGACCCCGCCGTCCCGCCGATCAGTCCGCCGGGGGTGTCGAGCGCGACGACGCGGCCCTTGTCGATCACCGCGACCCGGTCGCAGAGCCGCTGGGCCTCCTCCATGAAGTGGGTGACCAGCAGGACGGTCACCCCGCTGTCCCTGATCTCCTCGATCAGCCTCCAGGTGTCGCGGCGGGCCCGGGGGTCGAGGCCGGTGGTCAGTTCGTCCAGTACGAGCACACGGGGGTTGCCGATGAGGGCGAGGGCGATGAACAGGCGCTGCTTCTGGCCACCCGACAGCTTGGCGAACCGGCGGTCCAGGTGACCGTCGAGACCGAGCCGTCCGGCGAGCGCCCGCCGGTCCGCGGGGTGCGGGTAGAAGGCGCTGTACAGCTCCAGGGCCTCCCCCACGGTCAGCTTGGGCTGGAGCTCACTCTCCTGGAGCTGGGCGCCCAGCAGCTGGGTGACCGCCCGGCGGTCGACGGCGGGGTCCAGACCGGCGACCCGGACCGTGCCCGCGTCGGGGACCCGCAGTCCCTCGACGCATTCGACCGTGGTGGTCTTGCCGGCCCCGTTGGGGCCGAGGATCCCGAAGATCTCCCCCTCGTCGACGGTGAAGCTCACCCCGTCGACCGCGGGGCGGCCTCCGTAGGCCTTGCGGACCCCGTTCACTTCGATGATCGCCATGCCCGTAAGGATTCCGGCGGGCGGGCGGCGCCGGTATCCGCCGTCCCGCTCGGACCGGCATCAGCCGATCGGTTGACAGGATGCTCCGACCCATGGCGCGTGACCGGAAAACCACGTGAGCGATGTCAGCCGTGAACCATAAGCTCGCTCCTGATGCCCGGAAAACCTGCAGAGCCCACGGACCGGTCCGCCGTGCGCTCCCTCCTGCGACTGTGGCCCTATGTCAGACCGGTGCGCATGCGCTGGATCAGCGCGGCACTCGTGGCGATGCTCGCGTCCTGTCTCGCCCTGCTGATTCCGCTGGTCCTGAAGTGGATGGTGGACGGTCCCGTCGCGGACCGTGATCCCGGCGGGGTGTGGCTGGGAGCCCTGTGGCTGCTGCTGCTGGGGATCGCCGAGGCAGGGCTGTTCGGGCTCCGGCGGTGGCTCGTGGCCCGGCCACTGGCCGGTGTCGAGGCGTCGATGCGCGCCGACCTCTACCGCCATCTGCAGCGGCTGCCGGTGGCGTTCCACGACCGCTGGCCCTCGGGACAGCTGCTCTCGCGCGGGACCACGGACCTGATGCTGCTGCGGATGTTCCTTGCCTTCCCGCTGACGTTCCTGCTGGTCAACGGGACGACGATTCTGGTCGGCTTCGTCATCCTGTTCGCCCAGGAGTGGTCGTTGGGACTGGTGCTGCTCGCTCCCGCCGTCCCGCTGATGATCCTGTGCTCGGTCTTCGAGACGAAGTACTCGCTGGTGGCGCGCAGGGCCCAGGACCAGGTCGGCGACCTGACGACGGTCGTCGAGGAGAGCGTGCTGGGAATCCGCATCGTCAAGGGCTTCGGACGCAACCGAAGCCAGGCGCTGGCCTTCCGCGCGCTGGCACAGCGGCTGCGCACCACGGAGCTGGGCAAGGCCCGGCTGCTGGCCGGGATCTGGGCGCTCATCACCGCCATCCCGGAGCTGGCGATCGGTGCCGCGCTGGTACTCGGCACGATCGAGGTCGCCGACGGCAGTCTGTCGGCGGGCACGCTCGTCGCCTTCCTCTCGACGGCCCTGGCACTGCGCTGGCCCGTCGAGTCGATCGGTTTCCTGCTGGCGATGAGCCAGGAGTCGGCGACGGCCGCCGACCGCTACTTCGAGGTCATGGACGTCGCGGAGGAGCCGGAGCCCGAGGTCCCGGAGAAGCCCGCCGCGACGGCGGACCAGGGCATCGTCTTCGACGGGGTGGAGTTCCGCTACCCGGACGCCGATCCCGGTTCTCCGCCCGTCCTGGCGCGGATCGATCTGCGGATCCGGCCCGGCGAGACGATGGCGCTGGTGGGCGCCACGGGTTGCGGGAAGACGACGCTGACGGCGCTCGTCCCCCGGCTGCACGAGGCCACCGGCGGCCGGATCCTGCTCGACGGCGAGGACATCGCCACCATGGAACGGTCCCGGTTGCGCGAGCTGGTGTCGGTCGCCTTCGAGGAGCCCACCCTCTTCTCGGCGACCGTCAGGGAGAACGTGCTGATGGGCGCCGAGGGTGCCGGCGAACAGGAGCTGGGCCGGGCTCTGTCGATCGCGCAGGCCGACTTCGTGCACGAGCTGCCGCAGGGCATCGACACACAGGTCGGCGAGCAGGGGCTGAGCCTCTCCGGCGGCCAGCGCCAGCGCCTGGCGCTGGCCCGCGCCGTGGTCGGCGGGCCGCGCTTCCTGGTGCTCGACGACCCGCTGTCCGCACTGGACGTGCACACGGAGACGCTGGTGGAGGCCGCGCTGCGGCGCGTGCTGGAGGAGACGACGGCCGTGGTCGTCGCCCACCGGCCGTCCACGGTGATGCTGGCGGACCGGGTGGCGCTGCTGTCCGAGGGCCGGATCGCCGCCGTGGGAACCCATCAGGAACTCCTGCGCACCAACGCCGAGTACGCCTGGCTGATGTCCGGTGACCGTGGGCCCGGCGTTCTCGTTCCCGAGGAGGGCAGCACCCGATGACCAGTACGACTGCCGACGGCCGACCCGCCCTCGCCGACGAAGACCCGCACGGGAAGGAGCCCGGCCGGGCGCCGGACGACGCCGACCCGTTCGACGCCGACGCCCTGCCCACCCCTCCGGGTGCCACCAGGGCCCTGCTGACCTCCCTGCTCGTACCGCTGAAGGCCAGGGTGGTCGTGGCCTCCCTCCTGCTGCTCGTCCAGCAGGCCGCCGTGCAGGCGGGGCCTCTGCTGGTCGCGTACGCCATCGACAGCGGTGTGCCCGCGTTCCGCGACCACGACTACGGGCCGCTGGCAGCCGTGGGCATCGGGTACGCGGTGTGCTCGGTCGGCGCGGGACTGCTCCAGTACGCCTTCATCCGGGCGGCCGCCCGAATCAACCAGGACGTGCTGCTCGACCTGCGCGGGCGGATCTTCCGGCACGCGCAGGCTCTGAGTGTGGACTTCCACGAGCGCTACACCTCGGGCCGGCTGATCTCCCGCTCGACCACGGATGTGGAGTCCCTGCGTGAGCTGCTGAGCGAGGGTCTGCAGGAACTCATCGGGGTGATCCTGTCGTTCGTGTCGATCTCCCTGATGCTGCTGTGGCTCGACTTCGGCATCGGAGCCATCGCCGTGGCCTCCTTCGTTCCCTTGTACCTGCTGGTGCGCGTCTACCGCCGCCGGGCGTCGAAGGCGTACTCGGAGCGCTCCTCGGCGATCGCCTCGGTCATCGTGAAGTTCGCCGAGACGATGAACGGGATCCGCCCGGTGCAGGCCTTCCGCAGGGAGCGCGCCAACGACCAGGACTTCGCGGTGTTCAACCGCCGTCACGAGCGGACGAACGGCGACGCGCTGCTGGAGATGGCCCGCTACGTCGTCGGCTCCCGGCTCGTCGCCAACACGGCGGTGGCGGCGATGGTGCTGTGGGGCGCCCAGCGGGTGGCGTCGGGCACGCTGGAGCTCGGTGTGCTGGCCGCGGCGGTGCTGTACCTGCGGCGGCTGTACGACCCGATCGACCGGCTCGCGATGTTCCTCAACTCCTACCAGTCGGCGGCCGCCTCACTGGAGAAGATCGCCGGCCTGCTCGCCCGGACGCCGACGGTGCCGGAGCCGGTGGCGCCGAAGGAGCTGCCCGCCCTCGCCGGTGAGCATCCCGGCCGCGAGGTCACGTTCGACGGGGTGCGGTTCGCCTACCGCACGGGGGGCGAGGTGCTGCCGCGCTTCGCCCTGACGATCCCGGCGGGCCAGACCGTGGCCGTGGTGGGCTCGACCGGTGCGGGCAAGTCGACGCTGGCCAAGCTGCTGGCCCGCTTCTACGACCCGACGGAGGGCCGGGTCCTGCTCGACGGCACCGACCTGCGTGACCTGGCGACGGCGGAGCTGCGGCGGGGTGTGGTGATGGTGACCCAGGAGGCGTTCCTGTTCTCCGGGACGATCGCCGAGAACATCGCGATCGGCCGTCCGGACGCGACACCCGAGGAGATCGAGCACGCCGCCAAGGCCATCGGGGCGCACGACTTCATCAGCTGCCTGCCCGACGGGTACGACACGGATGTCCGTAAGCGGGGCGGCCGCATCTCCGCCGGACAGCGCCAGTTGGTCTCCTTCGCACGGGCGCTGCTGGCGGACCCGGCGGTGCTGATCCTCGACGAGGCCACGAGTTCGCTGGACATCCCCGGTGAGCGGGCGGTGCAGCGGGCGATGGACACGGTGCTGCACGGGCGCACGGCCGTCGTCATCGCCCACCGCCTCTCCACGGTCGAGATCGCCGACCGGGTCCTCGTGATGGAACACGGCCGGATCGTCGAGGACGGCGCACCGGCCGGACTCATCGGCGGTACGGGCCGGTTCGCGGGCCTGCACCGGGCGTGGCGGGAGAGCCTGGCCTGAGGGTGCTCCGGCGGCCGTCCGGGCCGGGGCCGTCGCCCCGCCCCGGACGGGCCGGCAGTTGAGCGGCAGGGGCGCGGCGGGTGAGCGGTTGCCGCCCTGCCGACTGGCCCGGCCCGGATCCGGCCATACCTGCGCGCCGTCTCAGCACGTGGTCCACTCCGTTTCCCCGTGCGCCGTCCGAGGGCGATGGCTACCGCGGGAAACCCCTCTCTGCCCTGCGGCGTACGGCGGAAGACACCCCGGGCAATTTCCCGCGCCATCTGAATGACACACGGCGAAACGTCCGCTTAACGAACATGACCATTCCGGCAACGGACGAGTTCCGGCCAATGTATTGACGCGGTCCTGACATACCCCTGTTCCGGCTGGCACTCTTCCCCCGTTCCGCGTACCGCCTGCTTTGCCCGGCCCGCTCACCCGGTTGGCCGGCGCCCCCTCGCAGAAGGAGTCCGCGTGAGACCCACGCCCAGCCGTCGTGCCACCGCGACCGGCGCTCTGATAGCCGCAGCCGCTCTCCTCGCCGTCGGAATCCAGGGCGGTGCCGCAACGGCCGCCCCCGAAAGCGCGACCGCGGCCCCCGCCGCGGCGGTGAAGGGCGCCGACCCCGGCGCTCTGCCCGCGAAGCTGTCCCCGGCCCAGCGGGCCGAACTGCTCCGCGAGGCCAACGCCACCAAGGCGGCCACCGCCGAGGAACTCGGGCTCGGCGCCACGGAGAAGCTCGTGGTCCGCGATGTCGTCAAGGACGTCGACGGCACCACCCACACCCGTTACGAGCGCACCCTCGACGGCCTTCCCGTCCTGGGCGGCGACCTGGTCGTGGCCGCGTCGGAGTCCGGTGCGACCCAGGGCGTCACCAAGGCGTCCAAGGCGACCGGCGCGCAGCTGAAGGCGGTCGGCACCACCGCGGACATCGCACCGGCCACCGCTGAGAAGCAGGCGCTCACCGCGGCCCGCTCCGACGGCTCGAAGAGCACGGAGGCGTCCAAGGCCCCGCGCAAGGTCGTCTGGGCGGCGAACGGCGCCCCGCAGCTCGCGTACGAGACGGTGGTCGGCGGCCTCCAGCACGACGGCACCCCGAACGAGCTGCACGTCATCACCGACGCCTCCTCCGGCGCCAAGCTCTACGAGTGGCAGGCCATCGAGAACGGCACCGGCAACACGCTGTACAACGGCCAGGTGACCCTGGGGACCTCCGGTTCCTCGGGCTCGTACAACCTGACGGACAGCGCGCGCGGCAACCACAGGACGTACAACCTGAACCGCGGTACGTCCGGCACCGGGACCCTGTTCTCCGGTCCCGACGACGTCTGGGGCAACGGCAGCGCGTCGAACGCCGAGACCGCCGCCGCCGACGCGCACTACGGGGCGGCGGAGACCTGGGACTTCTTCAAGAACGTCATGGGCCGCAGCGGCATCAGGGGCGACGGCGTCGGCGCGTACTCCCGCGTCCACTACGGCAACAACTACGTCAACGCCTTCTGGTCGGACAGCTGCTTCTGCATGACGTACGGCGACGGCAGCGGCAACGCCGCGCCGCTGACATCGCTCGACGTGGCGGCCCACGAGATGACGCACGGCGTCACCTCCAACACCGCCGGTCTCAACTACAGCGGTGAGTCCGGCGGTCTCAACGAGGCCACCTCGGACATCTTCGCGGCAGGCGTCGAGTTCTACTCGGACACCGCCGAGGACCCCGGCGACTACATGGTCGGCGAGAAGATCGACATCAACGGCGACGGCACCCCGCTGCGTTACATGGACAAGCCGAGCCAGGACGGCGCGTCCAAGGACTACTGGTACTCGGGCATCGGCTCGGTCGACGTCCACTACTCCTCGGGCCCGGCGAACCACTTCTTCTACCTGCTGTCCGAGGGCAGCGGGGCCAAGACCGTCAACGGGGTCTCCTACAACTCCCCGACGTCCGACGGCCTTCCGGTGACCGGCATCGGCCGTGACAAGGCGCTGCAGATCTGGTTCAAGGCGCTCACCACGAAGTTCACCTCCACCACGAACTACGCCGCGGCCCGCACCGGCACCCTCGCCGTGGCCGGTGAGCTGTACGGCACCACGAGCGCCGAGTACGCCGCGGTCGCCCACGCCTGGGCCGGGATCGCCGTGGGCTCCCGCCCCGGTGGCGGCACCGACCCGGGCGGCACGGTCTTCCAGAACACGACCGCCAAGGCCATCGCCGACCGGAGCACCGCGAACTTCCCGGTCGTGGTCAGCGGCGTCACCGGCAACGCGCCCAATGATCTGTCGGTCGCGGTGAACATCAGCCACACCTACCGCGGTGACCTCGTCCTCGACCTGGTCGCCCCGGACGGGACGGCGTACCGCCTGAAGAACTCCTCGTCGAGCGACTCCGCGGACAACGTGGTGGCGACCTACACGGTCAACGCCTCGTCCGAGGTGGCCAACGGCACGTGGAACCTGAGGGTCCAGGACGCCTACTCGGGCGACACCGGCACCTTCAACAGCGTCAAGCTCACCTTCTGAGCCGGACGGCCCGGGGGAGCACGCTCCCCCGGGCCGTCGCGCGTCCGGCCGGGGCCACGTTCACCCCGGGATGTTCTGCTCGGCCCAGACGACCTTGCCGGTCGCGGTGCGGCACGAACCCCACCTGCGGCACAGCAGGTTGATGAGCTGCAGCCCCCGGCCGCCCTCGTCGCTGACGTCGGCGTGCTGGATCTGCGGAAGATCGGGCCCGGTGTCGGCGAGCTCGACCTGGAGCCGGTCGTCGTAGAGCAGCCGGAGCCGGCCCGGGCCGCCGCCGTAGCGGAGGGCGTTGCCGACCAGCTCGCTGACCACCAGCTCCGTCACGTCCGCCAGTTCGTCGAGGCCCCACCGGGAGAGCTGCTCGGTGATCAGCCGGCGCGCGGTGGAGGCGGGGTTGCCTTCCGTGGGCAGGTCCCACTCCCGCAACTTCATGTCGGACGGCGGCTCATGGCCCCCGGCGACCAGCAGCACGGCCTCGTCGAAGCGGCCGTCGTCGCGGCGCGGCGAGGTGAGCGGGCCTCCGGCGTCGAGCTGCTCGGGCGGCATCGCGGCCACGGCCGCGCGCAGCCCCTCCAGTTGTACGTCCACGTCGTCGGTCCTGGTCTTGATCAGCCCGTCGGTGTAGAGCACCAGCCGGCCCCCCGCCGGACCGCGCAGCCGCAGCGCGTCGTACGGGATGACCCCGGCGCCCAGCGGCGCGCCGACCGGCACGTCGAGATAACGGGCGGTACCACCGGCGTCCACCAGCAGCGGCGGCGGATGGCCCGCGCTGGCGATGGTGTAGCTGGAATCCACCGGGTCGTAGACCGCGCACAGACAGGTGGCGACCTGGTCGTCCTCCAGGTCGCGGGTCGCCAGGTCCAGCCGGGCGAGCACCCGGTCGGGTGCGATGTCCAGCATCATGAGCGTACGGGCGACGGCCCGGAGCCGGCCCATCGTGGCGGCGGCGGGCAGCCCGTGGCCGGTGACGTCGCCGACGACCAGCGCCGTACGCCCGCTGGGGAGCGCCACCACGTCGTACCAGTCGCCGCCGACCCCGTGCGCCTCGACGGCCGGAGCGTAGTGGGCGTGCACCCGCAGGCCCGGGGTGTGGGGGGTGACGCGCGGAAGCAGGGAGCGCTGCAGCGAGACGACGTGCTCGCGCTCGCGTCCGTAGAGCCGGGCGTTGTCGATGAACACAGCGGCCATGGAGCCCAGTTGACCGGCGATCTCCAGGTCTGCGCGGTTGAAGGGCGGGCTGTTCCCGGCGCGTACGAAGTCGGCGGAGCCCAGCAGCACCCCACGGGCGATCAGCGGAACGGCCATGTAGCTGTGGACACCCTGGCGCCGCATCGCCTCGGCAGCGCTCCGGGTGGGTGTGACGCGCGCGTAGTCCTCCGGCGTCATGCGGCTGACCAGCACCGGACGGCCGTTGCGCAGGCACTCCTGGGTCAGCAGCGTCTCGCGGCGCTCCCGGCGGTCGACGACCTGGCCGACGGGTGAGGGTTCGAGCTCGTTCAGCGCGTCGATGGCCCGGACCGCCACCGCCCGGGTGACGGGAACCGCCGCACCGGTGACACGCTCGCCCTCCTCACCACGCAGGACGGACTCCAGTACGTCGACGGCCGCACCGTCGGCCAGTCGCGGGACGCTGTATCCGGCCAGCTCCTCCGCCGTGCGCTTCAGATCGAGGGTCGTGCCGATCCGGGTGCTCGCGGCGTGCAGCCAGCGCATCCTGGCCGCGGTGGTGAAGCGGTCGCCCCGCAGCGGGACGGTTTCCGGCCGGCGGATGTGCAACGGCCGGGAGGTGCCGTTCCGCGCGGCCAGCCGACGGGTCAGGCGTTTCGCTCGGCCTCCGCCGCCGTTCACCGTGCTGACCTCCACTCGCGCCCCAGGGACGCCTCGCTGTCACGTCGGTGGCTGCTGGGCGACACCGGCACGGTTGTCATGTTAGCCAGATCACGGCAGAAACACCCCTGTCGGTGGTTTCCTTCGGGGACCGTCGGGCACGGCGGCGGGGCCGGACGCGTGTGGCGCCCGGCCCCGTCGCCGGCCCGTGTGTCAGCGCAGAAGCATTCCGCCGCCGTCGACCGTGGCGGCGTTCGGCACCGCGACCAGGCCGAGTTCCGCACCCGAGGCGAGCCGTGGATGCGAGGGCAGGACGCGCACGGTGTAGCCGTAGGGACCCGTGCGGTCGAGAGCGAGTGGGCCCTCGTACAGCCAGCGGTCCTCCAGGTCGTGACCGCCGGCCGGCTTCAGCGGGAACGTCCGGGCCTCCGCGATCGCGTCACCGGAGTCGACCCGCCCGGCGACCACCTGCACCTCGACGTCCTCCGGGTCCAGTCCGCCCAGGGCGATCCGGACCCGCAGTGCCAGGGTGGATCCCAGCTCTGCGGACCCGCCGACGACCGTGTCGGCGGAGGCCTCCACGTGATCGACCGCCACCTGCGGCCAGGCCGCACGGATCCTGGCCTTCCAGGTGGCGAGCTCGCGGGCGGCGACGGGCTCCAGCGCCCGGCGCGACAGCGCCGCGGGGGCGTAGAGCCTTTCGACGTACTCCCGCACCATGCGGCCCGCGAGGACCTTGGGGCCCAGGGTGACCAGGGTGCGGCGGACCATCTCGATCCATCGCTCGGGCAGGCCCTCGGTGTTGCGGTCGTAGAAGCGCGGGGCGACCCGGTCCTCGATCAGCGAGTAGAGGGCGTTGGCCTCCAGCTCGTCACGCCGCTCCTCGTTCGTGGCGGACCCGTCGGCGGTGGGGATCGCCCAGCCGAAGTCCGGCTCGAACCACTCGTCCCACCAGCCGTCGCGCACGGAGAGGTTGAGGCAGCCGTTGAGCGCCGCCTTCATCCCGCTGGTGCCGCAGGCCTCCAGGGGGCGCAGCGGGTTGTTGAGCCAGACGTCGCAGCCCGGGTAGAGCCTCTGCGCCATTCCCATGCCGTAGTCCGGCAGGAAGACGATGCGATGGCGTACCCGCGGGTCGTCCGAGAAGCGCACCAGTTCCTGGATCAGCCGCTTGCCGCCGTCGTCGGCGGGGTGGGCCTTGCCGGCGACGACGATCTGGATCGGGTGCGTCGGGTGGAGCAGCAGCTCCCGCAGCCGGTCGCGGTCGTGCAGCATGAGGGTGAGCCGTTTGTACGAAGGCACCCGGCGGGCGAAGCCGATGGTCAGCACGTCCGGGTCGAGGACGCCGTCGACCCAGCCCAGTTCGGCGGTGCCCGCGCCGCGCCTGCGCCAGGAGGCGTGGAGCCGTGTGCGCACCTCGGCGACGAGCTGCTCGCGCAGCCCCCGGCGCAGGTCCCAGATCTCGTGGTCCGGGACGGCGGTCACGGCGTCCCAGCGTCCGGGGGTGCCTGCCGTTCCTGCGCGGCCCGTCCCGGCTCCGGCGAGGGCGTTCCGCGCACGTGCGGAGCCGAAGACGCCGGCGCCGAGCCGGAGGACCTCGGGGGCGACCCAGGTCGGGGCGTGCACCCCGTTGGTCACCGAGGTGATCGGCACCTCGGAGGGGTCGAATCCCGGCCACAGGCCGGAGAACATCTCCCGGCTGACGGCTCCGTGCAGGGTCGAGACCCCGTTGGCGCGCTGGGCGAGCCGCAGCCCCATCACTGCCATGTTGAAGAGGTCGGGCTCGCCGCCGGGGTAGGTCTCCATCCCGAGGCGCAGGATCCTGTCCACACCGATCCCGGGCAGCTCGCCGTCGTCACCGAAGTGACGGGCGACGAGCTGGCGCTCGAACCGGTCTATCCCGGCGGGTACCGGGGTGTGCGTGGTGAAGACCGCGCCTGCCCGTACGACCTCCAGCGCGGCGTCGAAGTCCAGGCCCGTGTCGGAGAGTTCACGGATCCGCTCCAGGCCGAGGAATCCGGCGTGGCCCTCGTTGGTGTGGAAGACCTCGGGGTCCGCGTGCCCGGTCAGCCGGCAGTAGGTGCGCACGGCGCGGACCCCGCCGATGCCGAGCAGCATCTCCTGCAGCAGCCGGTGGTCGCTGCCGCCGCCGTAGAGCCGGTCGGTGACGTCGCGTTCGCCCGGTGCGTTCTCCTCGACGTCGGAGTCCAGGAGCAGCAGGGGGACGCGCCCGACGCGGGCCTGCCAGACCGAGGCGTGGAGCGAGCGCCCGCCGGGCAGGGCGAGGACGACCCTGCTGGGGCTGCCGTCGGTCTCCCGCAGGAGGGTGAGCGGCAGCTCGTTGGGGTCGAGGACGGGGTAGTGCTCCTGCTGCCAACCGTCCCGGGAGAGGCTCTGTCGGAAGTAGCCGTGCCGGTAGAGCAGACCGACCCCGATGAGCGGTACGCCCAGGTCGCTGGCGGCCTTCAGGTGGTCACCGGCCAGGATGCCGAGGCCGCCCGAGTACTGGGGCAGGGCGGCGGTGACACCGAATTCGGGTGAGAAGTAGGCGATGGCGGCGGGGAGCTCGGCGCCCTGGGAGAGCTGGTCCTGATACCACCTCGGGCCGTCGAGGTACTCACGGAGGTCCTCGGACACCTCGGTGAGCCGGTGCAGGAACTGCTCGTCGCCGGCCAGCTCGGCAAGGCGGGCGGCGGAGACGGCACCGAGCAGGCGCACGGGGTCGGCGTCCGCGGGCCGCCAGCCCTCCGGGTCGGCCGCCTGGAAGAGCTGTTGGGTCTCGGTGTGCCAGGACCAGCGCAGGTTGCGGGCGAGGTCGCTGAGCGGTCGCAGGGGTTCGGGGAGGACGGGACGCACGGTGAATCGACGAATGGCCTTCACGTATCCCACCTTTACAGGGGACGTACGGATCCGAGGGGACGCACGACGGTGGGCGCCCTCTCCGTCACCCTCGACGGTAGCGGCGTGCCGCCGAACGCGGACACGGCGCGCGACCGGCTCAGTGGGCCCGCCCCGGCGCGGTCCGTCCGCCCCCGTCCCCCACGCTGCACCGGGCGCACCGCCCCCTGCCACCTCACGTGCCCCACCGGTGCAACGAGGCCCCGGCACCCTCTCCCACCCCTCCGGCCCAGGCCGCCGCATGGGCCAGATGCGCCAGTTACGCCCCCTTCTGTCACGGGCGATATGGCTGATTTCCCCTCCTCACTCGGACTTGTGGCACCCCGCACCACAGGGAAGGCTTCGGAGGTGCCCGCGTGGCGGCCGGGGGACCGGCGCGCGGCCCACAGCGCGTGCACCAGTTGCACCCAGGAGTTGACACTCCGCCGGGTTGGCCGCCCGAAAGCGGTGGGAAGGCTTCCCCGGTAACACCCCCGCGCTGCACATCCCAGGTGCCCCGGTCCGAGCACGAACCGCCCGCGCACCTGCCATTCGAGTGCCATTCGAGTGAACGCGGACAGGAGCGGCCATGCCCACAGCCCGCCAGCCGACGACCGAGCAGCTACAAAGGACGCACCCCCACCATCGCGGCGCGCGCGGTCAGCCCTTCACGCCCACGTCCCGCGCCGTGCATGCCGAGCTCCGACCCCCAGGTGATTCCATGATCGGTCGCATTCCCGTCCTGGACGTCCGTCCGCTCGTCGACTGCGGCAGACGTCCCGCCAAAGCCGTTGTGGGCGAGACCTTCGAGGTCAGCGCCACCGTGTTCCGCGAGGGCCATGACGCCGTGGCCGCCGACGTCGTCCTGTGCGACCCGAACGGACGGCCCGGCCCCTGGACGCCGATGCGCGAGCTCGCTCCCGGCACGGACCGGTGGGGCGCCGACGTCACCCCGGAGTCCGAGGGGCACTGGACGTACACCGTCGAGGCGTGGAGCGATCCGGTCAGCACCTGGCGCGCCCGTGCGCGGATCAAGATTCCGGCGGGCATCGACGTCGCGCTGGTCCTCGACGAGGGGGCCGCGTTGTACGCCCGCGCCGCCGAGGGCGTGCCGAAGAAGGACGGGCGGGAGGCCGTGCTGGCGGCCGTGGACGCGCTGCGCGACACGAAGCGCCCGGCGGCCGCCCGGCTCGCGGCCGCGCTGACCGCCGAGGTGGACGAGGCGCTCGGACGCCACCCCCTGCGCGAGCTGGTCACCGCGTCCCGGCCGCTGCCACTGACGGTGGAGCGCCGGCGCGCCCTGTACGGCTCCTGGTACGAGCTGTTCCCGCGGTCCGAGGGCGCGCGGGAGGAGGCGGTGGCGCCCGCGAAGCCGGCCCGGAAGCCGCGGGCCACGAAGACCGCGAAGACGGCAGCCGCTCGGAAGAAGGCTTCGGCGGCGGTCACGTCGGAGCTGTCCCTGCCCGCTCCGAGGGTGATCAGCGGTACCTTCAGGACCGCCGCCGAACGGCTTCCCGCCGTTGCCGCGATGGGCTTCGACGTGGTCTATCTCCCGCCGGTCCACCCCATCGGCACCACCCACCGCAAGGGCCCGAACAACAGCCTCACCCCCGGCGACGGCGACCCGGGCGTGCCCTGGGCGATCGGTTCGGCCGAGGGCGGCCACGACGCCGTCCACCCTGATCTCGGCACGCTCGAGGACTTCGACCACTTCGTCGCGACGGCACGCACACTGCGGATGGAGGTCGCGCTCGACTTCGCCCTCCAGTGCTCGCCGGACCACCCCTGGGTGACGGAGCATCCGGAGTGGTTCCACCACCGTCCGGACGGGACCATCGCCTACGCCGAGAACCCGCCCAAGAAGTACCAGGACATCTATCCGATCGCGTTCGACATGGACATGCCCGGGATCGTCACGGAGACCGTCCGCATCCTGCGGTTCTGGATGGAGCACGGGGTGCGGATCTTCCGCGTCGACAATCCGCACACCAAGCCGGTGGTGTTCTGGGAGAAGGTGATCGCCGACATCAACCGCACCGACCCGGACGTCATCTTCCTGGCGGAGGCCTTCACCCGCCCCGCGATGATGCGCACGCTGGCCTCGGTCGGCTTCCAGCAGTCGTACACGTACTTCACCTGGCGTAACACGAAGCAGGAACTCACCGAGTACGTCACCGAACTCTCGGGCGAGAGTTCCTCGTACATGCGGCCCAACTTCTTCGTGAACACGCCCGACATCCTTCCCGGTTACCTCCAGGAGGGCGGCCGTCCGGCCTTCGAGGCCCGGGCCGTGCTGGCCGCGACACTGTCCCCGTCCTGGGGCGTGTACGCGGGTTTCGAGCTGTGCGAGAACACCCCGGTGCGTCCCGGGAGCGAGGAGTACCAGGACTCGGAGAAGTACCAACTCAGGCCCAGGGACTGGGAGTCGGCGGAACGTGAGGGCCGCTCGCTCGCTCCTCTGATCACCTCGCTCAACCGGATCCGGCGTCGCCATCCGGCGCTCCAGCAACTGCGCGACGTCCACTTCCACCCGGTCGACAACGAGGCACTGATCGCCTACAGCAAGCGCTCCGGCCCGGACACCGTCCTGGTGGTCGTCAACCTCGACCCTCACCACACCCAGGAGGCCACGGTCTCGTTGGACATGCCGCGTCTCGGCCTCGACTGGCACGAGAGCGTGCCGGTGCGCGACGAGCTCACCGGCGACACCTATCACTGGGGCAGGACCTTCTATGTGCGCCTGGAGCCGGGCACGACTCCGGCGCACATCGCGGTCCTGCGACCGTCCCCGCCGACCGGAGGGTCACCCACACCATGATCGTCAACGAGCCTGTCCACGACCTGTTCGAGGACACTCCCGCCAGGGACCGCGATCCCGACTGGTTCAAGCGCGCCGTCTTCTACGAGGTACTCGTCCGGTCCTTCCAGGACTCCAACGGGGACGGCGTCGGTGACCTCAAAGGCCTCACCGCCAAGCTGGACTACCTGCAGTGGCTGGGCGTCGACTGCCTGTGGCTGCCGCCGTTCTTCAAGTCCCCGCTGCGCGACGGTGGTTACGACGTCTCCGACTACACCGCCGTGCTGCCCGAATTCGGCGACCTCGCCGACTTCGTGGAGTTCGTCGACGCCGCGCACCAGCGCGGCATGCGCGTGATCATCGACTTCGTCATGAACCACACGAGCGATCAGCACGACTGGTTCCAGCAGTCCCGCACGGACCCGGACGGGCCGTACGGCGACTACTACGTCTGGGCCGACGACGACAAGCAGTTCCCGGACGCCCGGATCATCTTCGTCGACACCGAGACGTCCAACTGGACCTTCGACCCGGTCCGCAAGCAGTACTACTGGCACCGGTTCTTCTCGCACCAGCCCGATCTCAACTACGAGAACCCGGCGGTGCAGGAGGAGATCATCTCGGCCCTGCGCTTCTGGCTGGACCTGGGTATCGACGGCTTCCGCGTCGACGCGGTGCCCTACCTCTACCAGCGCGAGGGCACCAACTGCGAGAACCTCCCCGAGACCCACGACTTCCTCAAGCGGGTCCGCAAGGAGATCGACGCCAACTACCCGGACACCGTGCTCCTGGCCGAGGCCAACCAGTGGCCGGAGGACGTCGTCGACTACTTCGGTGACTACACGGCCGGCGGCGACGAGTGCCACATGGCGTTCCACTTCCCCGTGATGCCCCGCATCTTCATGGCCGTACGCCGCGAGAGCCGCTACCCGGTCTCGGAAATCCTGGCGAAGACCCCGGAGATCCCGTCGGGCTGCCAGTGGGGCGTCTTCCTGCGCAACCACGACGAGCTCACGCTCGAGATGGTCACGGACGAAGAGCGCGACTACATGTACGCGGAGTACGCCAAGGATCCACGGATGCGGGCCAACATCGGCATCCGGCGGCGGCTCGCACCGCTCCTGGACAACGACCGCAACCAGATCGAGCTGTTCACGGCGCTGCTGCTGTCCCTGCCCGGCTCCCCGATCCTCTACTACGGGGACGAGATCGGGATGGGCGACAACATCTGGCTGGGCGACCGTGACGCCGTACGCACCCCGATGCAGTGGACACCCGACCGTAACGCCGGGTTCTCCTCCAGCGACCCGGGCCGGCTCTACCTCCCCACGATCATGGACCCGGTCTACGGCTACCAGGTCACCAACGTCGAGGCATCGATGGCCTCGCCGTCGTCGCTGCTGCACTGGACGCGGCGGATGATCGAGATCCGCAAGCAGAACCCGGCGTTCGGCCTCGGCTCGTACAGCGAACTGCCGTCCTCGAACCCGGCGGTGATCGCTTTCACCCGTGAGTACAAGGACGACCTCGTGCTGTGCGTCCACAACTTCTCGCGGTTCGCGCAGCCGACGGAGCTCGATCTGCGCACCTTCGACGGGCGTCATCCGGTGGAGCTGATCGGCGGGGTGCGCTTCCCCGCCGTCGGTCAGTGGCCCTACCTGCTGACACTCGCGGGGCACGGTTTCTACTGGTTCCGGCTGCGGAAGGACGCCTCGGTCAGCTGACCACCGGTGAAGGCCGGCTGACGGCGCCCCGCCTGCGGGGCGCCACCCGCGGGGCGGTTTCCACCGCCCCGCACGGGGCACTCTCCCCCATATCGAGCACTTCCTGGCTCTTCCGGACTCTTGTGGCCCCTTGATCAAGCATTGATCGAGCACCGAACGAGCACTGATCGAGCACCGATCGAGTCCATACGGACATTTCCTCACCCGACACGTCCCGCACAGCCGGACAGCCATTGCCGCAATCCGGGACACTCTTCGCATCCTGTGGTGTGCCCGGGGAAAGGACGCGATGCCATGTCGGAGGCTGCATCCACTCGAGTCGCCCTGGCGAAGAACACAACATCGAGAAAGACGACAAGACGACATTCGACGAGCGCCCCGGGGGCCACGGCCCTCCTGGCGTCACTCGCCCCACTGCTCCACGAGTGGGTGCCCCGGCAGCGGTGGTTCGCGGGCAAGGGGCAGCCGGTCACCGGCTTCTCCCTCGTCGCGGCCACCGAGATACTGCCCCTGGACACCCCGGGCACAGCCCCCGGGCTGCTGCACCTGCTCGTCCGCGTACACCAGCCGAGCAGCCGCTCCGCGCATGCCCAGGGAGACTGCTACCAACTCCTGCTCGGCGCGCGCACCACGCTCCCCCCACGTCTGGCCGACGCCCGCATCGGCCAGGTCACGGACGGCCCGCTGGCGGGCCGCACCCTGTACGAGGGGCTGCACGACCCACGCGTCGCCGACCTTCTGCTGGAACGATTCCGTAACCCCGGATCCCTCGGCATCCTCCGCTTCGACCGGGCGGGCACCGTTCCGCCGTCCCTCGCCCCGCGCCTCCTGGACACCGAGCAGTCGAACTCCTCGCTCGTCTACGGGGACGCCCTCATCCTGAAGATCTTCCGCCGCGTCTTCCCCGGCACCAACCCCGACCTCGAACTGCCGCTCGCACTGGGCCGGGAGGGCTGCGGCCGGGTCCCCGCCCCGGTCGCCTGGTTCGAGGCGACGGCCACCCCGGAGCCGCTCACGCTCGGCGTGCTCCAGCCCTTCCTGCGGGGCGTCCAGGACGGCTGGCAGCTCGCGCTGGCCGCCCTGGCCACCGGGCGGGACTTCGTACCCGAGGCGCACGCGCTCGGCCGGGCCACCGCCGAGGTGCACACGGCCCTCGCCGCCGCACTGCCGACGCCGCCCCTGGCCCACGAACGGACCAGGGACCTGGTGGCCGGGATGGTGGAGCGCCTGGAGGCCGCGGCCCAGGCGGTCCCGGCGCTCGCCCCGTACGCACCGGGGCTGCGCACCGCCTTCGACGCCGTCGCGGCGCTCGGGGACACCGGTCACGGCTGGGCGGCGCAGCGGGTCCACGGGGATCTGCACCTGGGGCAGACCCTGCGGGACGACGACGGCTTCTGGTCGCTGATCGACTTCGAGGGCGAGCCGGCCAAGCCGCTGCCCGAACGCCGCAGCCCGCAGCCGACGGTGCGCGACGTCGCCGGGATGCTCCGGTCCTTCGACTACGCGGCCCGCTCGCACCACCCGTGGAACCCCGCGTGGGCGGCCCGCTGCCGTGCCGCGTACTGCGAGGGCTATGCCGCCGCGGCGGGCTCCGACCCCCGCTCCCGACCGGAGCTGCTGCGCGCCCATGAGACCGACAAGGCGGTGTACGAGGTGCTGTACGAGGCCCGGCACCGCCCCGACTGGCTGCCGGTCCCTATGGCAGCCATCCAGCGCCTGGCGGCCACGCCCGTGTGACCTCCGCTTCCCACCACCCACCCCGGGCCGTACGAGCCCACGAGCCTTCGAGGAGGCTGTCTCCGTGACCGCCCGCAAGCCGTCCCGCAAGCCGTCCGAGCCGATCGAGGTCCCGCCCACGGCCAAGCCGGTGACCACCGAGGTCACCGCCCCGGCCGCGGCGCCCGCCACCACTCCCGCCACGGCCCCTGCCGCCGCCCCCACGGACGCGCCTGCCGACGCGCCCCCGCCGCCGCCCGTCAAGCGGGCCCGAGCCAGGAAGACGACTGCGGCGGCCTCCAAGACCCCGCCCCGCCCCCGGCGCGGGGGAGGCAGCAGGAGCGTGCTGCCCGCCACCGCCCTGGACGACGCGGACCGGGGCCGGCTGCTCGCGGGTGAGCACCACGATCCGCACGGCGTCCTGGGCGCGCACCCGACCCCGGGCGGAGTGCTCTTCCGCGCGCTGCGCCCGTACGCGCGCTCGGTGACCGTGCTGGCCGGGGGCAAACGGGCCGCGCTGCAGAGCGACGGCGACGGCTTCTTCTCGGGCATCCTGCCCCTGCCGGCCGTGCCCGACGGCTACCGCCTGCAGGTCGCCTACGACGACAACACGATCGAGGTGGAGGACCCGTACCGCTTCCTGCCCGCCATCGGCGAACTCGATCTGCACCTGATCGGCGAGGGCCGGCACGAGGAGCTGTGGAAGGCACTCGGCTCCCAGACGATGGAGCACCAGGGTGTCGCGGGCACCCGCTTCACCGTCTGGGCGCCGAACGCGCGGGGCGTGCGCGTCACGGGCGACTTCACCTACTGGGACGGCACGGCCTTCCCCATGCGCTCCCTCGGCTCCACCGGCGTGTGGGAGCTCTTCCTCCCCGGCGTCGGCGAAGGCGCCGTGTACAAGTACGACATCAGCAGGCCCGACGGCTCGCACACCCAGCGCGCCGACCCGATGGCCCGCAGCACCGAGGTACCACCCGCGACAGCGTCGGTGGTCACCGCGTCGCACCACGTGTGGCAGGACGAGGACTGGATGAGCCACCGGGGCGACCGCCCGGTCCACGAGGCCCCGTTCTCGGTCTACGAGGTCCACCTGCCGTCCTGGCGCCCCGGCCTCGACTACCGCCGACTGGCCTCACAACTCCCGGCGTACGTACGGGATCTGGGCTTCACCCATGTGGAACTGATGCCGGTTTCCGAGCATCCCTTCGGAGGGTCCTGGGGCTACCAGGTCACCGGGTTCTACGCGCCGACGTCCCGCATGGGCACCCCGGACGACTTCCGTTTCCTGGTCGACGCACTGCACGCGGCGGGCATCGGCGTCCTCATGGACTGGGTGCCGGCCCACTTCCCCCGCGACGACTGGGCGCTCGCCGAGTTCGACGGCCGCCCGCTGTACGAGCACTCCGACCCGAACCGGGCCGCGCACCCGGACTGGGGCACGCTGGAGTTCGACTACGGCCGTAAGGAAGTGCGTAACTTCCTCGTGTCCAACGCCACGTACTGGTGCGAGGAGTTCCACATCGACGGGCTGCGGGTCGACGCGGTCGCCTCCATGCTCTACCTCGACTACTCCCGCGAGGACGGCCAGTGGTCGCCGAACGAGCACGGGGGCCGGGAGAACCTGGACGCGGTCACCTTCCTCCAGGAGATGAACGCGACGGTCTACCGTCGCAACCCCGGCGTCGTCACGATGGCGGAGGAGTCCACCGCCTGGAACGGCGTCACCCGCGCGACGGACCACGGCGGGCTCGGTTTCGGGCTGAAGTGGAACATGGGCTGGATGCACGACTCGCTGGTGTACATGTCCAAGGAGCCCATCCACCGCAAGTACCACCACGACGAGATGACCTTCTCGATGGTGTACGCGTACAGCGAGAACTACGTGCTGCCGATCTCGCACGACGAGGTCGTGCACGGCAAGCAGGCCCTTGTCACCAAGATGCCCGGCGACTGGTGGCAGCGGCGGGCCAACCACCGCGCGTACCTCGGCTACATGTGGGCCCATCCGGGCAAGCAACTCCTCTTCATGGGACAGGAGTTCGCTCAGGGCGCCGAGTGGTCCGAGGGGCACGGCCCGGACTGGTGGCTGCTCGACGAGACCTACGAGGCCTCCGGCGACCACCGGGGCGTACGCAATCTGGTCACGGACCTCAACGCGGTGTACCACGCGCTGCCCGCGCTCTGGCAGCGGGACACCGTGCCGGAAGGTTTCAGCTGGATCGACGGGGGCGCGGCAGAGGACAACGCGTTCGCCTTCGTCCGGTACGACGCGGACGGCTCGCCGCTGATCGCCGTCTCGCACTTCTCCCCGGTGGTGCGCAGCGACTACCGCATCGGCGTACCGGACGGCCCGGAGGCCTGGGTCGAGGTCATCAACACCGACGCGGCCCGCTACGGCGGCAGCGACGTGCGCAACGAGGAGCCGCTGAAGCCGGAGGCGGTGCCGGCACACGGCCGGGACACCAGCATCACGCTGACGCTCCCACCGCTGGCGACGGTGTGGCTGCGGCCGGCCTGACGGCGACGGGGAGCAGGCGGCGCACCCGGACGGAACCGGGTGCGCCGCACCACGCCCGTGGTGATGAGAAGGGGACGTCCGTGACGCCCCCGCGAGCGCGTGCGGCCTGCCCTACTTGAACGTGTACGAGCAGGGCTTGCCCGGGTCCTTCTTGGTGTCGACCACCGTCTTGCCGTCAAAGACGATCGAACACGTCGCCTGGGGGGCGTATGCACCGTCGGCCGTCATCATGTGTCCGGGCGCAGCGATCACCAGTCGGCCGACCTCCTGCTCGGCGCCTCGCGCCGCGATGGTGGCCGTCTTCGACCAGGGCAGGGTCACCTTCGGGGTCTCCGACTCGTCGAGGGTGTACATGACGGTGCCCGTGCCCTCACCATCGATCTTGATGGTGACCTCGTGCGAGGGGCCCTCAGAGACGCCGCTGCCCCCGGATTCCTCCGACTTCTCGGCCTTCGGACTCGCGGAACTCGCCGCCTTGCTGGTGTCGGCGGGCTTCTCCTCACCACCACCGCAGCCCGTCAGCAGAGCGGCTGCCAGGACGAAGGCCGTCGCAAACGCCATGGCCCGGGAGCCCTCAGGGCGCCCGCATCAGGTTGCGCATGCTGCCCACCAGCGCCTTGACGTCCCGCCCACCGGGCAGTTCGGCCGCCGGGTCCTCGATGGCTCCGGTCCCCGCCTGGACGGTGGTGCGGCAGGGGCGACAGAGGCCGTCCGGGAGGGCCTCCGCCGGGCCGGGCCGACCGCATTCCGCGCACTCGACCAGGAGCGGGCGTACCCCAAGCGCGGCCGACCCAGGGGGAGGAGCGTCGGGCAGCCGGGGCGGGAGTTTGTCGATGAGGCGACGGCGTACGAAGCCGACGGGCGAGCCGATCGGGGAGGGGAGGCCGGAGGTCAGGGCCTGGGTGAGGTAGTCGGCGTCCACCCCACGGGCGAACCACTCCGCTGCGAACCGCTCCAGCGCGGCGCAGTCCCCGGCGGAGAGGGCCAGCCGGGGTTCGAGGCGCCCGAGCCGGGCCAGTGCGACGTAGGCGGGCGAGGAGGCGGCGCTGTCCGGAGCCGGGTCGGCCGTCGGCCTCTGCTGCGGTACGGGGACCGGCTCTTCGGCAGGCACCCAGGGCGGCGGCGGTGCGGGCGCTTCCTGCGTGGACGAGCCCTCTCCCCCGGTCGCCTCGCCCGCGAGGTGGTTGGCCCACCACTCGTTGTCGCGGGCGCGGCGGGACCAGTAGGTACGCGTCACCCAGCGGCTCTGGCCGGACGATTCGACGCGGCAGCGTACGTGGCGGAGGTGGCCGGCGACCGCGAGGGTACGCAGGGCGGTACCGATGGCCATCTGTCCGTACAGCGGGAGGTCTTTGGCGAGCGACTTGATGTCCATGGCCGCACCGTCGGGGAGATGGTCGACGTACCCGGCGACGTACCGCTCGCGCTCGCGGAGAAGGGCGAAGTCGGATGCCTGGGACGGTGGTTGCCCCAGCACGGAACGCTTGCCGTAGCCGGTGCGGGCCTGGCGGTACGGGCGCGAGGGTGCGGGGGCGCACGGGGCGGAGCTAGGGTGCTGGGTAGCCACGAGATCGTCTTTCTAGGGTATCGATCTTGGGGTGAGACCCCGGATGGTGCTTCCTACACCGTGCCGGGGTCGTTTCGTTGAGGGCACCGTAAGCATCCGCGACTCTGCGCCGCAAGCCGGTCACTATTAGTCATACTTGCTGGCCGTTACGGGGTGGGGAGGGTGGGTAGGTTTTCCCAACCCCTTCTTTTTCCCCCGGATGTACAACATCGCTCGAATCCCGACTCCCGGATTCCGACCCCCGAAGCCCGAAGCTCAAGCGCCGGTCCGGGAGCCTCACACGTACCCCCGAAAGAGTGACCGGACCCTTTCCGACGCTCGAACCCCGGGCCCCGGGACCCGAGTTCCGTGACTTGAGCTTCGGGAAGCTACGACCTTCCTCCTCCGCGCAGCGACCGGTTCGCAGGTCGAGCCAAGGGTTCTGCGCGTAGCTTCCGTCATGTCTGCTGACTCCATCCAACCGGTCGCCGGGTTCTCTTCGGCCCTATCATGCGTAAGCGCGATACCGCACTAACGCGTAACCGCGATAGCGCAATCTCGCGAACTCGCCCACGCTGGAGATATGGACCTTGACCGCTCCGTCCCCGTGTGGCCCCAGGTGGCTGATGAGCTGCGCCGACGCCTGGACGCCGGCCGCTACGAACCCGGCTCCCGCTTCCCCGGCACAGTGGCGTTGGCTGCTGAATTCGATGTCAGTCAGTCGACAGCGCAGAAGGCCGTAGTTGCGCTCCGCCAGGAAGGGCGTCTGTACACCGTGCTGGGCCAGGGATCGTTTGTATCGCACTGAGGGCACATCTCCCGCGCCCCACATCTGCCAGACTTCGGCTCCGGTCGTTGCGGTCCACGCACGGGATCTTGAGGCCGCGAGTAGCCCATGGCAGGCTCATGCCGCATGATCGATGAATTCGCGAAGGACAACCTGCACGGGAGACTGCGGCGGGACCGCGAGGCACTGCTCTGGAAGCTCGACGGCTTGTCCGAATACGACGCCCGCCGACCGTTGACCGTGACCGGGAGCAACCTCCTCGGCCTGGTCAAACACGTGGCCAGCGTCGAGGCCAGGTATTTTGGCGAGGTCTTCGCCCGCCCTTTCCCGGAACCTCTGCCCCGGTGGCAGGACCACGACGGCAGCGATCTGTGGGCGACTGAGGGCGAGACCCGCGATCAGATCATCGAGTTCTACCGGCGCACGCGGGAACACTCGGACGCGACGATCAACGAGCTTCCCCTCGATGCCCCCGGCCACGTGCCCTGGTGGCCGGACCCCCATTCCCACACGAACCTGTTCGCCGTCATGGTCCACGTCCTCGGCGAGACCAACCGGCATGCCGGGCACGCCGACATCCTGCGTGAAAGCGTAGACGGCCGAACCGGGATGCGCCCCGAACATGAGATGCAGATCGATGAAAAAGCCCGCGCCGTCTACTACGCGAAGATCGAGCAGGCCGCCAGATCGGCCGCCTCGGCCAGAGCGTAGAGGTCCGTGCCACGTGGCTTGAGGTTCGAGCGGCATGATGGCGGCCGTGAGGGGTGATCTGTCGAAGCGTCTGGTTCCTGCTGAGCTCTGGGAGCTGGTCGCCCCGCTACTGCCGTCATTCGCGGCTCGACCGCAAGGTGGCGGACCGCTCCGCGTGACGACCCCTCATAGTGCTCCGAGGAGGCGCCGGCACCACGGGTCGGCGGCCAACTGCGTGTGGTCGTGCTGGACGACTCGCGAAGTCCGGTGCGCCTCAGCCCCCTTCGGTCCGACATCGAGACCGCTCGGACGTCGCAGGGCCGCAGCGGGCTACTTGAGCTTGTAGGAGCAGGGCTTGCCCGTCTCGCCACCCTCCTGCTCGACAACCGTCTTTCCGTCGACGGTGATCGAACATCCTGCGGAGACCAGCTTGCCGTCGGCTGCCGTCATGGTGCCGGGCGTGACGATCACCAGCCGTCCGACCTCGCTCTCCGCACCTCGCGGGGCGATGGTGGCCGTCTTCGTCCACGGCAGTTCGACGTCCGCGAAGTCCGAGTCGTCGAGGGTGTACATGACCTTGCTCTTGCCCGTTCCCTCGACCTTGATCGTCACCTCGTGCGACGTGCCCTCGCCGGCGTCCTTCGGCTTCGCGGACTCCGGGGCGGTGGTGCTCTGCCCCTTGCCTTCGTCGGCCGGCTTCTCCTCGCCACCACCGCAGCCCGTCAGCAGCGCGGCGGTCAGAACGAAGGCCGTCGCGGTGAGTGTCTTGCGCATTGCTTCCCCCAAGATCGGTGTCCCCGGCGCGCTCGACAGGCCCCGGGTCCCGGAAAAGCCTAGTCAGGCGCACCGACAGCCATTTCTGCGGGCTCGGCTGGGGGCTTCCGTCCCCGCGTGGACGGTGGCACGGCAGGGACGGCAGAGGCCGTCCGGGAGCGCGTCGGCCGGGCCGGGGCGACCACATTCGACGCACTCGACCAGGCGAGGCCGTACGGCTGGTGCCTGATGTACGCGGGAATGGGCGCGCCACTCGTCGTCGCGGGCGCAGCGGGACCGGTAGGTGACGTTGTAGAACGCGTAGTACATTGGGCTTATGGGCGGAAACAGGGAAGTTCCACTCCGGCAACTGAACCAGCAGACCTCACGCGTCATGGCCCGTGTGCAGGCCGGCGAGACCGTGACCATCACCAAGGACGGCGTCCCGATAGGAGACATCGTCCCCCGAGGGGCCCGTCTGGGCCCGCTCTCCTACCCCTTTCGTACCGACCCGATGGGTCCGCTGGACTTTCCCGACCTGGGCGGCCCGGAGCTCACCGACGACGAGATCGACACGACGCTGAGGGGCATGGGCGCGACCGATGGCTGACATTCCCGTCGCGATCGCCGACACGAACGCCCTGTATCGGCTGTTCACGGCCAAGGACCCCCGCCACGCTCAGCACAGGGACACCCTGGCCTCGGTGGGACACCTCGTGGTGTCGCCGATGGTCCTCACCGAACTCGACTATCTGCTGACCTCGCGGGTCGGCGCTCGCGCATCGATGACCGCGCTCGACTTCATCGCGGGCCAGGCCGAAGCCCGCCGTTTCGAAGTCCCGGAAATCGCCCCGCACCTGCGCGGCGCCATGGCGGTCATGCGTGGGTACGAGGACGCCGACAACGGTCAAGGCGTCGGCCTGGCCGATGCGATGAACGTGGTGCTCGCAGCCGCTTTCCGGACCGCCGACCTCTTCACCACCGACGGTCACTTCCGCATGATGCGTCCACTCACCGGCCACCCGGCGTTCCGGCTGTTGCCCGACGACCTGTGAGCGGTGGACGGGCGTCAGGACCGTTCCCATCCAGTGTGCATCAGTGAGTCCTGGACCCACTGATGTGTTCTGGGCGCGTCCCGTTCGGTGGCACGCCTCCAGGGGCGTGGTCGGAGATACAGTCTCCGCCGCGAAATGGGCCTTCGATACGCCCTGGCTCGTCCACTACCGGTGACAGCGCGATAACTCCATTTCAATGGTTCCGTACACGAGCCCCGGGAGCCCACCGGGGCACAGGGTTGGCCGGGACGTCCACCCACACCACATGGCCACGGTCATCCACCGTGAGGCCGAACCGGTCGAAGTCCGGCTGACCTTGCTGGTACCACCACCGCCACGCGGTCTCCAGTTCATGCCACAGCTCGCGGCGCCCCGACTGCACGACGCGGAAGGAGGCCTCCCCGCGCACGTAGTCGGCCGACGCCCAGCTCGTCCGTCCCCTGTCGAACAGCCACAGCCGGTAGGAGTCCTCCCGCACGTCCGATACACGGCAGAACATGTCCGGGACCTGCACACCGATCGCGAACATGTGGATCCACTCGCCCACGTCGTCAGGTGACAGCGTCGTCCTGGACTCCACACCCCCGGCCGGCCAGGTGTTCTCGTCGAGGAAGTCGCTCGTGGGCGGTAGATTCCGCCTCTGCTCGCGGAGTCGCATGAAGGCCGACGAGCCGACGAACCGGCCGGTCAGCGTTCCGGCCTCCGTGACCGTGAGCTGGGCCAACGCCTCACCCCCGTACACGGGCCCCCAGGGGGCCACGATCACCGCCCCCGGCTTGGCCTGGCTCACCCACTGGACCGGAATGCTCCCGACCGAGCACGTGGCAATGATCCGGTCGTACGGCGCATCCTTGCCGTAGCCGCGCGTGCCATCGCCGACGATGACCTTCGGGTGGAAACCCGCAGCCATGAGCCGGGCGCGGGCCTCAGCTGCAATGTGCGCGTCCACCTCCACCGTGACGACGTTCATGTCTCCGAGCCTGTGGCACAGCAGAGCGGCGTTCCAGCCCGTGCCCGTGCCGATCTCCAGCACCCTGTGACCGGCCTCGACGTCCAGCGCCGAAAGCATGGAGAACACCATCGTGGGCATCGAGTTGGAGCAGGACGGCGTGCGGCCCCGGCCAGGACCCGTGTATGCCCCGTCGTCCCACTGTGTCGTGATCGGAGCGTCCGTCCAGACGGCCTCCCACCACGACTCCGGAGCTTCCGACCGGATCACCCGGCCGTCCTGGCGGTTCATTCCCGCTCTCCCCGGCCAGATGACATCCGGAACGAAGAAGTGACGGGGCACCGCCTTGAAGGCCGGCAACCAGTCGGAAGCCAGCGCACCCTTCTCCATGAGCCCGGAGGCCAGTCCGTCAGGACCAGCCTCCGACATCGTCTCCTCGGACACGATCAGCGCCCGTCCGCCGGTGTCTGCCCGTCGCTGCTGTTACCGCCTTCGTCGGAGCCACCTCCGCCGTGCTTGTTGCCCGAGTCGCTGTCGTCCTGCGGGTTACCACCATCGGCCTGGAGCATCCAGAACGGGTTCATAAGTGTGTCCTCTCGTGGGTTCATCGAATCGTTCTCCTGCAACCCGCCCTGCCGAGGGCGGGGCTGTGACCCCACCTCCCTGACCTCGAAGCGAGGCCGGGGAGGCAGGAAACCAGGGGTTTCGGACCGGCCAGGACTCGGCCGGATCCCGGGACGGTAGTCATGGGGCGGCAAGGCAACGCGGGCAGTTCACAGCACGAGCCCAAACGTCCTTCTCGTCACCGGCCTTGCCATCACCGCATACCGACTTCAACTCACGCGTCCGCCCGGGGTCATCAAGCGGTCCGATGAGCCTGTGCACGGTTATGACGTCTTCTCCGACAGTGCCCGGCGCCCACTTCGCCATTTCATCGGGCCGCGTCTTCGCGCTCATTTCCTGCCCTTCTGCCGTTGCCTATGAATCCTGCCGACCGCCACCAGTTGTCGCTCCATCACTTCCGGTACGGCGAAAGCTCTGCGGATTCCACTCTTCGCGGCCGCTCCGCAACAGGGCTCTTCACCCTCACGCCCGTTCCGCCCTTCAGTGCGGGTGGTTCACCATCTCTTCGTTGCAGCTCCGGACCGTGATCAGGTTCCCTGCCACGTACGCTGACGCTCGCTGCCGTGACAGCGCTCCGCACACGTCGCACCCGGCCATGGGAACGGGCTCAAGGGCGGGCGGGTGAAGCGCGGATACAGCCGTGGCACCGCTCACCGTTCGAACCCGCTTCCGAAGTCCGGCCTCAACCTCTCCGAGTACACCCTTGCTCGGCACGGCGTATCCGGTGCGTGGCACCCAGTCCGGGACCAGTCGCCAGAACGCGTCGATCCGTGTGACCGGCTCGTCAGCGCCACTGCGGCGTCGCTGGGGACTGGGTGACTTGGAAGTGTGCTTCCGGGGCAAGGTCCACTCCTCTCCGTAGCCATACCGCTACCGGGCCCGCCCAGCGTGACGTAAGGTCAGGTTTCCTTCAACTGAGCGAAAACGAAGGAAGGATTGGACGGCGGAATGGTCAACCGCAAGGAATTGGACCCCGAGAGCAGCCCCCAAGCAGCCTACGGTGCCCGCATGCGCAGGTTGCGGGAGGATCGAGGCTGGAGCCAGGAGGAGTTGGCCGAGAGCTTGGCATATTCCAGTCAGCATATTTCGGCTGTGGAAACTTGCCGGAAGTCACCAACCCTTCCCTTCTCACGCAAAGTCGATCTCGTCTTCGGGATTGCCGGTTCCGTCGATTCGTTTGAGCGCGAGTGGCGCGCAATTCGACATGGCTCGCTATTGGAAGGCTTCCCCGAGTACGTGGGGCATGAGGGCCGAGCGGTAGAGATCCGACTGTTCGAGATCGGGATCATTCCCGGGCTGTTACAGACGCCGGAGTACGCACAGGTGTTGGCGGACAGCGCCGTACGGCGGGGTGCCATCACGCCCGCACAAGCAGATGAACGTGTCTCGTTCCTGGCGGAGCGACAGGCGGCGCTGGCACGACCCCGGCCACCCATGATGTTCGTGACCATGGACGAAAGCTGCATCCGTCGGCCCATTGGCGAAGCCGACGTCATGGCCGCCCAGTTGGAGCGTCTGGTCGAGTTCGCCGAGCTGCCGAACACGCTGCTACAGGTGGCACCGTTCGAGATAGGCGAGCGACGCACGTTCGACCTGCCCGTCAACCTCTTGACACTGCCGGATCGGTCCGTGATCTGTTACGCCGAGTCGCAGGCTCAGGGGCACCTGGAACGAGAGAGCACTTCCGTGATGCCCATGCTGACGGCCTACCATCAGCTACAGGCTCAAACGCTGTCGCAGGCGGCATCCGTAGCCATGATCAGCCAGTTGCGAAAGGGCACCCCGTGACGACCGAATCCCCCCGTTGGTTCAAGTCCTCGTACAGCAACAACGGCGGCAACTGCCTCGAGGTCGCCGCCAACCTCATCACCCCGCGCGGCATCGTTCCCGTGCGTGATTCCAAGGATCCGAGCGGCCCAGTCCTGCACTTCTCCGCCTGCGCGTTCGCTTCGTTCGTGGCCGAGGTGAAGGCCGGGGAGCCGTCCGTCATCTGACCTGCTCCAAGCGCCACGACCAGAACCCCGCCACTCCCCCGTCTTCGGAGCGGCGGGGTTCTTCGTCTGGCGAAGTGACGCAACGGGGAACCGGCCTGCGCCCGCCGCATCCGTCAGGGCGTGACCGCAGGAGGTTTACTCGCCACATGAGTGACGTGAGTAGGACGAGTGCGATGAGTGGGACGAGTGGGATGTTGGCGGGCAAGACCGTCATGATCACGGGCGCGTCGAGCGGTATCGGGGAAGCAGCCGCCCGTTTGTTCGCCGCCGAGGGAGCCGCGGTCGTCCTGATGGCCCGTCGCGAGAATGTGCTGCGGCAACTGGCGCAGGAGATCGCCGACTCGGGCGGCCGGGTGGTGATCAGTGCGGGCGACGTCTCGGTCGCCCAGGACGTGCAGCGTGCCGTGGACACGGCCCGGGAGCACTTCGGCACCCTGGACGCGGCCTTCAACAACGCGGGCTTCGCCGGAGACGACCTGTCGCCCCTGCATGAGCTCGACCAGGCAGTCTTCGACCGCTCGATGGCCGTCAATGTCACCGGCACCTGGAATTGTCTGCGCTCCCAGATCCCGGTGATGCTCGAAGCGGGGAAGGGCGCGATCGTCAACACGGCCAGCACGGCGGCCATGGGGGCCACCGGAGCCCCCGTGCCCTACGTCGCCGCCAAGCACGCGGTGCTCGGCATGACCAGGGCAGCGGCGGCCGAGTACGCGGCGCACGGGATTCGCATCAACACGCTCGTCGTCGGCACCACCCGGACGGACATGATCGACCAAGCGGTGCAGGCCTACCCGGAGTTGGGTACGGCTTTCGTCGCCCGCCAGATGCAGAAGCGCATGGCGGATCCCGTCGAGATCGCGCAGGCGGCCCTGTGGCTGTGCAGCGACCGCGCGTCCTTCGCCACGGGGTCGGCACTGGCCGTGGACGGTGGATGGACGGCCTGCTGACAGCCGCCCCTCCTGCGTCGCTGTCGCCACCGTGCCGGGGCCGCTTCGTCGAGGCACCGTGAGACTCGCGTCGCGAACGGGTCGCCGTCAGTCGTACGCGCCCTCCGGGCGCCGTTCGCTGATCAGCCGGCCGGGAGGTGGGCGCGGCGCTTCAGCTCCGCCAGGGTGCCGCGGAACACGTTGAGGTCGGTCCTGCCCCTCGATGGGATGCCGGGCACGCTTCCCTGTTCGCTGTGCTGCCAGATCGTCCAGCCTGACCCGGCACCCGGCACGGCGTCGGGCTCGCGGGAGCCGCTCCGGTAGCGCGGCTGCCAGAGCGTGTGTCCCTCGAGGAGCGAGCCGTCGCCGTCCATGCACCGGTCCACGAACTGCTTGGTGGTGTACACGATCGGTCTCACTCCGACCTCACCGGTGAGCACCTGGAGGAAGTCACGCAGCTGACCGGTGCCGAAGCCCTTGGGACACGCGTTCTTCTTCAGCTCCAGATCGACCGTCGGCGGCAGTTCACCGGCCGCCTTCCCGGTGTACCTCGCGCCCTTCATCGCCTGCACGAAGTTCTCGGCCTGAGCGGCGCCCGGTGTCCCGGCGTAGAAGTGGTAGGCGCCGCGAACGAGACCCGCGCGCTTCGCCCCTTCGAGATCGCGGGCGAACCAGCTGTCCCTCTCGGTGGCACCCTCGGTGGCCTTGGCGATCACGAACGAGTGCCCGGCAGCGCGGACCCGACGCCAGTCGACCGCCCGCCCTCCGGGGTGGCTGTAGTGGCTGGTGTCGACGCCCTTGACGCGGTACTTGCCCGGCGGGGCCGCCTCCGAGGGCATCGCGGTCAGGCCGGTGACCACCACTGCGGTGCTCGCCGCCACCACGGCGGTCCGTACGGCGGCCCTTCGCAGGCCGGTCATGCGGCTTTTAGCCGCGGTGGGTGTGATGCGGACGACGGACATGCGGAGTCCTTCCAAGGGGATCGGTCAGGGGTCCGGGCCGTACGACGCGAGCCCGCGCGCCACTCGTCCGGGTGAACGTGTACGCGGCTGAGAGACGCGCCGCGCGCCGGACCGCGACGACCTGTGCAGCTGGGCTCCGGGGTCGCCGGGCCCCGAGGGCGCCGAACCGGACGCCCGGTGGCGAAGTCAGCATGCCGGACACGTCGTCCCGCTCGCTACGATCTGCTCTGCTGTCGGCCGATGCGTTCATGTATGCCGTTATGCACGCCGCCGACCAGCTGAGATGCGGTCAGGCACGGACTCCGGGGGCCTGGTTGTTCCGTGCCGCCGGCTGTTCCGTACGAGGACGGGGAGGGACTCACGCGTGGCGAGCGAGCGAGGTGGCCAGGAGCAGGAGGAACCGCCGGGCGTGCAGCTGGCGCGGTTGCTCCGGGGATGGTGGGAGGCGGCCGGAAGCGCGTCCGGCGGTACGCGGCCGACACAACAGGCGCTGGCGTCGAGGCTGGGCATCGACCAGACGACACTCTCGCGCTACCTGAACCGCAATCACCAGTCCACCGCTCCCCCGAGGGTGGTGGCGGCTCTGCACGCCCAGTTACGCGCCCCGGCGCAGGAGTTGGAGCGGGCGCAGGCCCTGTGCCGGGCCTCGCTCGAGGATCTGGGGCGCCAGCGGGCGGCCGGCGGCACACCCGTACCTGCCGACGGGGCCGACGCGGAGACCCGTGGCGGTGATGCCTCCGGCCGGTCACTCCCCCGGTGGGCGCTGCCGGCGGTGGTGGCGGTGGCTGTTCTGTCCTTCCTCGCCGGCACCGTCGTGCAGGGGCAGTTCGCCGAGGACCGTACGGTCGCGGCGAGCGGGAGCACGGGGGCCGGTTCCGCCCACGCGACGCACGGGCCCCAGCGCTGGCCGCTGGTGAAGCGGAAGAAGCACGAGGACCAGTTCACCTGGGGCCGCACGGTGCAGAACCTGCTGAAACACCAGGGGTACGAGCTGGAGGTGGACGGCATCTTCGGAGACAGGACGTACGAGGCCGTCATGGACTTCCAGAGGAGACACCACCTCTCGCCCGACGGCAAGGTAGGGGACGACACCTGGCCGGCTCTGGTCGTGGAGATCCACATCGGCGCCGAAGGATTCCCGGTCAGGGCGGCGCAGGAACTGCTGGACAAGGCGGGCCAGGGCGGCACGGAGGTCTCGGGAACGTTCACCCCGACGACCGCTTCCAACGTGAAGTTCTTCCAGCAGGGACACGGCCTTCCCGTGACCGGTGCGGTGGACGTGCCCACCTGGCGGGCGCTGCTGATGTCCCAGAGCCCGGCCGATGACACGCCCGCGTACCAGAAGTCCCCGGGCGCTTCGCCCTCCGTCTCCGCGTGAGCACGGCGGGCAGGCGTTGGTGCCCGCACGGCGCATGTCGTCCGCCGCTTCCCGCATGACGCATGACGGCATGACGGCATGACGGCATGACGGCAGGTCAGGGCCGCTGTGCATGGGCTGCATCCATGCACCTGTGCAGCCTGCCGAAAGCACTTTTCCGTGCCGTGGCCCCCGGGGCAGTCTGGTGATGCGCCCAGCGGTGCCGGACGGCCCGCCCTCGTCGAGGGCATCGAAGAGCCTGCGTCCGCTCCCCCGCTTTCGGTGCGCGTCCCGTCATCTCTCCTCGGAGGAGTTCTCCATGTCCGCTTTCCGCACGACCACGCATCCGCACGTCCACCCCGGAGGGAACGAGGCCGCAGGACGGGAGCGAGGTACGCACAGGGAGTCGAGCAAGCGCGTGGTCAGCGGCGTGCTGGCCGTGGGAACCCTGGCGGCCACCCTCGCACTGGCGCCGGCCGCCGCGGTCGGCGCACCGGCGGCGGGCACGAAGCCCGCTGCCGCGGCGCCTGCGACGACGCTGGTGTTCGACAAGAACCAGAGTTCGCCCTCCGACTCACGGCTGCGCGTCTACCGGGGCGGGAAGCTCCAGGCCGCCTACCGGGCCGGGTCCGGTCACGGGAAGCGGATCAAGGAGGACTGCGTCCGCAACCAGGGCTGGATGCCGAACGGAAACTGGAAGATCAAGCTCAAGGACAGGCGCTACAACGGACGGCTGATCAAGGGATACGCCGTGTGGCTGGAGAACATGCCGTGCTCCAGGAAGACCACCACGCGCACGGAGATGTTCATCCACTCCGAGATGAACCGGGACGGCAGCCGGGGAAAGACCGAGGCACGCCGCTGGGACGGCGCGAGTGACTACGCGTCCAACGGCTGTGTGAAGCTCAACCCGACGGACATCGCGAAGATGTTCGGGCTCCTCGACCGCATCGGCTGGCCGACCCACCTGCGGGTGATCAACTGACGGCTCCGCCACCGCCACCCCCACCGCATGCCGGTGGGGGTGGCGCGCTCGCGGGCCCTTACGCCAGGGCGTTCGGGAGCTGTACGCCTTGTCGCCGCTGACGTGGGCCCCGCCCGCGCCACTTCCCGGGGGCTGCGCCCTCACCCCGGGGAGACGGCCTCCCGGATCACCCCGGAGCCAGACTACTGTCGTGAGCATGGTCCGACACGATGCCTTCGATGCCACCCGTGAGGCTTACGACGCCGCTGCCCCCACCTATGCGGAGCTGTTCCGCGACTCGCTCCGTGACAGCCCCCTGGACCGCGCGATCCTCAGCGCCTTCGCCGAGGCCGTACGCGCGAGCGGGGACGGTCAGGTCGCGGACCTGGGGTGCGGGCCCGGCCATGTCACCGCTCATCTGGTGGAGCTGGGGCTGGCGGCGTTCGGGGTGGACGCCTCTCCCGTGATGATCGAGCTGGCCCGGCGGGCCCATCCGGGCCTGCGGTTCGACGTGGGCTCGATGGCAGCGTTGGACGTCGCTGACGGCGTGCTGACCGGCGCACTCTCACGCTGGTCCATCATCCACACCCCGCCGCCACAACTCCCCGCAATCCTCGCGGAGTTCCACCGCGTACTGGCATCCGGCGGCCACCTGTTGGTCGGATTCTCGGCGACTGACGACCCGTCTCAGCTGACGCAGGTCTTCGATCACGCGGTCGTCCCCGCCTACCGATGGTCGCCCGACCACCTCTCCGCGATGCTGGGCGAGTCCGGACTGGCCGAAGTGGCCCGCATGGTTCGCCGGCCGCAACCCACCGACCGGCGACAGTTCCAGGAAGTGCAACTGCTGGCCCGTAAGGCCTGACCGCTCCCAGCCCACCCGCCGCGCCGAGCGGGCATACTCTTCGTCCTCTACACCGACATAGCCTGGCAACTCTTGCCGCTGGAGCTGGGGTTCGGCTCGGGGGCCAGACGTGCTGGCGTCGCCTGGACAGGTGGCAGAAGGCAGGGGTCTTCGACCGGCTGCACCGGATCCTGCTCGCGGAACTGAACGCGGCCGGCGCACTCGACTGGTCACGGGCATGCGTGGACGGTTCGCACATCCGAGCAAAAAAGGGGGATCCGATACCGGTCCGTCGCCGGTCGACCGGCGGAAAACGGCAAGCAAGCACCACCTGATCTGCGACGGACGTGGCACCCCGCTCAAGGTCATCACGACTGCGGCCAACGTAAACGACGTCACCCAGACCCTCGCTCTGGTCGACGGCATCCCACCCATCGCCGGCCGCCCGGGCAGGCCCCGCAGACGACCCGCAGCCCCTGCTCGGCGACAAGGGCTACGACTCCAACACCAATCGAGACGAACTACGCAAGCGCGGGATCCTGCCCGTCATCTCACGCAAAGGCTGTCCGAACATCAAGGGACTGGGCGAACTTCGCTACGTGGTGGCACAGACCTTCGCCCTGCTCCACCACTTCAAACGCCTCGCAGTTCGCTGGGAACGGCGCACCGAACTTCACGACGCCTTCGGCTCCCTCGCCTGCAGCCTCATCTGCTACCGACGCCTCAAGCAGTGCCGATCGCAAGAGCGGTGGTACGAGTTCAAGAGGTGCTCGACACGGACGCATACGGAGTCAGCCACGCAAGGCGATGAAGAGCTGGTATCCGGTGATCCCAAGTCCGCCGCAGGCCATACCGAGGCCTACGACTGACATCAGCGCCATCATGACCTGGCCGTAGAGCGACTGGCGGGTGGAGGCGCGGCTGGGGTTGTTCGGGTCGTAGCTGAGCTCCAGCTGCTGCCCGCCGGTCCGATCCCGGTAGAAGTGCAGCCCGCCGTCCTGGTCCTCGTACCGGTACACCTTGGTACTGTCGGTGTAGTGGTCGAGTTCGGCCATCACCGTGATGCCATGCTTGGGGAGGCGCAGCGCTTCGTACAAGCCTCGTCCCAGTGTCAGAGCCAGGAATACCCCCGTGCTCGCGAAGAGCTGCAAGAACGGCAGCGCGATGGCCCACGCCGGCTCACGGAGCACCGCCACCGCCCCATCGATCACAGCGAAGACCGCGATCACGGCGACAAGGAGAACGCGCTTCGAGGGCGTCCGGGGGTGCCCAGCAGGGACTTCGGTGATCAGATCTTCGCCGTCGACGCGCAATCCCTCGTCCCCTCTCTCGGGCAGTCGGGCCTGCAGGGCGGCGCAGAACGTGGTCACGGCTGCGGTGCTGGCATCGTGAACCGCGTACACGGCAGGACGGCGGTCGGCCTCTGCAGTCGTCAGTACTACCTGGAACGAGCGGTCGAGGCTGCGGACCGCTTCGATGGCATCCAGCGGAATTCGTGTCACGCGCCCGTCCTCTTCCCACTGCACGTAGTCGAATCCGTCCCCGAAGCGGGCGGTGGCACTGCTGCCGCGCAGCACGAGGGATGGGAGGGCAGGCGTCGTCGTCATGTGCATATGACGGCTGAGATCAACAAACGGTTGCCCACCGCCGTGGCAGGCGCACGTCACAGCCTCAGGGCAGAAGGCGGCACCACTCAATGCCAGGCCCATCTTGGCCCCTGGCACCACCCAGCCAAGGCGATGATCCAGAGGCGAAGTCGTACACCCGGCACCGGAGCCGTCCTGGCCAGCTTTGCTTTCCGCCCTCAGCCCGCGCGTGCTCTCCCCGCGCCGCCTCTGCCCCACCCGACCAGAACACTTGAACAAGATCGTGTTACGAGCTCTTTGGGTGTCCTCAGTCCCCCAACGACCGCCCCACGCACGGTGGGCGCTGCCTCAGCCCTGCAGGGCCGCCGCCGGCAGCACCTCCTCCAGTTCCTGGAGCAGCCGCCGCTTCGGACGGGCGCCCACCATCGACCGCACCGGTTCGCCGTCCTGGAAGACCATCAGGGTCGGCGTCGACAGCACCGCGTAACGGCTCGTGATGCCCGGGTTGTGGTCCACGTCGATCTGCACGACCTTGACGCGGCCGGCCTCTTCCCTGGCGATCGCGCTGAGCACCGGGGCGAGCTGACGGCAGGGACCGCACCAGTCGGCGGTGAATTCGACCAGGACCGGCAGGCCGCCTCCCAGTACCTCCGTGTCGAACGTCGTGTCGGTCACCTCGGCGACACCTTCCGCATGGATCATCCTTCGTCCTCCCAGTTCAGTTCGCATCGTGGTTCGGGGCCGCCCGGCAGCTCGGCGGACGCCTCCAGTTCGGCGCGGGCCAGCTGGGCCCCCACCTCCGTACGGACCGACTGAAGCTGACCGATGAGGGCGTCCAGCTCGCCGAGCTTGCGCCGGTAGACGGCCAGTGACGCCGGACAGGCGTCGCCCGCCGGATGGCCGGCGCGCAGGCAGTCGACGAAGGGACGGGTCTCCTCCAGGTCGAACCCGAAGTCCTGGAGGGTCCGGATCTGCTGGATCAGCCGCAGGTCGCTCTCGTCGTACGTGCGGTACCCGTTGCCCGCGCGGCGTGCGTGCAGCAGGCCCCGTGACTCGTAGTACCGCAGCGTCCGTGTCGTCGTTCCGGCGCGTTCGGCCAGTTCCCCGATTCGCATACCGCGACCGTATTCCTTGACGCCGACGTCAAGGCAAGGCGTGGCGTGGCGGGCTCCGGGCCCTATGTGTCGCAGGCGCCGGGCGCGACGCCGCTGCCCGCCAGTTCGAACAGCTCACCGAGAGACCGGGCTCCGGTCCCGGCCTCGGCCCTCGTGCGGACGGTGACGCTCTCCTCGGGAAACAGGGCGATGAGAGCGATCTGCGACGTGAGGGGCTTACGCACGTGGCCGGACGCGGGTGGGACTCCTGCGGAGGTGGCCTCGACATGGAGGTGGCTGATGCTCTCGTCCACCAGCAGCACGTGGAAGCGCATCAGTTCGTAGCCCTCGTCGGCCTGAGGCCGTCCGGTGGGCAGAAGTGTCTCGGATTCGCCGAGCGAGGTCATCGACCAGCCGCGCAGAACGGCCGCGGCTTCCTCGGGATCGGTCAGGTCCGGTGCCCCCGCGCTGCCCGAGAGGTGTTCCGCGCTCCCCCAGCCCTCCGCGCCCTCGCGCCGCGCGAAGAAGAGCTCCTCGGCGACGACACCGTCCTTGCGCCGGTGGAGGAGCAGGGCGAAACCGAGGTCGCCGCGTACGCACGTGTCGGCGACGACCGTGGTGGTGGCGCCCTCGATGCGGTGCGCCGGTACGGCCCCGTGTTCCCCGGCGCCGGGCGCGTACGCGCCCGTCAGAGCGGCTCGTGCGGTGTCCGCCAGATTCCTGTGCATCCCGCTCCTCGGTGGCACGAGTACCGAACGCGCGTCGCACGTGTGGGGTCGTGGAGTCGCAGTGGAACGCCAGTCTGGCACACCGGCCGCGGTGGCTGTTCAGCTCAGCCGGCACGTGTGCCGCCGGGTCGGCATCGCTGAGCAGCCGGGGCGGGCCCTTGCCCCGGTGAAGTCCGCGGCGACGGTCCGGAGTGCCCGGCTGGTCGCCCGTGCCCGGATCGGCGGCTCGGGGTGCGGCCGGGCCCCCGGATCACAGGCGCCGTGGCTGAGCCCGGGCCCCGATCAGTCCGCGAGGCCTCGGGACACCGGCTCGGACCACGGGCCATGGGGCACGGCCGCGAGCGAACGCCGCGCACTCCGCCCGGCCGCGTACCCTCCGATCCCGAGACCGGTCCCCACGAGGGTCAGCACGACCCCGAGGACTCCGAGCGTGCCCCACACCGCCGGCACGGCGAAACCCTCCTGCGCGCGTCCGAGCACTCCGGAGGCCGCGACGCTGCCCGACTGGTCGTCGAGGAAATACCGCGAGTCGTAGGAGTTCGCCCGGTGATCGCCCAGCAGGAACAAGCGCCCTGCCGGCACCCGCACGTCGTACGGTCCGGTCGCCGGGTCCGCCTCGCCGCGCCTCACGTACGGTTCGTCGACCGGCTTCCCGTTCACCGTGATGCGGTCCCCGTCGCCCACCACATGGTCGCCGCCCATCCCGATGACCCGCTGCAGGACCGGTCGGCCCATGGCGCGACCGGGCACTCGGACGAGTACGACATCACCCCTGCGTACCTCGTCCGCATCGACGCGCTCGACGACCAGTCGCTCGCCCACACGGTAGGTGGGCTCCATCGCCTGGCTCATGACGGTGACCCCTCGGTAGTGCGTGAGGAAGTACCCGCCGCCCCCCAGGGCCAGGATCAGCCCGAGCGGCACCAGTACCCCGGCCGCGACTCTCAGCCCGCCGCCCGCTCCCCGCTGCCTCATGAACGCCCTTCCGCCGAACCGGCCGCCACCGGGCCGGACAGCAGAGGTTAAGCGGTCCCGGGTCGCAGGCGCACCTCGGTCCCGCACGGCGCTCGACGGCAAGGCACCACAGGGGACCGGACCTGGCATCTCCGGGGCCCGCTGTGCGCGCCCACGGCACGAGTGCGGCCGGTACGGGGCTCGCTCCCGTACCGGCCGCACTCGCCTGCCCGTGTCCTCGGGCCTGCCTACGCCGCCTGCTTACGCCTTCGCCAGTGACGGCTTGTCGGCGGAGTCGGCGTCGGCGTCGTCGTCCCGCGAGGCCGGGACGTGCGGCTCCGCGCCGTGGACGTCGTCCGTCATCGTCTGCTCGTCGAACGGGATCGCACCGGAGAGGACCTGGTCCACGCGCTCCCGGTCGATCTCCTTGGTCCACGTGCCGACCAGCACCGTGGCGACCGCGTTGCCCGCGAAGTTCGTCAGGGCGCGGGCCTCGCTCATGAAGCGGTCGATGCCGACGATCAGGCCGACGCCGTCGACCAGTTCGGGGCGGTGCGACTGGAGGCCGCCCGCGAGGGTGGCCAGACCGGCGCCGGTGACGCCCGCCGCGCCCTTCGAGGCGATCACCATGAAGATCAGCAGCGAGATCTGCTCACCGATGGTCAGCGGGTCACCCGTCGCGTTGGCGATGAAGAGCGAGGCCATCGTGAGGTAGATCGCGGTGCCGTCGAGGTTGAAGGAGTAGCCGGTCGGCACCGTGATGCCGACGACGGGCTTGCTGACGCCCATGTGCTCCATCTTCGCGATCAGCCGCGGCAGGGCCGACTCGGACGAGGAGGTGGAGAGGATCAGCAGGAACTCACGGCCCAGGTACTTCAGCAGGGTGAAGATGTTGACCCCGGCCACCAGGCGCAGGATCGTGCCCAGGATCAGGAAGACGAAGAGCGCGCAGGTGACGTAGAAGCCGATCATGATGATCGCGAGGGACTTCAGCGCGTCCACTCCGGTCTCGCCGACCACCGCCGCCATCGCGCCGAACGCGCCGACCGGGGCCGCCCACATGATCATGGCCAGGATGCGGAAGACGAGGCGCTGGATGTGGCCGATGCCGCGCAGGACCGGCTCGCCGGCCGAGCCCATGGCCTGGAGCGCGAAGCCCGCCAGCAGGGCGATCAGCAGGGTCTGCAGGACCTCGCCCTCGGTGAAGGCCGAGACCATGGTGGTGGGGATGATGCCGAGCAGGAAGTCCACGGTGGACTCGCTGGCCCCCGAGGCCTGCTTCTCACCCGCGGCGCGGGCCGCCTCGGTGAGGTGGAGGCTGGATCCGGGCTCCAGGAGGTTGCCGACGACCAGGCCGATGGCCAGGGCGACGGTCGACATCACCAGGAAGTAGCCGAGGGCCAGGCCGCCGACGGCACCGACCTTGGCGGCCTTGCGTACGGAGCCGACCCCCAGCACGATCGTGCAGAAGATGATCGGCGAGATCATCATCTTGATGAGATTGACGAAGCCGGTGCCGATCGGCTTGAGCTCCACGGCGAAGTCGGGAACCACCAGGCCGACGGTGATGCCGAGCACCACGGCGGCGATCACGGCGATGTAGAGATAGTGGGTGCGGTCCCGTCGTGCGGCTTTCTCTGCCACGGGGGTCTCCTCGGGTTTGCGGCTGCTCCCCGTCCCTGGGGGCCCCGGCGACTATTCACGTTCCCTGTGACGGTCGTCACCCTTGCGTTCATATCGTTCACAGATGGTTTCGAGCCACCTTGGGCCGCGTGCCCCCGCCAGGCAGACTGGATGCCATGCGCCTGCCCCGAACCCTCCCCCGCAGCCTGGCCGGCCAGCTGTTCGCGATGCAGGCCCTGCTCGTGGCCGCGGTCGTGGCGGGGTGCGCCTTCTTCGCGTACGCCTCCGGCCGGGACCGGGCGGAGGAGACCGCGGCCCGCCAGGTGCGGGCCGCCGCCCTCGCCATGGCCGGATCGCCGTCCGTGCGGGAGGCCATCCGTACCCCGGACCCGTCCGCCGTACTCCAGCCGTACGCCGAGCAGGTCCGCGAGGACACCGGGATCGCCTTCGTCACGATCATGAATCCGCAGGGGGTCCGCTGGACCCACCCCGACCGCTCCCAGATCGGCAGGAGCTTCATCGGTCACACCGACCGCGCGCTGCTCGGCGAGACCTTCGAGGAGACGTACGCCGGCACGCTCGGCCCCTCGATACGGGTCGTCACGCCCGTGCACGACGGCGACCGGATCGTCGGCCTGGTCAGTGCGGGTATCACCGTCGAGCGGGTGTCCACCCAGGTACGTGAGCAGCTCGGTGCCCTGGGGACCGCGGCGGGTGCCGCCCTGGCGCTCGGCGCGCTCGGGACGTACGTGATCAACGCCAGGCTCCGGCGGCACACGCACGGGATGAACGCCCGGGAGCTGAGCCGGATGCACACGTACCACGAGGCGACGCTGCACGCGGTGCGCGAGGGGCTGCTCATGCTGGACGGGCAGCGCAGGGTCGCCCTGATCAACGACGCGGGCCGGGAGCTGCTGGGGCTGGCGCCGGGGGCGGTCGGGCGCAGGGTCGACGAGCTGGAGCTGCCGGCGCCGCTGACCGGGGCGCTGCTGGCGTCCGGGCCCCGGGTGGACGAGGTCCATCTGACGGTGGACCGGGTGATCGTCGTCAACACCAGCCCGGTGGTCGGCGGTGAGCGGCGCGGCACGGTCGTGACGCTGCGGGACCACACGGAGCTGCAGGCCCTGTCGGGCGAGCTCGACTCGGAGCGCGGCTTCACCCAGGCGCTCCGCTCGCAGGCCCATGAGGCGGCGAACCGGCTGCACACCGTGGTGTCCCTGATCGAGCTGGGCCGGGTCGAGGAGGCGGTGGAGTTCGCGACGGCGGAGCTGGAGCTGGCGCAGGTCCTCACCGACCGTGTGGTGGACGCGGTGGCCGAGCCGGTGCTCGCCGCCCTGCTGCTCGGCAAGGCGGCGCAGGCCAACGAGCGCGGGGTGGAGCTGGTGCTCGCGGAGGACAGCCTGATCGACGACGGGGCCCTGCCGCCCTCGCTGGCGCCGCGTGACCTGGTGACGATCCTCGGCAATCTGATCGACAACGCGGTGGACGCCGCGTCGGAGACGTCTGCGGGTGACGTCCCCGGTCCCGTGCCCGCGCAGCGCTCCGCGCCGCAGGCCCCTCTCCGGACGGTCACCGTGACCGCGCGGGCGGAGGCCGGCGAGTTGCTGCTGCGGGTGGCGGACACCGGCGCCGGGATCGGCCCGGACGACGCGGACGAGGTGTTCCGGCGCGGCTGGACGACGAACGGCGCGGGCCGGGGCCTGGGCCTGGCGCTCGTGCGGCAGGCGGCCCACCGCAACGGGGGGACGGTGACGCTGGGCCGGGCGCCGGACGGCGGCGCGGAGTTCACCGTGCGGCTGCCGCTCGGCGCCCGCACGGCGGGGCCGGAGGTGGTCGCGCCGTGATCAGGGTGCTGGTCGTGGAGGACGACCCGGTGGCCGCGGACGCCCACCAGCTGTACGTGGGCCGGGTGCCGGGCTTCGAGGTCGCCGCCGTCGCCCACTCGCGGGCGGAGGCCGTACGGGCGCTGGACCGGACGGAGATCGATCTGCTGCTGCTCGACCTCTACCTGCCCGACGGGCACGGTCTGCAGCTGCTGCGCTCGCTGCGTGCGGCCGGGCACGGCGCGGACGTCATCGCGGTGACGTCGGCGCGTGATCTCGCCGTGGTGCGGGAGGGCGTGTCGCTCGGTGTCGTGCAGTACGTGCTGAAGCCGTTCACGTATCCCACGCTCCGGGACCGGCTCGTGCGGTACGCCGAGTTCCGGGCGGCGGCCGGGGAGGCGAGCGGCCAGGAGGAGGTGGACCGGGCGCTGGGCGCGTTGCGGGTCTCGGACCCGGTCACGCTGCCCAAGGGGCTGAGCGGGCCGACGCTCGAGGCGGTGACCCGGGCTCTGCGGGAAGCTTCGGACGGGGTGACCGCGGCGGGCGCCGGTGAGGGGCTGGGTATCTCCCGGATCACCGCCCGCCGCTATCTGGAGCACCTGGTGACGGTCGGCCGGGCCGTGCGGAGGCCGAGCTACGGCCAGGTCGGCCGGCCCGAGTTGCACTACCACTGGGTGGCTGGAACTCGCTGATGGATCAGTGCCACGCCGGAGCCGGCGCCCTAGGAGGATCGTACGAAGGGTGAACTGTGAGGAACAGGCTGTAGCCAGGCCGTTCCCAGGCTTCTACGGTGGGGCCGTGCACCCCACACCACCCTTCAACGCCCCCGCCGCGCGCCGCCTCCGCGAGGCGCTGGGAATGGCTCCCGGCCATGTTGCGTACGGCCTCGGCGCCCAGTACGGACTGACCGTCACCGCTGAGACCGTGATGGCCTGGGAGCGCGGTACAGCACTGCCCGGCGAGCGCGAACTGAAGGCGCTCGCCGGTGTGTTGTGGTGCGCGCCCGGCGAACTCCTGACCGCTGCGAGCACCCTGCGCGAGCACCGGCTGGCCCGGGACATCGCGGTGGAGGACCTGGCGCGGACGCTGGGGATGACGGCCGCCGCGTACCAGCGGACCGAGGAGTCGGGCCGCTGGCGCGGCAACGAACGCCAGGCCGTGGCGCTCTGCGGGGCGCTGGACATGTCGGCGGCGCAGTTCCTGACGGCGACCGGCCGGAACGAGGAGCTGGCGGACCTGCTGAGCAGGGCGGTCACGACCCGCTGGCAGGCGTACGTGAAGCCGGTGGACAAACTCGTACCGCTGGACCGGGTCCTGGTCCAGAACGTGCTGGAGCAGCTGCACGCCGACTACCAGGCGCTGACGATATCGACGTTGAGCTGGAACCCGACGGCCCGGGACCGGGCCGGGACGACGGATGACCCGGGGCGGGAGTTCCTGGACCGGGTGGTCGAGGAGTTCTGGCGGACGGCCGGGATCTGAGCCCGGGAGTGACGGCGGCCCCCGCCGTCCGCGAGGACGGCAGGGGCCGCGTGTGCGTGTGCGGGCCTCAGAAGACCGACTCGGCCTCGTACATCCGGTCGGCGGGAACGGTCTTGAGCCGGGTCACGGCGTCCGCGAGCGGGGCCATCACGATCTCGGTCCCGCGCAGCGATGTCATCCGGCCGAAGTCGCCGCGGTGCACGGCCTCCACGGCGTTCCACCCGAACCGGGTCGCGAGCACCCGGTCGTACGCGGTCGGCGTGCCGCCGCGCTGTACATGGCCGAGAATGACCGGCCGGGCCTCCTTGCCGAGCCGCCTCTCCAGCTCGGCGGCCAGCCGGTTGCCGATGCCCTGGAAGCGCTCGTGACCGAACTGGTCGATCTCGCCCTTGGCGTACGCCATGGAGCCCTCGGCCGGGTGCGCCCCTTCGGCGACACAGATGACGGCGAACTTCTTGCCGCGCGCGAAGCGTTCCTCGACCATCTTGACCAGGTCGTCGACCTGGAAGGGCCGCTCCGGCAGGCAGATGCCGTGTGCGCCCCCGGCCATGCCGGACTCCAGCGCGATCCAGCCCGCGTGGCGGCCCATGACCTCGACGACCATGACCCGCTGGTGCGACTCGGCGGTCGTCTTGAGACGGTCTATGGCCTCGGTCGCGACGCCCACGGCGGTGTCGAAGCCGAAGGTGCGGTCGGTGGCGGAGATGTCGTTGTCGATGGTCTTCGGGACGCCCACGACGGGCATTCCGGCGTCGGACAGCATGCGGGCCGCGGTGAGCGTGCCCTCGCCGCCGATCGGGATCAGCGCGTCGATGCCGTAACGGTGGGACAGTTCCGCGCAGTTCTCGGCGGCCTCGCGCAGACGGTCGCGCTCCAGGCGGGCCGAGCCGAGGATCGTGCCGCCGCGGGCCAGGATGCCGCTGACGGCGTTCAGGTCGAGAGGCCGGAAGTGGCCGTCGAGGAGCCCCTTGAAGCCGTCCTCGAAGCCGATGACCTCGTCACCGTGACCCACCACGGCGCGGTGCACGACCGAACGGATCACAGCGTTCAGGCCTGGGCAGTCGCCGCCTGCGGTGAGAATTCCGATGCGCATCCTGCTCTGTCTCCTGCTCGCTAGTGCCATGCATTCCGGGGACCCGTCGTGAAACCCCCGTACCGTGAGCCACGACGATTGTCCCACGCCGGGCCGGGCCCCCGCGCTTCCGGCCTCGTCGGCAGGGGCGGCGAGGCCGCAAGCGGCGCGGAGGACGGTGCCGGAAGCGGGCCGCCCGAGGCGTCGTGCTCGGCGGGCGACTCACCTGCCCCGGTAGGTATCGTCGAAGGGACGATGCCAGCCGAACAGGACAGGAGAGCACGCGTGGCGCGCAGCGTGTACGTGACCGGGATCGACCGGGGAGACGGCCGGCAGGTCGTCGATCTGGGAGTCATGGAACTACTGACGCGTCAGGTGGACCGGGTCGGTGTCTTCCGGCCGCTGATCCACGACGGGCCCGACCGGCTGTTCGAACTGCTGCGGGCCCGCTACCGGCTCTCGCAGAGCCCGGAGACGGTCTTCGGACTGGACTACCAGCAGGCCTCCGCCGTCCAGGCGGAGAAGGGTACGGACGAGCTGGTCTCCCTGCTCGTCGAACGGTTCCACCGGGTGGCCCGCGACTACGAGGTGGTGCTGGTGCTCGGCAGCGACTTCGCCGCCACCCAGCTCCCCGACGAGCTCGCCCTGAACGCGCGGCTCGCCAACGAGTTCGGCGCCTCGGTGATCGCGGTGGTCGGCGGCAAGGACCAGGACGCCGAGTCCGTACGGGCCGAGACGCGCAACGCCTACCGGGCGTACGCCGGTCTCGGCTGCGACGTCCTGGCGATGATCGTGAACCGGGTGGCGTCCGGGGACCGCGAGGACATCGCCGACCGGCTGAAGGCGCAGCTCCCGGTCCCGTGTTCCGTCCTGCCGGACGATCCCGCACTCTCCTCGCCCACCGTCGCCCAGATCACCACGGCCCTGGGCGGAACGGTTCTGCTGGGCGACGACTCGGGCCTGGCCAGGGACGCCCTGGACTTCGTGTTCGGCGGCGCGATGCTGCCCAACCTCCTGAAGGCGCTGACCCCGGGCTGCATGGTCGTCACCCCCGGCGACCGCGCGGATCTGGTCGTCGGTTCGCTCGCCGCGCACAGCGCCGGCACTCCGCCCATCGCGGGCGTCCTGCTCACCCTCGACGAGCGCCCCGGCGAGGAGATACTCCGGCTGGCGGCCCGCCTCGCACCGGGCACCCCGGTCATCGCGGTGACCGGCGGCTCCTTCCCCACGGCGGGCGAACTCTTCGCCCTGGAAGGCAAGTTGAACGCGGCGACACCCCGCAAGGCAGAGACCGCCCTCGGCCTCTTCGAGCGCCATGTGGACACCGGCGCCCTGCTGGAGCGCATCTCGGTGGCCCGCAGCGGCCGGGTCACCCCCATGATGTTCGAGCACGAGCTGCTGGAACAGGCCCGCTCGAACCGGCGCCGGGTCGTCCTCCCCGAAGGCACCGAGGAGCGCGTCCTGCGCGCCGCCGACGTGCTGCTCCGCCGCGACGTCTGCGACCTGACCCTTCTCGGGGACACCGACGCCATCCGCAAGAAGGCCGCCGACCTGGGCATCGACCTCGGGGAGACGCAGCTCGTCGACCCGCAGACCTCCGAGCTGCGTCAGAGCTTCGCCGAGCGGTACGCCGAGCTGCGCGCGCACCGCGGGGTGACGGTGGAACTGGCGTACGACGTCGTCTCGGACGTCAACTACTTCGGCACGCTGATGGTCCAGGAGGGCCTGGCCGACGGCATGGTCTCCGGTTCGGTGCACTCCACGGCCGCCACGATCCGCCCGGCGTTCGAGATCATCAAGACCAAGCCGGACGCCTCGATCGTCTCCTCGGTGTTCTTCATGTGCCTCGCGGACAAGGTCCTGGTCTACGGCGACTGCGCGGTCAACCCTGATCCGGACGCCGAGCAGCTCGCGGACATCGCGGTGCAGTCGGCGGTCACCGCGTCCCGCTTCGGTGTGGACCCGCGGATCGCGATGCTTTCTTACTCGACGGGCACCTCCGGCACCGGGGCCGACGTCGACAAGGTGCGGGAGGCCACCGAGCGGGTACGCGCCTCACGACCGGACCTGAGGATCGAGGGGCCGATCCAGTACGACGCGGCGGTCGATCCGTCCGTCGCCGCGACCAAGCTGCCGGCGTCGGAGGTGGCGGGCCAGGCGACGGTACTGGTCTTCCCGGACCTCAACACGGGCAACAACACCTACAAGGCCGTCCAGCGCTCGGCGGGAGCCGTCGCGGTCGGCCCGGTCATGCAGGGGCTGCGCAAGCCGGTCAACGACCTCTCGCGCGGCGCGCTGGTGCAGGACATCGTGACGACCGTCGCCATCACGGCGATCCAGGCGCAGGACGAGGAGCAGACCGGATGACTGCCACGCACACCACCGGCGACCGGGCCAGCCGGGTGCTGGTGCTCAACTCGGGTTCCTCCTCGGTGAAGTACCAGCTCCTGGACATGCGCGACGGCGCCCGGCTGGCGACCGGCCTGGTCGAGCGGATCGGCGAGGCGGACTCCCGGCTGGTGCACACACCGCTGAGGAGCGGGGAGCCCCGCGAGCGCACCGGCAGGATCGCCGACCACGAGCAGGCGCTGAAGGCCGCGGCCGAGGAGCTGGCGGCCGACGGGCTCGGCCTGGACTCCCCCGAGCTGGTGGCGATCGGCCACCGCGTGGTGCACGGCGGGCTGAAGTTCAGCGAGCCCACCGTGATCACCGACGAGGTGCTGAAGGAGATCGAGCGGCTCGTCCCGGTGGCCCCGCTGCACAATCCGGCGAACATCACCGGGATCCGTACGGCGCAGGCGCTGCGGCCGGACCTGCCGCAGGTCGCGGTCTTCGACACGGCGTTCCACACGACGATGCCGGAGTACGCGGCGCGGTACGCGATCGACGTCGAGACCGCCGACGCGCACCGCATCCGACGTTACGGCTTCCACGGCACCTCGCACGCGTACGTGTCGCGCAGGACGGCCGAGCTGCTGGGCCGGCCGGTGGCCGACGTGAACGTGATCGTGCTGCACCTGGGCAACGGCGCCTCGGCCTCGGCCGTGGCGGGCGGGCGGTGCGTGGAGACGTCCATGGGACTGACCCCCCTGGAGGGGCTGGTCATGGGGACGCGTTCGGGGGACATCGACCCGGCCGTCACCTTCCACCTGAAGCGGGTGGCGGGGATGTCGGCGGACGAGATCGACGTCCTGCTGAACAAGCGGAGCGGTCTGGTCGGTCTCTGCGGCGACAACGACATGCGGGAGATCCGGCGCCGCGTGGACGAGGGCGACGAGCGCGCCACGCTCGCGTTCGACATCTACATCCACCGGCTGAAGAAGTACATCGGCGCCTATTCGGCGGTCCTCGGCCGGGTGGACGCGGTGGTGTTCACGGCGGGGGTCGGGGAGAACTCGGCACCGGTGCGGGAGGCTGCGCTCGCGGGACTGGAAGGTTTCGGCCTGGCCGTGGACGCGGACCGCAACGCCGTACGGTCCGGCGAACCGCGGCTGATCTCGCCCGATGACGCGCGGGTGGCGGTCGCCGTCGTCCCTACCGACGAGGAGCTGGAGATCGCCGGTCAGACCTTCGCCCTGGTCGACAACTGAGCGGGCCCGCGCCCCTTTGTATCTTCCACCAGACGGAATATTCCGCAGTGAAACAAACCGATAGGATCCGCCTCATGCGCCGTTCCAAAATCGTCTGCACCCTCGGTCCCGCCGTCGACTCCCATGAGCAGCTCGTCGCTCTGATCGAGGCCGGCATGAGCGTGGCCCGTTTCAACTTCAGTCACGGTACCCACGAGGAGCACCAAGGCCGTTACGACCGGGTCCGCAAGGCCGCCGCCGAGACCGGCCGCGCGGTCGGCGTGCTCGCCGACCTCCAGGGCCCCAAGATCCGTCTCGGGAAGTTCGCCGAGGGTCCCGTCGAGCTGGTCCGCGGGGACGAGTTCGTCATCACCTCCGAGGACGTGCCCGGCGACAGGTCGATCTGCGGCACCACCTACAAGGGGCTGCCCGGCGACGTCACCAAGGGTGACCCGATCCTGATCAACGACGGCAACGTCGAGCTGAAGGTCGTCTCGGTCGACGGCCCCCGGGTCACCTCCATCGTCATCGAGGGCGGTGTCATCTCCGACCACAAGGGGATCAACCTTCCCGGTGCGGCGGTGAACGTCCCCGCGCTGTCCGAGAAGGACGTCGAGGACCTGCGGTTCGCCCTGCGGATGGGATGCGACCTGGTCGCGCTGTCCTTCGTCCGGGACGCCGAGGACGTCAAGGACGTGCACAAGGTGATGGACGAGGAGGGCCGCCGGGTCCCCGTCATCGCCAAGGTCGAGAAGCCGCAGGCCGTCGAGCACATGGAGGGCGTCGTCGCCGCCTTCGACGGGGTGATGGTCGCCCGCGGTGACCTCGCCGTCGAGTATCCGCTCGAGAAGGTCCCGATGGTGCAGAAGCGCCTCATCGAGCTGTGCCGCCGCAACGCCAAGCCGGTGATCGTGGCGACCCAGATGATGGAGTCGATGATCACCAACTCGCGGCCGACGCGCGCCGAGGCGTCCGACGTCGCCAACGCGATCCTGGACGGTGCGGACGCCGTCATGCTGTCGGCGGAGTCGTCCGTCGGCGCGTACCCGATCGAGACGGTCAAGACGATGGCGAAGATCGTCGTCGCCGCCGAGGAGGAGCTCCTGTCCAAGGGGCTCCAGCCGCTGGTACCGGGCAAGAAGCCGCGTACGCAGGGTGGTTCGGTCGCCCGCGCGGCTGCCGAGATCGCGGACTTCCTGGACGGCAAGGCGCTGGTCGCGTTCACCAAGTCCGGTGACACGGCACGCCGCCTCTCCCGCTACCGCGCCGCGCAGCCGATCCTGGCCTTCACCACGGAGGAGGCCACGCGCAACCAGCTGGCGCTGAGCTGGGGCGTCGAGTCCTACGTCGTTCCGCACGTGGACAACACGGACGCCATGGTCGACCTGGTGGACGCCGAGCTGCTGAAGCTGAACCGCTACAGCGACGGCGACACGATGGTCATCACGGCCGGCTCGCCCCCCGGTGTCCCCGGCACCACCAACATGGTCCGGGTCCACCACCTGAGCGGCGAGCGCGCCTGACGCTCCCCGCCGCACGACGACGGCCCGCGTTCCGGTACGTACCGGAACGCGGGCCGTCGTCGTGCGGCGCCATCGGCGCGGCGGCCGGAACGGCCGCCGCGGGCTCTGCCGGTCCGGGTACCGCAGGCGAGGGCCCCTGGCTCTCCCCCTGTTCACCTCAGGTGCTTTTTTCAGTCAGCTTGATCTGTCCCTGACCATCAGACCCTCACAGCTCCCACACAGAGAGCCCCTTGCCGTCGACGGCCACCTGCGCAGGCCGGTACGTCACTCGGTTGTGTCGCAACAGACCAATTCACGCCAACCGGTGTACCCCAATCATCTTTTCCTGCACCCAGAAGAGTCGACTTCTATCTAAAGTGACGCTGCGCCTGACCGGATCTCTCTCTTGTCCGCGATCGTGCAACGTCGTTCACGCGACCGGGGGCACAGTGACGCCGGGGGGAAGTCATGTCGCGATGCAGCAACATCGGCAATCCGCGTCTCTCATTCCGGCCGGACACCGCCGCTCCTGATGCCGTGGGGCGGGCCGGACGGCCCGCCCCACGGCATCTCCGAGCCGACCGGCGGTCGCCTCCCGGTCGCGTCCGCCCTTCATGCAGAGGATGCGCAGTTGCCTGCCATATCACCAGGGTCGCCCAGACCGGCGCCCCGACGGTCCGTGCGGTCCGCCCGCATCGTCCCGCCCCTGCTCGCCGTAGCCCTCCTGACCGCGCTCGGAATCCGCCCGGACCTGGCCGACCGGTTCGCCGACCCGGCCACGGAACCGGTCGGTGCGTCCTACGACTGGTACGAGGACACCGCCGCCGAGCAGTTGCGGCAGGACCAGTGCCTGATGAGTGACGTCCTGCGGCTCGGCGGGTCGACCATGGCCCAGACCGCGCAGGACGGTCTCGGCAAGACGCCCGAACAGCTCCGTGTCCTGGCGAACCGGGACCACTGGGAGGACACCCCCCTCGCGACGGCCTACACCAAGGACAGAGAGGCCGCGAGCGCCGAACTGGACGCCCTCGACGCGCTTCACGAAGGCTGGAAGGCCCCTGTCTCCGGTCTCGAAACACCGGCCGGCTTCACCCAGGCGGCTTTCCAGTGGCCGCCGGGCACCAGCAACGACGGCCAGAAGGACTTCCACGAGCAGACCGGCCTGACCACCTGGATCGCCGATCGCTTCTGGAAGGACGAGAGCGACTTCTACGAGGACCCCACTCCCCTGGCGGACGACGCGACACTCCAGGCCGTCAAGGACCTGGGCACCCCGCTGTACGGGAAGGACCCCGACCCCGGCCTTCCCTCGGACGAGTGGAACCGCGCGCTCGCCGAGCGCGATGCCTTCGAGCACCTGACGGACTGGCCCCTGGAGCCCGCCGGCGCGGACAACGCCGGCCTCTTCCTCGCCTCCGGCGGGTTCGCGCGTACCGCCCCCGACCCGGGCACCCCGGAGCACCGCATCGCGGTCGAGGACCTGAAGTCCCGGTTCGCCGCGTGCGCGTGGCGTGACCCGATCGACCCGAACAAGGCGCTGGGCGGCATCTCTGCCACCGCGGCCACCGAGTGGCAGCAGGAGATCGCCTCTCAGGCCACGCAGCGCGACCAGATCCTGAACGCCAACAAGGACGCCACCAAGGCGCTCGCGGCCGGGTCCGAGGCACTGGGCCAGATGCTGGGCCACTCATGGGTCGCCGACCACCTCACCCGTTGGCAGGACTACTGGTCCTCCGGCGGCGTCGGCTGGATCGGCAGCTCACCGACGGTGATCCAGGTCCCCGGGGCGTCGGGCAAGTGCCTGGAGGCCGCCGGCGGCGCAAAGACCAACGGCACCGCCGTCCAGATGTACACGTGCAACAACTCCGCGGCGCAGATGTGGGAGGTCTCGGGTGACGACGCCGGTCTGCATCTGCGCAACGTGAACTCCCAGAAGTGCGTCGACGTGTCGTCCAACAACACGGCGAACGGTACGAAGATCCAGCTCTGGACGTGCAACAGCTCCCCGGCGCAGACCTGGGAGTACAACGTCCGGGCCACCACAGCCCTGCAGAGCGTCGGGACGGGCAAGTGCCTGAACCTGCCGTCGTTCACGAACGGCCAGGACGCGCTCACGTACACGTGCAACACCACCAGCGCGCAGAAGTTCACCGTCAAGGTGTCCGCGCACAACGGCACCCTTCCGCCGACGGCTCAGTTCGACAAGGCGAAGAAGGGGATCGCCGCCGCCCAGGCCTCCGCGAAGGCGCAGCTCGCCGTCCTCAGGACGCAGGCCGCAGCGGCGGCGAAGGCCGGCACGACCAGTGCCGCCGCCGAGCAGGCCGCCTATGCCGTGGCGGATGCCAACGGCGCGCCGCGTGGCCGCGGTCTGCTGGTCGGCCTGCAAAAGGCCCAGGTGACCCAAGGCGCCGCCGCCGCTCTCACCGCCATGGTGAAGGCGGGTGAGACCGCCGAGGCAGCGACCCGCGCCGCCGCCGGTGACAGCGCGACGATCGCGCAGCGGGCGCTGGCTCAGGCCGCCCAGTCGAAGGCCGAGTTCCGCAAGCAGGCGGCGTACGCCGCGGAGTTGCAGGCGAAGGCGGCCGCGGACGCGGCCAAGGTCCACCGCGACAATGCCAAAAAGGACAAGGAGACGGCGGAGGCGAAGCTCGCCGAGGCCCTGAAGGCCGAGGGTGATGCCAAGACGGCCGCGGCCGAGGCCCACGCCAAGCGGCTCTCGGCAGAGGCCGAGGAGCTGACGGCCAAGGCGGAGAAGGAGACAGCGGCCGCCAAACAGGTCGAGGCGGCCCAGCACAAGCAGAACGCCCAAGCCCAGGCATCGAAGGCGAAGACCGCGCAGGAGAACGCGGAAGCGGCCGAGGGCACCGCCGTCACGAAGCAGAAGGCCGCCGAGACGGCCCGTGACAACGCCAGGAACCTACGGGACGACGCGTGGGACGCCGAGCAGGAGGCGGACGCCGCACGCGCCAAGGCCTACGCGAAGAACGCGTTCGCCGAGGCACACGAGTCGGACAGCAACGCCCAGGAGTCCCGGGCGGCGGCCGACGCCGCGGCCCGGCACGCCGACACCGCCGAGACGGCGGCCGCGGCCGCCCGTTCGGAGGCCGACGCCGCGACCCAGGCAGCCGCGGATGCGGACGCCGCGGCCACCCGTGCCGAGGCGGCCGCCGAGCGTGCGCGCTCCGACGCGGACGCCGCCCAGGCGGCGAAGCTGAGGGCCGACGCGGCGGTGAAGACCGCGACCAGCGCGGCGGCCGACGCGATCGCGGCCTCCCAGCACGCCGCCTCGGAGGCGAAGACGGCGGTCGAACTGGCCGACGAGGCCGAGGCACAGGCCAAGACCGCCAAGTCCCACGCCGACGTGGCACAGCAGGAGTGGCTCAAGGCCGTAGCGGCGTCGGTGAAAGCCGCCGGCCATGCGTACGTCACCGCACAGACCGCCGTGGACGCCGGCAACGCCGCCGCCCAGGTCGCCGCCCCCGCGAACGACGCCATCCAGCTCGGCTCGCCCTACGTCACCAGGGACTCGGCCGCCGGGCTGGTGGTCCTGACCGGCCAGGCGTCGAAGACGATCGCCGAGCAGCAGAAGGCCGTCGCGGAAGCCCATGCCGAGAACGCCGCACAGGAGGCTGCGAGCGCCAAGGTCATCGCCGACACGGCGCAGGGCGACGCCAAGGCCGCCTACCAGCACGCGGCGAACGCCGCCGGCCACGCGGCGGACGCCCGCGGATACTCCAAGGAGGCGCTCGGCTACGCGGCAGCCGCCGCCACGGCCGCATCGAAGGCCGCGGCGTCCCTGGCCCGGACGATCGAGTACGGCCGCCAGGCCACCGCGGACGCCGACGCCGCTGACAGGGCCGCCGGACGGGCCGAAGGGTACGCCGTCGAAGCCCGCAGCTCCGCGGACCAAGCCGCTCTCGACGCCCAGGCGGCACGCGACGCCGCAGCAGCGGCGGAAGAGGCGGCGGAAGCAGCGCGCGCGGCCGCCGAGCGTGCCGATACGGCGGCCACCGCCGCCGAGGAAGCCGCCAAGGACGCCCAGAAATACGCGGAGTCCGCGCAGGAGGCCGCCGAGTCGGCCGAACGCAAGGAGGCCAACCAGCAGGTGTCCACCGGCGCCGGCACGGGGATCGGGGGAACGTTCTACGTCGTCGACGACATCAAGGTGACGAAGGCCGATCAGCAGAACCCCTGCGAGATCAAGATCGGGTTCGAGGGCTGCGAGGTGACGTTCACCGTCCACTTCGACGCCACGCTCGATTTCTACGTGTGCACCGACCCGAGCGTCCCGGCCACCCGGTCGGGGTGCCCGCAGGAGGAGACGGTCTTCCTGGAGACCAAGACCTTCCCGAACCAGACGAAGGAGGTGACGAGCTACTTCAGCAAGCTGGACGTCATCCAGCAGACGATCGTCTACCAGGTGCTCAAGGAGATCCTGGTCGGGGACTTCGTCGACTGCTGGCACGGCAGTGTCAGCGGGTGTGCGTGGGCCGCGTCCAACTTCGTGCCGGGGAAGGCGATCGAGAAGGTCGTCGAGGGAATCCGGGCTCTGGACGCCGCCATGCAGACGGGCATCGGCGTCGCGGACGCTTTCAAGGCGCTCAGAACGCTGGACATCGACCCCGCGACGCTCGCCGACGTCCAGCGGTCGGTGAACGCGTACGAGGATCTGCGCACCGCGTGCACGATCAACAGCTTCCCCAGGGAGACCCGGGTGCTGATGGCCGACGGCACCAGCAGGGCGATCAGTGAGGTGGGCCGGACGGACCGGGTGCTGGCCGCCGATCCCGTCACCGGCGAACTCCGCCCCGAGCAGGTGCTCAGCACCTACCGGCACGACACCGACCGTCTGGTGGACGTCGTGCTGGCCGACGGCGGCCAGGTCTCCAGCACGGTGGGACACCGTTTCTTCGTCGTCGGCGAGGGCTGGACCGTGGTGGCCGACCTGACGGTGGGCGACCGGCTGCGGACGGAGGACGGCGAGGTACGGGCCGTGGCCGCCCTCAGGGAACGGGCCGCCCCGGCGGACCGGACGGTCCACGACCTGACCGTCGACAACCTGCACACCTTCTTCGTGCTGGCGGGTGACTCACCCGTCCTGGTCCACAACTGCAGCAACCTCGTGGCCGACGCGCAGAAGTTCGCCGGGCAGGCGCACATTCTCAGCAAGCACACGACGTCCGAGGCCACCGCCCTCACGCGGGCCCAGGCCGACGGCGAGAAGATCAGCGTGTTCGACAACGTGGGAACGGCGCAGGCGGTCGTCGACCAGATCCTGGCAGCGAAGGCCGCCGAGATCGCCAAGTGGATGCGGGGCAGCCAGCAGCAGAAGACGCTGAGGGGCACGATGGGCGGCAAGGACAACTCGCTCGGTTTCGTGGCCCATCCCGACGGCAGGACGGTCACCCGCACCGGCAACCAGTTCGTCATCGTGCTCAAGCGGGCGCCGGGGCACAAGCCCGGCGGGTTCTACGTCTACACCGGGTACCCGGTGTAAGGGAGGAGATCGCCGATGGACCGGTCCACGGAGTTCACGTTCGGTGTCCCCTGGGTCATGAGCTTCTTCCACCAGGACTGGACGCTGGACGCCTCCACGGAAGCGGAGGCCGTGGCCGGTCAGTTCGTGGAGGAGCTGGAGCCGGAAGCCGTACTGCTGGTGCGCCGTGACGCCCGCCTCCTCCACGACGCGCTCCCGGCCGACCACGTCACCGTGCTATGGGAAGGGTGCGTGGAGGGCGGCGAGCGTTTCTTCCACCGCGGCCGACTCACGGACGGTGCCACGTGGATGTGGCAGTTGATCGATCTGTGCGATGCCTGGCTCGCCCGCCGTCCGGACCGCGTGACGCTGTCCGAGGCGGACCGATACGAGGGGCGGGAGCTGGTCGGCCGGGTCCGGGCCGCCGTCGAGGAGTTCGACGGCGTGCTCGACCGGGATGTGGTCCGGGCACTCGTCGGGTGCGTCGATCGCTGCACGCCGGATCTCGCCTTCCGGCTGCTGCTGCGTGCCCTGCCCATCAGGAGTGACGCGCTGTCCCCGCATTACCTGCGCCTGTCGAGAGAGCGATACACGCGACTGGAGGAGCTGGGGAGAGCGTTCCGGTACGGGAAGTACGTCGTGGGCGACATCGAGTACCTCGTGGAGGCGTAGCGCCCACACGGTGACCGGTACTCCGCTACGACATGGCTGCGGGCCGCCCCCTCGGTGAGGGGACGGCCCGCGGTGCTGTGCGGCTCCCGAACGGATCGGGTGGGGCCTGGCACGCACCTCACGTCCGGCCTGACCCGGACGGAAGGCCCTGGCTAGCTGTTGCCGCCGGTGAAGTAGTTCGACAGGCCCGGCACCGTGAGCGTGCCCCCGAACTGGCCGGCCTGGATCACCGTCACGTCGGTGAAGAAGGCGAAGGGGACGTTCAGCGGCGGAGGGGTCTCCGGGCTGAAGGTGATCGGGATGAGCCCGAAGAGGTTGCCCTCGAGCTTCTCCGTGTACATCGTCACCTCGCCGTCACGGATTGTCGACGTGGAGCCGCTGCGCGCCTTGACGTGCCCGGTCGTTCCGGCCGGGCCCTTCGTCAGCTGGTGCAGGTCCCTGATGTCGATGGAGCCGGCTGTGAACTTCAGGACCTTCTTGACGTCGCCGCTGTACGTCTTCACCTCGACGATGCCCGCGTAGTCCAGCCCGTTGAGCGTGAGCTTCGAGCTCTCCAGCGTCCACGGCGCGTCCGGGAGCAGCGGGACACCCTGCTCCAGTTCGGCCGCGGCGAGCGCCTCGGGGTCGGCGGTCGGGCAGGGGAAGCGCTCCTTGGCGCCGTCCGGGATGTCCTCGTCCTTCACGGGGTCGAGGCCCTTGACGTCGTCGTCGAGCTCCTCGACGTCCTTGCCCGCCTTCTCGGCCGCCTCACGGATGGCGTCGGTGGTCTTGCCGACCGTGTCCTTCGCCGCATCCGTCGCCTCCTCCACCGGCTTCGTGGCGGAGGCGCTCTCCGACGGCTCCGGGCTCTCGGCGGTGGCGCTGGGGGACGGCGCGGCCGTCTCCTTGTCCGGTCCGTCGAAGACGTCCTTGAGCGCGTCACCGACACCCAGTGGGTCGAGGGGGTTCTTCGACTCGGTGGGCGAGGGAGTGGCCGAGGTGTCGGCCTTGCCCCCGGCGGTTTCCTCGGGTGTGTCCTCGTCGGACGCACTCGCACTCGCGGAGGGGCCCGGCGTCGCGGCCCCGTCGTCCTTGCCGTCGTCGTCCTTCGGGCCGGCGTCGCCCTTGCCCTCGTCCTTCGCGCCGGCGTCGTCCTTGCCGGCATCGTCGGACCGTGTGGCGCTCGGGGTCGGCTCCGCCTCGGGCTCCTGCGACTCCGACGGTTCGTCGGAGCGGGTCACACAGGGCCCGGGCGCGAACGGGATGTCCGAGCTGTCGTCGGCCATGGCCAGCTTGGGGGTGAACCCCATCCCCACGAAGACGGCCGTCGGCATCGCCGCGAGCGCGAACGCCTTCCTGCCCGCGGGCAGGTGCAGCTTCGTCAGGAGTGACTTCCTGGGCGCCGCGTGGCGGGGCCCTCTTCGTTCCGGAAGGCTCTCCGGCCCGAAGTCGTTCGTCCGGCTGTCGTCACCCCGCACGATGCCTCCTGCCGTCGGCCTCCGCCGCCACCTCGAACAGCGGCGGCCTCCGGGGGGCCTCAGCCGTGGCGTCGGCACCCTGACCGCGTTGCGGAACCTCGGTCCGGGCCACATGCGGGCCCTCGGGTTCCGGAGCGTCCTCCGCCTCGCCCGGAGCCCATGAGATGGAGAGGGCCCCGCCGAGAAGCGCGAACAGGAAGCCGATGACGAAGCCGCCTATGTTGGCGACGGGTATGGAGATGAGCGCGAGCAGGATCGCGGCGACCCCTGCGAACACCCGCACGATGTGGTGGAACCACATCGTGAGACCCAGCGTGACGAGCAGGACCCCGATGATCAGCGACCCGGCTCCGGCAGTCGTGGACATCGCGATCGTCATGTTGCCGAGATGCATGTTCGCGTACGGGAAGTACGCGATGGGTAGGCCACCCAGGATGGTGAACAGGCCCGCCCAGAACGGCCGGTTACCCCGCCAGGTGCGGAATCCCCGCCGGTGGACGGTGAGGTAGTGCTCGTTCTGCCCTGTGGACTCGGGGCTCATGGAAAACAGCTCCCTGGAACCGGTACTGCTGTGAGAAGAGAGGGGGTGGGCAGCCGGAGGCCCTCAGGGAGCACTCCGGCCACCCGGTCAGGTGCCTCAGAAGCACTGCTCGTCGGTACCGCTGTGCAGCCGCAGCTTCAGGTTGCTGAGCTCGAAGGTGCCGGCCGTGGTCGCCCACGCCACCTGCTCCACATCGGTCAGGACCGCTTCCTCCGCACGCTGCGCGAAGCCGTTCTTGTTGGCCTGGGTGCCCGGCTGGATGCCGGTGGCACCGAGGTCACCGGCCGCGACACCGATGTCGATGTTCTTGAACGCCGCGTCCGCGTCGAGCTGAGCGACGTCCAGGTACAGGTTGGTCGCCCTGACCGGCTTCTCCGGGTCGGTACCGGCCTCCAGCCTCAGCGTGACGCTGCCGAGGTCGAAGGGCAGGTTCGGCGTGACCACCGACTGGCACATGTTGGTGATCGTCGCACTGCTGAAGCCCGACACGGCCACCGGGTGGTGCTTGCCCGCCCCTGAAGCGACGTTCCCGTACTGGACGAAGTCCTCACCGACGAGCTTGTCGGTGCGGACCTTGAAGCTCTGGCCGGAGACGCTGAACGACGCGGCGAGCGCACCCTGCGCGAGCCCGACGCCGACCGCTGCGGTCGCGACGACGCTCGGCACCATGACCAGAGCGAAACGCTTCCATCTGGTACCACCGCGAACCTGCGAACTCATATATTTCCTCCTTCTCGGACGTACATCTCCGGTGCGGGCATCGTGCCCGTCCTGGGATGGGAGAAGTGCTACGTCCTCGGGAAGGAGAGCGCCCGGACCGGAGGCGCGTACCGCATCCGAATCACCGGCGATCACCCCCGAGCGACAACCACTGGCCGCGCGTCTGCGCAGCCGGTTCGGACAGGCCCTGCCGGGGCAGGAACCCCCCTGTCCGCGATCGGCGCCACTGCCGCCGACCACCCGGTGGGGAACCAACAGACCCACCTGCGCCGACTGGCCGTCGGGCCCGCGGGTATTGGACCGAGCGTGGCCGATCGTGGTGCATTCGCGGCTGTGACACAAGGGGGGTCGTTACTGACTGGTAACGACCCGATGACCGGGATGCGACAGGGGGGCACCGTCCGGCCACACACGGTGGCACCGAGGGGACGCGGAAATGACGGGATTGCGGCCCGAACCCGGACAGACCCGTAGCGGCGATTTACTGCGAGTAACAGTACGTTTGTTTATCAAGTTTTGGTAAAGCAAACGTGTTCATTGTCGTTCGCCCGCGAAAACGGCCGTGGGGCCCGGAGGGTCCCACGGCCGTGTTGTCACATCAGAACAAGACGCGCGCCAGGGCGGTACGGGCCGCGCTGACCCGGGGGTCGTCGGGGCCGATCACCTCGAAGAGCTCCAGGAGCCGGACCCGGACGGCGTCACGGTCGTCACCGAAATTACGGCGGACCGTCTCGACGAGCCGGCCGAACGCGTCCTCCACATGGCCACCCACGAGGTCCAGGTCGGCAGCAGCCATCTGCGCCGCCGGCTCGGCCGGGTTCTCCGCGGCCTCCTTGCGGACCTGCTGCGGGTCCAGGCCCGCGACACGGCCCAGCAGCTCGGCCTGGGCGAGGCCCAGCTTCGCCTCGGTGTTGACCGGGTCGTCGGCCAGCACACTCCTGTACGCCTGCACCGCGCCGTCGAAGTCGTTGGCGTCCAGCGCCTGCGCGGCGGCTTCCAGCTGTGCGTCGTACGGCCCGGCGGGCACCTCGGCGGGCTCGCCCTCCTCGGCTCCGGCGTCCGGGGCGACGGTGATCCCGGTGAGACCGAAACGCTCCTCGCCGACCTGGATCAGCTGGTCCAGCGTCTGGCGGATCTGACTCTCCGGGGCCGCGCCCTGGAAGAGCGGGAGGGCCTGCCCGGCCACCACCGCGAAGACCGCCGGGATGCCCTGGATCCCGAACTGCTGCATCAGCATCTGGTTGGCGTCGACATCGACCTTGGCCAGCACGAAGCGGCCGTTGTACTCGGCGGCGAGGCGCTCCAGGAGCGGGCCGAGCTGCTTGCACGGCTCACACCACTCGGCCCAGAAGTCGATGACGACGGGGACTTCGGTGGAGCGCTGGAGGACGTCGGTCTCGAAGCCCGCCTCGTCGACGTCGATCACCAGGGAGGCGGGTGCCACGGCACCGGTACCCCCCTGCCGAGCGGACTCCGCGCGGGCCTGCTCCGCCTTCGCCTTGGCGTCGCCGGCCGCCTTGACGGCGGCGAGGTCGACGACACCGCTCATGGACATGTTCCTAGGCTGCATACGTACATCCTCCCCCCTGCGCCCACTGTTCCGGAAAGCGATCCGTGAACCGCTTCCGCCCACAGCCACGCCGGTGTGCGCGGAGGCGGACGGAAACGGTCCCGGGGCCCTGAAAAACCCCGTGCTCGGAATCGGGTCCCCACCCGGTTCCTGTGGCTGTCGATCGGTCGTCGCGCGACGACGGACGAGCCGTCCGCCCTTACGCTACGCCCCGTAGCGTAACTGCCCAGCCCCCCTGCGGGGCAAGAGCCCCCGGTGATCTGTCTCACGGGCTCCCGGGCCGGTCAGTAGTACTTACCGGCCGGTATGGTCGCCGCATGCTGAGCCGCAGCCCAACCGGACCCATCCGTTCCGGACGTCCTCGCAGCGCCGAGGCCGATGCCGCGATCCTTGAGGCGACCCGTGCGTCGCTGGTCGACCTCGGCTGGTCGAAGCTGACGATGGGCGATGTGGCGACGCGGGCGGGGGTCGCCAAGACGACGCTCTACCGCCGCTGGGCGGGCAAGAACGAGCTGGTGGTGGACGCGGTCGCGGTCCTCTTCGACGAGCTGGAGCTGCCCGACCTCGGCAGCCTCGCAGCCGATGTGCAGGCCGTGGTCCTCCAGTTCGCGGCCCTGCTGGAGCGACCGGAGACCAAGACGGCGCTGATGGCCGTGGTCGCCGAGTCGACACGGGACGAGGCGCTGCGCGATCGCATACGCGCTTCGATCGTGACCCGGCAGAAGCACCTCGTGCTGCAGGGGCGGGAGCGCGCCCAGCAGCGAGGCGAACTGCCCACCGAGCCGGACGCGGTGGTGGCGGCCCGCACGGCGGACCTGATCTTCGACGTGATCGCCGGCGCCGTGGTGCACCGGACCCTGGTGAGCGCCGAGCCCGTCGACACCGACTGGGCCCGGCGCTTCACCCTGCTGCTGCTCTCCGGGCTGGGAACGGCCTCACCGCCACAGGACTGACGGCCGCCGGTCAGAAGCCGGGCGGCTCCGTGTAGACGCCCCACTCGTCGCGCAGCACCCCGCAGATCTCGCCGAGGGTCGCCTCCGCCCGTACGGCCTCCAGCATCGGGCCGATCATGTTCGAGCCGTCCCGCGCGGCGGCCAGCATCGCGTCCAGCGCGCTCCGGACCCTCGCGTCCTCACGGCCCTCCTTGCGCACGGCGAGCTCGCGCACCTGTTCACGCTCGACCTCGTGGCTGACCCGGAGGATCTCCAGGTCCCCGGTGACGGACCCGTGGTGGACGTTGACGCCGACGACCCGCTTCTCGCCCTTCTCCAGCGACTGCTGGTAGCGGAAGGCGGATTCAGCGGTCTCGCCGGTGAACCAGCCGTCCTCGATGCCTCGCAGGATTCCGGAGGTCATCGGCCCGATGGGGTGCCTGCCGTCCGGGTGCGCGCGGGTGCCACGCTCCTTGATCTGCTCGAAGATCTTCTCGGCGTCGGCCTCGATGCGGTCGGTGAGCTGCTCGACGTACCACGATCCGCCGAGCGGGTCGGCGACGTTGGTGACGCCGGTCTCCTCCATGAGCACCTGCTGGGTGCGCAGCGCGATTTCGGCGGCCTGCTCGGACGGGAGGGCGAGCGTCTCGTCCAGGGCGTTGGTGTGCAGGGAGTTGGTGCCGCCGAGGACGGCGGACAGCGCCTCCACCGCGGTGCGTACGACGTTGTTGTACGGCTGCTGGGCGGTGAGCGAGACACCGGCCGTCTGGGTGTGGAAGCGGAGCCACTGCGCCTTGTCGGTCCTCGCGCCGTAGGTGTCCTTCATCCAGCGGGCCCAGATCCGGCGGGCTGCGCGGAATTTGGCGATCTCCTCGAAGAAGTCGAGGTGCGCGTCGAAGAAGAAGGAGAGCCCGGGGGCGAAGGTGTCGACGTCCAGACCGCGCGAGAGGCCCAGCTCCACGTATCCGAAACCGTCGGCGAGGGTGTAGGCGAGCTCCTGCGCCGCCGTGGCCCCGGCCTCGCGGATGTGGTAGCCGGAGACCGAGAGCGGCTTGTAGGCGGGGATGTCGCGCGTGCAGTGCTCCATCAGGTCACCGATCAGGCGCAGATGGGGCTCGGGCTGGAAGAGCCACTCCTTCTGCGCGATGTACTCCTTGAAGATGTCGGTCTGGAGCGTGCCGTTGAGCACGCCCGGGTCGACACCCTGGCGCTCGGCGGCGACGAGGTACATGCAGAAGACGGGGACGGCGGGTCCGCTGATCGTCATCGAGGTGGTGACGTCACCGAGCGGGATGTCCCGGAACAGGACCTCCATGTCGGCGGCGGAGTCGATGGCGACGCCGCAGTGGCCGACCTCACCGAGTGCGCGGGGGTCGTCGGAGTCGCGGCCCATCAGGGTCGGCATGTCGAAGGCGACACTGAGTCCGCCGCCGCCGTTGGCCAGGATGGACCGGTACCGCTCGTTGGTCTGCTCGGCGTTGCCGAAGCCGGCGAACTGGCGGATGGTCCAGGTCCGGCCCCGGTAACCGGTGGCGTGGAGCCCTCGGGTGAAGGGGTACTCGCCGGGCCAGCCGATCCGCTCGAAGCCCTCGTACGTGTCGCCGGGACGGGGCCCGTACACGGGCTCCACCGGGTCTCCGGAGAGCGTGGTGAAGTCCGCGTCGCGCTTGCGGGCCTTGTCGTAACGGGCCTGCCAGCGACGGCGGCCTTCCTCGATCTCGTGAGCGTCCATGGGACAAATTTACTAGGACGTCCTAGTAACTGTCGATGGCAAACCGCCCGGCGCATCGCGCGGGGCGGTCAGGGCCTTCGGATCAGACCTTCACGGCCTGGGCGGAGCCGTCGGTGATCAGCGGCTCCACCTCCCGGACGACCTTGCGCTCGACGAAGAACGCGGCCGTCGGGATCGTGCCGGAGATCAGCACCCAGAGCAGCTTGCCGATCGGCCACTTGGCCTTGGAGCCGAGGTCGAAGGCGAAGATCAGGTAGATGATGAACAGGACGCCGTGGAGCTGCGAGACCGCGAAGGTCAGGCTCTCGCCGGTGTCGAATCCGTACTTGAAGACCATGCACACGCACAGGATCATCAACATGACGGCGGTGACGTAGGCCATCACCCGATAGCGGGTCAGCACGCTGCGTTTCATGACATCGAGCGTAACCGGGCGGCCGGGCCGGTCGTGCGGCACCCCGGCCTCGTGGCTACTTGTCCTCGAAGTCCTGGGCGGCCACCCGTAGCGGCCGGAGCATCGCGAAGATCTCGGCGCACTCCTCGTCGTCGTACGCGCCGAGCCCGAAGTCCATCGCCATCAGGTCCTGACTGGCCGCCTCGACGACCTCCCGGCCCTTGTCCGTGATGGAGGCCAGGGTGCCGCGGCCGTCGTTGGGGTTGGGACGCTTGTCGACCAGTCCCGAGCGCACCAGCCGGTCCACCGTGTTCGTCACGGAGGTGGGGTGCACCATCAGGCGCTCACCGATCTTGGACATCGGCAGCTCACCGGCCTGGGAGAACGTGAGCAGGACCAGCGCCTCGTAGCGGGCGAAGGTCAGCCCGTACGGTTTGACCACCGCGTCCACCTCGGCCAGCAGGATCTGCTGCGCACGCATGATCGAGGTGATCGCACCCATGGAGGGCACCGGCCCCCAGCGTCGCTGCCAGAGTTCTTCGGCGCGGGCGATGGGATCGAAGGGGAGGCTGAGCGGCTTCGGCACGGCACGACCTTACCCACTGGTCACTTGACGGTCAGCCCCGTCTCGCCTTTCGGTACCGGACACGCGTTCTACGCACCTCCGCGACCAGCAGGAGGGTGCAGACGGTGCCGACCGCGCCCGAGCCGGCGACCACCTGGTGCACCGGGAAGAACTCCGCGGCCAGTCCCGCGAGGGCCATACCGAGGCCCTGGGCCGTCATCAGGCCGGCGGTGAGAAGGGTCATGGCCCGGCCCCGCAACTGCTCGGGGACCGCCTCCACGAACCACTGGTCGAGCCCGACGACGTACGCCGCCCCGGCCCCGGCCAGCACGAGTGCGCACACGACCAGGGCCGTACCCGGGTGGAACGCGTAGAGCACCAGGGGCAGCAGACCGAGCGCGGCGACCGGCAGCACGATACGGGAGCGGGCCCGCGGACCGAGAGCGGTACCCACGTACAGCTCGGCTCCGATGTGGCCGACGGCCATGGCGCACATCACCAACCCCAGGGCGGCGGGGCCGGCGCCGATCGCGTCCGCGTACGGCGCCGCGAGGGCCTCCGGGGCCACCACGAAGAAGGCCGGCACCCAGAAGAGGAGCAGCAGTCCGCGCATCCGCCGGTCTCCGAGGACGGCGCGGGCGCCGGCGAGCGACTCCTTCAGCAGCGCGCCGCCGACGTCCCCGCCCGTGCGGGCCGGCCGGTCACGGGTGCCCAGGCGGAGCAGGACGGCCGAGCAGAGGAACGTGCACACGGTGATCGCGACCGCACCGCGCGGGGACACCGCGGTCAGCAGCACCCCGCCCACGCCGAAGCCGACGAGCACGGCGCTCTGCGAGACGAGGCGCAGCAGCGAGCGTCCGAGGACGTAGAGGTCGCCCTCACCGAGGATGTCGGCGAGGGCCGCTGTCCGTGTCCCGGTGAAGACGGGTGCCACCGCGGCCACCAGGCAGCGCAGCACGAGGAGCCCGCCGACGGGGGTGCCAGGAAGCACCATCACGGCGGCGCAGCCGGCGCAGACGAGGTCGCAGACGACCAGGACCCGGCGGGCGGGGTAGCGGTCGGCGACCCCGGCGAAGAGCGTGCCGCCGACGATGTACGGGAGGAAGCCGAGGGCGAAGGTGAGGGCGGAGAGCAGGGGCGACCCGGTGAGGTCGTAGACGAGCACCGTGAGCGCCAGCTCGCTGATGACGACGCCGAGGAGCGAGAGCAGGTGAGCGGCGAAGACGGCACGGAACTCCCGTACGGCGAGGACGGCGCCGTATCCCCCCGCTGCGGGGTCTGCCCCCGGAACGGAACCCGGGTCGGGCGAGGTGGTGCGTCCCGGGGGCAGGGCCGGGGACAGCGCCTCCGCGGCGGGCTCTTCGGGGGGTGTACCCGCCGGAGTGGTGGTGTCGATCGGCATGGGAGCAGCGTGGGGGACCGGCCGGGACCGCCATAGACTTTCGGCTCAGACCGAAAGTCGAGTGAGCCGCCCATGCCGTTCCATCTGTACTTCGACGAGAGCGATCTGCTCCGCTGCCGCTTCGCGGTCTCTCCCCTCTGGGAGACGCAGGAGGCCGTGCGTACCCTCTCCCGCCCCGGCCGGCACGGCTACCACCTGCCCTGGCTACGGCGGATCGAGGAAGGGGCCGCCGGACTGGACCTCACGCCGCTGTGGCTGCTGATGCCGGAGCGCGGCCACAACCCGGACTTCATCTGCCCGCCGCCGCTCGGACCGCTCGCCACCTTCTCCGAAGAGGTGGCGGCCGTACGCGCGACTGATCCGGCGACCGCACGTGAGGACATGGCGCTCTCGCTCGCCGATACTCCGCACGGCCTCCACTCCCCCGCCGGCCGGCGGATGCTGGCCGACCCGGCACGGGCGGTCCAGGAGCTGGCGGACCTGTTGGAGCGGGCCTGGCAGGTGATGGTCGAACCGCACTGGCCGCGGTTGCGCGCCCTGCTGGAGGCGGACATCGCCTACCACTCGCGCCGCCTGGCGGAGGCCGGTTTCGAGCGGCTGCTCGGCGAGATCAGCCCTCAGCTGCGCTGGGCGGACTCGACCCTGACGGTGGTCGGCACCAAGGGGAGCCACAGCCGGGTTCTGGGCGGTCAGGGCCTTGTCCTGATGCCCAGCGTCTTCGTGTGGCCGGATGTCGTCGGCGGCTACGAACCTCCCTGGCGGCCCGCCGTGATCTACCCCGCGCGGGGTATCGGCGGGCTGTGGACCGAGTCCGCCGACCGGACACCGGAGACGCTCGCCCGGCTGCTGGGAAGGGCCCGCGCCGACGTGCTGTGCGCCATCGGCGAACCGGCCGGGACGAGCGCGCTCGCCCACCGGCTCGCGCTCGCCCCGTCCTCCGTGTCGGCGCATCTGTCGGTGCTGCGCGCGGCCGGTCTGCTCACCTCACGGCGCTACGGGCATCAGGTGCTGTACGAGCGCACACCGCTGGGCATCGCTCTGGCAGCGCAGGAGTCCTGAGCGGGACCGGCCCGCCCGGTCGCACAGCACTGCCGTTCCCGGGTTCACGCCGCACGGGGAAGGACCGCACGGCGAGCGGCGTGAGGGCGATCACCAGAGCGAGCACGGCCCAGCCGCGGGCGGCCGGGTGGGCGAGGGCCGCAAGGCAGCTCACCACACCGAGCAGCCGGGTGAGGGCGGTCAGGGGGCGGTGGACGAGCAGCAGCGTGTAGCCGAGGAGCCGGCCCGGCGGCATCCGGAACAGTGCCTTCCCGTACTGCCGCAGGAGCGCCCTGCGGGGCCGGTGCGGCCGTCGGCCGGAGCGGTCCGCCGAGGGGACGTGCCCCGCGCGGGAGACCACCGCGTCCTGGGTGTGGACGGAACGCCAGTACCCCCCGGTCCGGGGGTTGCGGCGGCGGTGGATCTCGAGCCCGGTGGCCGTGTCATCGGTGACCGAGTCGCGGAAGCCACCGGCCTGGCGCAGCGCCGTGACGCGTACGACGCTGCCGGGGCCGGTGAACAAGGCCGCACCGTGGCGGTTGCCCACCCGCTGCGCCAGTACCTGGACGTCATGCTCCCCGGCGGGCTCCGGACCGACGACGAACGCGGTGTCCGGGTCCCGGAAGTACCCCGTCATCCGCTCCAGGAAGCCCGGCAGCGGGACGTGGCCGGTGTCCACGGCGGCGAAGAGGTCGTAGGCGTCACCGTGCTTGGCGAGCCAGGCGTTGAGGTTGCCGTGCCTCGTCCCGGCCTGGTGCGGGCCCTGCGCCCGGTTCCACTCGGGCACCCCGAGGCGGGTGAAGTGGTGCACGCCCAGCTCGGCGCAGAGCATCCTGGCCTCCGGGTCGTCCCCCTCGTCGAGCAGCCAGACGTCCAGCGGCCCGGGGGGCCGCATCCGTACGGCACCCTCCAGGCCGGCCCGTACCGAGGAGAGCGGCTCCCCGCCGGGCACGTACGTGGTGAGGAAGGCGACCCGGGTGCCGGCTTCAGGCGGTGGCGGGGCCGGGGCCCCCGCCACCGTGGCGGCGTGCACGACCAGGGCGAGGCCGGCCGCCGCGAACACGGCGAGCAGGCCGAGGGACACCAGCATCACGGCGTCGGCGGGAGAGAGCCACGCCTGGCCGTTCCCGCGTGCGGCCCGGTGGGCGGGGAGGACCAGGACGAGCAGCAGCAGGGCGGCGAGCGTCGGCGGGGTGACCGCTCCTATTCGTCGCCACCCGGTGCGGCCGGTGCGCCGGCTGCGGCGGTCCTGGTCACGTCTTTCCGACGGCATCGCTCCTCCAACGGTCGGATGTACCGGTGACCCCACAGAAGGGGATATCCGGCACCATGGCGACCCGGCAGGTCCGACCGGGCGGTTCCCTTCGCCCGAACGGGACGAGCCCCCGGCGCCGGAGGGCGTGGAGGCTCGTCGTGCGTGCGAGGCGGACGGGGTCGTCAGCCCGCCAGGTGGCGCTCCACCGTCTCGACCTTCGAGGTCAGACCGTCGGTGACACCCGGCCGGATATCGGCCTTCAGTACCAGGGACACGCGGCCGGCGCGTGCCTCGACGGCGGCCACGGCGCGTTTGACCACGTCCTTCCCCAAGCTCTCAACTACGTTCGAGCAGGGGAGACCCCACTCTCGTCCCACTCACCTTCGACCGAGGTGAACATCGCGTCCGTACGGTTGGGCAGCCCGGACTCGCGGACGACCCGGACGGCGTCGGCGACGTACTCACCGACGTCCTCGCCGACGCCCAGCGGGCTGACGGAGAAGGCGACGATCATGCGCTGACCGTCCCCTCGGCGCGGGCACGGGCGGCGATGACGCCGTCGGCCTCGTACTTCTTGAGCAGCTTCTCGCCGTAGAGACCGCCGAAGGGCACGACCGCGAGGAGGAAGAACAGGGCGACGCGCTTGAGGGGCCACTTCGCCTTGACCCACACGTCCAGCAGGAAGATCACGTAGATCGTGAAGAGCAGGCCGTGCAGCGCGCCGAGGGGCGGCATCAGGAAGTCGATGTCCGAGACCCGCATGAGGAGCGAGCCGAAGATGAGGAGCGCCGGGAAGGACAGCGCCTCGGGAAGCGAGATGAGGCGCAGCCGGTGCAGGGCGGAAGCGGTCTTGATGTCCACGAGGGCACCTTCGGTGGGAGGGGCGTGTCGGCTTGTGAAAGCAGGCACAAGCACAGCCATTGTGGCATCGCCCCGGGGCCTGCCCGGCAGTGGGTCCGCGCCGGGCCCGCGTCGCACGTATCCGCGCATATCAGGGTCGTTCCGGGGGGCGCATCGGCCCCAGGGCTCTGTCCGCCGGCCCTCCCTGCGGCTAACGTCGCACCGTGGCGATGTTCCGACTTCAAGGCAGCAAGACGCTCGCCGTCGACCTGACGGGCGACGCCGTCAAGGCGAAGAACGGCGCGATGGTGGCGTACGACGGCCGGATGGCGTTCAAGAAGATGTCCGGCGGCGGTGAGGGCCTGCGCGGCATGGTGACCCGCCGGCTGACCGGCGAGCAGATGGAGATGATGGAGGTGAAGGGACAGGGCACCTGCTATTTCGCCGACCGGGCGACTGAGATCAACCTCGTCTCGCTGCACGGCGAGACGCTGTACGTCGAGTCCAGCAATCTGCTGGCCGCCGACTCCGCGCTGCGCACCGGGACCTCCTTCACGGGCCTCCGCGGCGGGGCGAGCGGCAACGGCCTGTTCACCACGACCGTCGAGGGCACCGGCCAGGCGGCGATCATGTCGGACGGCACCGCCGTGGTGCTGCGGGTGACACCCCAGTACCCGCTGAACGTCGATCCCGGCGCCTACATCGCCCACCAGGGCAGGCTCCAGCAGCACTTCCAGTCCGGGGTAAACTTCCGGACGCTCATGGGCGAGGGGTCGGGCGAGTCCTTCCAGATCCGCTTCGAGGGCGACGGCCTCGTCTACGTACAGCCCAGCGAGCGGAACACCGTCGGGGGCGATGTCTGATGCCGTTCCGTGAGATCAACTCGAAGATGGTCGAGGCCGTGGTGGTCCCCGGCCAGAAGATGTACAGCCAGCGCGGTGCGATGCTCGCGTACCGGGGTGACGTCTCGTTCACCCCGAACATCCAGGGCGGCCAGGGCGGTCTGGGGTCGATGATCGGCCGACGGGTGGCGAACGAGGCGACTCCGCTGATGACGGTCGAGGGCAACGGCACGGTGATGTTCGGCCACGGGGGCCACCACATCCAGGTGATCGGCCTGACCGGCGACACCCTCTACGTGGAGGCCGACCGGCTGCTCGCCTTCGACGGGACGCTCCAGCAGGGCACCATGTTCATGGGCTCGCAGGGCGGGGTGATGGGCATGGTGCGCGGCCAGGTGACCGGGCAGGGCCTGTTCACGACGACGCTCAAGGGACACGGCGCGGTCGCCGTGATGGCGCACGGCGGGGTGATCGAGCTGCCGATCACGCCGGGCCGGCCGGTGCATGTGGACCCGCAGGCCTACGTCGCGCACCACGGTGACGTGACCAACAAGCTGTCCACCGCGCTCGGCTGGCGTGACATGGTGGGGCGGGGTTCCGGCGAGGCGTTCCAGCTGGAACTCAGCGGCAACGGAGCGGTGTACGTCCAGGCGTCGGAGGAGAAGCTGTGAGCACGCCGGTGATCCACGACCCGATGACGCTGCCGTCGGACGACAACGTCAACGCGTACACCTTCTGCGTGGAGCTCAAGGGGAGCCAGTGGTTCCTGCAGAAGGGCAAGATGATCGCCTACTACGGGCAGATCGACTTCAACGGCATCGGGCACGGCCGCTTCGAGCGGCTGATCCGTACGAGCTTCCACTCACCGCTCCACGCGAGCGACTGGGTGGTGGCCGAGGGCAGCGGCAAGATGCTGCTCGCCGACCGGGCCTTCGATGTGAACTCCTTCGACCTGGAGGACGGGAACCTGACGATCCGGTCCGGCAACCTGCTGGCCTACCAGCCGACCCTGGCACTGAAGCAGTCGATCGTGCCGGGCTTCCTGACCCTGATCGGGACGGGGAAGTTCGTCGCCGCGTCCAACGGTCCGGTGGTCTTCATGGAACCGCCGCTCCGGGTGGACCCACAGGCGCTGGTGGGCTGGGCGGACTGCCCCTCGCCCTGCCACCACTACGACCACGGCTACATGACGGGCGTGATTGGCGGGCTGCGCTCGCTGACCGGGATCGGCGGCACCTCGGGTGAGGAGCACCAGTTCGAGTTCGTCGGGGCGGGGACGGTGCTGCTCCAGTCGACCGAGGCGCTGATGCCCGAGCACGCGACCGGCGCCGTCCCGCACGAGCCGGGCGTGCCGGGTGGCGGGCCCGGGAGCGGTGGTCAACATGGCTCCGCACCCCGCATGCCCGGTCAGCTGGGGGACCTCCAGCGTCGCTTCGGGCTGTGAGCGGTAGTCTGCGGAGTGTGACGCCGGCAGGTGCGTGCGCCGTGTCACACCCTCAAACTTCGTCCGGCTTTCAACATCTTAGGTAGAATTCATACATGGAGACCGAGACGGCCACACGCTGGCTTACCGATGCGGAGCAGTGCGCCTGGCGCACCCACCTGGACGTCAGCAGGCTGCTGACGCATCAGCTGGAGAAGGACCTCCAGCCGTTCGGCCTGACCATGAACGACTACGAGATCCTGGTCAACCTCTCGGAGTCGGACGACCAGCGCATGCGGATGAGCGATCTCGCCGCCGCCACCCTGCAGTCCAAGAGCAGGCTCTCGCACCAGATCACCCGCATGGAGAACGCCGGCCTGGTGCGGCGCGAGCACTGCGAGTCGGACCGGCGCGGACTGTTCGCGGTCCTCACGGAGCTGGGCGGCGAGACGATGCGCAAGGTCGCGCCCCGTCATGTCGAGTCGGTGCGCAGGCACTTCATGGACCTGCTCTCCCCCGAAGAGCTGGCCGGACTGCACTCGGCACTGACCCCGATCGCGGACCACCTGCGCGGGCGGCGCGGCAAGCCGTAGCCCGGACGACAGCTCTCAGCCGTCCTCCGTCGTCCCCTCCCGCCCGTCCTGCGGCTTCCCCGGCAGCCGCAGGGTGAACCGCGCGCCGCCGCCCGGCCCCTCGTCCACCGTGAGTGTGCCTCCGTGCCGGGCGGCCACGTCACGGGCGATGGCCAGTCCGAGCCCGGCTCCGCCGTCGTCACGGCTGCGGGCGTCGTCCAGCCGCACGAAACGCTCGAAGATCCGGTCCCGCTCGGCCTCGGGCACGCCCGAGCCGTCGTCGGTGACCTCCACGAGCACGTCACCGCCGTCCGCCCGCACCGACACGGCGACCGAACGCTCCGCGTGGCGCTGTGCGTTGTCCAGCAGATTGCCGACGACCCTGGCCAACTGGCCGCGCGAACCGGCGACTTCGAGTGGTCCACCGCCGTCGGAGACGGACACGTGCGGCGGGATCCGGTCCGAGCGCTGGGAGACCTCCTCGCGGACCAGCGCGTCCAGGCCGACCGCCGCCCGCCCCGGCCGCTCCCCCGCGTCCAGCCGGGCGAGCAGCAGCAGATCGGCGGCCAGCACCTGCAGCCGTACGGTGTCGGCGACCGCGCCGGGCACGTCCAGCAGCTCCGGGTGGGCCTCCCCCACCTCCAACTGGGTGCGCAGCGAGGCGATCGGGCTCCGCAGCTCGTGCGAGGCGTCGGCGACGAAGCGCCGTTGCCGGTCGACCGAGGCCTCCAGCACGGTGAGGGTCTCGTTGGTCGTACGGGCCAGCCGCGCGATCTCGTCCCCTGAGTCCGGCTCGGGCACCCGGCGGCTGAGGTCCTCGGAGGCGGTGATCGCGGCCATCTCCTGCCGGATGCCCTCGACCGGGCGCAGTGCGCGCCGGGTGACCAGCCAGGTCACGCCGGCGACGACGAGCAGCATGACGGGCAGCCCTGTCAGCATCGAGGTCCGTACGGTGTTCACGGCCTCCTGCTCGGCCGCGAGCGGGGCGCCCGCGTGGACGGTCAGGGTCACGTCCTGCCCGGTGGTCACCTCGACGGCGGCGAAGCGGTAGTCCGCCGTCCCGCCGTCGACGGTGGCGGTGCCGTTCGTGAAGTCCGGCGGGTCGGAGGAGACCTCACCGCGGGGCGGGTCGCTCCCGTCGTCGTCCTCGTCATCGTCGTCGTCACCCGGACTCGGGGCCGGCGCCGGGGAGACCGGCACGACCTGTGACGTCCCCGTCCCCGAGATCGCCTCCAGCTCCTTGGAGACGGCCACCACGCGCCCCTCCTGGTCCGTCACCTGGACGGGGTGGGTGTCGTCGTCGCCCGGCTCCAGCTCCGCGTACGTCGCCCCGAGGGCCAGTTCCCCGGCCACCTCACGTGCGGTCACCTCGGCCTCCAGTCCCGCCCGGTCCGTCAGGTTGCCGCGCAGCACCGCCAGGACGGCCAGCCCCGCGACGGTCAGCGCGACGGCGACCACCAGGGTGGCGCCCAGGGCGGCCCTGGCCCGTACGGACCTCACAGCGCCTCCAGCCGGTAGCCCGCGCCCCGTACGGTACGGATCGACGCGGCGCCGATCTTGCGGCGCAGGGTGCTGATGTAGACCTCGACGATGTTCGGGTCGCCTTCGTAGGCGAAGTCCCAGACGTGCTCCAGGATGTCGGCCTTGCTGACCACCTCGCCCGCGCGCAGCACGAGCTGTTCCAGGACGGCGAACTCCTTGGCGGTGAGCGCGATTTCGTCCTCGCCCCGGTGGACCCGCCGGGCGGCGGTGTCCATGCGCAGCGTGCCGGCGGTCAGCACCGGCGAGGCGGAGCCGCCACGGCGGCGCAGCAGCGCCCGGATCCGGGCGACGAGCACGACGTACGAGAACGGTTTGGTCAGGTAGTCGTCGGCGCCCGTGTCGAGGCCCTCCGCCTCGTCGTACTCCCCGTCCTTCGCGGTCAGCATCAGGATCGGCATCTCGTGCCCCGCGGCGCGCAGGGCCGCGCAGATCCGGTAGCCGTTCATCCCGGGCAGCATGATGTCGAGGACCACGAGGTCGTGGACGCCCTGGCCGGCCAGGTGCAGCCCCTCCAGGCCGTCGTGCACGACATCCACGGCGAAGCCCTCGGCGGTGAGTCCCCGCGCGAGGGACGTCGCGAGACGCTTCTCGTCCTCCACGATCAACAGGCGCATGGGGACAGCTTCCCGCACCGAAGCTGAAGAAGCCTTCAGGTGCCTTCAGGCTGCGTTCAGCATCGCCGGGCCAGTGTGGGTCCTGTCGCTCGGCACAGCGGAGCACAGCACAGCACATCCCATCGGGGAGGAACCCACCATGAAGCGCAACATCGCCGTCGCCACTCTCACCGCGGCCGTACTGGTCGGTGGCGGGCTCGCCGCCACCGCGGCCTTCGCGGACTCCGGCAGCAGCGGGACCGACGAGCGGACGGCCGTGGCGGACCGTGCGGTCGTGGCCGACCGGGCAGCCGGGAACACCGTGGAGCACAAGACCGGGCCGAAGGCGGAGCGGCTCACCGTGGACGAGGCCGTCGGCGCCGCCCTGAAGGCCGTCCCCGGCACGGTCACCGAGGCCGAGCTGGACGAGGACGACGACGACCGCGACCGCGCTGTCTGGGAGCTCGACGTGTACGGATCCGACAAGGTCTGGCACGACGTGACGGTGGACGCGCGGAACGGCACGGTGCTGTCCGACCGCGAGGACGACGGCAACGACGACCGCGACCGGCACGCGCCCCGTTCGGCGGCCGTGTCCCTGGACGCGGCGGTGAAGGCCGCGCTCGGCGCGCAGCCCGGCACGGTGACGTCGGTCGACCTGGACGACGACGACGACGACAACGGCAAGGCCGGTGCGCCGCGCTGGGACGTCGACGTCGCAGGCAAGGACGGCAAGGAGCACGAGCTGCGCGTCGATGCCGGGAGCGGCAAGGTCACCGTGGACCAGGAGGACGACAACGACGGTGACGACGACAACGACGACAACGGCGACGACGACTGATCCTCACGCCCGGCGGTCCTGTCCGGCTCCGCCTCAGGGCGCGAAGCCGGACAGGACCCTGCCGTCCGCGTCCACCAGTCTGCCGGCACTCGCCCCAGTGATCACGAACCCCACGGTGAGGGGTTCCCTCCCGTCGGTGTGTCGTGCCGTGTCTTCTCCTGGTTCCCCGGTGGCCATTTTCACCGGTTCGCTGTGGTGTCGTGGGGTCCGGGCAGGGCCGCGGCCGGCAGTCGCCGGGAGGAGGCCCTGTGAGTGGCTGTAGCCGCCCACAGCGCGATGGCGATGAACAGCAGCTGCTCAGGAACCCTGAACCACAACGGCGTCGCCGGATCGCCGTTGAGCGGGATGTCCTCGATGGCGGCGTAGATGTTGGCTGGGAGCATCAGCACGAAGAGTGCGGCCAGGCCTATCCCGGCCGGCGAGCGTGTCGTGGTCCGGACGAGCCCTGCGGCGCCGAGGAGCTCCAGCACACCGGTCACGTAGACCATCGTGCGGGGAAACGGCACGAACGGCGGGACCATGGCTGCCAGATCGTCGTGGCTGGGCATCACGGTGACGCCTGACGGGAGGAAGTGCGCGGTCGCGGTGGCCACGAGCATGACCGCCAGGCCGTGGATGGCGCCGGCCCGCCAGGTCGCGAACCGCCTGATCCCCAGCACGCCGAGCAGGCGGAATCCCAGCGCCGGGCCGAGGAGGAGCAGAAGGGTTGTGAACATGGGCCCTCCAAAGGGGGTGAGAACGTGCAGACGAGCAAGCCACGGTTTTCCTTACGGGGCGTCCGGTCGTCCGGCTGCCGTTCGGGTCGGCTGCGGGTGCACGAAGGGCGTTGCACATACGCGCAGGGTGCGCTGCGAGCAACCTGACCTTCGGGTGACGAACTTCAGGAGCTCGTGTGGGCCGACGCGGCGTTCAGCCGGCGGCGAAGAACAGGCCTGCTCCGTACGCGTGGCGCGCGGAGACGAAGAACCCGTAACCGGTCGACCGGGTCGCGGTGCCGCCACTTTCGATGATTTCGCGGGCGTCGTCGACGTCATCGACCAGGACGGTCATGGCGGCCAGGTAGGACGGGGCCGGGACCGGTTCGCCGGGCAGCACCTCTTCGGCGTCCGAGGCGCGGACGATCTCCAACCGCGCAGCCGACATCTCCAGCGCGGTGATCGGACCGCAGTGCTCGGGGGTTGCCCGCAGCATGCGGACGTACCGGTTCGTGATCGCGTCGTACTCGGCGTCGTCGGCCACCATGAGCACGGCACCGAGGCCGCGCGCGCCGTTGCGGTGGCTGAGATAGCGCGGCTGGTGCACGTACCGGCGGGTGAGGTGCTGAGCGATCCCCAGGTAACCCTCCGGGGTTGAGCGCGGATCGATGTGCACGGCGCGGGCCCGGACCGTGCGCGTCCCTTCCTCGGTGTCGACGTCTCGCTCCAGTTCCAGCACGCCCGAGGTGCGGAGACCGGCGGCGACCAGTCGCTGGCCGGCGAATTCGGCGTCGTCGGTGTCGAGGTCGAGCAGCCTGAAGCCCTCGTACTCGTCGGCCATCGCCTTGGTGTGCCAGGGGTCGGGCGCGGACTCGTCCACGATCCCGAGCAGTTCGATGTACGACCTACCGAAGAGTGCGCAGCGGTTGGCTGTGCAGCCGGGCATCGGTGCCTGGCCGGGCCGTCCGCCCAGCAGGTGCTGTGAGCGAGGGCTGAGAGTGAACCCGAACGAGGCATAGGCCCGCTCAAGCCCGTCGAGGTCCCGGGTCAGGATCCCGGCGTGATGGATGCCTTGGATGTCACGTGTCATGGGGCTGATACTCCGTCGGCCACCCGTGCCTGACCTCCGACTGTCGCCGCCGCGCCGCTATCCGACACCGGACTACACTGCCCAGGTGGATTCGGTCACACTGGACCTGCTTGATCTGCGGCTGCTGCACGCGCTCCAGCTCGACGGGCGCGCCGCCTTCAGCAGGATCGCGGATGTTCTCGGCGTCTCCGACCGCACCGTGGCCCGCCGCTTCGGCAGGCTCCGCACCGCGGGGGCAGCCCGAGTGGCCGGCGTGCCCGTCAGCCGCCGCACCGGCCATGCCGAATGGCTGATACGCCTGCGGGGCCTGCCATCCGCCACCGCACCGCTCGCCCGCACGTTGGCCCGCCGCCAGGACACCGCCTGGGTGACCGTCGTCTCCAGTGGCACCGAGATCGTCTGCATCTTCCGCGTCGCCGACCAGGGCCCGGCGCCCCTGGAAGCGCTGGACCGCCTGCCCCAGATCACGCAGGTCGACGCACAACGGCTGCTACGCCCCGTGATGGACCACCGCTGGACCGGCCGGACCTCGGCGCTCACCGCCGATCAGATGGCAGCACTGCGGCCACCGGCCGCTGCGGGTACCGGGCCAGTCCACCTGACCGATCTCGACCGCCGACTGCTCCCCGCTCTCGCTGCGGACGGCCGCGCCGCCTACCCGCACCTCGCCCGCCAGGTCGGCTGGTCGGAATCCGCCGTCCGCCGCCGTCTGGAAGAGCTCCGCCGTACCGGCGTACTGCAACTCGACGTCGAGGTCGATCCAGCCCTGTTCGGTTTCTCCGCCCAGTGCCTGCTCTGGCTGACCGTCACACCCGCCCGGCTCGACAGCGTCGCCAGGTCCCTGGCCGCCGACCCCGAAGCGGCCTTCGTCGGCACCACGACCGGCACCCACAATCTGATCGCCATCGCCGTCTGTCGGGACGCCGACGCCCTTCACACCTACTTCACCGACCGCATCGGCTCCCTCGGCGGCGTCGACCACATGGAAACAGCTCTGATCACCTCGTATACCAAACGAGCCGCCCCTACGCCGTGGCACGCGCGTTGATCGAAACGCCGGCCGCCCTTACGAGGAAGAGCCCCTTTGATCCTCGCGCCGGAGTCGCGGCGAACACCTCTCGCGTGATGGTCCCGGCACGCGTCCCCCGAGGTGCTTTGAACGGGAACGCCACCCAGCCCTCCCCGGCGGGCCGCACCTGATCACGCGTCGCAGGACGGAGTGGCAGGGCGGACGTGCACCCGTCCGGCCGTACGTACGCGGCACGGGAGACGTGGCTGGGGCGGCTCCCGGGCGGCCCGCACGCCGCCCGGGAGCCGTCAGTTCCCGCTGGTGAGTCCCGCGACCAGCTCGTCCGCCGCCGCGTACGGGTCGAGGCCGCCGGCCACGATCCGTGCCGCGAGGGCGTCCAGCCGGCGGTCGCCGTGCAGATCGGCGATCCGCTCACGGAGCGCGGTGACGGCGATCGTCTCGACCTCGCGGGCCGCTCGCGCGGCACGCCGCTCGGCCAGGACGCCGTGCTCCTCCATCCACGCCCGGTGCTTCTCCAGGGCCTCGACGACCTCGTCGACGCCCTCGCCCCGGGCGGCGACCGTCTTCACGATCGGCGGCCGCCAGTCACCGGGCCCCCGGGCTTCCCCCAGGCCCAGCATGTGGTTGAGCTCGCGGGCGGTGGCGTCGGCGCCGTCCCGGTCGGCCTTGTTGACGACGTAGACGTCGCCGATCTCCAGGATCCCGGCCTTCGCCGCCTGGATGCCGTCGCCCATGCCGGGGGCGAGGAGGACGACGGAGGTGTCGGCCTGGGAGGCGATCTCCACCTCCGACTGGCCGACCCCCACCGTTTCCACGAGGATCACGTCGCAGCCCGCCGCGTCCAGCACCCGGATCGCCTGGGGTGCCGACCACGCGAGGCCGCCCAGGTGGCCCCGGGTGGCCATCGAGCGGATGTAGACGCCCGGGTCGGAGGCGTGCTCCGACATCCGGACCCGGTCCCCGAGCAGCGCGCCCCCGGAGAACGGCGACGACGGGTCGACGGCCAGGACCGCGACCCGTTTGCCGGCCTTGCGGTACGCGGAGACCAGCGCCGAGGTCGAGGTGGACTTGCCGACACCCGGCGAGCCGGTCAGGCCGACGACGTAGGCACGGCCGGCGAGGGGTGCCAGGGCGGCCATCACCTCGCGCAACCGGGGCGAGGCCCCCTCCACCAGGGAGATGAGCCGGGCCACCGCACGCGGCCTGCCCTCGCGTGCCTGCTCGACCAGGGTGGGGACGTCCACCTTCACGCTCGGCCTCCTCGCTCGCCGTACCGGTTACTTGCCCGGTACGCGGATGATCAACGCGTCGCCCTGACCGCCACCGCCGCACAGGGCGGCCGCCCCGGTACCACCGCCGCGCCGCTTCAGCTCCAGCGCGAGGTGCAGCACCACACGGGCGCCGGACATGCCGATGGGGTGGCCGAGCGCGATGGCGCCGCCGTTGACGTTGACCTTGTCGGAGGTGACGCCGAGGTCCTTCATCGACTGGACCGCGACGGCCGCGAAGGCCTCGTTGATCTCGATGAGGTCGAGGTCCTCGACGCCGATGCCCTCCTTCTTCAGGGCGTGCCGGATGGCGTTGGACGGCTGCGACTGGAGCGAGTTGTCCGGGCCCGCCACGTTGCCGTGGGCGCCGATCTCGGCGATCCAGTCCAGGCCGAGCTCCTCGGCCTTCGTCCTGCTCATGACGACGACGGCGGCGGCGCCGTCGGAGATCTGCGAGGAGGTGCCCGCGGTGATCGTGCCGTCCTTGGTGAAGGCGGGGCGCAGCTTCCCGAGGGACTCGGCGGTCGTCTCGGGACGGATGCCCTCGTCCTTGGAGAAGAGGACCGGGTCGCCCTTGCGCTGCGGGATCTCGACCGGGGTGATCTCGGCCTCGAAGACGCCGTTCTTCTGGGCGGCGGCGGCGCGCTGGTGGGACTGGGCGCCGATCTCGTCCTGGTCGGCGCGGGCCAGGCCCAGGCGGGTGTTGTGCTTCTCGGTGGACTCGCCCATCGGGATGTTCTCGTAGGCGTCGGTCAGGCCGTCGTACGCCATGGAGTCGAGCATCTCGATCGCACCGTACTTGTATCCCTCGCGGGACTTCGGCAGCAGGTGCGGGGCGTTTGTCATGGACTCCTGGCCGCCGGCCACCACGACGTCGAACTCACCGGCGCGGATCAGCTGGTCCGCGAGCGCGATCGCGTCGAGTCCCGACAGGCACACCTTGTTGACGGTGAGGGCGGGGACGTTCAGCGGGATTCCGGCCTTGACCGCGGCCTGACGTGCCGGGATCTGCCCTGCCCCGGCCTGGAGCACCTGGCCCATGATCACGTACTCGACCTGGTCGCCGCCGATGCCGGCCCGGTCCAGCGCCGCCTTGATGGCGACACCTCCGAGGTCGGCCCCGGAGAAGCTCTTCAGGGAGCCGAGGAGCCGGCCCATGGGCGTCCGCGCGCCCGCGACGATCACTGAGGTGGTTCCGGTCGTTCCAGACATGAGGCGCAGCCCCTTGGGATCGGTTGTGAACGAGGGTTTACCTGAATGTACTGAGCGGTACGGCGCCCGTCATCCGGCTGTCGGTGTGATCGCGCGCACGTTGCGTAACCGACCCCGGGGCGCTGCACTGGTTCCATGCTGACGCGAATCGACCACATCGGAATCGCCTGTTTCGACCTCGACAAGACGGTGGAGTTCTATCGTGCGACCTACGGCTTCGAGGTGTACCACTCGGAGATCAACGAGGAGCAGGGCGTCCGGGAGGCCATGCTGAAGATCAACGACACCTCCGACGGTGGGGCTTCCTACCTCCAGCTGCTGGAGCCGACCCGTGAGGATTCGGCCGTCGGCAAGTGGCTGGCGAAGAACGGCGAGGGTGTGCACCACATCGCGTTCGGGACCGCGGACGTCGACCAGGAGGCCGCGGACATCCGGGGGAAGGGTGTCCGGGTGCTGTACGACGAGCCCAGGACCGGATCGATGGGTTCCCGGATCACCTTCCTGCACCCCAAGGACTGCCACGGCGTGCTGACCGAACTGGTCACCTCGGCAAAGGAGCACTGACCCGACGGATACCCGGCCCGGTAGAGTGGGCGGTTCCGGGCCGGGGCCGGGTCGGGGCCGTGCCGTTGGTCTGTCACCATTCCCCGGGGGACCGCTCGCCGGAGAGCGGTCCTCGTACGGAGAATTGCGACCAGGGTTGGGGCCTCCCCCTGCTCAGTGGGGCATCCCCTGCTCGAACGAAGTCGAGAGCGTGGGGAAGAAGTTGAGAGCTCGGGGAAGGATGGGACCGCGCAGTGCGGGGCTACGAGAGCCAGCAGAGCCACCGAGCTGACGACGACCATCTCTCGAGGTTCGAAGCCGAGATGGACCGGCTGAAGACCGACCGGGAGAAGGCCGTCCAGCACGCCGAGGACCTCGGTTACCAGGTCGAGGTCTTGCGCGCCAAGCTGCACGAGGCGCGGCGCAATCTGGCGACCCGTCCCGCACACGACAGCGCGGACGTCGGCTACCAGGCCGAACAGATGCTCCGTAACGCCCAGATCCAGGCAGATCAGCTGCGTACGGACGCCGAGCGCGAGCTGCGTGAGGCCAGGGCGCAGACGCAGCGCATCCTGCAGGAGCACGCGGAACATCAGGCGCGTCTCCAGGCGGAGTTGCACGCAGAAGCGGTGCAGCGGCGCCAGCGGCTCGACCAGGAGCTGGCGGAGCGCCGGCAGACCGTCGAGTCCCACGTCAACGAGAACGTCGCCTGGGCCGAGCAGTTGCGGGCCAGGACCGAGTCGCAGGCCCGCCGTCTCCTGGACGAGTCGCGTACGGAGGCCGAGCAGTCGCTGGCGGCCGCCCGCGCCGAGGCCGCCCGGCTCGCCGACGAGACCCGTCGGCGCCTCAACTCCGAGGCGGAGTCGGCGCGTGCCGACGCGGAGGCGACCCTCCTGCGGGCCCGCCGGGACGCCGAGCGGCTGCTGGAGGCCGCCTCCTCGCAGGCCCAGGAGGCCACGGGTCACGCCGAGCGGCTGCGCTCGACGGCCACCGCCGAGACCGAGCAGACCCGGCAGCAGACCGCCGAGCTGAACCGCGCGGCCGAGCAGCGCATGCAGGAGGCCGAGACCCGGCTGCGCGAGGCCCGGCTGGAGGCCGAGAAGGTCCTCTCCGAGGCGAAGGAGGCCGCGGCCAAGCGGCTGGCCGGCGCCGAGTCGCAGAACGAGCAGCGCACCCGTACGGCCAAGACCGAGATCGCCCGGCTGGTCGGCGAGGCCACGCAACAGTCCGAGACGCTCAAGGAAGAGGCCGAGCAGGCCCTGGTCGACGCCCGGGCGGAGGCCGAGCGGGTGGTCGCCGAGGCCGCGGAGAAGGCCCGCACCGTGGCCGCCGAGGACGCCGCGGCTCAGCTCGCGAAGGCGGCCAGGAGCGCCGAGGAGGTCCTGACCAAGGCCTCCGACGACGCCAGGTCCACCACCAAGGCCGCCGGTGAGGAGGCCGACCGGATCCGCCGTGAGGCCGAGGCCGAGGCGGACCGGCTGCGCGGGGAGGCCGCCGAGCAGGCCGACCAGCTCAAGGGTGCGGCCAAGGACGACACCAAGGAGTACCGGGCCAAGACCGTCGAGCTGCAGGAGGAGGCCCGCCGTCTCCGTGGCGAGGCCGAGCAGCTGCGCTCGGAGGCCGTCGCCGAGGGCGAGCGCATCCGCGGAGAGGCCCGCCGGGAGGCCGTCCAGCAGCTCGAGGAGGGTGCCCGCACCGCCGAGGAGCTGCTCACCAAGGCCAAGGCCGACGCAGAGGAGCTCCGGACCTCCGCGGGCACCGAGAGCGAGCGCGTCAGGACCGAGGCGGCCGAGCGCGCCGCCACCCTGCGCAAGCAGGCCGAGGAGGCGCTCGAGCGCAGCCGTGCCGAGGCGGAGAAGCTGCGCGCCGAGGCCGAGGAGCAGGCGGCCGCCCTGACCGCCGCGGCGGAGACGGCGGCCGAGGCTCTGCGCGAGGAGACCGAGCAGGCCGTGGAGGCCCGCAAGGCCGAGGCTGCCGACGAGTTGGCGCGGCTGCGCACCGAGGCGGAGTCCCGGGTCACGGCCGCCGAGACGACGCTCGGCGAGGCACGCGCCGAGGCGGAGGGGCTCCGCCGCGAGACGAGCGAGGAGTCCGAGCGGCTGCGCGCGGAAGCCGCCGAGCGGATCCGCACCCTCCAGGAGCAGGCCACCGCGGAGGCCGACCGCCTGCGCACGGAGGCCGCCGCGGACGCCGCGCAGTCCCGCGCCGAAGGCGAGAACGTCGCCGTACGGCTGCGCAGCGAGGCCGCCGCCGAGGCGGAGCGGCTGAAGACCGAGGCGCAGGAGAGCGCCGACCGGGTGCGTTCCGAGGCCGCGGCCGCCGCCGAGCGGGTCGGCACGGAGGCCGCCGAGGCCCTGGCCGCCGCCCAGGAGGAGGCCAACCGCCGTCGCCGTGCCGCCGAGGAGACACTCACCTCGGCGCGCGCCGAGGCGGAGCAGGAGCGCGAGCGCGCCCGCGAGCAGAGCGAGGAGCTCCTCGCCTCCGCCCGCAAGCGGGTCCAGGAGGCCCAGGCCGAGGCACAGCGGCTGGTCGAGGAGGCGGAGAGCCGGGCCGCCGAGCTCGTCTCCGCCGCCGAGCAGACCGCCCAGCAGGTGCGGGATTCCGTCGCCGGGCTGCAGGAGCAGGCGGAGGAGGAGATCGCCGGGCTGCGGTCCGCCGCCGAGCACTCCGCCGAGCGTACGAGGACCGAGGCCGAGGCGGAGGCGGACCGGGTCAGGTCCGACGCCTACGCCGAGCGTGAGCGGGCCACCGAGGACGCCAACCGCATCCGTCAGGTCGCGCACGAGGAGTCGGAGGCCGCGAAGGCCCTGGCCGAGCGGACGGTCTCCGAGGCCATCGCCGAGTCGGAGAAGCTGCGTTCGGACACCTCGGCGTACAGCCAGCGGGTCCGTACGGAGGCGTCCGACGCCCTCGCGTCCGCGGAGCAGGACGCCGCGCGCGCCCGCGGTGAGGCCCGTGAGGACGCCAACCGGATCCGTTCCGAGGCGGCGGCGCAGGCCGACCGGCTCATGGCCGAGGCGACGAGCGAGAGCGAGCGCGTCCGTACCGAGGCCACCGAGCAGTCGGAACGCTTCATCGGAGAGGCGACCGACGAGGCGGAGCGGCTGCGCGCGGAGGCGGCGCAGACCGTCGGTTCGGCCCAGGAGCACGCGGCGCGTACCCGCGAGGAGTCGGAGCGGCTGCGCACCGAAGCCGAGGCCGCGGCGGAGCAACTGCGCGCTGAGGCCCGCCAGGAGGCGGACCGGCTGCTGGACGAGGCGCGCGAGGCCGCGGCGAAGCGCCGCGCCGACGCCGCCGAACAGGCCGACCAGCTCGTCAACAAGGCGCAGGAGGAGGCGCTGCGCGCCGCCACCGAAGCCGAGGAGCAGGCCGACAGGATGGTCGGCGCCGCCCGCAACGAGGCCGTGCGGATCACCTCGGAGGCGACGGTCGAGGGCAACTCCCTGGTGGAGCGGGCCCGTACGGACGCCGACGAGCTGCTCGTCGGCGCCCGCCGGGACGCCACCGCGACCCGGGAGCGGGCGGAGGAGCTCAGGGCCCGGATCGAGAGCGAGGTCGAGGAGCTGCACGAGCGTGCGCGGCGCGAGACCTCCGAGCAGATGAAGACGGCGGGCGAGCGCGTCGACAAGCTGATGAAGGCGGCGACGGAGCAGCGGGCCGAGGCCGAGGCCAAGGCCAAGGAGTTGCTGTCGGACGCGAACTCGGAGGCGAGCAAGGTCCGTATCGCCGCCGTGAAGCGCGCAGAGTCGCTCCTCAAGGAGGCCGAGACCAAGAAGGCCGAGCTGACGCGGGTGGCCGAGAAGCTGCGCGCCGACGCCGAGGCCGAGGCGAAGCAGATCGTCGACGACGGCCGCCGGGAACTCGACCTGCTGGTCCGCAGACGCGAGGACATCAACACGGAGATCTCCCGTGTCCAGGACGTCCTCGAAGCGTTGGAGTCCTTCGAGGCTCCGGGTGGATCGGGCAAGGGATCGGGCGGCGCCTCCGGCGTCAAGGCCGGCGCGGCGGCCGGCAACCGCTCGGGGGGCAAGGCGTCGGACGGGTAGGGACTCACCCGTTTTGCCATGCACATTCAAGCCTTCCGGCCGCAAGCGCTCCGGGGGGCAGCCACTCAAAAGGGGTGTCATTCTCCATACCAAAGCGGCATCTTCACGTTGACACGCCGCCCAGGCCCCTAGGATTCCCTCTAACACCTCACCGGTCTCATTCGACAGGAACCCCATGAGCGACCCTTCCTCCCCCTTCGGCTTCGAGCTCGTGCGACGTGGATACGACCGCGGTCAGGTGGACGACCGCATCAACAAACTCGTCGCCGACCGTGACAGCGCTCTCGCCCGCATCACCTCTCTGGAGAAGCGCATCGAGGAACTCCACCTCGAAACGCAGAACGCCCAGGCCCAGGTCAACGACGCCGAGCCGTCGTACGCCGGTCTCGGTGCCCGCGTGGAGAAGATCCTGCGCCTCGCCGAGGAGGAGGCGAAGGACCTCCGTGAGGAGGCCCGCCGCGCGGCCGAGCAGCACCGCGAGCTGGCCGAGTCGGCCGCCCAGCAGGTGCGCAACGACGCGGAGACGTTCGCCGCCGAGCGCAAGGCGAAGGCCGAGGACGACGGCGTCCGTATCGTCGAGAAGGCCAAGGGCGAAGCGGGCACGCTGCGCACCGACGCCCAGAAGGACGCCCAGCAGAAGCGCGAGGAGGCGGACGCCCTCTTCGAGGAGACCCGCGCCAAGGCCGCCCAGGCCGCCGCCGACTTCGAGACGAACCTCGCCAAGCGCCGCGATCAGTCGGAGCGCGACCTCGCGTCCCGTCAGGCGAAGGCCGAGAAGCGTCTCGCCGAGATCGAGCACCGCGCCGAGCAGCTCCGCCTGGAGGCCGAGAAGCTTCGTACGGACGCCGAGCGCCGGGCCCGTCAGACGGTGGAGACGGCTCAGCGTCAGGCCGAGGACATCGTGGCGGACGCGAACGCCAAGGCCGACCGGATCCGCAGCGAGTCGGAGCGCGAGCTGGCGGCGCTCACCAACCGCCGCGACTCGATCAACGCCCAGCTCACCAACGTCCGCGAGATGCTGGCGACGCTGACGGGTGCCGCGGTCGCCGCCGCCGGTTCCCCGGCGGAGGACGAGTCCGCCACCCGCGGGGTCCCCGCCCAGCAGACCCGCTGACCCACGGCACGTACAGCGCGTACAGCAGCTGTACCCCTTTGTGCGCCCGGTTCCGCCTTTGTGGTGGCGCCGGGCGCGCGGCCGTTCTAGCGTGAGCGCATGATCGAGCTCGACGGTCTCACCAAACGCTTCGGCAACAAGGTTGCCGTCGACCATCTGTCATGCCGGGTCAGGCCGGGGATGGTCACGGGTTTCCTCGGCCCGAACGGTGCGGGCAAGTCCACGACCATGCGGATGATGCTCGACCTCGACAACCCCACCAGCGGAACGGTGCGGATCGACGGCCGTCCCTACCGCGACCTCCAGGAGCCGCTCAAGCACATCGGGGCACTGCTGGACGCCAAGTCGATGCACGGTGGGCGCAGCGCGTACAACAACCTGCTGTGCCTCGCCCAGAGCAACCGCATCCCGGCGAGCCGGGTCTCCCACGTGCTGGACACCGTCGGCCTGAGCGCGGTCGCGAAGAAGAAGTCCAAGGGTTTCTCCCTCGGCATGGGCCAGCGGCTGGGCATCGCGGCCGCGCTGCTCGGCGATCCCGAGATCCTGATGTTCGACGAGCCCGTCAACGGTCTGGACCCCGAGGGGATCCACTGGATCAGGAATCTGATGAAGGCGCTCGCGGCGGAGGGCCGGACCATCTTCGTCTCCTCGCACCTGATGAGTGAGATGGCCCTGACCGCCGATCATCTGATCGTCATCGGACAGGGCAAGCTGCTCGCGGACACCTCGATGGCCGACTTCATCCGCGAGAACTCCCGCAGCTTCGTACGGATGCGCTCCCCGGAACGGGAACGCCTGCGCGACCTGCTGCACGCGGAGGGCGTCGTCGCGGTCGAGTCGGGCAACGGCGCGCTGGAGATCGACGGAGAGGCCCCGGAGCGGCTCGGCGAGCTGGCCGGGCGGAGCGGGATCGTGCTGCACGAGCTCAGCGCCCAGCGGGCTTCCCTGGAGGAGGCTTTCATGCAGATGACCGCGGGCTCCGTGGAATACCACGCCCACTCCGAACGCGACGGCGCCCAGCCACCGCCGGTGGGCCCGCACTGGGGCGAACAGTGGAACCAGCAGACCGGCGGCGGCACGGCCGGCGACGTGACGAAGGGGGTGTGACGGCATGGCATCGGTACCCGCGGTCCTGAATTCCGAGTGGACGAAGATCCGTACGGTCTCGTCGACCACCTGGACGCTCATCTCCGCGTTCCTCGTCACCGTCGCCATGGGCGCCGCCCTGAGCGCCCTGCTGAACAGCCAGTTCGACGACCTCTCCGCCGCCGAGCGGGCCACCTTCGACCCGACGTTCGTGAGCTTCTCCGGGATGGTCCTGGGGCAGCTGGCCATGGTCGTCTTCGGTGTCCTGGTGGTGGGCACGGAGTACAGCTCGGGCATGATCCGCACCTCGCTGGCCGCCGTGCCGCAGCGCGGATCGTTCCTCTTCAGCAAGATCGCGGTGGCGGGCGTCCTGGCCCTGGTGGTCGGCCTCGCCACCAGCTTCGTGACCTTCTTCCTCAGTCAGGCCCTGCTCGGCGACCGCGGCACCGACCTCGGCGCGGAGAACGTACTGCGCGCGGTCTTCGGCGGCGGCGTCTACATGGGTCTGATCGCGATCTTCTCGATGGGCGTGGCCACGATGCTGCGCAGCTCCATGCTGTCGCTGGGCATCCTGATGCCGTTCTTCTTCCTCGTCTCGCAGATCCTCTCCGCGGTCCCCGGCGCCAAGAGCGTCGCCCGGTACTTCCCCGACCAGGCCGGCTCCAAGATCATGCAGGTGGTCCCGGACGCCATGAACAGCGACCCGGCGCCTTACGGGCCCTGGGCCGGACTCGGGATCATGGCTCTGTGGGTGGTGGCCGCGCTGATCGGCGGCTACCTCGTACTGAAGAAGCGGGACGCCTGACCGACGCCCGGAGCGGCGCCGCTCCGGGCGGACGACTTGGCCGGAACCACCGGAGCCTGGTTATCCTCCTAACTCTTACGGGGGCGTGCGGCCGGAGAGGCCTGGGCCCCGACGACGGAATAGTCGATGGGGCTGGAGAATGATCGAGGCAGTCGGCCTGACCAAGCGCTACGGCGCGAAGACGGCCGTGCACAACCTTTCCTTCCAGGTACGGCCCGGTGCCGTGACGGGGTTCCTCGGTCCCAACGGATCGGGCAAGTCGACCACCATGCGCATGATGCTCGGCCTGGACCGGCCGACATCCGGACATGTGACGATCGGCGGCCACGCCTTCCGCAGCCTTCCCAACGCCCCGCGCCAGGTGGGGGCACTGCTCGACGCCAAGGCCGTGCACGGCGGGCGCAGCGCCCGTAACCACCTGCTGTGCCTGGCCCAGTTGGCGGGCATCCCGGCTGCGCGGGTCGACGAGGTCCTCGGTGTCGTAGGGCTGCAGGACGTCGCGAAGAAGCGGTCCAAGGGCTTCTCCCTCGGTATGGGCCAGCGGCTCGGGATCGCGGCGGCGCTGCTCGGCGACCCGCAGGTGCTGCTCTTCGACGAACCGGTCAACGGGCTCGACCCCGAGGGCATCCTCTGGGTCCGCAACCTGATGAAGCAGCTCGCCTCCGAAGGCCGCACGGTCTTCGTCTCCAGTCACCTGATGAGTGAGATGGCACTCACCGCCGACCATCTGATCGTGATCGGCCGCGGGCAGCTGCTCTCCGACATGAGCATCAAGGAGTTCATCTCCGCCAACTCCGCCGACTTCGCGCGGGTGCGGGTCCCCGCCGACCGGCCGGAGGAGCGGGAGAAGCTGACGGCCTCACTGACGGAGGCGGGCGGCGGAGTCATGACCGAGCCGGACGGGGCGCTGCGCGTCACCGGGCTGCCGCTCCCCCGGATCAGTGAACTGGCCCACGCCTCGGACGTACGGCTGTGGGAGCTCTCGCCGCACCAGGCGTCGCTGGAGGAGGCGTACATGCGGATGACGCAGGGCGCCGTGGACTACCGCTCGACGGCGGACGCCAAGGAGGGGCTCCAGCCGCCGCCCGGCTACGGGCAGCCCTTCCCCGCGCCCCCGGGTGCGCCGGAGGTCCCGCAGCAGGGTTGGTACGCACCGCCGCCCCCGGGACAGAACCCGTACGCCGACACACCGGCGCCCGCCCCCACGATCACCGCGGACGGGGCCGGCCCCAAGACCAGCGAGGACTCCCGATGACGACGCCGGCGCCGCACCACCCGCAAGCGCAGACGCCCCCGCAGGCGCACCAGGCTCCTCAGGGGCCGCAGCAGGGGTGGGGCGCCCCTCCCGGCCTGTACGCCTCACCGATCCCCGTGCGCACGCCCGGCCTCGGTGACGCGATCGCCTCCGAGTGGACGAAGATCCGTTCCGTGCGCTCCACGATGTGGACGCTCGGCGTGATGATCGTGCTGCTGGTCGGCATCGGCCTGCTCACCGCGCTCATCGTGAACGTGTCGGACGCCCCCATCGACGACACCCCCGTGCTCAGCCTGGGCTTCTTCGGCGTACTGCTCGGACTGATCTGCGTGATCACGCTGGGGGTGCTGACGATCGCGTCCGAGTACGGCACCGGGATGATCCGTACGACGCTGACCGCGTGCCCGAGCCGGGCACGGATGCTGATCGCGAAGTCGGTGGTCTTCTTCCTGCTGGCCTTCACGATCACCACGGTGACCACCGGGATCGTCGGCGTCCTGCAGACGGCCATCCTGGACGGCGCCACACCCGACACCGGCCTGTGGGTGCGCTCGACCGTCGGGGTCGGCCTCTACGTCGCCACGCTCGGGCTGCTCTCCCTCGCGCTCGGTGCGATCATCCGGCACTCGGCGGGTGCCATCACGATCATGATCGCGGTGGTGCTGCTCCCGCTCGTGCTGGCGATGTTCATGTTCTCGCCGACGCTGGCCGCTGTGCAGCAGGCGCTCCTCGAGTACTCGATCCCCAACCAGCTCGGCACGCTGTACAACACGTCGATGACCTCGACGGGGCCGAGCGGCTGGGACCCGCTGTGGATCATCGTCGGCGTGACCGCCGTGGCCATGGCCGGCGCCCTGGCGGCGCTGGACCGGCGCGACGTCTGACACGGCAGCCGGTCGGTCCCGGACCGGCCGGCCTCAGTGGCGCGGAGCGTTCCTGGACCGCTGCACCCGTGTGGTGCGGCGGTCCTTCGCGTTCCAGCAGGCCTTGTGCCAGTGCCTGCGGTCGTCGATCCCGCCGAACTCGGGCCAGGCGACGAGGTGCGGGACACCGGACGGGATCTCCTGGTCGCAGCCGGGGCAGCGGTAGCGCTTGCCCGCCGCGCTCGCGCCGCTCACCGGGCGCACCGACCACTCCTCGCCCTGCCAGCTCTCGGTGTCGCCTCCCCCGCCGTAGCGCTCCCCCGCCTCTCGTGCGTTGCTGTGAGGACTCTCGCCGCCTCGGGGGCGGTTGCGGCGCGGGGACACGGAACACCTCACGGGGCGGCGGCTCGGGCAGGTCGTCCCGTCCAGCCTAGAGGCATCGCCTGCGGGCCCGTGTCGGAAGGGGCGCGTGAGCAGCGGCGGGACGAATGGGTAACCGGAAAATCGCAACAACTTCGCCCTGGACCGTGCCTTTGGCACGTGTCGGACGTTGTTGCCAGTGGGGGACAGCCGCGTCGGCCGTAAGGAGGCGATTGACGATGCGCGTAGGAACGTTCGTGCTGGCAGCCCAGTTCCCGGGCCAGGGGCAGGGCGAGGCCCTGCACCGGGCCGTCCGGTCCGCGGAGGTCGCGGAGGAGGCGGGGCTCGACTCCGTCTGGCTGGCGGAACATCACTTCGTGCCGTACGGGGTGTGCCCGTCCGCCACGACACTGGCCGCGCTGCTGCTCGGCCGCACCCGCAGGATCCGCGTGGGCACGGCGGTGAGTGTGCTGCCCAGCCACCACCCGGTCATGCTCGGCGAGCAGGCCGCTCTGCTGCATCTGACCAGCGGAGGGCGCTTCTCCCTGGGGGTGGGGCGGGGTGGCCCGTGGGTCGACCTGGAGGTGTTCGGCGGCGGGCTCGAGGGGTACGAGAGGGGCTTCCCCGAGGCGTTGGAACTGCTGCTCGACTGGCTGGTCAGGCCCAGGGTGGCGGGGAGCGGGAAGCGTCACCGCTTCCGCGAGGTGGCGGTGGTGCCCCGGACCGACGAGCTCCTCGGGGACGGCCCGCCGGGCCCTGAGGTGATCGTCGCCTGCACGTCGCCGAAAAGCGTGAAACTCGCCGCTGAGAAGGGTTTGCCGATGCTCCTCGGGATGCATTGCGGCGACGAGGAGAAGGCCGGCATGGCGGCCCTGTGGCGCTCGGCCGCCCGGGAGGCCGGTCAGCCGACGGAGGTCGTGGAGCGGGTAGCACATGTGTCCGCGGGGGTGGCGCAGATCGCGGACAGTCCCGCGGACGCCGAGGAGACGCTCGTGAAGGCGATGCCGGGATGGCTGCGTCAGGGGCTCGACGCCCATGTGACGGTCGACGGCCGGCACCGGGTGATGCGCGACCCCGTCGCTTACACGGAGTTCCTCTGCGGCCTGCATCCGGTGGGCCCGCCGCGTCTCGCCGCCGACCGGCTGGCGGCCACGGCGGAGCGCACGGGCATCACTCGCTTCGCCCTCATGGTCGAGGGGTCGGGCGATCTCGCGGCGACGGAGACGAATGTGCAGCGGCTGGGCACGGAAGTGCTGCCGTTGCTGGAGTGATGCGTTCACGCTGGTGATCCCGGTGGTGCGGTGGTGCGGGAGCTGCCGCCCCGGAGCCAGTTGCACCTCCCGCGGCCCGAAGCGGCAGCAGAAGCGTTCAGCAGTCCCGTAGCTCGGGTGACTGGTTGAGCAACTGGCCTCTCACCGAGGTGAATCGGGCCAGCCGCTCGTCGACCGAGACGTCCAGCGGGAACACCGCGACGCGGTGGCAGTTCTGGAATGCCAGGCGCACTCCGAAGTGCCGCTGCAGCGCGCCGCGTATCGCATCACTCGCAAGCGCACGCAGCAACTGGCCGCGTGCCTGCTCGTCCGGCGGGGGCGTCTGGTTGTCGGCGAATTGTCCGCCGTCGACCTTCAGCTGGGCCACCAGCGAGCTGATCATCTCCCATGCGTAGGGCAGGGAGGTCCGGACGCAGTCGACGAAGTCGGCTTCGTCGACCTCGCCTCGCTCGGCCTGTTCCAACAGCGCCGGTGAGACGTCGAGCGACATGGGTTCTCCTCTCGCGACCCCGAACAGGTGGACGGGGCCTTACGGGCGGGGCAGGACGGCGACGCTGCGTACACAGACGACGACCTCCTGCTTCCACGGTAAGCGCGCAGTCCGGGCCGCACCAGGAGATTGGGAACACAACCGGCCAATAACGAACGGTCGCAAAGAGGGGCAAGCCCGATCGGCGTCCGCTCGGCATACGTCAAGGGGGCTACCGCGACGGGGTCCGGGAATCGCGTGGACCCGTGGTCGTCGAGTAGCGTTGCCGACCATGCGTCTCGTCATCGCCCGTTGCTCCGTCGACTACGCGGGCCGGCTCACCGCCCACCTGCCCTCCGCCCCCCGTCTGATCCTGGTGAAGGCGGACGGCAGCGTCTCGATCCACGCCGACGACCGGGCGTACAAACCTCTCAACTGGATGTCCCCTCCGTGCACCTTGAAGGAGGGCGCCGACGGGAACGAGGGCGTCTGGACCGTGGTGAACAAAGCGGGCGAGAAACTGATCATCACCATGGAGGAGGTCCTCCACGACTCGTCCCATGAGCTGGGTGTCGACCCGGGGCTCATCAAGGACGGTGTGGAGGCCCACCTCCAGGAACTGCTGGCCGACCGCATCGAGACGATCGGCGAGGGCTACACCCTGATCCGCCGTGAGTACCCGACCGCGATCGGCCCGGTCGACATCCTCTGCCGGGACGCGGACGGCGCGACGGTGGCCGTGGAGCTGAAGCGGCGGGGGGACATCGACGGCGTGGAGCAGCTGACCCGCTATCTGGAGCTGCTCAACCGGGATCCGCATCTGGCCCCGGTGCGGGGCGTGTTCGCGGCGCAGGAGATCAAGCCGCAGGCCCGGGTGCTGGCGACGGACCGCGGGATCGGGTGCCTGGTCCTCGACTACGACGCGATGCGCGGCATCGAGGACGACAAGCTGCGGCTGTTCTGACCCGGCTCCTGCCGTCCGATCGCCGTACGGGCCCGGTTTCCGGGGCCGTACGGCGATTTCGCTTTCAGGCCAGGGCCGGCGAAGCGGGGGCGCTGTCCGTCGCCGAAGCGGTGACGGTCTCGGCCGGGCCGCTCGCCGAGTTGGAGGTCTCCGGCTCCGTGGGGGGCTCCGTCGTCGGAGTCGGCTCCTCGGGGGTCTCGGTCGGGGTCTCGGTCGGAGTCTCGGTCTCGGTCTCGGTGGGCGGCGGGGTCGTCGTCTCCTCCGTCGCCGAGGGACTGCTCTGCGGGGGCGGGTCCTCGTCACTGGAGCCGCTGCTGGACGGGGTGCGTGTGCCCGGGCTCGTGCCGGGGCTCGATGCGCTCGGGGACGGGGCGCCGCTCGTGGACGGGCCGGCGGTGCCGGACGGGGCGGGGGTCTCGGAGCCGCCGCCGGCCGTGCCCTCGTCGGTGGCCGGGTCGTCGGTCGGCTCGTCCGCGGGGAGGCCGTTCTCGCTGTCGTCCTCGTTCGCCGACTGTTCGGTCGTGACGGTCTGCCCCTCCGGGTCCTCGCCCCCGGAGGTGGCGCCCAAGGTCACCACCGTGCCGAGCACGGCGGCGAGCAGCGCGCCCGCGCCCACCGCGACGAGGTTGCGCCGGGCGCCCCGGAGCACCCCCATGGGACCGCCGAGGGGCAGCGGGCTCTGACGGGGGGTGAGCAGGGTCGCGGACGTCTCGGCCGGCTGCCGGGGGAAGAGGGGCGTGGCCGCGGGGGTGCCGCCGGGGGGTGAGGCCGACTCGTCGTGGCGCGGGGCCGGCACCTCCTCGCCCGCCGGGGTGCTGAGCACCGGTTCGCCGGAGCGGTCCGCGACGAGGGCGAGCGCCCGGCGGCCGGCGACCGCGCCGGGCTTGTCGGCGAGCGCCCCGCGCATACCGATGGACGCCTCGAGTTCGGCCCTGGCCCGGTCCAGGTGCCCGGTGCAGAGCGCGAGGACGCCCAACTCATGGTGGAAGTACGCCTCTTCCGCCACTTCGCCGGCGATCCGAGCGGCCTCCTGGCCGGCCCTCAGGGCCTTCTCCCAGGCCCCCCACTGCATCCCCGCCGCGAAGGCGGGGGCGGCGCTGCGGGCCAGCAGGACGGCCACGCTGGCCTGCCCCGGGGCCTCGGCGGGGACGAGGCGGGTCATCGAGGCCAGGAGTGCGTCCGCCTCGGCCACCGCGCGTTCCGGGGTGACGGAGGGGTGCCCTGCCCACCAGGCGTAGTGCTGGGCGGCGCTGCGGGCGTAGGTGTCCGCGCTCTCGGCGTATCCGCTCGCCTCCAGCTGGTTCAGGACTCCGGCGGCCAGGCGGTAGCGGGGGCCGGCCGGGGAGAGCATGCCGGTGAGAGCCAGCTCGCCCAGTGCCGCGTCGGCGTGGGTGTCTCCCACGAGGGCGGGCAGATGCGCCTGGTGCGGCACCTCCCCGCCGAGCGCGACCGCGAAGCGGAGGGTCTCGCGGGCCGCCTCGGTCAGCCGGGACGCGAGCAGGGCGGCGGGTGCCGCGCCCTCGCCGAGGCTGGGCAGCGGGAGACCGGCCGGCTCGGTCCGGCCGAAGGGCGGCGCGTCGGCCGGATCGTCGTCACCGTCGAAGACGTCCTCGGGGGCGCGCAGGTCGTCGCGCTGGCGCAGCAGGGCGCCGGCCTGGACGAAGCGCAGCGGAAGCCCTTCGGACTCGAACCAGAGGTCTCCCGCCCAGTTCGCCTCCTCGTCGGTGAGCGCGCGTTCCACGACGTGTTCCATGAGCTCGATCGAGGCACTGCGGCCGAGACCGGTGAGCACGACCTCTTCGAGGTTCGCCTCGGCCGCCGGCGCGGACACCTCGGGGGTCGCGGCGAAGAGGAACGCGCACTCCGGGGTGGCGTCCAGCAACTCCTGGAGCGCGGCGCCGCCCAGTTCCAGGTCGTCCACGACGACGACGGCGCCGATGCCGTGGACGAGCGGCAGGAGCCTTTCGCGGTCGGGGCGGTGGAGCGGAGCACTGTAGACGGCCTCGAACAGCCCGTACAGCAGTTCGCCGGCGGTCCGCTTGTACCCGGAGAGCCGTACGACGCCGTCGGGCGCCAGGTCCGCGCAGTCGCCCGCGACGGCGTTCAGGAGGGCCGTGCGGCCGGCCCCGGCCGCTCCGGTGAGGCGCACCGAGCGCCCACGGGCGAGCAGGCGCACCAGTCGCTCACGCTCCTCCTGACGTTCCAGGAGGGGCATCTGCGGTGCGGGCGGCCCCGGAGGCACGGGCGGCGCGGCGGCACGCTCGCGCTCCACCCGCTGGGCGGCGGTGTGGCGTACGGGTGCGTCAGGCCGCTCCCCAGGCCTGCAGGGTTCGATCTCGCTGCCGTCGACCGGATTGATGGTGAGCAGAAGGCCACCCGTCACCAGCTGCACCATGCGGGCCTGCTGGGGTGTCTGGTGCCCGAAGTCGGGCGTCAGCGGGTCGCGGGACTGTCGTCGCCGCCCGCCGTCGTCACCGGGACGGTCGTGGCCGTGGCCGTACTCTTCCGGTCCCCGAGTGGTCGGGTCCATCGTCAAAGTCCCCCAGACGCGCAGCGCGCGATTGCCCCCTCCGGCCTCGCACGCCCGCAGTCGCTCCGGTCCGGTGTCCGCCAGTGGGTCCTCGTCGATCGGCAGACGGCCGAACCCTAAACCTTCGCACAGTATCCACGAACCGGCGGGGGGGCCGCGCCGCCGCGACATCACATTCTCGTGAGGATTGTGCGTGTATATCTCGGACGGCCTCAGACGCGTGGCAGGGAGTCCGCGGCGAGCCCGCCCTCGATGGCGAGGATCCTGTGCAGTCTCGTCGCCACCAGCAGGCGCTGCATCTGCGGCGGCACGCCGCGCAGCACCAGGCGCCGCCCCGCTCGGCCGGCCCGGCGGTGCGCGCCCATGATGACGCCGAGTCCGGTGGCGTCCCACGAGTCCAGCTCGGTCAGGTTCAGCACGAGATCGCCGGCCCCGTCGTCGACGGCCGAGTGCAGGACCGTGCGGGCGTCCGCCGCGCTTCGGACGTCGAGGCGGCCCCCGACGACCAGCTCGGCGTGGTCGCCCCTGATGTGCATATACGCTCCCCGGAAATGCTCCGCAGCTAGGTCGGTCTGTCTGGTTTTTCTCTTTCTTCCTCTGCCACAACTGACTGCCGCGGCGACAGGGAAGTTGCCGTCTGTAAGCGAACCGATACCGAATTCACCCCGAAGAGTGAAGCGAGTACGGCGGTATCCACTGGATCCATGCACCGGCGGGTGCCGGATCCCGGGCTTCCAGGTCTGACTGACGGCGCATCGGGCAGCCCGGGAGCCCGGCGGTGATCAGTAGGTGTAGAAGCCCTTCCCACTCTTGCGGCCGATGTCACCTGCGTCGACCATCCGGCGCATCAGCTCCGGAGCGGCGAACTTCTCGTCCTGGGACTCGGTGTAGATGTTGCCCGTGGCGTGCAGGAGGATGTCGACGCCGGTCATGTCGGCCGTGGCGAGCGGGCCCATGGCGTGGCCGAAGCCCAGCTTGCAGGCGGTGTCGATGTCCTCGGCCGAGGCGACGCCCGACTCGTACAGCTTGGCGGCCTCGACGACGAGCGCCGAGATCAGGCGGGTGGTGACGAAGCCCGCGACGTCACGGTTGACGACGATGCAGGTCTTGCCCACGGACTCGGCGAACTCCCGTGCGGTGGCGAGCGTTTCGTCGCTGGTCTTGTAGCCGCGCACCAGCTCGCAGAGCTGCATCATCGGGACCGGCGAGAAGAAGTGCACACCGACGACCCGCTCCGGGCGCTCCGTCACGGCCGCGATCTTGGTGATCGGGATGGCGGAGGTGTTGGAGGCGAGGACGGCGTCCTCCCGTACGACCTTGTCGAGCGTGCGGAAGATCTCGTGCTTGACCTCGAGCTTCTCGAAGACGGCTTCGACGACGACGTCCGCGTCGGCCACGGCGTCGAGGTCGGTGGTCGTGGTGATCCTGGCGAGCGCGGCCTCGGCGTCGGCGGACTCCAGCCTGCCCTTGGCGACGAACTTGCCGTAACTGGCCTCGATGCCGCCGCGCCCACGGGCCAGGGCCTCGTCGGTGACATCACGCAGCACGACGTCCCAGCCCGCCTGGGCGGAGACCTGCGCGATACCGGACCCCATGAGTCCGGCGCCGATGACGGCGAGCTTCCTGGCCACGTTTCGCACCCCAATGCTTCTCGGTCGTTCACATGCTCTCCGGCGGAGATTAGTACCCGTGAGGGGCCGTGAGGCCGTGAAGAGATGCGCGTCACGTCTCACATGACGGACATCACACCCGTCGGCCTCATGCGGCGGCGCGTCGTGCGTAGTTGAGGACCTTCGCGCCGAGGAGGTCCTCCATCTCGTCGAGCAGGACGAGCGCGTCCCGCGAGACCTCGTCCGGCGCGCGGCCCGCGACCATCTCGCCACCGATGTACGCCATGAGGGTGCTGTGCACCCAGGAGAGCTGACCGGCCACCAGGTCCGGAGCCGGGTCGCCGGCATCCGCACCGGACTCCTCCCGCATGGTCACCTCCAGGTGGAGCTGGGCCTCCTGCCCGATGTGCCAGAGGCGGGCCTTGAGGCTGTCGGCACCGTCGATGACCCGCATGAAGCTCGCGTACCCGTCCATGAGGCCGACCGTGGGCGAGACGCCCTCCACCTGGATCCGCAGTTCACGCAGGACGGCGTCGGCGGCGGACTCCCCCGCGTCCCGGCCGCGGACGTAACGGGAGAGCCGGTCGACGACGCCCCGGCTGCGGTCCAGGAAGAGGTCCTCCTTGGCCGGGAAGTAGTTGTACACGGTGTTGACCGACACCTCGGCGGCCTCGGCGATCTCGGCGATCGTGACCGCGTCGAAGCCCCGCTCCACGAAGAGCCCGGTGGCCACGTCCGAGAGGTGCTGCCTCGTCCGACGCTTCTTCCGTTCCCTCAGTCCCTCAGCCATGGACCCATCCTACGGATCCACTGGTGACCGTGGAATTTTGGCGTGGCTGCATTTTTCAAGTCATTGCATTTTTCGAGTGACTCTGCTTTTGTGGCCACCATGCCCATCATCAGCACGTCCGGACTCGCCCGGACCTTCACGACCAAGTCGGGACCGGTCCACGCCGTCCGCTCGGTCGATCTGACCGTGATGCCCGGCGAGATCGTCGGCCTGCTCGGGCCCAACGGCGCCGGCAAGACCACCACGCTGCGGATGCTCACCACCCTGCTCGCCCCCACCGGCGGCGCGGCCACCGTCGCGGGCTGCGACCTGACCGCGGACCCGGCTAGGGTCCGCGAGAAGTGCGGTTACGTCGCCCAGTCCGGCGGGGTGGACCCGCACATCACCGTGCGGGAGGAGCTGGTCACCCAGGGGCGGCTGTACCGGCTGAGCAAGGCCGACGCGATCGCGCGCACGGCGGAACTGGCCGCGCGCCTCGGCCTCGGCGACCTGCTCGAGCGCAGGACGGCGGCACTCTCCGGTGGTCAGCGCAGGCGCCTCGACATCGCGATGGGCCTCACCCACCGCCCCGCCGTGCTCTTCCTCGACGAGCCGACCACCGGCCTCGACCCCGGCAGCCGGGAGGACCTGTGGGACCTGGTCCGAGGTCTGCGGGACGAATTCGGCACGACGGTCGTACTCACCACCCACTACCTCGACGAGGCCGACGCCCTCGCGGACCGGCTGGTCGTCATCGACGGCGGCCTGGTCGTCGCCGAGGGCGCGCCGGCCGCACTCAAGACCGAGCACGCCGGCTCTCCCGACGCCTCGCTCCACGACACCTTCCTCGCGATCACCGGGCGCACCCCGGCCGCCGAGGCCGCCCCCGTCGCCGTATAGGACCCCGATGCTCCTCCATGACACCTCGCTGATCTTCAGCCGGTACGTCCGGCAGACCCTGCGCTCCCGGTTCCAGATCTTCTTCGGAATCCTGATGCCGCTGCTCTACCTGTTCTTCTTCGGCCCGCTCCTCACGGAGCTCCCGCTCGGCTCCACGGGTGACTCCTGGCAGGTCCTGGTGCCCGGACTGCTTCTGCAACTTGCGCTCTTCGGGGCCTCGTTCACCGGCTTCGCGATCATCATCGAGCAGTCGACGGGGGTGGTCGAGCGCATGCGCGTGACCCCTGTCAGCCGCCTGGCCCTGCTACTGGGACGGGTCCTGCGGGACGCCCTGCTGTTCATGTTCCAAGCGGTGCTGCTGGTGCTCGCCGCGCTGGCCATGGGACTGCGCGCACCGCTGCCCGGAGTGCTCATCGGCTTCGCCTTCGTGGGCCTGCTGACGGTCTCGCTGGCCTCGCTGTCGTACGCCCTGGCCATGAAGGTGCGTACGCCGCAGGAGTTCGGGCCGGTGATCAACGCGCTCACCATGCCGGCCATGCTGCTCTCCGGCCTGATGCTGCCGATGACGCTCGGCCCCGCGTGGCTGGACGTCCTGTCGCACGTCACACCGTTCCGCTACCTGGTGGACGCCGTGCGGGACGCCTACGTCGGCTCGTACGCCACGGCGCACATGCTGTACGGCGTCCTGGTGGCGCTCGCGTTCGCCCTTCTGGCTGTGACGGCCGGCACGCGCGTCTTCCGCAGGGCCGGAGCGTAACTAGGGTCTGTCCGGCGGATCATGTCGGTGGGCACGGGGCGGTGCCAACAGCACGGGGGTGCGGGGGACCCGGCAAGGTCCGCTACACAGGCCCTAGAAGTCCACTGAGAATCTTGAATACACTCCAGGTTTGCGCCAGTTTGCCCCGATCGACAATTGCGGGTGAACTCGGTCGATCGGGACGGCCGAAGCAAGATCTTCATCGGACTTCTAGCGAAGGACCTGCTCGATGTGGTGGTCGAGGAGATGTTCGGCGACTTCTGGGGTGCGGTAGCCGAGAGCGATGTCCACGCCGAGGCTGGTGGCGAGGGACCAGCAGATATCGGCGTCGGTACGTTCCTCACAGCGCGGCTTGCTGCCCCGCTCCTCCCTGGCTGCCGTGATGAGGCCGGCGGTGAAGGTGAGCAGCTCGTTGTCGCCCGGCGCCAGGACCTTGGCCATCGTCGGATCGGAGACTGCCCGGCCTGCGGCCGCCAGCGCGAAGCGCATCAGCCGGGTACTCTCCTCGGCCGGGCTGATCAGGGCGTACAGGCAGGCACGGAGGACGGCCTCTGGGCTGGTCGTGTCGGCGGCGGTGACCGCGTTCTCGATGGTGGCGTTCACGGCCCGTACGGCCCGGTCGAGGGCGTCGCGGATCAGGGCCTGCATCGAGGAGTAGTAGTGCTGGATCTGGCCCATGGAGACGCCCGCTTCCTCGGCCACCTTGCGTAGCGACACCTGCTCGATGCCGCCGCGCACGGCCAGTGCCCAGACGGCCTCGACGAGGCGCGTCCTGCGCGCTTCGGGATCCACGATCTTCGGCACGGTACCGCCGCCTTCCTCGCCACCTTCACCATGCGATCGCATTGTAAAACCGAGCACCGTCGGTTTACAGTGCAATCGCATGGTAAACCGCAATCGGACCGAGGGGGACCCCGTGAAATACGGCCTCTACCAGGCGCTCGGCATGGCACTGCTCGTCATCGGAGCCCAGGGCGCAATCCGCCAGCTCGTCGACCACGACAACGCCGGCCTGCTGGGCTGGCTACCTGGAGGCTTCGCCGCGAGCGTCACCGTGTACGTACTGGCCGTCGTGATCGGCGCGGTCATCGCAGGGCGGTCTCACGATGCTCGTAAGGCGACTGGCAACTGACTCGGTGCGAGTGGATGAGGGTCTGTTCGGCGGATCATGGGCGGAGCCATAAGCGGATTGCTGCTGCGGTGACGGTGCCGTGGAAGACGTAGGCCCTCTTGTCGTACCGGGTTGCGACAGCGCGGAAGTTCTTGAGTCGGTTGATGGTCCGCTCCACTTCGTTCCTTCGCTCGTAGATCGTCTTGTCGAAGCCGGCGGGTCGGCCGCCCTTGCTGCCCCTTCGTTGACGGTTGGCCCGCTGGTTCCTCGGTTCGGGGATGGTGTGCTTGATCTGGCGTCGTCGAAGGTAGCGGCGGTTGCGGCGAGAGGAATACGCCTTGTCGCCGCCGAGATGGTCGGGCCGCGTGCGCGGGTGTCCGCCACCGAGGCGGCCAACACGGATGCGTTCCATGACCGGAATGAGCTGCGGAGCGTCGCCCCACTGGCCCGGCGTGATCAGCAGGGCCAGCGGGCGGCGCCCGCCCTCACCAGCAAGGTGGATCTTGCAGGTGAGGCCGCCCCGGGAGCGTCCGAGTCCCTCGTCGGGGCGGTGCTGCCGGGGCGTTGTTCTTTTCCCGGTACCCGCGGGCGTCTCTTGCGGGCTCCGGCGGCGTGCTGGTGGGCTCGACAGGAGGTGGAGTCCACGCTCACCATCGACCAGTCGATGCGGCCCTCGGCGTCGGCGTCGGCCAGGACGGCCGCGAAGAGGCTGTCCCAGGTGCCGTCTGCCGACCAGCGTCGGTGCCGCTCATACACGGTCTTCCATTTGCCGAAACGTGCAGGCAGATCCCGCCAGGGCACTCCCGTACGGTTCCGGTACAAGATCCCGTTGATGATCCTGCGATGACTGACCCAACGGCCGCCCCGTGTACCGGACTTCGGCAGATGCGGCTTCAGCCGGGCCCATTCCTCGTTCGTGAGATCTCCCCGCCCCATGGACATGCCAACGAGCAGAACCCGCAACAGTCACATGATCCGCCGGACAGGCCCTAGGCTGACCTCATGGTCAATCTGACGCGCATCTACACCCGTACCGGCGACAAGGGCACCACCGCCCTCGGAGACATGAGCCGGACCGCCAAGACCGATCTGCGGATCTCGGCCTACGCCGACGCCAATGAGGCCAATGCCGTCATCGGCACGGCCGTCGCGCTCGGAAACCTCTCCGAGGATGTCGTGAAGGTCCTCGTCCGGGTGCAGAACGACCTGTTCGACGTGGGCGCGGATCTGTCCACCCCGGTGGCGGAGAACCCCGAGTACCCGCCGCTGCGGGTGGAGCAGTCGTACGTCGACAAGCTGGAGGCCGACTGCGACACGTTCCTGGAGGAGCTGGAGAAGCTCCGCAGCTTCATCCTTCCGGGCGGAACCCCCGGGGCGGCACTGCTGCACCAGGCCTGCACGGTCGTCCGGCGGGCGGAGCGGTCCACCTGGGCGGCGCTGGAGGTGCACGGCGAGGTCATGAACGCACTGACCGCGACGTACCTGAACCGCCTCTCCGACCTCCTGTTCATCCTCGCCAGGACGGCGAACAAGGAGGTCGGCGACGTGCTGTGGGTGCCGGGCGGCGACCGCTGATCAGCGGCCCGCCCCGACCCGGTCCTTGGGCTCCTGCTTGGGGAACACCGTGTAGCCCCCGGCGATGATCAGGTTGATCCCGATCACCCAGAGCATCTTCTGCTGCCACATCTGCAGCGAGCCGGTGTCGCCGTCCCCGCCGACGTACCAGACCGCCGCCTGCAGCAGGGCCATGGCGGTCAGCGCGGCCACGATCCAGCGGGCGGCGGTGCGCCACTCGTGGGCGGCCCGCGCCATCCCGTACTTCGGGGGCTTCACCGGGGGCGGGCCGCCCGCGAAGCGGTGGGCGACCCGAGCGTCGACCCACTTGACGGTCGAGTGGCCGAGTCCCACCGTGAAGCCGATGTAGACGGCTGCCAGGCCGTGCTTCAGGCCCGGCTCGGCCCCGTTCTTCAGATCGATGGCGGTCACCACCAGCAGGACGACCTCCAGCAGGGGCTCGCACAGCAGCACCGCCGCACCCAGCCGGGCCTTCTTCGCCACGTACCGGAGTGCGAGTCCGGCGGCCAGCAGGACCCAGAAGCCGACCTCGCAGAGCACGATCAGTGTGACGATCACGGTTCTTCTCCTTCCGGTCCCCTCCAGAGTCCCCTCCGTACGGCGCCGGATCGTCGTCTGCGGTGACGAATCACGACTGCATCCTTCGATGTAGCCGCGCCTCCCCCCGCGTACGGACGAGGTGCGGCACACCACCGTGTTGGATGGGAGGGTGTTCTCCCTTGCGCGCCCGCATCGCGACGACGTCCTGCTCGCGGTCACCGGGCTGTCCGGTGGTGTGATCCTGTGGCTGATCGGCATTCACATCCAGAACGGCCGGCTCTTCGACGCCCCCTGGGTGTCCCTGCTGCCGCTCGTGGTGACGGCGGCCCTCGAACTGCTGCGGCGCAGCGCCCCGCTGACCGCACTGGCGGTCGGCACGCCGGCGCTGGTGGCCGATCAGTTCACCGTGGGCAGCCTCGCGACCCTGCTGATGTACACGGACCTGGTGTACGCCGCGGTGCTGTACAGCGCGCCCGCCGTCTCGCGCCGCATTCCGGTGATCACGCTGCTCGTCACGGTCGCCACGACGGTCGGCTTCGTCGCCTGGGCCCCGTCGGCGGACGCCGTACTCATCGGGATCGTCGTCGGCATGGTCCTCTTCGGCCCCGCCCTGACCGGGGCCGCTGTCCGCAACCACCGCGACGCCGCCGACGCGGCCCGGCTGCGCGCCGACCAGACAGCGCTGCTGGCCGAGATGGACCGGGTCCAGGCGGTGACCGCCGAACGGTCACGGATGGCACGCGAGCTGCACGACATGGTCGCCAACCACCTCTCCGCGATCGCCATCCACTCCACCGCCGCGCTCTCCATCGACGAACCGGGCACCTCCCGCGACGCCCTCGGGGTCATCCGGCAGAACAGTGTCGACGGCCTGGCCGAGATGCGCCGCCTGATCGGGCTGCTGCGGGAGAACGGCGCGGCCGGGCCGCCGAGCGCCGCACCGACCCTCGCCTCCCTGGACGCCCTCGTGGAGCAGGCCGGCGCGAACTCCGCGTCCAGCGGGCTCACCGTCACCCTGGACGACGGCCGGGAGCCGTCCGGGCCGCTGCCGGCACCGGTGGAGCTCGCGGCGTACCGCATCGTCCAGGAGTCGCTGACGAACGCGCTGAAGCACGCGGCGCCGGGCCCGGTGACGGTCCGGCTGCGCGGGTCGCGCAGGCTGCTGACGGTGGAGGTCGGCAGCGTATTCGGCGACCGGCCCGGGCCGCGCGCGCCCGGATCGGGGGCCGGTCTGGTGGGGATGCGGGAGCGGGTCGCACTGCTGGGCGGGACCATCGAGGCGGGCCCGGGACGCCGGGGCGACGGCGTGAAGATCTGGTTGGTGCGGGCCGAACTGCCCGTCGGGGAGAGGACGCAGAAGTCATGACGATCCGGGTGCTGGTCGCGGAGGACCAGTCGGCGGTGCGCGCGGGACTGGTGCTGATCCTGGGCAGCGCACCGGACATCGAGGTCGTGGGCGAGGCGGCCGACGGCGAGGCCGCCGTGCGTCTGGCCCGAGAACTGCGCCCGGACCTGGTGCTGATGGATGTGCAGATGCCCAGGCTCGACGGGGTGTCCGCGACGCGGCAGGTGGTGGCGGAGCGGCTGGCGGACGTGCTGGTGCTGACCACCTTCGACCTGGACGAGTACGTCTTCGGCGCGCTGCGCGCGGGTGCGTCGGGTTTCCTGCTGAAGAACACCGACGCCAAGGACCTGCTCGACGCCGTACGCACGGTGGCGCGCGGCGAAGGCATGATCGCCCCGGCCGTGACGCGGCGGCTGATCGAGGAGTTCGCCGGTGCCTCTTCCGCGCGCAGGGCGCCCGGCCCCGCCCCTGAGGGCTTCGACACGCTCACGCGCCGGGAGCGGGAGGTGCTGGGCTGTCTCGGGGAGGGCTTGTCGAACGCGGAGATCGCGGGGCGGCTCTCGATGGCGGAGGCGACGGTGAAGACGCACGTCAGCAGGCTGCTCGGAAAGCTGGAGCTGCGCAGCCGGGTGCAAGCGGCCGTCCTCGCCCAGGAGTTGGGGCTCTGAGGTCCGGACCGGATCTTTGGTCTGGACCTCTTGACGATTGGTCCAGACCTTCCTAATCTCACCGAACACACTGCGGTGAGTACGCCATGACAAAGCGGGCTCAGGGCGACGCAGGGTCTGCAGGTTACGGATCATCCCCCATTGCCGGACCTCACCCGAGGAGCACCGTTGAGCACTGACAACCCCGTACGCCTCTCCCGGCCCGGATGGAGACGCGGAGCGCGTACAGCCACCAGATCCAGGACGGTCGCGGGTCTCACCGCGCTGCTGCTGCCCCTCGCCGCGATGGTCGGCCTGGCCTCCCCCGCCGAGGCCGCCACCTCCGCGACCGCCACCTACGTCAAGAAGTCCGACTGGGGCAGCGGCTTCGAGGGCCAGTGGACGGTCAGGAACACCGGGACGACCGCCCTCTCGTCCTGGACCATCGAGTGGGACTTCCCCTCCGGCACCGCGGTCGGCTCCGCCTGGGACGCCTCCGTCACGAGCTCCGGAACCCACTGGACCGCCAAGAACCTCGGCTGGAACGGTACGGTCGCCCCGGGCGCCAGCATCAGCTTCGGCTTCAACGGCACCGGCACCGGCTCCCCCAGCGGCTGCAAGCTGAACGGCGCCTCCTGTGACGGCGGCAGCGTCCCCGGCGACAACGCCCCGTCCAAGCCCGGCACCCCCACCGCCAGCGGCATCACCGACACCTCGGCGAAGCTCACCTGGGGCGCGGCCACCGACGACAAGGGCATCAAGAACTACGACGTCCTGCGCGACGGCGCCAAGGTCGCCACGGTCACCACGACGACGTACACCGACACCGGCCTCACCAAGGGCACCGACTACTCGTACACGGTGCAGGCCCGTGACACCGCCGACCAGACCGGCCCGGTCAGCGCCTCGGTCGCCGTCCGCACCACCGGCACCACCGACCCGGGCAATCCCGGCACCGGGGACAAGATCAACCTCGGCTACTTCACCGAGTGGGGCGTCTACGGGCGCAACTACCACGTCAAGAACCTCGTGACCTCCGGCTCGGCCGAGAAGATCACCCACATCAACTACGCGTTCGGCAACGTCCAGGGCGGCAAGTGCACCATCGGTGACGCCTACGCCGACTACGACAAGGCCTACACCGCCGACCAGGCGGTCGACGGCGTGGCCGACACCTGGGACCAGCCGCTGCGCGGCAACTTCAACCAGCTGCGCAAGCTCAAGGCCCAGTACCCCCACATCAAGATCCTCTGGTCGTTCGGCGGCTGGACCTGGTCCGGCGGCTTCCCCCAGGCCGCCCAGAACCCGGCCGCCTTCGCCCAGTCCTGCTACGACCTGGTCGAGGACCCCCGCTGGGCCGATGTCTTCGACGGCATCGACATCGACTGGGAGTACCCCAACGCCTGCGGTCTCACCTGCGACACCAGCGGCCCGGCGGCACTGAAGAACGTCGCCTCCGCCCTGCGGACGAAGTTCGGCACCAACAACCTGGTCACCGCCGCGATCACCGCGGACGGCTCGGCCGGCGGCAAGATCGACGCGGCCGACTACGCCGGCGCCGCACAGTCCTTCGACTGGTACAACGTGATGACGTACGACTTCTTCGGCGCCTGGGAGGCCAAGGGCCCGACGGCCCCGCACTCCCCGCTGACCTCGTACAGCGGTGTCCCGCAGGAGGGCTTCAACAGCGCCGCCGCCATCGCCAAGCTGAAGGCCAAGGGCGTCCCCGCCTCGAAGCTGCTGCTCGGCATCGGCTTCTACGGCCGCGGCTGGACCGGCGTCACCCAGGCGGCACCCGGCGGCACGGCGACGGGGGCGGCTCCGGGCACGTACGAAGCCGGTATCGAGGACTACAAGGTCCTGAAGAACAGCTGCCCGGCGACCGGCACGATCGCCGGCACCGCGTACGCCCACTGCGGCACCAACTGGTGGAGCTACGACACCCCGGCGACGATCACGTCCAAGATGGCCTGGGCGAACAACCAGGGCCTGCGCGGGGCGTTCTTCTGGGAGTTCAGCGGTGACACCGCGAACGGTGAGCTCGTGAGCGCGATGGACAGCGGCCTCAACTAGTGCCGTGGCAGTCAGGGTTTGCCCGTCAAGGAGCGGCGTCAGGTGCGTGCTATCGGTGTGCCGGCCGGAAGCCCTTGTACTGGATGTACTCGGGCTTTCGGCCGGTGCGGCGAGAGTGCGTGCCGGGCGTCGCGACGGGGCGAACCTTGGCTGACGCGGCACTAGAGGTCCTGGCCCCCCACGAGGTAGCAGCACCACCCCGGAAAAGCGCCGGGGAGACAGGTCCGCCCCCTGTCTCCCCGGTTTTCGCGTTCCGGCCCCCTGAAGACGTGGTGGGTTCCTATAGGTTCGGTCACGTCCTGCCGAAGGGCGGACCCGGACCCGTCGAAGGAGCACACGTGGCATCCGTCCACCGCACGACCATGGCGCCCACCAAGCTGGAACTGCTCGCCGGATGGCTCCCGGAGCAGAGCTGGTACGTGGGTGACGCGAGGGCACCGGAGCTCGCCGTGGCCGGCGGCTTCCGTCTGGACGATCCGGAGGGGGAGGTCGGGGTCGAGATCATGATCGTGGTGGACACCTCCGCGCAACGACCGGTGGCGTACCTGGTGCCCATGAGCTACCGGGGCGCGGAGGCGCAGACCGTCCCCGGCACGGCCCTGATCGGCACCTCCGAGCACGGTGTGCTCGGGACCCGGTGGATCTACGACGGCGTGCGGGACCCTGTGGCCGTGGAACAGCTGCGAGCGCTCCTGCGCGGCGAGGCGACTCCGCAGCACCGGAGCGAGAGCGACACCGCCGATCCGTCCGTCGCCGTGCACCAGGCCGGGCCCCAGGACGGGGCGGACGTACGGGTCAACCGGATCCTGCGGCCCGCCGAGACCGCGGAGGGCTCGTCCGCGTACGTCGTCGCGGGGTGGACCTGGCCCGACGGAACGTCCGCCCGGGGCGTAGTCGCTACCTCCGCGTCGCGGTAGGCAGCCGCGCGGACGGCAGAGGCCCCCGGACGGAGTCCGGGGGGACCCCCGACCAGCGAGAGCCTCTACCTAAGCCACGTTGACCCGCTGGCCCGGCGGCGCCGCCTCGAGCCAGGCGAGGAAGCCGGTCAGGGCGTCCTCGCTCATCGCCAGCTCCAGGCGTGTCCCCCGGTGGAGGCAGCCGAGCACGACGGAGTCGGACAGGAGCGCCAGCTCCTCCTCACCCTCGGGCAGCCGGCGCGCGACCACCTCGATGGCGGAGCGCTCCAGACCGCGGCGCGGGCGGGGGGAGTAGGAGAAGACCCGGAACCAGTCGACACGGTCACCGCTGTACCGGGCGACCCCGTACACCCAGCCCTTGCCGGACGGGTCCGGATCCTCGGACACGTCCCAGCGCAGGCTGCAGTCGAAGGTTCCGCCGGAGCGCTGGATCAGCCGCCTGCGGAGACCGAAGACGAACAGCCCCACCGCGACCAGTACGACGACCAGACCGCCCACCCACAACGCGAGGACCATCTCCACCGACCTCCTCGCATCGTCGAGTAACGGATACCGCACCGAGCCGAACCGGACTGCACCTGCATCGCCTCAGCCGCGACACGGTCTGGATCTCTCCAGCTCGGGCCGCGGCTGAGTCAAAAACTCTTCGTGGGGGCGCTCAGTGCGCCGCCACCGCACGCAGTCGCACGTCCGCGCGGCGCTCGGCGCCGGCGTCCGTGTCGGACTTCGCGCGCTCCAGCGCACGCTCGGCGCGCTGGACGTCGATCTCGTCGGCAAGCTCAGCGATCTCCGCCAGCAGCGAGAGCTTGTTGTCCGCGAACGAGATGAAACCGCCGTGCACAGCGGCGACCACAGTCGCGCCGTCACTCGTACGGATCGTCACGGGGCCCGATTCCAGCACACCCAGGAGCGGCTGGTGACCGGGCATGACGCCGATGTCGCCGGACGTGGTACGTGCGACAACGAGGGTGGCCTCGCCGGACCAGACACTGCGGTCCGCGGCGACCAGCTCGACATGCAGCTCAGCAGCCAAGGGTGGCTCCTCGGGTCACCACCCGGCGGTCGTGCCGGGTGTCGGTTCGATTCTACGGGGCGTGGTGAGGGGGGCGGGACACACCCACCCCCCTCGGTGAGCCGGAGGCTCAGGAGACGCCGAGCTCCTTGGCGTTCGCCTTGAGGTCCTCGATGCCACCGCACATGAAGAACGCCTGCTCGGGGAAGTGGTCGTACTCCCCGTCACAGATCGCGTTGAACGCGGCGATCGACTCGTCGAGCGGAACGTCCGAACCGTCCAGGCCGGTGAACTGCTTGGCGGCGTGGGTGTTCTGCGACAGGAAGCGCTCGACGCGACGGGCACGGTGGACGACGAGCTTGTCCTCCTCGCCCAGCTCGTCGATACCGAGGATCGCGATGATGTCCTGGAGGTCCTTGTACTTCTGCAGGATCCCCTTGACACGGCTGGCCGTGTCGTAGTGGTCCTGCGCGATGTAACGCGGGTCCAGGATGCGGGACGTGGAGTCCAGCGGGTCCACGGCCGGGTAGATGCCCTTCTCGGAGATCGGACGGGAGAGAACCGTCGTCGCGTCGAGGTGGGCGAACGTGGTGGCCGGGGCCGGGTCGGTCAGGTCGTCCGCGGGGACGTAGATCGCCTGCATCGAGGTGATCGAGTGACCACGCGTCGAGGTGATGCGCTCCTGGAGCACACCCATCTCGTCGGCCAGGGTCGGCTGGTAACCCACTGCGGACGGCATGCGCCCGAGCAGCGTGGAGACCTCGGAACCGGCCTGCGTGAAGCGGAAGATGTTGTCGATGAAGAGCAGCACGTCCTGCTTCTGCACATCGCGGAAGTACTCCGCCATGGTCAGGGCGGACAGCGCGACCCGCAGACGGGTGCCCGGCGGCTCGTCCATCTGGCCGAAGACCAGCGCGGTCTTCTCCAGGACGCCCGAGTCGGTCATCTCGTCGATGAGGTCGTTGCCCTCACGGGTGCGCTCGCCGACACCGGCGAACACCGACACACCGTCGTGCAGCTTCGCCACACGCATGATCATTTCCTGGATGAGGACCGTCTTGCCGACGCCCGCACCACCGAACAGACCGATCTTGCCGCCCTTGACGTACGGGGTCAGCAGGTCGACGACCTTCAGGCCGGTCTCGAACATCTCGGTCTTCGACTCGAGCTGGTCGAAGGCCGGGGCCTTGCGGTGGATCGGCCAGCGCTCGGTGATCTGCGCCTCGGCCTCCGGCTCGTTCAGGATCTGACCGAGGGTGTTGAACACCTTGCCCTTGGTGATGTCACCGACGGGGACGGTGATGCCCGTACCCGTGTCGGTCACCGGGGCCTGGCGGACCACGCCGTCGGTGGGCTGCATCGAGATCGCGCGGACCATGCCGTCGCCCAGGTGCTGGGCGACCTCGAGGGTCAGCGTCTTACGAGCGCCGGCCTCGGCCGGGTCGTCGACCTCGATGTGCAGGGCGTTGTAGATCTCCGGCATCGCGTCGACGGGGAACTCCACGTCGACGACCGGGCCGATGACCCGGGCGACGCGGCCCGTGGCAGCGGCCGTCTCAACTGTCGTCGTCATTACTTGTCACTCCCCGCGGACGCGTCGGCCAGCGCACCTGCACCGCCGACGATCTCGCTGATTTCCTGGGTGATTTCGGCCTGGCGGGCCGCGTTGGCAAGCCGGGAGAGGCTCTTGATCAGATCCCCGGCGTTGTCGGTCGCCGACTTCATCGCACGACGACGGGCGGCGTGCTCGGAAGCGGCGGCCTGCAGCAGTGCGTTGTAGATACGGCTCTCGACGTAGCGCGGCAGAAGGGCGTCGAGGACGTCCTCCGCCGACGGCTCGAAGTCGAACAGCGGAAGGATCTCGCCCTTCTCGGTGCTCTCCTCCTCCGCCTTGTCGAGCGACAGCGGCAGCATCCGGCCGTCGACCGCGTTCTGCGTCATCATCGACACGAACTCCGTGAAGACGATGTGCAGCTCGTCGACGCCGCCCTCGGCCGTGTCCTTCTGGATGGACTCGATGAGGGGCTCGGCGATCTTCTTGGCGTCCGAGTACTCGGGGCTGTCGGTGAAGCCGGTCCACGACTCCGAGACCTTGCGCTCACGGAAGCCGTAGTACGCGACACCCTTGCGGCCGACGATGTACGTGTCGACCTCCTTGCCCTCGGCCGCCAGCCGCTCCCTCAGCTTCTCCGCCGCCTTGATGGCGTTGGAGGAGTAGCCGCCGGCCAGACCGCGGTCGCTCGTGAGGAGCAGGACCGCGGCCCGGGCCGGAGCCGCGACCTCGGTGGTGAGCGGGTGGTTGGTGTTCGAGCCGGTCGCCACCGCGGTCACCGCACGGGTGAGCTCGGTCGCGTACGGCATCGACGCCGCCACCTTGCGCTGCGCCTTGACGATGCGCGAGGCGGCGATCATCTCCATCGCCTTGGTGATCTTCTTGGTCGCGGTGACGGCTTGGATGCGGCGCTTGTAAACGCGAAGCTGAGCGCCCATCGATCAGCCCTCGCCCAGGAGCTTGCCGTCCGAGGTCTCGAACTGCTGCTTGAAGGAGGCGATCGCGTCGGCGATCGACTGCAGCGTGTCGTCGGACATCTTGCCGCCCTCGGCGATGCTGGTCAGGAGGTCCTTGCGCTCACGGCGCAGGAACTCGAGCAGCTCGCTCTCGAAGCGGCGGATGTCCTCGACCGGGACGTCGTCCATCTTGCCCGTGGTGCCGGCCCAGACGGAGACGACCTGCTCCTCCATCGGGAACGGGGCGTACTGCGGCTGCTTCAGCAGCTCGACCATGCGCTTACCGCGCTCCAGCGACGCCTTGGAGGCCGCGTCCAGGTCGGAACCGAAGGCGGCGAACGCCTCCAGCTCACGGAACTGGGCGAGGTCCACACGCAGTCGGCCGGAGACCTGCTTCATGGCCTTGTGCTGGGCGGAGCCACCGACTCGGGAGACCGAGATACCGACGTTGAGCGCCGGACGCTGACCCGCGTTGAACAGGTCGGACTCCAGGAAGCACTGGCCGTCGGTGATGGAGATGACGTTGGTCGGGATGAACGCCGACACGTCGTTCGCCTTGGTCTCGACGATCGGGAGGCCCGTCATCGAACCGGCGCCCATGTCGTCGGAGAGCTTGGCGCAGCGCTCCAGCAGACGCGAGTGCAGGTAGAAGACGTCGCCCGGGTAGGCCTCGCGGCCCGGCGGACGGCGCAGCAGAAGCGACACGGCGCGGTAGGCGTCGGCCTGCTTCGAGAGGTCGTCGAAGATGATGAGGACGTGCTTGCCGTCGTACATCCAGTGCTGGCCGATGGCCGAACCGGTGTACGGCGCCAGGTACTTGAAGCCGGCCGGGTCGGACGCCGGGGCGGCGACGATGGTCGTGTACTCGAGCGCGCCGGCCTCTTCGAGGGCACCGCGCACGGAGGCGATGGTGGAGCCCTTCTGACCGATGGCGACGTAGATGCAGCGCACCTGCTTGTTCACGTCGCCCGAGCGCCAGTTGTCGCGCTGGTTGATGATCGTGTCGACGGCCAGAGCGGTCTTACCCGTCTGACGGTCGCCGATGATCAGCTGACGCTGGCCGCGGCCGATCGGCACCATGGCGTCGACGGCCTTGTAGCCGGTCTGCATCGGCTCGTGCACCGACTTGCGGACCATGACGCCAGGGGCCTGCAGCTCGAGGGCGCGACGGCCTTCGGTCGCGATCTCGCCGAGACCGTCGATCGGGTTGCCGAGCGGGTCGACGACACGGCCGAGGTAGCCCTCGCCGACGCCGACGGAGAGCACCTCACCGGTGCGCTGCACCGGCTGGCCCTCCTCGATTCCGCTGAACTCGCCGAGGACGATCGCACCGATCTCGCGCTCCTCGAGGTTGAGGGCGAGACCGAGGGTGCCGTCCTCGAACTTCAGCAGCTCGTTCGCCATGGCGGAGGGCAGGCCCTCCACCTTCGCGATGCCGTCGCCGGCAACGCTGACCGTCCCGACCTCCTCGCGCGAGGCCGCGTCCGGCTGGTACGACTGGACAAAGTTATCCAGTGCGTCCCGGATCTCCTCCGGCCGGATCGTAAGCTCCGCCATCTGGGGTTCCCTGCTCTCCTTGTTGGGCCCGAAGTTTCTCAGTGGGGTCTGGGGGCGACCCCCAGGAATCTTCTGCAATTTCTGCACGGCCCAACCGGGCCGCTGTTCTTGCTCGTTCAGTTGGTGCGGTGTGGCGCTGCGCGCTGTCAGCCGGCCATCCTGCGGGTGACCTCTTCGAGGCGCTCCGCGATCGTGCCGTTGATGACCTCGTCACCGACGCGCACCGAGATCCCGCCGAGGACCTCGGGGTCCACGTCCAGGTTCAGGTGCATCTGCCGGCCGTAGATCTTCGCCAGGGCGGCGCCGAGGCGCTGCTTCTGGCGATCGGACAGCGGCACCGCCGAGGTGACGACGGCGACCATGCGGTCCCGGCGCTCCGCGGCGAGCCTGGACAGGGAGTCGAGTCCCGCTTCCAGGCTACGTCCCCGGGGCTGCGTCACGAGACGCGTGATCACACGCTCCGTGACGTGCTGGACCTTCCCGCCGAGCAGGCTGCGGAGCAGCTCGCCCTTGGCGGAGGCCGAAGCCGACTTGTCGGTCAGCGCGGAGCGCAGCGCGACGTCGGAGGCGACGATCCGGCCGAACCGGAACAGCTCGTCCTCGACGTCGTCGAGCGCACCGGCGCGCTGGGCCGCGGTGAGATCCGCGGTGTTCGCCAGTTCCTCGACCGAGTCCACCAGGTCACGCGACTGCGACCAGCGGGAGCGGACCATACCGGAGACCAGGTCCACGGCTTCGCCGCCCACCTGACCGCGCAGCAGTCGTCCGGCCAGCTCGGCCTTGGCCTCGCCGCCCTGCGACGGGTCGGTGAGGACCCGGCGCAGCGATACCTCGCGGTGGAGCAGCGCGGTGACGGCTGCCAGCTCCTCGGCGAGCTTCGCCGCGTCGACCGACGTGGAGTCGGTCAGTGCGTCGAGGCGCTCGCGTGCGGAGGCCAGCGCCTCGCGGCTCGCTCCGTTCATCGGACGGCCTCGGCCTTCGCCTCGAGCTCGTCGAGGAAACGGTCGACGGTGCCGCTCTGCCGGGCGTGGTCCTCGAGGGACTCGCCGACGAGCTTGCCGGCCAGGGCGGTGGCGAGGGTGCCCACGTCCTGACGCAGCGCGGACGCCGCGGCCTTGCGGTCGGCCTCGATCTGGGCGTGGCCCGCGGCGATGATCTCCTCGCGCTGCCGCTGACCTTCCGCCCTCATCTCCTGGATGATGACGGCACCCTGCTCCTGCGCCTCCTGGCGCAGGCGTGCGGCCTCGTGCCGGGCCTCGGCGAGCTGAGCCTTGTACTGCTCAAGAACGCTCTGGGCCTCGGTCTGAGCCGCGTCGGCCTTCTCGATTCCGCCTTCGATGGCCTCGCGGCGCTCTTCCAGAACCTTCTCGATGTTCGGGAGGAGCTTCTTGGCGAGGAAGCCGAAGACGATGGCGAAGGCGATCAGGCCGATGACGATCTCGGGGATCGCCGGAAGCAGCGGGTTCTGGATCTCTTCCTCGGCCGCCAGCTGTAGGGCGTTCACATCAATGCCTTTCGTCGCATCGGGCAGTCGGAATGCCGCGACTTAGTCGACCGGGTAGACGAAGGGCATGACGAGACCGATCAGGGCGAGCGCCTCACAGAGGACGAAGCCGAGGATCTGGTTCGAGCGGATCAGGCCGGCAGCTTCGGGCTGACGGGCCAGCGCCTGGGTGCCGTTACCGAAGATGATGCCGACGCCGACGCCGGGGCCGATCGCGGCGAGGCCGTAACCGATGGAACCGAGGTTGCCCGTGATGTTGACGGCGGCGAGGGTCTCAAGAGCGGACATGCCGTTTCTTCCTTCTCTTTCAGAACCGGTGGGGGTTGGCCACCGGACGACTATCGGGGGTGGAGCTGGACTGCTCAGTGCTCCTTGGCGAGAGCACCCTGAAGGTAGTTGCAGGCCAGAAGGACGAACACGTAGGCCTGCAGCGCCTGGATGAACAGCTCGAAAGCGGTCATCAGGATGGTCATCACGAACGAGATACCGGCGTAAGCGATGCCGATCCCGTTCAGCAGGTACCAGCTGGCGATGGTGAAGATCAGCAGCAGCACGTGGCCGGCGAACATGTTGGCGAACAGTCGCACGGCGTGCGTGAACGGCCGGATCAGCAGGTTCGACATGATCTCGATGAGCATGACGAAGGGAAGAGCCGGGCCGATCGACGGGTCGTAGCCGGAGATGTTCTTCCAGCCGCCGACGAAGCCGTGCCGCTTGAAGGTCACGCTGACCCACAGGACGTACACGATCGCGGCCAGCGCCACCGGGAATCCGATGACCGAGACCACCGGGAACTGGGCGAGCGGAATGATCGCCCAGAGGTTCATGATCCAGATGAAGAAGAACAGCGAGACCATGAGGGGCACGTACTTCTTGCCCTCGCGCTTGCCGAGCGTCTCGTACACCACACCGGTGCGGATGAAGTCGTAACCCGCCTCGGCGACCATCTGGAGCTTTCCGGGCACCAGCTTCGGCTTACCGAAGGCGGCCCAGAAGAAGCCGACGACGACAACGGTGCTCAGGACCGCCAGCAGCATCGGCTTGTTGATCTCGATGCCGCCGACGGTGAACATCGGCTCGAAAACAAATGAGTGCAGGCCGGGAGCCGGGAAGCCGCATCCGTCAAAGATGTGGCAGTCGGTCTCGAAGGCGAGCACCGTCGTCGGGTCAGCACTCACCGCGGGCTCCTTCAGCGTGGCGCATAGGTACGGCAACCTCGTTGTGTCGGCGCGGCAAGCAGCCGCTGGTCGGCACTGGACTGGTGTTACGGATGGGGGGCGGCTCAGGCATTACGCCTCGCGATGGAGCAGGCGCCGATTTTGATGCCCGCGCCCGCAGTGCCGCAGTTGGCACCGGACGATAGCAGGGTCTCGAACGCTCGCTTATCCCGGCCCTACCCCTCACGTCGAAGACCCCATGTTCTCGGGCGTCTTACCCGCGGACGAGTCCGGCTCGACGTAAAGAATCTTGGTCTTCATGTGCACGCGGATCTGCGCCGCGACCCAGGCGAGGGTGGCGACCATCACCGCGGCCGCGAAGGCCCGGGGATTGAACAGCGTCGTGTCCTTGAAGGCGGCGACGAAAACGAAGAGCAGCAGCAGTTCGGTCGTGTACAGCACGAGCCCCATGGACTGGAACAGGTGCGGCAGGGACCTGGCCGTGCGCTGCAGGACGCCGAGTCCGATCCCCATGAAGAGGATCACCACCAGCGTCCCGGCCGCTGCACCGATCGCCCCCTTGCCGCCGGCGAGCGCAGCGCTGACGGCAACGGTGACGACACCGGCGGCAGCAGTGGGCACGGCGGTGTGGAGGAGAGTCCGGGCGTCGTTGGACGGCATGGCGGTTACTCCGCGTTGCAGGGGGTGGTCAGTGGTCGTCATGGACGAGCGTAGGCCCGGCCGGAGTCGATGCTTCGGGCCGAAGGGCCGTGCTACTCAGGTCCTTCGGCTTCCTCACCGGGCTTCGTGAACGCTATCACAAACTATTTGATGAGGTCTTTACTCAGAAAGTGTGCCAGCTGTCACACATGAGGGTTAGCCCGCGCGTGTGTGCAGAACAACACGGCACTATGTCTGGTATAGGGACTTCTGCGTCGGCGCTGCTAACGCGACGAGTCGGCCCGGTCCCGATCTGTGAAGCGCGAACGGGGGCCGATCGCTGTCGCTCCGTTGACGCCGGAGACACCCACGGACACCGGGGCCCGTTCCGGCTCCGGGGTGGCCATCTGCGTGCCCTGAGACCCGTGTTGGCCGTCCGGGGCGCCGTCGGTCTGTTCCTCGTGGCCTTCCGGCCGGCGGCGGCGATACCGCGGAGGCACGAAGGCCTCGGCCCAGCGCGGGGCCCGCGGGGTGAAGCGCGGCATGAGCAGCAGGACCAGGCCCACCGCGCTGAGCCCCACGATCACCAGCACGATCCACAGCGACGCGGAGTGCACCGAGTAGCCGACCGCGCCGAACGCGATCAGCGCGGACCAGAAGTACATGATCAGCACGGACCTGCTGTGCGAGTGCCCGATCTCCAGCAGCCGGTGGTGCAGGTGACCGCGGTCGGCCGCGAACGGCGACTGACCGTTCCAGGTACGGCGCACGATGGCGAGGATGAGGTCGGCGGCCGGGATCGCGATGATCGTCAGGGGCAGCAGCAGCGGGATGAAGACCGGCAGCATCGCGTGGGTCGCCTGCCGCTCACTGCCCTCGAAGAGCTTCATCGCGTCCGGGTCGACCTGCCCGGTGACCGAGATCGCGCCGGCCGCCAGCACCAGCCCGATCAGCATCGATCCGGAGTCACCCATGAAGATCCGGGCGGGGTGCATGTTGTGCGGCAGGAAGCCGAGGCACATGCCCATCAGGATCGCGGCGAAGAGCGTCGCGGGGGCCGCCGCCTCGATCCCGTACCCGTACCACAGGCGGTAGGTGTACAGGAAGAACGCCGCGGCCGCGATGCAGACCATGCCGGCCGCGAGGCCGTCCAGGCCGTCGACGAAGTTGACCGCGTTGATGGTGATGACCACCAGCGCGACGGTGAGGAGCGTGCCCTGCCACTGGGTGAGCGCGACGGTCCCCAGGCCGGGGATGGGCAGCCACAGGATCGTCAGGCCCTGGATGACCATCACCGCGGCGGCGATCATCTGACCGCCGAGCTTGATCAGCGCGTCGATCTCGAACTTGTCGTCCAGGACGCCGATCAGCCAGATCAGGGCGGCGCCGGACAGCAGTGCCCTGGGTTCGTTGGAGAGCTCGAAGACGCCGTTCAGGTTGAACATGTGGTCCGAGACGATCAGCCCCGCGCACAGTCCGCCGAACATGGCGATGCCGCCGAGCCGAGGTGTCGGTTCTCGGTGCACGTCACGCGCACGGATCGCGGGCATCGCCCCGACCGCGATGGCGAACTTCCGCACCGGTCCGGTCAGCAGATAGGTAACTGCGGCCGTGACACAGAGCGTCAGCAGGTAATCACGCACGGGCTGCCCCACAGAATTCGCCGGCCATCTCAGCCCCACACCCTAGTCTCAAGAACAAGGACACCGAGCCACGGGTGTTGGTTGCACCTGCGTCGTCCCCACCGCCTACCCCGGATACGGGGGATTCCGCTCGACGAGTCCCCGCACCTCGGCCCGCAGCGGACCCGGCTCGCGTTCCTCGCGCACGGCCGCGCCGAACAGGGCCGCGATCCGCGTCATGTCGTCCTCGTCCATGCCCTGGGTGGTCACGGCCGCCGTGCCGAGCCGGATACCACGCGCGTCCCCGTACGGCAGGGCGCAGGTGTCCAGGACCATGCCCGCGGCCATCAGCCGCTCGCGGGCGGTGCGGCCGTCGACGCCGAGCGGGGCGGGGTCCGCGACCACGAGGTGGGTGTCCGTACCGCCCGTGGTGATCTCGAAGCCCTCTGCTTCGAGAGCGGCCGCCAGGACGCGGGCGTGTGCGACGACCCGGTGGGCGTAGACCGCGTACGCCGGGGTCGCGGCCTCGCCGAACGCGACGGCCTTCGCCGCGACCGTGTGCATCTGGGCGCCGCCCTGGGTGAACGGGAACACCGCGCGGTCGATCCGCTCCGACAGCTCGACGCCGCACAGGATCATCCCGCCGCGCGGTCCGCGCAGCACCTTGTGGGTGGTGGCGCACACGACGTCCGCGTACGGCACCGGGCTGGGGGCCGCTCCCCCGGCGATGAGCCCCATCGGGTGCGCGGCGTCAGCGATCAGGTACGCGCCCACCTCGTCGGCGATGTCCCGGAACCGCTCGTAGTCCGGGTGCCGGGGGTACGAGATCGAGCCGCAGACGATCGCCTTGGGGCGCCGGGCACGGGCCAGGGCGCGTACCTGTGCGTAGTCGATGAGCCCGCTGTCGGGGTCGACGCCGTAGCCGGCGAACTCGAACCACCGTCCGGAGAAGTTGCCCGGCGCTCCATGGGTGAGGTGCCCGCCGTACGGGAGTCCCATGGCCAGCACCGTGTCGCCGGGACGCAGCAGCGCGGCGTAGGCGGCGAGGACGGCCGAGGAGCCCGAGTGCGGCTGGACGTTGGCGTGTTCCGCGCCGAACAGCGACATGGCGCGCCGGACCGCGGCCCGCTCCGCGGCGTCGGCCTGCTCGCAGCCGCCGTGATGGCGGGCTCCGGGGTAGCCCTCGGCGTACTTGTTGGCGAGCGGGGAGCCGAGGGCGGCGAGGACCGCGGGCGAGGTGAAGTTCTCGGCGGCGACGAGCTGGAGGGTGCGGGCCTGCCGGCCCGCCTCGGCCAGCAGGATGCCGCCGATCTCCGGATCCTGCCGCAGCAGGGCGCCGAAGTCCTGCGGCACGGCGGCGGCGGACGGGGAGGGTGCTGGTGCGGCCGCGCGTGCGGCGGGAGTGGTGACCGGCATCTGACGGCTCCGGGCCTGGAGGGGGGTGCGTGGCGTCAGATCCAATGTAGGCCCGCCCCCGGCCGCCTGCCCGCTGCCGGGCGCACCTCTACGCCGGTCGGCGCACCCCCGGTGACGGGCCCTCCCCCACGAGGCCCTCAGTGCGGGGCGTTCACTCCGGTCAGTGCGGTCATGACGGGATCGAGTGCCTGGCTGATCTCGTCGCCGATGGAGCGGAAGAAGGTGATCGGGGCGCCGTACGGGTCGTAGACCTCGTCCGCGTCGGCGGTCGGGGCCAGCAGCCAGCCGCGCAGGGCGGCCGCCGCCCGGACCAGCGCGCGGGCACGCTCGACGACGCCCTCCTCGCGGGCGTCGGGCAGCGTGGCGGGGTCTATGGCCCGCACCAGCCGGGTGAACTCCTTGAGCGTGAAGGTCCGCAGGCCCGCCGAGTGGCCCATGGAGATCACCTGGGCGCGGTGGTCCCGGGTCGCGGTGAGCACCAGGTCGGCGCGGATGACGTGCTCGTCCAGGAGCTCACGGCCGACGAAGCCGGTGGCGTCTGCGCCGAAGTCGGCGAGGACGACCTCCGCGTTGGCCTCCATGGGGGCACCCTCGTGTCCCCAGGTGCCCGCGCTCTCCACGATGAGGCCGCCGCTGAGCGGGTCTCCGAGCCGGTCCACGAGGGCATGACGGGTCAGCCGCTCGGTGATGGGCGAGCGGCAGACGTTGCCGGTGCTGACGTGGAGGATGCGGAAGGTGTCGTACCGACCCGCTATGCCACGCCCCTCAGGGGCGGTCAATTGGCCACCTCGAGGTCGGGTACCACCTTGCGGAGTTCCTCGACCGAGAGGGCGCCCGCTCGCAGCAGGACCGGGACCTTGCCGGTGACGTCGACGATGGACGACGGGACGATGCCGGGGGTGGGACCGCCGTCGAGGTAGACGGAGACGCTGTCGCCGAGCATTTCCTGGGCGGCGTCGCAGTCCTCGGGTGAGGGGTGTCCGGTGAGGTTGGCACTGGAGACGGCCATCGGGCCGACCTCCGTGAGGAGCTCGATGGCGACCGGGTGCAGGGGCATCCGGACGGCGACGGTGCCACGGGTGTCGCCGAGGTCCCACTGCAGCGACGGCTGGTGCCTGGCGACGAGCGTGAGGGCGCCGGGCCAGAACGCGTCGACGAGCTCCCATGCCTGCTCGGAGAAGTCGGTGACCAGGCCGTGCAGGGTGTTCGGGGAGCCGATCAGCACCGGGGTCGGCATGTTACGGCCGCGGCCCTTCGCGTCGAGCAGGTCGGCGACACCCTCCGAGCTGAAGGCGTCCGCACCGATCCCGTACACGGTGTCGGTGGGCAGCACGACCAGTTCGCCGCGGCGGACGGCGGACGCGGCTTCACGCAGGCCGGTCGTACGGTCGGTCGCGTCGTTGCAGTCGTATCGCCGTGCCATCAGCCGGCCTCCTCGGACATGTACGGGTCTGTCGGGTGGGGATCGTGCGGTGCCGGGGTCCCGGTGGTCACGGCATGGCCTTGCGGGCCGTCGCGAACCGGGGCCGGTTGTTCAGGTCGGGGTGGTCGGCCGCGTCGGCCCAGCCCCGCTCCTCGGTGAAGATCCACGGCACCTGGCCGCCCTGCGTGTCCGCGTGCTCGATGACGACGAGCCCGCCGGGCCGGAGCAGACGGTGCGCGGTGCGCTCGATGCCGCGGATGGTGTCGAGGCCGTCCTCGCCGGAGAAGAGCGCCATCTGCGGGTCGTGGTCGCGGGCCTCCGGCGCCACGTACTCCCATTCGGTGAGCGGGATGTAGGGCGGGTTGGAGATGACCAGGTCGACCTGGCCGTCGAGCTCCGGAAGGGCGCTCAGGGCGTCGCCGCGGTGGACGGTGACCCTGGACCCCTCGGCGTTCTTCCGCGTCCACCGGAGGGCGTCCTCGGACAGCTCCACGCCGTGCACACGCGAGCGCGGCACCTCCTGCGCCATGGCGAGCGCGATCGCGCCCGATCCGGTGCAGAGGTCGACGATCAGCGGTTCGACGACGTCCATCGCGCGGACCGCGTCTATCGCCCAGCCGACGACCGACTCGGTCTCCGGGCGCGGTACGAAGACACCGGGGCCGACCTGGAGTTCCAGGTAGCGGAAGAAGGCGCGGCCGGTGATGTGCTGGAGCGGCTCACGGGCCTCGCGGCGGGCGATCGTCTCCCAGTAGCGGGCGTCGAAGTCGGCGTCCGGCACATGGTGCAGCTCGCCCCGCTTGACGCCGTGCACGAACGCGGCGAGTTCCTCGGCGTCGAAGCGCGGCGAGGGGACACCGGCGTCGGCCAGCCGCTGGGTGGCCTGGGCCACCTCGGCGAGCAGCAGGTTCATCGCGGTTCTCCGTACGGGTTCACGAGCGGGGCGGGGCGGGTGTCACGCGCCGTGCGCGGCTTATGCGGCAGCGAGCTTGGCGGCCGAGTCGGCGTCGACGCAGGCCTGGATGACGGCGTCGAGGTCACCGTCGAGGACCTGGTCCAAGTTGTACGCCTTGAAGCCGACGCGGTGGTCGGAGATCCGGTTCTCCGGGAAGTTGTACGTCCGGATCTTCTCGGAACGGTCCACGGTGCGCACCTGGCTGCGGCGTACGTCGGAGGCTTCCTGCTCGGCGGCTTCCTGGGCGGCGGCCAGCAGCCGGGACCGCAGGATGCGCATGGCCTGCTCCTTGTTCTGGAGCTGGCTCTTCTCGTTCTGGCAGGAGGCGACGACACCGGTCGGCAGGTGGGTGATGCGCACGGCGGAGTCCGTGGTGTTGACGGACTGACCGCCGGGGCCCGAGGAGCGGTACACGTCGATGCGCAGGTCGTTGGCGTGGATCTCCACGTCGACCTCCTCCGCCTCCGGCGTGACGAGCACTCCGGCGGCCGAGGTGTGGATGCGGCCCTGTGACTCGGTGGAGGGCACGCGCTGCACACGGTGCACACCGCCCTCGTACTTCATCCGCGCCCAGACTCCCTGGCCGGGCTCGGTGGCGCCGTTGCCGCCCTTGGTCTTCACGGCGACCTGGACGTCCTTGTAGCCGCCCAGTTCGGACTCGGTGGAGTCGATGATCTCGGTCTTCCAGCCGACGCGCTCGGCGTAGCGCAGATACATGCGCAGGAGGTCGCCGGCGAACAGGGCGGACTCGTCGCCGCCCGCGCCCGCCTTGATCTCCAGGAGCACGTCCTTGTCGTCGCTGGGGTCACGCGGGACCAGGAGGAGGCGGAGCTTCTCGGTGATCTCCTCGCGCTGCTTCTCCAGCACCTTGACCTCGGCGGCGAAGTCCGGGTCGTCGGCCGCGAATTCACGGGCGGTCCCGATGTCGTCGCCGGTCTGCTTCCAGGACCGGTAGGTGGAGACGATCGGGGTCAGCTCCGCGTAGCGCTTGTTGAGCTTGCGCGCGTTGGCCTGGTCGGCGTGGACCGACGGGTCGGCGAGCTTCTTCTCGAGATCGGCGTGCTCGCCGATCAGTTCCTCGACCGCCTCGAACATCTTCGGGCTCCTGGTTTCTGCGTCATACGTCTGCGGGCCTGCTGGACGGTGTGGCGCCGGTTCCGCACCGCGGAGGCGCGTCCGGCCGCACAGCCGGAAAAAGCGCCGGTCCCGGCACCCGCTGAGGGCGTCGGGAACCGGCGCAAGGGCTCGCTACTTGCTGGCGGAGCCGGCGGCCTTGCCGAAGCGGGCCTCGAAGCGGGCCACGCGGCCGCCGGTGTCGAGGATCTTCTGCTTGCCCGTGTAGAACGGGTGGCACTCGGAGCAGACGTCGGCGCGGATGGCGCCGCCCTCGAGGGTGCTCCGGGTGGTGAACGACGCACCGCAGGTGCAGCTGACCTGCGTCTCGACGTACTGGGGGTGAATGTCGCGCTTCAAGGTGTCTCCTAGGTTCGGGAGGGCTCCGGGTCGTTCGCGCGGATTGCGCGTCCGTGAACCGGGACCGACGTACCAGTCTGCCAGGACCGGCCGTATCTCCCAAAACGAGGACCCGGCCGGGTGTATTCCCGTGCGGGCGGGGTACGTTCCGCGACCGCGCGGTGACGGAAGGTCCACCGCCGGGGGTCTTATCCGACGACCTTCCCCGCCCCGCCCTTGTCGCCGGCCGACTGCGCCGTGGCGGACGCCGGGATCGGCTCGTCCCGCTTGAGCGCGGCCCAGACCTGCCGGCCGGCCTTCTCCTGGGGCAGTACGCGGTTCGGGTCGTCCTGGTCGTACTCGACGGGCAGGGTGACCATGTCGACGTTCTTCGAGCCGAGGCCCTTGAGCCCGTCGGCGAAGCCCGTGAGCTTCTTGACGGAGGCCAGCGCGGAGTCGGTGGTGACGGCCTTGGTCGCGGCGTCCGCGAGGCCGAACAGCTTCTGCGGGTCCGAGAACACCCCGACGCTCTTCGCCTGGTCCATCAGCGCCTTCACGAACGCCTGCTGGAGCTGGATCCGGCCCAGGTCGCTGCCGTCGCCGACGCTCTCCCGCGTACGGACGAGGCCGAGCGACTGTTCCCCGCTCAGGGTGTGGGTGCCCGCCGTCAGCGAGAGATGGCTGTCGGGGTCGTCGATCGCCTGCGAGGTGGTGATCTCCACGCCGCCCAGCTCGTCGATCAGCTTCTTGAACCCGGTGAAGTCGACCTCGACGTAATGGTCCATGCGGATACCGGACATGGCCTCGACGGTCTTCACCGCGCAGGCCGGCCCGCCGACCGCGTACGCCGTGTTGAACATCGCCTCGTGCTCGGCGCCGACCTGTTCGCCGGTCGTGTCACTCGTGCAGGCGGGCCGGTCGACGAGGGTGTCCCGTGGGACGGAGACCACACTCGCGGAGGTGTGGCCCTCGTCGACGTGGACGACCATCGCGGTGTCCGCCCGGGCGGAGCCCTCGTCGGCGCCGTACTCGGCGTTGGCGCCGGAGCGGGAGTCCGAGCCCAGCACCAGGATGTCCTGCGAGCCGTTGTCGACGTCGTCGGGGCGCTCGGCTCCCAGGGCCGCGTCGATGTCGACGCCCTTCAGGTTCCCGTTGAGCGTGGAGTAGGCGTAACCGAGCCCGGACCCCCCGACGACCACCAGGGCGGCGGCGCCCCACAGGGCGATCCTCTTGGCCCGGCGCCCCCGGGACGGCTTCCTCCGGCGGCTGCCGGTGCCGCGTATGCGGCCGGCGCTCCTGCTCTGCTCGCTCATGCGTTCCCTCTTCCGCTTCTCGCTGTGACCCCCTGCCGTGGTGCACGGGCGCGGTCCGGCGTCACTCGGTGGGACGCCGGAGCACCCAGCAGCCTCGCACAACGACCTGAGGCCCCCGTCCGGTGACGGGGGCCTCGGGGGAAGCGGGCGAGCGGTCCCCCGCCCCGGTGCTCACCTGGTGTTTCAGCCGAACGGGCCGTGGTCGCTCCGGTCGGCGCCGAGCGCGACGCGTGTGGCAAAGATCGCACCCGAGGACGTGAGGTCGCCCAGGGGGCGGCCGGCGCCTTCCGACGGCACCCCGGAGGCCCCCGGCCACCTGGCCGGAAGGCGCAACTCATCCGCACCGGAGGACACCTGATGCCCCGCCACACTTTCGTGACGGGGCATCAGTTTCAAGCCGTGAGCCGAAGACGTCAGTCGTTGCCGTTGCCCGGCGTCGTCTTCTGGATCTGGAGCAGGAACTCCGCGTTGGACTGCGTCTTCTTCATGCGGTCCAGCAGCAGCTCGATCGCCTGCTGCTGGTCGAGGGCGTGAAGCACCCGGCGCAGCTTCCAGACCACGGCCAGCTCGTCCGTGCCGAGCAGGATCTCTTCCTTACGGGTGCTGGACGCGTCGACGTCCACCGCCGGGAAGATGCGCTTGTCCGAGAGCTTCCGGTCGAGCTTGAGCTCCATGTTGCCGGTGCCCTTGAACTCCTCGAAGATCACCTCGTCCATGCGCGAGCCGGTCTCGACGAGCGCGGTGGCCAGGATGGTCAGCGAGCCGCCGTCCTCGATGTTGCGCGCGGCACCGAAGAAGCGCTTCGGCGGGTACAGCGCGGTCGAGTCGACACCACCGGACAGGATGCGGCCGGAGGCCGGCGCCGCCAGGTTGTAGGCGCGGCCCAGACGGGTGATCGAGTCCAGCAGGACGACCACGTCGTGGCCCAGCTCCACGAGGCGCTTCGCGCGCTCGATGGCGAGCTCGGCGACCGTGGTGTGGTCCTCCGCGGGGCGGTCGAAGGTCGAGGAGATGACCTCGCCCTTCACCGACCGCTGCATGTCGGTGACCTCTTCCGGACGCTCGTCGACCAGGACGACCATCAGGTGGCACTCGGGGCTGTTGACCGTGATCGCGTTGGCGATGGCCTGCAGGATCATGGTCTTACCGGTCTTCGGCGGGGCCACGATCAGGCCTCGCTGGCCCTTGCCGATCGGGGCGACCAGGTCGATGATCCGGGTGGTCAGGACGTTGGAGTCGGTCTCCAGACGGAGCCTGTCCTGCGGGTACAGCGGGGTCAGCTTCTGGAACTCGGGACGGCCGCGGCCGCTCTCCGGCGCCATGCCGTTGACGGAGTCGAGACGGACCAGCGCGTTGAACTTCTCGCGGCGCTCCCCGTCCTTGGGCTGACGCACCGCACCGGTGACGTGGTCACCCTTGCGCAGGCCGTTCTTACGGACCTGGGCGAGCGAGACGTACACGTCGTTCGGGCCCGGCAGGTAGCCGGAGGTCCGGATGAACGCGTAGTTGTCGAGGATGTCGAGGATGCCCGCGACGGGGATCAGGACGTCGTCGTCGGCCACCTGGACGTCGGTCGCGAAGTCGTCGCGGCCACGACGGCCACGGCGGTCGCGGTAGCGGCCCCTGCGACCGCGCCGGCCGCCCTCGTCGTCGTAACCGTCGTCCTGCTGGCCGCCGCCACCCTGCTGGCCCTGGCCCTGGCTCTGGCCCTGGCTCTGGCCGCCGCCCTGCTGACCCTGACGGCGTCCGCCGCCCTGCTGGCCCTGGTCGTCGCCCTTGCCGCGGCGGTCACGCTGGCGGTCCCGGCGGTCACCGCGGTCACCGCGGTCCTGACGGTCGCCGCGACGGCCGTCCTGGCGGTCGCCCCGACGGCCCTCGGCGGTGTCCGTGGCGGACTCCGCCTTCGCGTCGGCCTTCGGCTCGCCACGCTCGTCGGCGCGGTCCTGGCGGCCCTCGCTCTTCGGCTCGGCCTTCGGCTCGGCGTCCGCCTTGGACTCGGCCTTGGGCTCCGCCTTGGTGTCGGGGCTGCCCGCCTGCGCGGTGGCCCTGCGACGACGGCGCTCGCCCGTGGGCTGGTCGTCGCTGGCCGGCTGTCCGGGGATGTCGATCTGCTGCTGGGCGGCGGCGTCGGCGGCCGGTGCGGCAGCGGTCTCGTCACCGGTGCGCGTCTTCGACGTGGCACGCCGCTTCGGCTTGCTCCCGGCGTCCGTACCGGCGGCTGCGGCGGCCTTGGGGGCGGGCGCGGAGGATCCTCCGGCCTGCGCCTCCTTGATGACCTCGATCAGCTGGCTCTTGCGCATCCGCGCGGTTCCCCTGATGCCGAGGCCGGACGCGACCTGCTGCAGCTCGGCCAGGACCATGCCCTCGAGGCCGGTGCCGGAGCGGCGGCGCCGTGCGGTGGTGCCAGTGGCAGCACCTTCGGCGGGCGCGGAGCTGTCGACGCTCTTGTCGGCGCTCACGCCCATCAGATCGGTGGTGTCGCTCACGAAGGGTCCTTCCCTGGAGCGGACGTCGGCCTTCTGGCTCGGCGACCGGTTGTGCTGTCCGACTGCGGTCTGTTGATCGTGTCGATCGCGGACCTTGCCGGGGCGGTGGTCCGCCGGGTACGGCGGAGAGATGAATGTGCGGGGTTCCGGCGCGAGATCCCCCTGCTCGGCCCACTCCTGGACGAGCAAGAGGGTGTCGTGCCGGTTCCGGAGCGTGCTCGAAAGCTCAGGCAGGCTGCTCAGGCAGTCGGGGAGGCTCCCGGAAGAGTGGTGGTCCCGGAAGGGGACACGAAGCAACGCGCCACGAAGACGTCGATTGCTGACTTGAGGTTAACACTACCGGCTCCAACAAACATTCCCCCTCTCATGCACCGGCAATCACGTCGGACTAAGCGACGAGCGGCAACACGCTCGCACCCATGGCGTCGAGAGCGAGCCGGTTCGCGGCCCAGCCCTCACCCGCCAGCCGCGCGACCTTGTCGGCCGAGCCCTCTTCCGTCAATGCGAGCACGGTGGGCCCCGCACCCGAGATGACGGCGGGGACGCCGTCGGCGCGCAGCCGGTTCACCAGCTCCACGCTCTGCGGCATCGCGGGACCCCGGTACTCCTGGTGGATCCGGTCCTCCGTGGCGGCGAGGAGCAGCTCGGGACGCCTGGTCAGGGCCTCGACGAGCAGGGCCGCACGGCCGGCGTTGGCCGCGGCGTCCACATGGGGGACCGTGCGCGGCAGCAGACCGCGGGCGGTCTCGGTGAGCACCGGCGTCGCCGGGACGAAAACCACCGGAACGACGGAATCGGCGGGGTCCATCCTGATTGCCCTGGCGGCTCCGCCGTCCATCCACGCGAGGGTGAATCCGCCGAGGAGACAGGCGGCGACGTTGTCGGGGTGTCCTTCGATCTCGGTGGCCAGCTCCAGCAGCGCGGCGTCGTCGAGCCGGGCCTCGCCGCCCGTCGTCACCGCGCGGGCGGCGACGATTCCGGCGCAGATGGCGGCGGACGAGGAGCCGAGGCCACGGCCGTGCGGAATGCGGTTGGCGCAGACGATCTCCAGACCGCGGGGCTGTCCGCCGAGCAGGTCGAAGGCCGTGCGCAGGGAGCGTACGAGCAGGTGGTTCTCGTCACGGGGCAGCGTCTCGGCGCCCTCACCCGCTATGTCGATGTGCAGTCCGGAATCGGCGACCCGGACGACCACGTCGTCGTAGAGCCCCAGCGAGAGGCCGAGGGCGTCGAAACCCGGGCCCAGATTGGCGCTGGTTGCGGGGACGCGCACCCGGACGGCGGCGGCTCGGAACGCGGGACCGGCCATCGGTTGGACGACTCTTCCTGTACGGCGGCGGGGATGTGGTGCAGGGTACTTCGGCGTGCGTGGGGTGCCGTTGTGCGGGGGGACGGGGACCCGGCAGTCACGACGGCCGCAGCATCGCGGCGGATGCGGCGGGCGGGTTGGGTACAGCTTATCGAAGGAAGGTTCCGTGGCGACATAGGGCGCACAGGAGGCGCACGATGCGTGTCGTACACCTCCCATGCGCTCTCCGCTCCCGGGAGGGCGGTCGAGCCGGAGCCGCTACGCGAGGCCCAGCTTCTCGGCCGCGACCACCGCGTCGACCGGGACGGTGACCGGCTGCGGGGCGCCGGCGACGGCCCAGTCGGGGTCCTTGAGCCCGTTGCCGGTGACGGTGCAGACGATCTTCTGTCCGGGGTCGACCTTGCCCTCGGCGGCGGCCTTGAGCAGACCGGCCACGGAGGCGGCCGAGGCGGGTTCGACGAAGACACCCTCCTGGGAGGCCAGCAGGCGGTAGGCGGACAGGATCTGACGGTCGGTCACATCGTCGATGAAGCCGCCCGACTCGTCCCGCGCGTCCAGCGCGAACTGCCAGGACGCCGGGTTGCCGATGCGGATCGCGGTGGCGATGGTCGCCGGGTCCTTGACGATCTCGCCGCGCACGATCGGCGCGGAGCCGGAGGCCTGGAAGCCCCACATGCGCGGGGTGTGCGTCGAGATGCCGTCCCCCGCGTACTCCTTGTAACCCCTCCAGTAGGCCGTGATGTTGCCCGCGTTGCCCACCGGGAGGACGTGGATGTCGGGGGCGTCACCGAGCGCGTCGACGATCTCGAACGCCGCGGTCTTCTGACCCTCGATACGTACCGGGTTGACCGAATTCACCAGTGCCACCGGGTAGTTGTCCGAGAGGCTGCGGGCCAGGGTCAGGCAGTCGTCGAAGTTGCCGTCGACCTGGAGGATCTTCGCGCCGTGGACGAGCGCCTGCCCCATCTTGCCGAGTGCGATCTTGCCCTGCGGCACGAGGACCGCGCAGACCATGCCCGCGCGCACGGCGTACGCCGCGGCGGAGGCGGAGGTGTTGCCGGTGGAGGCGCAGATGACGGCCTGCGCGCCCTCCTCCTTGGCGCGGGTGATCGCCATGGTCATGCCGCGGTCCTTGAACGACCCGGTGGGGTTGGCGCCCTCGACCTTGAGGTGCACCTCGCAGCCCGTGCGCTCGGAGAGAACCTGCGCCGGGACGAGCGGCGTGCCGCCCTCACGGAGCGTGACGACAGGCGTGGAACTCGTGACCGGAAGACGGTCCCGGTACTCCTCGATGATCCCGCGCCACTGGTGGGTGCCCTTGCTGGTCATGGGTCCTTACTCCCCTTCAACACGCATGATGCTGGCGACACCGCGCACGGTGTCCAGCTTGCGCAGCGCTTCGACGGTCCCGGAGAGGGCGGCGTCGGGCGCGCGGTGGGTGACGACGACGAGGGACGCCTCGCCGTCTCCGCCCACCCGTCGCCCGCCGCCACCCTGCTCGATGGCAACTCCGTCGCCGCTGCCCGATTGTCGGCTCTGCTGTCGGACCGTATCGATGGATACGCCCTGTTCGGCGAAGACCGTCGCGACCTGGGCGAGCACGCCAGGCTTGTCGGCCACGTCGAGACTGATGTGGTAGCGCGTGACGACATCGCCCATGGGGCTGACCGGCAGACGCGTGTAGGCGGACTCACCGGGGCCGGTGGTCCCGCCGATGATGTTGCGGCACACGGCGACCAGGTCGCCCAGCACCGCGGACGCGGTCGGGGCGCCGCCGGCGCCGGGACCGTAGAACATCAGCTGACCGGCCGCCTCGGCCTCGACGAACACCGCGTTGTACGCCTCACGGACGGAGGCCAGCGGATGGCTGAGCGGAATCATCGCGGGGTGCACCCTGGCGGTGACGGACCTGCCGTCGGCGGCGCGCTCGCAGATGGCGAGGAGCTTCACGGTGCAGCCCATGCGCCGGGCGGAGGCGATGTCGGCCGCGGTGACCTCGGTGATGCCCTCGCGGTGCACCTCGCCGATGCCGACCCGGGTGTGGAAGGCGATCCCGGCGAGGATGGCGGCCTTCGCGGCGGCGTCGAAGCCCTCGACGTCGGCCGTCGGGTCGGCCTCGGCGTATCCGAGGGCGGTGGCCTCGTCGAGCGCCTCGGAGTAACCGGCGCCACTGGAGTCCATCCGGTCGAGGATGAAGTTGGTGGTGCCGTTGACGATGCCGAGCACCCGGTTGACCTTGTCCCCCGCGAGGGACTCCCGCAGCGGCCGTACGAGCGGGATGGCGCCGGCCACGGCCGCCTCGTAGTACAGGTCCCTGCCGTGCTGCTCGGCTGCGGCGTGCAGAGCCGGGCCGTCCTGGGCGAGCAGCGCCTTGTTGGCGGAGACGACGCCGGCGCCGTGCTCGAAGGCCGTGGTGATGAGCGTGCGGGCGGGCTCGATGCCGCCGATGACCTCGACGACGACGTCGATGTCGCCCCGTTTGACCAGGGCGGTCGCATCGGTGGTGATCAGCGCGGGGTCGATGCCCTCCCGCACCCTGGAGGGCCGGCGGACGGCGACACCGGCGAGCTCGACCGGCGCGCCGATGCGCGCGGCGAGGTCGTCGGCGTGCGTCGTCATGATGCGCGCCACCTCTGAGCCGACCACTCCACAGCCCAGCAGCGCCACCTTCAGCGGACGCGTACGCATCATCCGACCTCGTTTCTCATACTTCTGATGTGTGGACCAGTCTCACTCACCGGACGGGGGTTTCTGCCACCCGTCCGGATTTTGAGATGTGAATTTCATCAGCCGACATCGAGACGCAGGAGATCTTCTTCCGTCTCGCGCCGGACGATGACCCGCGCCTGTCCGTCGCGCACGGCGACGACGGGCGGGCGCAGGGCGTGGTTGTAGTTGCTCGCCATGGAACGGCAGTACGCGCCGGTGGCCGGCACCGCGATCAGGTCGCCGGGAGCCAGGTCGGACGGCAGGAACGCGTCCTTGACCACGATGTCACCGCTCTCGCAGTGCTTGCCGACGACGCGTACGAGCATGGGCTCGGCCTCGGAGCTGCGCGAGACGAGCGAGACGCTGTACTCGGCGTCGTACAGGGCGGTGCGGATGTTGTCCGACATGCCGCCGTCGACGCTGACGTACGTCCGCAGACCCTCGAGGGGCTTGATGGTGCCGACCTCGTACAGCGTGAAAGCGGTGGGGCCGACGATCGCGCGGCCCGGCTCGACGGAGATGCGCGGGGTCCGCAGGCCGGCCGACTCGCACTCCCGGGTCACGATGTCGGAGAGCGCCTTGGCGATCTCGTGCGGCTCGCGGGGGTCGTCGTCGGAGGTGTACGCGATGCCGAGGCCGCCGCCGAGGTCGATCTCGGGGAGTTCGACGCCGTGCTCGTCGCGGATCTGGGCGAGCAGCTGCACGACGCGCCGCGCGGAGACCTCGAAGCCGGCCATGTCGAAGATCTGAGAGCCGATGTGCGAGTGGATGCCGATGAGCTCGAGGCCGTCCAGGGTGAGCGCCCTGCGGACCGCCTCGGCCGCCTGTCCGTCCGCCAGCGCGATGCCGAACTTCTGGTCCTCGTGCGCGGTGGCGATGAACTCGTGGGTGTGTGCCTCGACACCGACCGTGACCCGGATCTGGACGCGCTGGCGGGTGCCCAGCCGCTGGGCGATGTGCGAGACCCGGGCGATCTCCTGGAAGGAGTCGAGGACGATCCGCCCGACGCCCGCCTCGACGGCCCGCTCGATCTCGGCCGGGGTCTTGTTGTTGCCGTGGAAGGCGATGCGCTCGGCCGGCATCCCCGCGTCCAGCGCCGTGGCCAGCTCGCCGCCGGAGCACACGTCCAGGTTCAGCCCCTCCTCCTGGAGCCAGCGCACCACGGCGCGCGACAGGAAGGCCTTACCGGCGTAGAAGACGTCGGCGTCGGCCCCGAAGGCATCCGCCCAGGCACGGCAGCGCGCGCGGAAGTCGGACTCGTCCAGGAAGTACGCCGGGGTACCGAACTCCTCGGCCAGCCGGGCGACTTCCATCCCGCCGACGGTGAGGGCGCCGTCCGCGTCGCGGGTGACCGTGCGGGACCAGACCTTCGCGTCCAGCTCGTTGAGGTCGGTGGCCGGGGCGGTGTAGTGGCCCTCGGGAAGGACGTCGGCGTGACGGGGCCCGGCGGGGTGTGCGGATCGGCTCATCGTTCTGCTCTGCTCTCTCAGGTCTCTTCAGAGGTGTCGGGGCGCGCTGATGCCGAGCACGAACAGGCCGCCGGCCAGCACCTTCCCGGCGGCTTCGGCAAGGGCCAGCCGGGAGCGGTGGGCGGCCGAGGGTTTCTCGTCGCCGACGGGGAGCGGCGGGGTCGTGGCCTGGAAGGTGAGGAAGGCGTCCGCCACGGCTTCCAGGTGCCGGGCGAGCCGGTCGGGCGCGTGGTGGCGGGCGGCGGCGGCGAGGACGCCGGGGTGGTCGGCGATCGCGGCGTGCAGCGCGGGCGCGTCGACGTCGGCGTCGTATCCGCCGGTGAGACCGAGCCGCTCCGCCTCACGGGTGAGCGCGCGGGTACGGGCGTGGGCGTAGCGGACCAGGAAGAACGGGTTGGCCTCCCCCTGTACGAGGAGGTCGTCACCCAGGGGCGCGCGGTCGTGGGCGGCGGGCCGCTGCAGCCCCCAGAGCGCGGCCTCGCACCCGAGCCGGTCCACCAGGGCCTCGGCGGTGGCGCCGGCGGGGACGGGGCGGATCTCCGAGCCCTCCTCGGCCCCGTACCGCAGGCCGACCCTCACCCGCAGCTCCTCCCAGTGGGGGTCGGGCTCCTCGGTGCAGCCGACGAGCACCTGGCCGCCCTGGGTGCGGAGGAGCCGGGCCACGCCCTGGGCGACCACGGCGGCCCTGACCTCGTGCGGGTGGTGGAGGCGGGTGAGGCGCCCGGCCTCCGTGGTGACCCGCCCGTAACGGAGGCCCGCGTCGAGGACCTCTCGCACCCGGGCGGCGCGGGCCTCGGCGTCGGCGGAGGCGTCGAGCGTGAAGTTCAGGAAGCCGGGGCCGGTGATCTCGACCCGCCCGATCCCGGGCGCGCCGAGGACCCGGTCCCGCAGCAGTGCGGCGACGTCCCGCGCCGGGAGTGCGGCGGGACCGGCTAGCTGGAGGGCGACGGCGCAGGCGTAGTCGCCGCTGCCGCCGGGGCGTGTCCGCTCCACCCGCACGCGCGCGGGCACCTGCGTGCGCAGGGCGTCCTCGTCGACCGCGCGGCGCACAGCGTGCAGCACGGTCCTGGAGAGATCTGCGGGGGTCACGGGACAAGCGTAGGGGAGGAAGGGGGGCACTTCGCCAACCGGTTTCGCCATACGGGCAGCAGACCGGTCAGCCGGCCGTGCTCCCGGCCGTCCCCGCGCCGCGCCTGTCGTCGCACGGCACCGCGTCCTCGCGGTGTGCGAGCCGTCGCACCATGCGCACCAGCTCGCTCGGCTCGAAGGGCTTCGCCAGGAACGCGTCCACCCCGGCGGCCACACCGGAATCCACTTCACGGGGGGTGCACGCACTGATGAGGGCGACCGGCAGGTGCCCGGTCCTCGGATCGGCGTGCAGCCGGGCCGCGGTCTGGATTCCGTCGAGCCTGGGCATCACCACATCAAGAGTGATCACATCCGGACAGACCTCGTGCACCAGATCCAGACACTCGACGCCGTCGGCCGCGGTCACGACCTCGAAGCCCTCCAGCTCGAGGTTGACCCTGATCAGCTGCCGGATGACCTTGTTGTCGTCCACAACAAGCACGCGGCCGTACGCCCCTGGCACCCTTCGAGGGTAGGTCGGGCGGAGGAGCTGCGTCCGGGTTTTGCCCACTTCCGCCCCCGGAGGCGGGCCGCCGCCCGCCCCGCGCGGGTGCCGACGAGGCGGACATACCCGTTCCCGGACACCCCGTCGGAGCTGGTAGGGTTTCACTCGTCGCCGCCAAGCGCAGCGACATCGCCCCCGTAGCTCAGGGGATAGAGCATCGGCCTCCGGAGCCGGGTGCGCAGGTTCGAATCCTGCCGGGGGCACTTCGCAGGAAGTGCCGAAAAGACCCTCTCGCCAGTGGTGACACTGAGCAGGGGGTCTTTTTCATGTCCCCCAGGAGCGCCCGGCAGGTCGTTGGGAGTTCATGGACACGCGCCCGAACGCTATGTCCCGATGTGCATGTCCGCGGCTCCCCCCCTGACCAGAAGCGGCGACGGCGCGGCGGGTCCGGCCGGACGGGAGCTTGACGAACCGGCGGGCGCGGAGACGCGCCCGCCGGGGCGCCGGGCGCTCAGAAGGGGCGGTCCCCCGCGATGGCGACCCGCTCGGCGACCCGCGGGTGCGGGCCGTAGTCGTTCACGGCGTAGTGCTGGGTCGCCCGGTTGTCCCAGAAGGCCATGTCGCCCGGCTGCCAGCGGAAACGCACCTGGTACTCGGGTACGTGCGCCTGCTGGAAGAGGAAGCGCAGCAGGCGGTCGCTCTCCGCCCGGTCGATACCGACGATCCGGGTCGTGAACGAGGTGTTCACGAACAGCATCCGGCGCCCCGACTCCGGGTGCGTGCGCACGACCGGGTGCTCGACCGGCGGGAACGCCTCCTGGTGGGGCGCGAGTTCCTCGGGCCCGTAGAAGCGTGCGAAACCGGGGATGAAGTCGTGGACGGCGCTCGCCCCGTCGATGCGGTCCTTCACGTCCTGCGGCAGGTTGTCGTACGCGGCAGCCATGTCCGCCCACATGGTGTCGCCCCCCAGCGGCGGCACTTCGCGCAGTTGCAGGACGGCGCCGAGAGCCGGACGCTCGCGGAAGGTGACGTCCGTGTGCCAGACGTTCTCGAACGTCTTCTGTGCCCCCGCCGACTTGTCGAAGCGCACGACCTCCTCGCTGTCTCCCCTGGCCAGCAGAGGGTTGACCTCCAACTCGCCCCAGTGGCGCGCGAAGTCGCGCTGGGCGGCCGAGGTGAGGTTCTGCCCCCGGAAGAAGAGCACCTTCCACTCCAGCAGGGCACGGTTCAGCTCTTCGCGCAGGGCCGGCTCCAACGGCCGGGAGAGGTCGGGGCCGTGGATCTCCGCGCCGATCGTGCGGGACTGGGGGACGACGTCGAAGAGGGTGTACGGGCGCGCCGTCGCGTCGGCCGGCAGCCGCTCCAGGACGCGGTGCCCTTCGTACATGCCGTCCTGCGGTATGCGTGCCTCACGCAGGGCGGTCGGGGTGGCGGAGGGCCCGTCGGCGGTCGTGGCGGTCGCGTTCGGGGAAGCAATGGTGGTCATACGGTTCCTCCTTGGCGGAGAGCGAGCCGCCGTGGGCTCCGGTGGGGCGGGCGGGACCCGCGACAGCGGCCGAGGCCTCCGGCGGTGCGATGAGGTGGGCCGTGCACGCCCGCGCCGCGTGCCTGCCGGGCAGGTGCGGGACACGGTGGGACCGTGAAGGGCCGGGGAGGGACGACACCGGTCGTTCCGGGTTCTCGGCTTCGTTTCGCGAGGGAGCCGAGTGGCGTTGACGGCCGGTCAGCGTGAGTGGACGCCGGTGTGCGCGGGCGGCGAGCCGATACGGCCGCGGCGGCGCAGACAGGTGGTGGACCGTGGAGAACACTCGCCGCGAGGCCCCGTCATCGGCAGGGCGACGGAGGTCAGCGAGTACAGGGTCATGTCCCGCATTGTGTGCCGCCCCGCCGACGCGGTCAACCCCGCCTGGGAGGTACCGGGCACGGACCCGCGCCCGGTACCTCCCACAGAACGTGGGCCGTCGGGGGCGGGGCTGCTCGACGACGAAGTCCATTTCCTCGTCCCGCCTACGAGCGCCGCGCAGGGATGGGCTCAAGCCTGCAAGGACGGAGCGAGGCAGCGGTGCCGGACGCCTGAGTGAACGCCTCGGCGGTGATGGGCGCATGACGGAAGCCTGGAGTGAGCGGTGGTGTCATGCGCCCGATATAGCGGTGCGTCCGGACCGTTCATCAGCACTGCCCCACGTACTCCGCCTCAGCGTAGGCACACGGACGTGGGCCGTACCGCAGGAGGCCGGCGGCCGTGCATGTGCGACGCCTCCGCCAGGGATCAGGTGAGGAGATCCGCGCGGGAGTCGAAGTACTGACGTCCTTCGCCACCACTCGGCCGCAGGCGTCGTAGGCGGTGGTGATCAGGTCGCCGAGTGGAGTCGTACGGGAGACGAGACGCCCGGCCGCGTCGTATGTGTAGGACCAGGTCAGGCCCTGGGGGTTGCGGACCTCGGTGAGCCGCAGCTCTGTGTCGTACCGGAACTCGTACCGCAGGTCACTGTGCCACCGTTCAGGGCGTGCGCATCAGGTTGCGGAGGCCTGCGACGAGGGCCGGGACGTCGCGCTCGGCCCCGTCAGCCCCTGCGCCTTCCGGTGTTTCCGGGGGCTGTGCCGTGGTGCGGCAGGGCCTGCACAGACCGTCCGGGAGCGCTCCGGCCGGACCGGGGCGGCCGCATTCTGCGCACTCGACCAGGAGGCTGCGCACCGGGGCGCCGGGCAGGCCCTGGGTAGGTGCGGGTGCGGCAGGAAGCTGGGGCGGCATCTTGTCGGTGAGGCGTCGGCGCAGCAGGCCCACGGGTGAGCCGATCGGCTCGGGAAGCCCGGCGGTGAGAGCAGAGGTCAGGTAGTCGGCGCTGACGCCTCGCGCGAACCAGGCTGCGGCAAGGGGCTCCAGGACTGCGCAGTCGGCGGCGGAGAGCGCCAGGCGGGGTTCGCGGCGGCCGAGTTCGGCCAGGGCCAGGTAGGCGGCGGAAGGAACCGCAGTGGCAGGGGCGACTGCGGCCGGCTCGCGTGCGGGCGCCGGGGACTCGGACGCGTTCGAAACGGGGTCCGCAGTGGGGTCCGCCATGGCGCTTGCCGCCTGCGGACCGGCCGGGGACGACGCGGCGGTGCGCTGCTGTGGTATGACCGGTTCGGCGGCGGCGACCTCGGCCTCCCCTGCCAGCCTGGCGGCCCACCACTCGTTGTCGTGGGCCGTGCGTGACCAGTAGGTGAGCGTCACCCACCGGCACTGGCCCGCCCCTTCGACCCGGCAGCGTACGCGGCGCAGATGTCCGGCGACGGCGAGGGCGCGCAGGGCAGTGCCGATGGCCATCTGGCCGTACAGGGGGAGGTCCTTGGCCAGCGACTTGATGTCCATGGCGGCGCCGTCGGGCAGGTGGTCGACATACCCGGCGACGTAGCGCTCCCGCTCGGGCAGGAGGGCGAAGGCGCCTGCGCTGGGCGGGCCTTGGGTCGGGACGGTCTGCTTGCCGTAGCCGGTGTGGGCCTTGCGGTACGGGCGCGAGGCTGCGGGGGCGGGCGGGGCGGAGCTAAGGTGCTGGATAGCCACGAGATCGTCCTTCTTGGGTGTGCGATCTTGGGTCAGACCCCGGCCGGTGCGGCAAACACCGCGTCGGGGTCGTCTCGTTGGGGGCACCGTAAGCAGTGGCGACTCTCCGCTGCAACTCGATCACGATTAGTCATACTTGCTGGCCGTGGCGGGGTAGGGAGGGAGGGGTGGTTTACCCAAAAGCCCTTACCTACCTCCCGGATGAACAACACGTCTCGAATCCCGGAGCCCGACGCTCGGCCCTCGAAGCCCGAAGCTCAAGCGTCGGCCCGGGACCCCTGCCCGGTCCCCCGAACGAGCGAATAAGGGCTCCACGACGCTCGAACCCCGAGATCCGAGCTTCGAGCGCCGGAGCGGCGGCCGCAGGACCCCGCGCGGGATCGCAGCGATCTCGGTGCCGAGGTATCCGGCGACGTTCTTGGAGACGGCCCCGTTTCAGGCTGCCGCCGACCCTGACGGCGGACCGTCGGGTGAGACGAGCGTCGTGGCCAGATATTCGACCGCCGTGTCGCACAGCGCCTGCGCGGCGAGTGTGGGCCTCATGACGTTCGCCGGTCCCCGTCTCCCGTGAAGTGTTCCGCTGCACCGCCCCCGGACCTGCCTGGGGGCTGTGCTGCCGGGCCCGTCACCAGGTGGTCACGGGCCCACTTTACGGGGATCTTGCGCTGCGGGGCGGAGATCAGGGACAGGATCAGGACTTCGGGTTCGCCGTGCTGCGCCAGGGGCCGTCGAGGACTGTCGTCATGCGTGGGCTGCACTCCGCCCAGACCGTTTTGCCCGGACCGTCGGGACGCGGATGCCAGCCCCAGTCGTCCGCGAGCCGCGCGACGAGGAGGAGCCCCCGCCCGGTCTCGGTGAGCGGATGTTCCGGGTCCTGCGCCGGAGCCGGTTCGGGGAGCCGCTCGGCCCTGGTGTCGGTGACCTCCACCCGCACCGTGCTCCTCCCTCCGGCGGCGGAGAGGGTGAGCCGCAGCCGGAAGTCCCGGCCCGCGACCCGGCCGTGCTGTACGGCGTTGGCGGACAGCTCGGCCACCACGAGGGTGAGCGTGTCGTGGGGCTCGGAGTCGTACGGCAGCCCCCAGGCGTCCAGCAGATGCTCGGCCATCCGCCGCGCGAGCCTGGCGCCCCGGGGTGTCGAGCTGAAGCGCATGGTGAAACGGAGCGGCTCGGGGGCGGAGCCGGGGCGAGTGGTGGGGGTGGGTCGGGCGGCGGTCTGCGCACCGATGGGTTCGCTGGTCACAGGCCTCACCGTGGCGCCTCAGATGCCCTGTGACCAGGTGCGACGCGGCGACGGACGTAGCTGTACGAGGCCGGCGGTGCCTGGTACGCGGCGTGCGGAGCGCCGGGCCCGCGTTACCTAGGGAAAGGATACGCGGGAGTTACTATCATCGACGTTAGTAAAGTCAATGTTCGTGTCCTAGGTCACCGGAGACTGCGCATGGCGGATTTCGTGGGACGGCAGGCCGAGTTGGCCACGCTTGAGCGTGAACTGGGCAAGGTCGCGGCCGGTGCGGGCGGGGAGAGGCCCGGCCGGTGCGTGATGCTGCGGGGCCGCCGCCGCGTGGGCAAGTCCAGGCTCGTGGAGCGCTTCGCCGAACGCTCCGGCGCACCGTTCCTCTTCTACGCCGCGACCGGTGCGTCGCCGGAGGCCGATCTCCAGCGGCTGGCCCGGGACGCCGACGCATCGACCCTGCCGCTGGCCGGGGTGCTGTCCGGGGCCAGGCCGGCGAGCTGGGACGCCGCGTTCGATGTGCTGGCGGCGGCCCTTCCGCACGACCGGGCGAGCGTGGTCGTGCTGGACGAACTGCCGTATCTGATGGATGCGGACGGCGCCTTCGAGGGCGTGCTCCAGCGCGCCTGGGACCGGGTCCTGGAGACCAAGCCGGTGCTCCTTGTGCTGATCGGATCCGACCTGTCGATGATGGAGGCTCTGAACAGCTACGGCCGCCCGTTCCACCAACGGGGCCGCGAGATGGTGCTCGGACCGCTGAACCCGGCGGAAGTGGGCCGGATGCTCGGCCTGGACGCCGCGTCGGCCTTCGACGCCGCCCTGGTCACCGGCGGGCTGCCGCTCACCTGCACGGAGTGGACGCACGGAGCGGGCCTGTGGGACTTCCTCACGGAGGCCCTCAGCGATCCGGTGTCCGCTCTGCTGGTCTCGGCGGAGCGATCGCTCGCGGCAGAGTTCCCCAAGGAGTTGCAGGCCCGTGCGGTGCTGTCCGCGATCGGCAGCGGCGAGCGGACGTTCTCCAACATCGCCCGTGCGGCCGGCGGCCTGTCCGGCGCCTCCCTGCAACGGTCGCTGACCGCCCTCACGGAGAAGCGGATGGTCGCCGCCGAACTGCCGCTGTCCACCCGGCCGTCGAAGGACCGCCGCTACCGGGTCGCCGACCCGTACCTGCGCTTCTGGCTGAAACTGCTCGGCCCGGCGCTCCCGGAGATCGAACGAGGCCGGGGCGATCTGACCCTGGCGCGCATCAAGGAGAACTGGACGAGCTGGCGCGGCCGGGCCGTCGAGCCCCTGGTCCGGGAGGCCCTGGCACGCCTGCTGCCCGACGACAGCCTTCCGGGCGCCCCGGCGATCGGGGGCTACTGGACGCGTACGAACGATGTGGAGATCGACATCGTGGGAGCGGACAGGGCTCCGATCGCCAAGGAACTGCTGTTCGTCGGCTCGGTGAAGTGGCTGGAGAACTCCCCCTTCGACCGCCACGACCTGGCCGCGCTGCACCGCCACCGGGCCGCGTTGACGCCGGAACCAGTGCCGGTGGTCGCCGTGTCACGCAGCGGGACCGACTGCGGTGCGCTGGACGCGGCGTATGGGCCTGCGGAGTTGTTGGAGGCGTGGGGCGGCGGCGCGGAACGACTGGGGTGATGAATTAGGCGAACCGGGCAAGTGGAGCGGACCGGTGTCGTAGCGTGACGAGTGGTGACTCACCGGTGCGACCAGGGTGTTGTGCGCGCTGGGTACGAACGTGTACGAGGCGTGCGGCATGACGGAAGTCTCCCGGGCGCGTTGGGCCGTAGGTGGCCCGGGAGAGGCGGCGGTCGGCTGTGACGGCGGAGATGACGGACGGAAGCCCCGGCAGCGGTGAGGGCGTGGCGCCTGATGGCCGGTTGGCGCGTATGCCCATGCAGCGACCCGAGGATGATCCGGGCAGGGGGTCGTCCATGCCTTCGGACGGCAGCTGAAGCTGCTGCGGATCCGGGCAGGCATGCAACGGGAGGAGCTGGGCGCCTTGCTGGGCTACTCGGCAGCCAGCATCGCCTCGTTCGAGCAGGGACGGAGAATCCCGCCGCCGAAGTTCATCGAGGGCGCGGACCGGGTCCTGGACGCGGGCGGGGTGCTGCTGGCGTTGAAGGAGGTGATTCCGATGGAGTTGGAGGAGCATGCTGGGCTGGAAGGCCCGTTCACCTTGATCGACACCCGCGATGAGCGGAGGATCGCCTACGTGGAGTCGTACAAGGACAGCCGTCTGCACACCGAGCGGGCATCGGTGCGGGAGCTCGATGAGCAGTACGGCATCCTCAGGGCACAAGCGCTGACTCCGCGTGAGTCGCTGGCCACCCTTGAGAAGTTGCTGGGAGAGAGATGAACCCCGAAGAGGCCATGAAACCCACGCCCGAGCTGGACTGGTTCAAGAGCAGTTACAGCACCGGTTCCGGCGGCGAGTGCGTGGAGGTCGCGACCCCCACGGGGGCCGTCCACGTCCGGGACTCGAAGGACACGAGCGGTCCCTCGCTCATCGTTTCGACCGAGGCGTGGATTGGGTTCATCGCCTCCGCCTGATCGCCCAACAAGAGCCCTGCCGCACGATCACTTGCCGGCAGGGCTCTCACGCGTCAGCTAATCGTCTGCGCTGGGGCCCGTCGCATCTCAGGGCTCCCAGCCTGCGGCGCGCGGTCGACCATCGAACCGTCCGTGACGCCCCCTTCTGCGAGCAAAGCTCCGTAAGTTGCCACCGCCCCCAGCGGCAGCGGGGCGGCGCCCGGACGTGGCGGAGCCCGGGAGTCGTATCCAGCTCCCGGGCCCCTGGGGTTGCCACCCAATTGCGCTTGCCAGCGCGTTTAAGAGTGCGGATCAGTCGTCAGACCGTCGCGTTCTTCCATTGAACTACCGCGCCGTGGCAGAGGCGCAGGCCGGATTCGAACCAGCATTCGACGGTGTTCGTCCGTACTCGGTCGATCTGGCAGTCGGCGGCGATACTGAAGCTGGAGCGAGAGTCTGAGATTGATCGCGGCTGCCTCTGCCATGTTGGGCCACCCCGGCAGGTGGTGCCGGGGGGAGGACTCGAACCTCCACCGTTACCGCGTCTTCAGGCTGAACGTTCAGTTTCAGCTTGCGCTCGTCACACGGGGCGGACCTCAATTCCGCCTCGTGCAGGGTGCGCAGCCCCCGCGGCGTGCGCGCGGGGGCGTTCTCGGGGGTGCCACCTCGTGTCCGAGGCTAGCCGAACAGGTAGCCGAACACCGCGTCCCCGACCCGCTGGTCGGTGACCTCGGCGCCGTTGGCCTCCTCACGGGCGAACTTCACCGCGTGCTGCAGCTTCTCGACCCGCTCCAGCAGCTCGTTCACCCGTCGCGCCGGCAGCGCTCCGGAGAACTTCACGGTCGTCCAGTACCCGATGGGCACGTCCTCGTAGTACACGTCGACCTGCGCCGGGTGCTTGTCCGTGGCCTCGGCCTTGACGTGGTTACGCGGGACCTTCTTCGTCCGGATCGTGCGGACCGGGTCGGTCTTCCACAGGTCGGTCGAGGGGTCCTGCGACCAGGACTCGGCGGCGTCCAGGACCGGGAGCTTCTTCACGAAGGTGTGGAGGTCGGTGAGCTGCTTCTCCAGGAAGAGCAGGTAGCTGACCGGGACCTCGCCGACGACCGTACGCCCGTCGACGACGACGTCCGCGCGGGCCGAGCAGTTCGCCCAGTCCTTCGTCGCGGTCACGTCGAACAGCCGGGTGAGCGACGCGGACATCTCACGCAGCGCCTCCTCGGCCTTGACCTGCACCCGCGCGGACTCGGGCGGAAGCTGCTCGCCCTCTTCGTCCTTCGGCTGGTACGTACGCGAGATGCCTGCCAGCAGCGCCGGCTTCTGCACCTTGTGGTGGGCCGCGGTGATGTCCTGGAGCGACTTGCTCTTGACACCCTTCTCCACGGCGATGATCTGGTTGAGCTTGGTCACTTCGCCCCCTTCGAGTGACAGAAACGTACCTCACCTGCTTCGATCAACCGTACGGTTTTTTACCGGAGTCGGTGTGCACGGTGCCGGGTACGTCACCCTCTCCCTCACTCCCGCTTCCCGACCGATGCCATGAGTTGTCTCCGCAGCGCGAGTTCCGTACCGGTCAGCGGGACGTCCAGGCGGAGCCGTTCCGGATGGCCTGCCGGCGGTTCCTCCAGACGCGCCGCGGCCATCGGCACCGGTGGTCCCATCGTGGGGAGGCCCAGCCAGACCCAGCCCGACGCGGTCAGCGAGTCGTAGATCTCGCGCAGGGCTCTTCTCACGTACCTCATGCGAGCTGCACCTCCGCACCCGCGTGGACACGGGGGGCCTCGGCGCCCTCGTGCGGTTCCTCCCCGTCCCAGGTCCACAGCCGGGCCACCGCGTTCAGGTCCAGGTCGTGGCCCTCGGTCCAGATGCGGGCCGCCGCCGTGAGCACCGACTGGCGGTCGGCCTCGGGCGTGCCCGCGCGGGCCGGGAGGAGCGGGGTCACCGCGCCCGCGCCCAGGCGGACCGAGCGGTGCCTGCGGGCGAAGGCGGTGAGTGTCTGTCGGGGGCCCGCCTCGACGAGCAGGACGTCGTCGGCGGCCAGGAGCTCGTCCAGGGCGTCGCGGAAGTAGACCGTGTCGGTGATCTGGCGGGCCCAGAAGCGCGGGCTGCGGGCCTCGTCGGGGCTCATCAGGGCTCCGGTGTAGCCGGAGTAGAGAGGCAGCCTCGGTTCCCGCAGCGGGATGTCCCGGTAGGCGGCCTCGACCGCGTCGGAGGCGGGAGCCATCGCCGGGGAGTGGAAGGGGCTGGTCGCGGGCACGGTGACCACGGTGTGCCCGTCCGCCTTGAGACGGGCGGCGACATCGGTGAGCGGGCCCCTCGAACCCGCCAGCATCACCTGCTGGTTGGCGTTGACGGCCGCGACGGCGACGTCATCGGTCAGGTACGGGAGCAGCTGCTCCTCGCTCGCGGCGACCGCGAGCATGCCGCCGGCCGGTATCCTCACGGCTTCCCGCACCCGGGCCCGCACCATCCGGGCCGCGTCGCGCAGGGACACGACTCCGGCGAAGGTCGCGGCGACGAGTTCTCCGGCGCTGTGGCCGAGGAAGGCCGTGGGGCGGACGCCCCAGCTGAGGACGAGGCGGCCCAGCGCGTAGTCGATCGCGAACAGCAGGGGCTGCGCCCGGCGGACGTCGTCGATGCCGATGGAGGCGCGCGCGGGGTCGAGCCAGTCGGCACGGATACGGGGGCCCTCCTCGCCCATGTGGGAGAGGGCCGCGTCGATCGCCGCCGTGAAGACGGGTTCGCGGCGGTAGAGGCCGGCCGCCATCCCTGCGTGCTGGGAGCCCTGGCCCGGGAAGAGCAGGGCCACGGGCCGGGGGTGCGAGGCGTCGGTGGTACGGGCCTTGCACACGGCGCGGGAGGCGAGGGCGGAGACGGAGACGGCCGCGCCGCGTACCGGTCCGGGAGTGGTGCCGCACGGCACCGCGGTCGGCAGGGCGGGGAAGATCTCGCGGTGCACCCCGCTGAGCATCGGCAGGAGTTCACCGCGCACCCGTTCCTCGTCGTCGGCGTTCCGGCCGGACCAGAGGATGAGGCGATGGCGGTCGGGGTCGGTGCCGCGCGGGCTCCGGTCCATCGGTCGCAGCGGCGGGGCACCGTCCTCGTCGTCGAGCGCGGTGACGTCGAGTACGCCGAGGACCGCGTCGCCCTCCGCCACGGCTTCGGCGGCGCGTTTGACCGCGTACACGGTGATGGTCCAGGGGTCGGGTTCGCCGAAACCGGCGACGAGGGCGAGGTCCGCGTCTCCCTCGTGCAGTTCCCGGTGGGCCTGGCGCAGCGCGCGGCCGGGGGTGGATGCGGTGCGGACGGTGAAGCCCTCGTGCTCGGGCCTGATGCCCGGGTCGAGGACGGCCGCGCCGAGGAGGACGACGGTACGGGCGGGCAGGTCCTCGGGAGGGCGGCCGAAGGCGCGCAGTACCGCCGATACGCCGGCGGCCGAGGCCCGTGCGTGCTGCTGGGGCGTGGAGCCCGGGCTGACGATCAGCCGGCGGACCACCGCGCTCCGGTCGGTGAGCGACATGGTTCCCTCCTCATGGGCCGCAGCTCCGGCCCCACTCGGTACGTCAGGGCGGTACGGGGGCAGGAACGGGGTGGTTCGGGTGGTGTGGCTCGGTGACGGCCGCCCCGCCCCGGGGGGGACGGGAAGGCGGGGCGGCCGTGTGGGGCCGGCTCAGGCGGTGGGCGCCTGGCCGGAGTTGATGAGGGCGAGGAGGGCTCCCGGGGTCTCGGCGTCGACGACGGCGTCGTCGGGGATCTCGATGCCGTACTCGCGCTGGATCTGTCCGATGACCTGGAGCAGGGCGAGGGAGTCGTAGCCGAGCTCCATGAACGGGGTGTCGATGACGTCACCGTCGAGGTCGACGCCCTCCTCCTCGCCGGCGCTCTCACGCAGCATGCGGGTCAGGTCGGCCAGGGTCACTGTGGCGGTCGTGGTGCTCATGGTCGGTGCCGTCCTCTCGGTTGGGCGTATGGGTTGTCCGGGTCGTGCCTGTGGGGGTGTCTGTGGGCCCGGGGCCGGGTGGCTGTTCAGCCCGGGCGGCGGACGACGAGCGCCGCGTTGAAGCCGCCGTGGCCGCGGGCGAGGACGAGCGCGTTGCGCAGTCCGGCCTCGCGTGCCTCGGTCACCAGGTCGATGGTGTGGCCCGCGGCTGCGGCGCCGACGTTGGCGGTGGGCGGGATGACTCCGTCGCGCAGGGCGAGCAGTGCGGTTGCCGCGTCGAGGGCGGCGCCCCCGGCGAGCAGGCGTCCCGTCATGGTCTTGGGTGCGGTGACGGGGACCCCGTGCGCGCCGAAGAGGCCGGTGAGAGCTTCGGCCTCGGCCCGGTCGAGGTCGGGTACGCCGGCGGCGTCGGCGAAGACGACGTCGATGTCGGCGGCGGTGATCCCCGCGTCGGCGAGGGCGTTCTCGGCGGCCCTGCGCAGGCCGGGCGGCCGGCCGGTCCCGGGGGCCGGGTCGAGGGTGGCCGCGTATCCGGCGATCTCCCCGTAGACCGTGGCGGCACCGCGGGCACGGGCCGAGCCGGCGTCCTCGACGAGGAGGATCGCGCCGCCCTCACCGGGTACGTATCCGGCCGCCTCCTCGGAGAAGGGCAGATAGGCGCGGGCCGGGTCGTCGACGGTGCTCATCAGGCCGGAGGCGATCTGCGGCACCCAGCCCCAGGGGCAGATGGCCGCGTCGACGCCGCCGGAGATGACGGCCGGGAAGCCCTTGCGGATGTGGCGGCGTGCGTGACCGAGGGCGTCGATGCCGCCGGCCTGCTCGGTGAGCAGCACACCGCTGGGTCCGCGCAGCTTGTGCCGGATGGAGATCTGGCCGGTGTTGACGGCGTAGAACCAGGCGAAGGACTGGTAGGCGCTGACGTACTCCTTGCCCTTGCTCCAGAGGTTCTGCAGTTCCCGCTGGCCGAACTCGACGGCTCCGCCGGACGCGGCGGTCACCACGCCGATGCCGTACTCCGGCAGTTCGGTGGTGTCGATGCCGGCGTCGGCCAGGGCCCAGTCGGCCGCGGTCAGCGCGAGGCGCGTCATGTGGTCGGTCTGCGGCATGAGTCTGCTGGGGATGTGGTCCTCGGCGACGTAGTCGCCGACCTCCCCGGCGATGCGGGAGGGGTACTGCGTGGCGTCGAAGCGGGTGACCGGTCCGAGACCGGACTCGCCGGCCAGGGTGGCCTTCCAGTAGTCCTCGGTCCCCAGGCCGTTGGGGGCGGTGATGCCCAGGCCGGTCACCACTGCGGTGGTCATACGGTGCTCCTCTCCGGGCGGGCCAGCACCATGGCGCTCTGGAATCCGCCGAAGCCGCTGCCCACGCTGAGGACCACGTCGGTCTTCTTCTCGCGGGCGGTCAGCGGGATGTAGTCGAGGTCGAGCTCGGGGTCGGGCTCGTGGAGGTTCGCGGTGGGCGGCAGGACGCCGTGCTCCATCGCGAGGGCGCAGGCGGCGATCTCCAGGGAGCCGATGGCACCGAGCGAGTGCCCGATCATCGACTTGATGGAGCTGATCGGGGTGCGGTACGCGTGCTCCCCGAGGCTGCGCTTGAACGCGCCGGTCTCATGGCGGTCGTTCATCTTGGTGCCTGAGCCGTGGGCGTTGACGTAGTCGACGGTGTCCGGTGCGAGGCGGGCCTCGGCCAGGGCGACATCGATGGCCTCCGCCATCTCGAGGCCCTCCGGTCTGAGACCGGTCATGTGGTACGCGTTGCAGCGGGAGGCGAATCCCGCGATCTCCGCGTAGATGTGCGCGCCGCGCCGCCGCGCGCTCTCCAGCTCCTCGAGGACCAGGATCGCCGCGCCTTCGCCGAGGACGAGTCCGCTGCGGGTCCGGTCGAAGGGCCGGCAGGAACTCTCCGGGGTGTCGTTGCGGGGTGTGGTGGCGTGGATGGCGTCGAAGCAGGCCGAGGTGATCGGCGAGATCGGGGCCTCGGTGGCACCGGCGATCATGATGTCGGTGGTGCCCTCGCGGATGAGTTCCACCGCGTGGCCCAGCGAGTCGAGGCCGGAGGTGCATCCGGTGGAGACGACCGCCGCCGGGCCCTCCGCGCCTGCCGCCAGGCCGACTTCGGCGGCGATGGAGCTGGGTACGAAGTGCCGGTACAGCTCGGGTACGGCGTACTCGTGGTCGACGTTCCACTTGCGGCCGCCGTCGCTGACGACCGCGTACTCGCGTTCCAGGCTTGTGGTGCAGCCGACCGCGCTGCCCACCGCTGTGCCGATGCGGCCCGGGTCGAGGGCGGAGAGGTCGAGGCCGCTGTCGGCCAGGGCCTCCCGGGTGGAGACCACCGCGAACTGGGAGGCGCGGTCGAGTCTGCGGATCTCCTGGTGGGAGAGTCCGGCGGCCCGGGGGTCGAAGTCGCATTCGGCGGCGACCTGCGAACGGAACGGTGAGGGGTCGTAGAAGGAGATCCTCCTGGTGGCGGTGCGTCCCGCCGTGAGCAGGTTCCAGTACTCCTTGACACCGACCCCACCGGGGGCCACGACGCCCAGGCCGGTGATGGCGACTCTGCGCATGGTCTACCTGACCTTCGACGGGGCCGGGTGCGGTTCTGCGCACCTGCCGGTTGGCACTGTGGGGGTCACTGTCGATCCCTTCGTCCGTGTCGCTGCTGATCGTGAGGCGGTGGCGGCGGCCGGGGCGGTTCGGGTTGAGGACCTCCCCGGCCGGCCGGACCGGTCGGCCGCTCGTTCGTGGCGTGCCGCCGTTGCCGGTGGAGCCATGGAACGTCTGTGCCCTAGACCCGGACTCGCGTGTGCGTGGACCTGTCGAATCGCCCCACTATGTAGGGACATTCCCGTGCTTACGGGACGGCACTTCGGCGTGCTTGGAGCGCAGCATGGCCAGGGAACGGATGAGGATCCGACGGGTGTCACCCGGGTCGATCACGTCGTCCACGAGGCCTCGTTCAGCCGCGTAGTAGGGGTGCATCAGCTCGGTCCTGTACTCCTCGATGCGCTGCGCCCGCAGCGCGTCCGGGGCGTCGGACGCGGCGATCTCCCGGCGGAAGATGACGTTGGCGGCGCCCTCCGCCCCCATCACGGCGATCTCGTTCGTCGGCCAGGCGAAGGCCAGGTCGGCACCGATGGACCGGGAGTCCATGACGATGTACGCGCCGCCGTAGGCCTTGCGCAGGACCAGGGAGATGCGGGGCACGGTCGCGTTGCAGTACGCGTACAGGAGCTTGGCGCCGTGCCGGATGATGCCGTCGTGCTCCTGGTCGACGCCGGGCAGGAAGCCGGGTACGTCGACGAGGGTGACCAGCGGGATGTTGAAGGAGTCACACGTCGAGACGAAGCGGGCGGCCTTCTCGCTGGCATGGATGTCCAGGACCCCGGCCAGGGCCGCGGGCTGGTTGGCGACGATGCCCACCGGGTGGCCGTCCAGCCGGGCGAGCACGCACACGATGTTGGGCGCCCACGCCTCGTGGACCTCGAAGCTCTCCCCGTCGTCGACGATCTCCTCGATCACCGTGCGGATGTCGTAGCTGCGTCCCGGGTCGGCCGGCACCAGGTCCGCGAGGGCGTCGGTGCGCCGGTCGGCGGGGTCCTCGCAGGCCACCGCCGGGGGCATCTCACGGTTGTTGGACGGCAGCAGCGCGATGAGGAACCGTACGTCCTCCAGGCAGGTCGCCTCGTCGTCGTACGTGAAGTGGCTGACGCCCGAGACGCTCGCGTGCACATCGGCGCCGCCCAGGCCGTTGTGGGTGATCTTCTCGCCCGTCACCGCCTGTACGACGTCGGGTCCCGTGATGAACATCTGCGCCGATTCCCGGACCATGAAGACGTAGTCGGTCAGTGCCGGCGAGTAGGCGGCTCCCCCGGCGCACGGGCCGAGCATCACACTGATCTGCGGGATGACCCCGGAGGCCGCGACATTGCGGCGGAACATCCCGCCGTAACCCGCGAGCGCCGTCACACCCTCCTGGATACGGGCGCCGGCACCGTCGTTGAGGCTCACCAGCGGCGCACCGGCGGCCTCCGCGAGGTCCATCACCTTGTGCACCTTCGCGGCGTGCGCCTCACCCAGCGCGCCGGCGAAGACCCGGAAGTCGTGCGCGTAGGCGAACACCGTCCGGCCGTGGACCCGCCCCCAGCCGATCACCACGCCGTCACCGTGCGGTCTGCGCGCTTCGAGACCGAAGCCGGAGGCCCGGTGCCGGCGCAACGGCTCGATCTCGGTGAACGTGTCCTCGTCGAAGAGGAGTTCCAGCCGCTCGTGTGCGGTGAGCTTGTTCTTCTCGTGCTGCCGCCGGGTGGCTGCGGGGTCCGCCCCGCGGCTCACTTCCTCCTTGAGCCGACGCAGTTCGGCGGCGGAGCGTCGCAGGTCGGGTGCGGCCGGTGCGACCGTCAGTTCGTCGAGGATCGTCATCGGCCGAACGTAGGAACGCCGGCTAGAGACGTACTGGAGAGCTCCCGCGAGGACGTACCGGAGCGTCCCGTCAGGAGGTCAGCCGGAGGCCGGCACCGGGAGGTCGAGCGCCGGATCCGCGGAGAGAACAGCCTGGTGGAGGCGTTGCAGCCGGGCCGAGGGCTCCAGTCCGAGCTCGTCGACCAGCGTGAGGCGCAGCCGCTGGTACGCCTCGAGCGCACGCCAGGCTCCGCCCGAGCGGTGCAGTGCGGTCATCAGCTGGGCGCAGAAGTTCTCGTGCATCGGGTGCCTGGCGGCCAGGACCCGCAGTTCGGGCACGATCTCCGTGTGCCGGCCGATGACGAGGTCGGCGTCGATACGCCGCTCCAGGGCGGCCATCCGGTCCTCCTCCATACGGAGCACCTCGAGCTCCAGCACGGTGCCGATGCGTACGTCGACGAGTGCGGAGCCCTTCCACATCGTGAGGGCCCTGCCCAGCAGCTCGGAGGCGGCGTGGTGGTCTCCGGCCTCGTGCGCGGCCCGCCCGGAGGCGGTGAGCTGGCTGAACTCATGGGCGTCCACCTGGCCCGGCTGCACCTGGAGCAGGTAGCCGCCGTGCTGGGTGACCAGGACGTCCTTGGCCTGGCGGGCCGGGTCCCCGTCGATCGCGGCCGCGATCTTGCGGCGGAGCTGGAGTATGTAGGTCTGCAGGGTGGTGGCCGCGCTGCGCGGGATGTCCTCGCCCCAGATCTCCTCCATCAGCGTCGCCACGGGCACGATCCGGTCGGACTGCAGCGCGAGCAGTGCCAGGATCTGGCGCGGCTTGGCCGCGGTGGGCACGACGGACACCCCGTTCTCACGGGCTGCCAGCGGTCCCAGGACTTTGATCTCCATCATGGCCCCCTCCTCATTCGTGCGCTGTGCGGCCGGCCCGGTGGTGGACCGGCACGCGCTTGTGGAGTCTGGGCCGAGCCTGACACCTGCGATGTTCGAGCCCCAGTGAGGTGGTCACGAGGGAGCACATGAAAATGTCATGCCCCGGTGGTGAGCCTCGCACTGTGCTGTGCGGCGCGGCGGGACGCAGAATCCTGGCACTCGGGAAACGAGTGACCGGCACGAACGCATCCGGTCTCGTACGCACGGACTCTGAGGGGGAACTCCATGAGCACCACCCTGCACGTCTCCGCACCTGATGCCCCGGCCGGCACGGCCGCCCAGCCGCTCTCGTCCGATCACCGACTCGCCCTGCTGACGGCACGGGCCGGCCTCGAGCCCGAGCTGGCCCAGCGCTACACGAGCGACCCCGTCTCCGTGCTCGCCGAGTTCGGTCTGCCCGCGACGGAGCTGGTCTACGGGGACATACACAAGAACAGCACGCCCGGTGCCACGGGGCGGGGCCTGGTGATCGACCACCTGGACCGGCCGGGCACCGCCACGCTCTACGGGTGCTACAGCGGTATGGCACCCCTGCCCGGGGAAGAGGCCGGGGCGGCGCTTGCATGACCACGACCGGGGGGTCGGGCACCGAGCTGCCCGTGGGGTTCAAGAGGCATCTGCGGGTGGAGGCGATCGAGGGGGACGCCGTATACCTGCTGTCGGAACAGGGGACGACAGCCTTGCAGGGGCGTGAGGTCCAGGAGCTCGCGGCCCTGCTGGACGGCACCCGCACCCTGGCCGGGGTGCTGCGGGACGCGGCGGCGACGCTGCCGCCCGCCGCCGCGGCCCACATGATCGCGGAACTCGCCCGGGCCGATCTCATCGGTTACCACGACCCGGCCACCGACGCCTGCACGGAGGCGTACTGGGAGTACGCCGGCGTCGACGGTCCCAGCGCCTCCGCGTCGTTCCGCACGACGCCGGTGGAACTGGTGATCCTCGGGCGGGCCGACCCGCGGGCGGCCAGGGACGAGTGCCTGGCCGCCGGGCTGCGGCTGACCGGGCCGGACGACGGGGAGGCGGCAGCGCTCACCCTCGTCCTGTGCGACGACTACCTGGACCCCCGGCTGGCCGACGTGGACGCCCGGCACCGGGAATCGGGCCGGGCCTGGCTGCTGGCCAAGCCGAGCGGCGCGGAGACCTGGGTGGGGCCGGTGTTCGGGTCGGAGCAGGGGGCCTGCTGGGAGTGCCTGGCACACCGTCTGCGCGGCCACCGGGCCTCCCGGGCACCGGTTCTGCACGCCCTCGGGCTCGCGGGTACGGTCCCGGTCCCGGAGGCGTCGTTCGCCACCGTGCGGGCGCTCGGGCTGCACACGGCGGTGCTGGAGGCCACGAAGTGGGTGGCGGGCGTGCGGTACGAGGGCCAGCAGGCGGTGTGCACGCTGGACACCCGCACCCTGCACACCGGCCGGCATCCGGTGGCCCGCCGCCCGCAGTGCTCGACGTGCGGGGATCCGGGGCTCGTCCCCGAGCGGGTACGAAGACCGTTCGTACCGAGGTCAAGCCCGAAGATCCACACAGTGGGGGGCAATCACCGGTCGCAGAGCGCGGAAGCGGTGCTGGCCCGCTACCGGCACCTGGCCGGTCCGGTCACCGGCATCGTCTCCGGACTCCGCCCGGCGCCCGGCTCGCCCGAGGGCCTGAACCGGTACGTCGCGGGGCGCAACATGGCTCTCGGCGACAGCCGTTCACTGGCCGGACTGCGCGGTGGGCTCCGGGGCCAGAGCGGCGGCAAGGGAACGACGCCGCAGGAGGCCGAGGTGGGCGCGCTGTGCGAGGCGCTGGAACGTTACTGCGGAACCCGGCAGGGCGACGAGCCCACCGTGCGCGACACTCTGGCCGGGCTCGGGGAGGCGGCTCTGCACCCCAACTCCTGCCAGTTGTTCGCCGACCGGCAGTTCCGGGAGCGGGACCGCTGGAACGTCCGGCACTCCCGGTTCCAGCAGGTCCCGCCACCGTTCGACCCGCAGGAACCGGCCGACTGGACCCCGGTCTGGTCGCTCACCTCCGGCACCCAGCGGCTGCTCCCCACCTCCATGCTCTACTTCGGCCCCGGGCCGAACGGCGTACCGGCCGCCCCCTGGGCCGACTCCAACGGCAACGCGGCGGGCAGCAGCCCGGAGGACGCCGTCGTCCAGGGCTTCCTGGAGGTGGTGGAGCGCGACGCGGTCGCCCTGTGGTGGTACAACCGCACGCGGCAGCCGGCGGTGGACCTCGACGCGTTCGACGACCCGTGGCTGACCTCGACCCGGCAGGCGTACGCACGGTTGCACCGGGACATCTGGGTTCTCGATCTCACCGCGGATCTCGGCATCCCCGTGATGGCCGCACTGTCCCGGCGCACCGACCGCACGGCCGAGGGTATTTCCTTCGGTTTCGGGGCTCATTTCGATCCCCGGCTGGCCTTGCGCAGAGCGGTGACGGAGATGGCCCAACTCCTGCCGCCCGCGGAGGATTCCGGGGAATTCCTCACCGCCGACCGTGACCTCTGTTCCTGGTGGCGCGGTGCGACGGTGGAAAATCAGCCATACCTCAGCGCAGATCCAGCCGAAACCTCACGCACCCCCGGCTGTTACTCCTTCACCGCCCGAGGAGACCTGCGCGAAGACATCGATTTGGCCGAAAGTCTCGTACGGAGTCATGGAATGGAGATGCTCGTCCTCGACCAGACCCGGCCCGACGTGGGACTTCCCGTAACGAAGGTGATCATTCCGGGGATGCGGCACTTCTGGGCGCGATTCGCCCCGGGCCGCCTCTTCGACACGCCGGTGGAACTGGGACGCCTCGGACGCCCGGTCCCGTACGAACAAATCAACCCTGTACCGCTGTTCGTCTGAATCGTGCGCCTGCCGCGTCCGCTGGCTCACGGACGACAGGAAGACATAGCATGCGTCCGCCACTGTCGGTCCCTGGCGAGGAGGCGGCGATGCCAACCAAAGATGTCATTCCGTTCTCCCCACGTTCACAGGCGCCGGCCCCGCGGCTGGCACGCGCGATCATCGTGGTGGCTCTTGTCTGCTACGGCACCATGACGGTGCTCAACGTGGTGAGGACTCGTCCCGGAACAACCCAGCTCGTCGTCTGTGTCGGGCTGGTTCTGATGGTGTTCGGCGTGCAGTGGGCCATCTCCTCGCCGCAAGCCCGGCGTTGGCCGATCGGCTGGAAAGCGTTTGCACTGGGCGTGCAGACGGTGCTCACCTTCGCACCGCTCGTCTGGTTCGGCACCAACTGGGGCAGCATGGAAGGGCCACTCGCCGCCTCGCTGCTGCTCACGCTTCCGGCGCGCTGGGCCTGGCCCAGCTACGGACTGCTGATCGCCTTCATTCCGGTGTACAACCTGATGGCCGGGGCGACGATCGACCTGGTGCTCTACTTCACGATCGCCGGCATCCTCACCGGTCTCGTCATCTACGGCCTGACCCGTCTCACCGACCTCGTGCACGAGGTGCACGCCACCCGGGAGGAGCTGGCCCGGATGGCCGTGACACAGGAACGGCTGAGGTTCGCCCGGGATCTGCACGACCTGCTCGGCTACAGCCTCTCCGCCATCACGCTCAAGGGGGAACTGATCCACCGGCTGATCAGCAGCCGCCCGGACAAGGCCCGCGAGGAGACCGCCTCGGTGCTGCGGGTGGCCCGGCAGGCCCTGGCCGACGTACGACTGGTGTCCAGTGGGTACCGCGACATGTCGCTGTCGGAGGAGGCGGAGTCGGCGGGGGCCGTGCTCGCCGCCGCGGACATCCGGGCCGACGTCACGGTGGAGTGCGGGCGGCTGCATCCGGTCGTCGACACCGTGCTCGCCACCGCACTGCGCGAAGGAGTCACCAACATCCTTCGGCACAGCGGGGTCCGGATCTGCACCATCAGGGCCGAACTGGACGAAGAAACGGTCCGTCTCGAACTGACCAACGATCACCCGCACGAACACACCGACGTCTTCTCGGCACGGGCCGGCGGCGGAAGCGGACTGGACAACCTGCGGTGCCGGTTCGCCGCCATAGGCGGGGGGCTGACCGCGGGACTCCAGGGGGACGGCCGGTTCCATCTCGAGGTCTGGGCACCGAACAGGCCCCAGAACCACGACGACGAGCTGCTGGTGCTCGAGCCCGCACCCCCGGAGAGATCCGCTGTAGCCTGACTCATACATCATCTGACCGGGGGTAATGATGCTGTCTGTGAGAATCCTCCTCGCCGAGGATGTTCACATGATCCGTGGCGCGCTGGTGGCGCTGCTCCAGCTGGAGCCGGATCTGCATGTGGTCGCCGCCGTGGACCGCGGTGACACGATCGTGGCGACGGCTCTCGCGTCCAAACCGGACGTGGCGGTGATCGACATCGATCTCCCCGGCATCGACGGGCTGACGGCGGCAGCCGAGCTCCATGAGCAACTGCCCAGTTGCCGCACCCTGATCCTCACCAGCCTCGGGCGGCCCGGCACGCTGCGGCGCGCCCTGTCGGCCCATGTCTCCGGATTCCTCCTCAAGGACTCCCCGCCCGACCAACTCGCCCTGGCCGTGCGATCGGTGGCCACAGGTCGGCGGGTCGTCGATCCGCAGCTCGCGCTGACCGCCTGGGACTCACCGGAGAACCCGCTCTCCCCCCGGGAGCTGGAGGTGCTACGGCTCGCCGCCCGCGGCGCCGACGCCGCCGAGATCGCCGGCTGCCTCTACCTGTCCAACGGAACGGTCCGCAACTACCTCACGGCGATCGTCGGCAAGCTCGGCGCCCGCAATCGCATCGACGCGGTCCGCATCGCCGAAGAGGCCGGCTGGCTGCCGTGACCTCGGCGGGGACGTGCCGGCCGGGCCCGGCGCCCCCATCAGCGCGTCGAGCATGCCGGCGTCCAGGGTGGTCCCCACCGACAGGTCCGACAGTTCGCCGAAGCCGGTGTCGCACACCGCCACGCTGACGACGTACCCCTCGCCCGCCGGGCAGGTGACGAACTGCCACTCACCACCGGGCACAGGCGAGCCGTCCGGCCGCACCAGCCGGGTGCTCCCGCCGTCCAGGGCGAAGCCGAATTCGGTGAACCGGAAGCGCAGGCCCTGTCCCAGGGCCTTGCTGTACGCCTCCTTGAGCGTCCAGAGACGCACCATGGTGTCGTTGCGCGCCTCCTCACCCCCGGCGTCCAGCCGCTCCTTCTCGTACGGGGTGCACGCCTGGCGCTCGGAACCGGTGTGGGCGAGCCGCCGGTCGGCGCGCTCCACGTCGACGCCGATGCGGCCCCGCCGGGTGATGCCGACGACCATCATCTCCTCGGTGTGGCTGAGGCTGACGTCGATCTGGTCGCAGCCGCGCACGTAGGGGCGCCCGCCGGGCTGGTACGCCAGGTCCACCAGGTCCGGGGCGGTCCGCAGGGCGACAGCCGCGGCCTGCCGCAGAAACAGCCGGGAGGCCACGAACCGGTCCCGCAGGCGTGGCTGGGTGAGGGTTTCGTACCTGCGCCAGTCCCGGCCCAGCCGGCGGCGCAGCTCCGCCTCCGTACCGTCCCGCGGCAGCCAGGCGGGCATCGTCGCGTACAGCACGACGCTGCCGGCGAGGAGCAGTTCCTCGTGGAGTCCGTCCCAGGGCCCGTCGGGACCTTCGGCACGCAGCAGGCGTCCCACCCGCTCCCTCACCTCAGGCTCCGGAGAGGGCCGCGGCGAGCGGCCCGGCGTCGAGAGCGGAGATCACCCCTGCCAGGTCCACGGCGTCGCTCGCCGGCCCCTGGCACACGGGCAGGCAGACGGGACCGCGCAGGCCGCCGCCCATCCGCCGCAGATACGGGGTGAGCACGGCCCGCGGGCCGATCTCGACGACGTGTGTGGGCGCCTGCTGCGCGAGCAGGCCGCGCGCCGCGTCGGCGAACCGGACGGGCGCGGAGATCTGCTCGGTCCAGTACGGCGCGTACAGCGGCTCGGTGGTGAGCCGGCCGTGGACCGTCGAGTAGAACGGCACTCGGGCTGCTCCGCCGGGCATCCGCCGGACGATCGCCTCGAACTTGGCCACCACGGGAGCCATCAGCGGCGAGTGGAAGGCGTGCGACACGGCCAGGTGCCGGCAGCGGATCCCGCGGTCGGCGAGCCGGGCCTCGATCCGCTCCAGCGCGACACGGTCGCCGGAGAGCACGATCGCCTTCGCCGCGTTGATGGCGCTGATGCCCACCTCGGGTTCGGCGGCGACGAGTTCGGCGGCCTCGTACGGCGTGACGCAGGTGGCCATCATTCCGCCGCCGGGTGGCAGGTACTGCATGAAGGCCCCCCGCATCGACACCAGCTTCGCGGCGTCGGCCAGGGTGAGCGCCCCGGCGACGGTGGCGGCCGCGAACTCCCCGATGCCGTGACCGAGGACGGCCACCGGGCGCACCCCGGCCTCCTCCAGGGTCCGGGCCAGCGCGTACTCGACGGCGAACAGGGCGGGCTGGGTCAGCGCGGTGCGGTGGACGGCCGGGTCGTCGGCGAGGATCAGCTTCACGACGGACTGCTTGGTCCACGGCATGATCGCGGCGTCCGCCTCGTCGAGGAAGGCGCGGTAGCCGGTGGAGTTCAGGTAGAGGCCGGACGTCATCCCGGGGTGCTGGGAGCCCTGGCCGGTGAAGACGAACGCGGCACGGACCTTGCTGCCGCCCTGGTTCACGTCCCGCATCGCCAGGAAGTCCGCGAGCTGCCGCAGGGTGGGGTACGCCCAGATGTCCTCGGGCTCGATCAGCGAGCCGAACTCCTCCTCGATGTCGCCGTAGAGGCTGAGGCCGGCCACCGAGTCGAGGCCCTCCTCCGCGAGGGAGGTGGTGTCGTCCACCGGCCGGCCGAGGTAGTGGGCGACCCGTTCCGTGAGCCATTCACGGTGGGCCACGGCGAAGTCGTCCTGCGCGCGGGGGGGCTGGTCCTGCATGGGGGTACTCCCTGTTCGGCTGTGGGGCGGGGCCCGGGGTGGTGGTCAGGCGAGCGGCGAGCTGTAGAGGTCGTAGCTGCGGCGGTTGTGCAACCGCGCCATGGCCTCGTCCAGCACCAGCCGTTCGCAGTCGTCCGGACGGTCGGGCAACGGGAGCCCCAGCCGTCTGACGAGCCGGTACAGCACCGCGGTGGCCCAGGCGGGATCCGCCAGGAAGGAGTCGACGCGCCCGGGCGGGGCGTGCCGCTGCTCGCGCCACACCCCGAGCGACGCGGCTCCCGCGAGGACCAGGGTGTAGCGGTCGGCGAGGCCGAAGCTGTACGGGCTGGACAGCGCCTCCCGGTCGCCCTCGGGCATCTTCTCGAACGCCTTCTTCAGCTCGACGAGCTCCCCCGTGAGCGCCCTGGCCAGAAAGCGCAGCGGCGAACCCTCCCTCTCCTCGCCCGGGCCCCCGGCGGACTCGAGCAGGTCGGTGCAGGCGACCAGGGTGGCGGCGAGCGGGTCGCCGTCCCCGAGCAGTGCGGGCTGGGACAGGTCCAGCGGTGGAAGGGGATCGTGCGGGCGGAACAGCCCGGGAGGCGGCTCCGGATCGGCGAACCAGGCGTGCCGGGCGAAGTACGGCAGCTGGGGGAGGATGCTGACCTGCCGTCCGGCGCTGCCCGCGTGGCCCAGCGAGGTCACGGGCAGATCCCGCCGCTGCTTCTGGAACATGCCGTACGCGCCGTCCTGGGCGAACGTCTCCTCACCCAGGACCGAGGACATCTCGTCCATGCTCTCGGCCACCAGTTTGGGTGCCAGATAGGCGGCGGCCGCCGCGTAGGCGCTCATCTGACGGGGCAGCAGGTGCAGCGCCCTGGTCGCGACCAGGGCGAGGCAGTCGATGACCAGCAGGTCGAGGAACCCGCCGGTGATCACATCGCGTACGTGCTGCACGTCCAGGGACGAACGGCCGTCGGCCCGCGTGCGGCCGGCGAACCGGGCGACGGTGCGCAGCGCGGTGTCCGCCCCGGCCAGCACGATGGACGGGATCAGCCCCCGGATGAGCAGCGAGGAGCGCAGTGACAGTTCGTATCCGTCGCCGACGGCGCCGAGCACCGCATCCCTGGGTACGGGGCAGTCGGTGATCCGCAGTCCACCGAACTCCGCGCTGCGCATCCCCGTCGTGGTCCGCCGGGCCAGGTCCTCGACCCGGCCGGCGGGCAGCTCGTCGCGGTCGAGGAGCAGGACGGTGTGGCTGCGGCCGCGCGCCGCTCCCTCCGTGCGGGCGAAGATGACCAGGCCGGTGGCTCGGGAGGCGTTGGCGATGGCGGACTTGCTGCCGTCGAGGACCATCCCGCCGGGGACGGGACGTGCGGTGAACTCGTCGCGCACGAAGTCGTTGCCGTGCGCGACCTCGTGCCGGGCGACGGCCACGCGCCGGCCGTCCAGGAGCAGCCGGGCGGCGTGCCTTCGCTGCTCCGGGTCGCCCGCGGTCCAGACCGGGGCGGTGGCGAAGAAGCAGTTGAGTCCGTAGCCGAAGCCGAGCGAGGCGTCGCGCCGGAACACGGGCCTCAGGAGGCGGCCGAGCATGTCCATACGCTCCAGCCGGCCGCCCACGTCCGCGGGGACGAACTCGGCGTTGAGGTCGAACGCGTCCAGCACCCGCTCCGCCTCGGGAAGCACTCGGCCCGCCGCGTCGGCGGCGAGCAGGCCGACGGTGCCGAGCGGGTTGGATGTGTCGTCGAGGGGCCCGAACGCCAGCTCCAGGGCGTCGATCCGCTCTTCGGTGGTGGTCATCGCTGCCTCCCGGTGGCGAGCAGTTCCTCGATCTCCGGCTCGATCCGCTGGTGCAGCGGGGTCAGTTCGCCGCGCAGGAAAAGCCGTCGCATGGCGGCCCGCTCCACCTTGCCGCTCGTCGTCCGGCGTACGGTTCCGGGGCGCACGAGCAGCACTCCGGAGGTCCGGATCTCGTACTCCTCGCTCAGCCGTCTCTGGACGGCGGTCGCGAGAGCCGCCAGGTCGATGTCGTACCGGCTGCGTGCGCGCAGTTCCTGTACGACGACGACGCGTTCGCGGTCGCCGGGCACCGCGAACGCGGTGGCGGCGCCGAAGAGCCCGCTGACCTGCTGGACCGTGCGTTCCAGGTCCTGCGGATAGAGATTGCGCCCGGCGACGACGATCATGTCCTTGAGCCGGCCGGTGACGTGGAGGAGTCCCTCGCTCAGTGCGCCGAGGTCACCCGTACGGAGATAGCCGCCGTCACCTCCCTCGATCCGGCAGTCGAAAGCCGCCGCGGTCTCGGCGGGGCGGGCCCAGTAGCCGGGGCCGACGCTCTCGCTGCGGACCCATATCTCGCCGATCCGGCCGTCCGGCAGCGCACGGCGGGTCTCCGGGTCGACGATGCGCAGCTCCGCGGAGGCGGCGAGCCCGCAGTGCGCGAGGATCCGGCTCCGTCCGGCGGGGGCGGCGAGCAGTCCGGCCTCGAGGGCTGCGGCGTCGACGGTGCGGGTGGCCGCGGCCGGCGCGGTGGGCGTACCGGAGACGAGGAGGGTCGCCTCGGCGAGCCCGTAGCAGGCTGTGAGCGCTCCCGGCCTCAGTCCTGCCGGGGCGAAGCGCTCGGCGAACTCCGAGAGGACGGCGGGGGTGACGGGTTCACCTCCGTTGACGGCGACCTCCCAGTGCGACAGGTCCAGGGCCGCGAGCTGGGAGTCGTTGATCCGGCGCACGCAGAGCTCGTACGCGAAGTCCGGCGCCCCGCTGACGGTCAGCCCGTAGCGCGACACGGTCTCCAGCCAGTGCGCGGGGCGTTTCACGAACGAGCCCGGGGTCATGAGCACGGCGGTGCCCCCGAGCCACAGGGCGTGCAGCAGCTGGCCGACGAGCCCCATGTCGTGATGGAGCGGCAGCCAGCCGCCCATCCGGATCCCCGGCCGGGTGCCGAGCGCGTCGGCGATGGCGCGCTGGTTGGCCAGCAGACTCCGGTGGGTGACGACCACGCCCCGCGGATCGCGGGTGGACCCCGAGGTGTACTGCAGATAGGCGACCGTGTCCGGGGTGGCCGCGAAGGGTTCCCAGGACCCGTCGGCCGTGGACGCCGCCGGTCCGTCGGCCAGGAGGCAGACGACGTCGCCGTGCCCGGTGCGCGCGAGCAGCTGGGAGACCTCCGCCGCCTCGGAGGTGGAGGTGAGGACGCACGCGGCGGCGGAGTCCTTGACGATGCCCGCGATCCGGTCGTCGTGGTGGCCGCGGCCCCCGGGCGGGGCGACGGGGACGGCGACCGCTCCCGCGTACAGACAGGCCAGGAAGCCGGTGACGAACAGCGCGCGGGAGCGGTGCGCGAGCAGCACCCGCTCCCCCGGCGCCACGTGGCGGCGCAGCGCGGCGGCCAGCGTGCGCGCCGCACGGTCCAGCTCCCCGTAGCCGACGGTCCGCGGGCGCAGTTCCCCGTCCCGCTCGGTGAGGAGGACGAGGGCCTCCCGGTCCGGCGTGCCGGCGGCCTGGGCCTGGATGTGTGCCGTAAAAGTCTGGTGACCGTTCACGCCTCCCCCTCCCGTGTCGTGGCGCCGTCCGACGGGACGGTCCACGGCTGGCTCTGCTGTCGGCGGGGCGGGGGGCCCGTGAGGGCTTCCCGGTCCCGCCCTCGGATGTACGGCGAAGTCCGTTTCACGGTGCGGTCCAGGTGACCGCGGGCCGGTGGCCGCCACGCTTGACGGTCCATCCCGCGTAGGCCGTCCTGGTCTCCTCGTCCGGTTCCCCGGAACGCCGGACCAGGGCGAGCAGCACGGCGGTGACCGCCGCCAGCTCCGCCTCGTCCGGCCGGCCGCGGACCACCGTGATACGCATCGGATTCGCCATGGCTCCAGAGTGCTCGCACCTGCTCGAAGCGGGCTCGTGCCCGGGACGTGCCGGAGCCGAGGACGGGATCCTGTCCGGCTCATGGCCAGGGATGCCATGGGGGGACGGGGCCCGCGGCCCTCGGCTCCGGTGACGCAGGTCGGGGTGGTGTCAGATCAGGACGCGTTCGTAGGCCACGTGACGGGTGCGCTCCACGACGATGTCCGCGGTCCGCCGCATCCGCGCGGTGAGCGCGGCATGCCCGCCGTCGGCCAGGGCACGTTCGCAGTCCTCGGCCTCCTGCCACCAGTACAGACCGGTGTACGTGTCGGGACGGAGGGTGGACCGCAGCAGATCGCTGCCGCCGAAGCCGCCGAGCCGCGCGAAGTGCTCGCCCGACTCGGCGAAGTACCGCTCGAACACCGCCCGGTCACCGAAGACCCGCGCCCGGGTGAGGAGCACGTTCGCCGCGCCGACCACCGCGTCCGCCCTCAGCACCCGCGCCACGCTGACGGCTTGGTCCACCTCGGTGTCGACGAGCGGGCCCAGCTGTCTGACGTGGGCCTGGAAGGTGTCGTCGTGGACGGTGTCCAGGAAGCCTCTCGTGGTCCGCCAGTGCCCGAGGTGCACGTAGACCTCGGGGCGCTCGACGAGTTGGACGGTGACGAGGAAGTCGAAGTCCTCGCGTCTGCGCAGGAACTGGGAGTGGTCCCTGAACTCACGCTCGAACCGCTCGGTGTCGCCCTTGACCTCGAACCGGTTGACCACCGTGAGAGGGGTGTCCGGGCTACGGCTGTTGTGCACGCGCTTCCTCCGCGAACTGCTTGGCATGACGCAAAGTGGTGGAACTGTTCGTCCCGAGGCTCCTGCGCACCAGGGCGCGGGCCTCGGCGAGGGTGGCTTCGGGGCCGAGGGCGGTCCGTACGCCCTCCGGGTCCAGGGTCACGGTGTGCCACGAGGTGGCCCTGACGGTGCCGTCCCCCAGCGACTCGATCACCCAGCGGCCCGTGTGCCCGGCCATGGCGACCGGTACCCGGAGCTGTTTGTAGACGATGACGTCGCGGTCCTCGAAGCAGACCCGGACCGAGGTGGTGTTGTGTGTCGAGCCGTCCGGGCTGCGGGTGTCCATGTCCATGTGCTGGATACCCGGCTCGTCCTCCGTGAGGTCGAGCCGCGCCACGTGCGGCAGCCGCTCGGGCCAGAGGTCGGCACGCTCCAGGAAGGCGTAGACGTCGCCGGCGGCACCGAAGACGGTCTCGGAGTCGCTGAAGGTGAAGTGGAGTTCCTCGCGGGCGTCGCCCTGCTCGGCCGTGTTCTTGAGGGCGAGGAGCTCGGCACGGCTGTTGGTGTCGACGGCACGCTCGATGAGCTCCTCGGCGGCCGGGTCGCCGTCCACGGCCCGGTAGTCGTGGAGGAGCGTGACCCGGGTGGTGCCGTCCTCGAGCTCCTGGATCCGCCACTCGCCTCCCATCGCGGCGACCGGCGCGGCGGTGACTACCTGCCGGAAGGTGATGGTGCGGGCGGCCGGGTCCAGGAAGCGGCGGGAGGTCCAGGTGCGGACCTTGTCGCCGGCGACGGCCCAGATGCGCAGGAGCTGGTCACCGCCGTCGGCGGGGGCCTCCTCCAGTACCTCGACGTGCACGGTGGGACCGAACACCTGGGGCCACCCGGTGACATCGGCCACGAGTGCGTAGACGGCGGCGGCGGAGGCGGCCACGGTGACGGAGTGCTCAGTGACGTGGAGTGCTTCGGTCTCGGACGTAGCGGTCGGCGCCACGGCAAACCTACCCTTCGAACAGTCCGCAGCAGGGCGGATCACAAGGCTGACATGAAGTGCTCGAGCGGAACTGGAGAAACGGTGGACCCGGCTAAGCGGCGGCCCAGTCGGGTTGTTCGAGAACGTCGACGACGGCACACCCCCAGCTGTAACCGGCGCCCACGCTGACCAGGACGATCCGGTCGCCGGGGCGGGCCCGGCCGGAAACGGTCAGATGGTCCAGGCCCGCGAACTGGTCGCCGGCGCCGAGGTGCCCGACGGTCCGGTTCCAGTCCCACGTGGTGCGGGCGGGGTCGATGCCGAACGGCTTGTGGTAGATGGCGTCCAGCCGGCGGCGGCCGAAGTGCGGCAGCACCACCCAGTCGGCGTCGGCGAGATCGGAACCGGCGTCGGCAAGGGCCTCCTTGATCACCGTCTGCTGGCCGTTGTGCGACCGGGTGATGGCGTAGGAGATGCCGACCCGGCCGACGAAGGCACGTTTGGCCGCCTCGAAGTCGACGGGCATCCGGTGGCCGAACGGGGCCGTGGTGAACGGGTCGTCGCCGCGGTGCAGCGGCTCCAGCTCCGGGTCGGCGTGCAGGGCGAGTGAGACCAGCCGGGCGAAACCGCCCCGCCGGGAGAGGACGAGTGCGGTGGCACCGTCCGCGTAGGGGGTACCGGGGTCGGTGTTCCAGCGGTCGATGCCCGGGGCGCAGAAGCGGTCGGCGGTGGTGAGCAGTGCGTCGCTGTGCCCGTGGCCGGCCGTGAGGTAGGCGGTGGCCAGGTCGAGTGCGGCGAGCCCGCCGTTGGACATCTGCCGGATCTCGACGGCCTGGCAGGTGTTGCCGAGCGCCTCACGCTGGATGTAGGAGGCGACCGGCCACAGGTCCTGGCCCTGGTGGTAGGTGTCCGCGTGCAGCAGCAGATCGACGTCACCGCCGTGGGTGCCGGCCCGCTCCAGCGCGGTCCGGGCCGCGGCGGCGGCCATCTCCGCGGCCGACTCGTGGGGCGAGTGGGCCACGGACTCCATGCCGGTGGACGCTGCCACCCGGGGTGGGCAGGCCCCGGACGCGACGGCGTCGGCGACCGGGATGCGGGAGGGGAGCCGGGTGGAGGTCCCTCTTATGTAGACGTCTTCCAGACGCACTGTCACTCCAGGAGAGGTCGGGGCTCAGCCCGTGGCGGCCAGGGTCGGGGCGTCCGCGACCCGGCCGGGCGGCCCGTCGAGCAGGACGTAGTGGACGGCGTCCAGGAGCGCCTGCCAGCTGGCCGCGGTCGTGTTGCCGTCCACGCCGACGGTGCCCCAGCGGCGCTCCCCGTCCCGGTAGGAGATGAGCACCCGGGCGGCGGCGCCGCTGCCGGTCTCTCCGCTGAGGACCCGCACCCGGTAGTCGACCAGTTCGAGTCGGGCCAGGGCCGGGAAGCAGGGGTCCAGGGCTGTGTGCAGTGCGGTGTCCAGCGCGTTGACGGGGCCGTTGCCGTGGCCGGTCGCGGTGACGCCGCGGCCCTGGACCGTCAGCCGCACGGTGGCCTCGGTGCGGACCTCGCCGCTGGGTACGCCGAAGACGCCGACGGACCACGACTCCACCTCGAACGGGCGGGTGCCCGGGCCCCCTTCGAGTTCCTCGCGCAGCAGCAGCGCGAAGGAGGCGTCGGCGGACTCGAAGCTGTATCCGCGGTTCTCCAGCTCCTTCACCCGGGTCGCCGCGCGGGCCACCTCCTCGGAGCCCGCTTCGATGTCGTAACCCAGTTCGCGGGCCTTGAGCTCGATCGAGGAGCGGCCGCCCATGTCGGAGACGAGGGTGCGCATCGTGTTGCCGACCAGCTCGGGGGTGGTGTGCTGGTAGAGGTCGGGATCGACCCGCAGCGCGGAGGCGTGCAGTCCCGCCTTGTGGGTGAAGGCCGAGCCGCCGATGTAGGGCGCGGCACCGCTCACGGGCACCTGGGTCAGCTCGGTGACGGCCCGGCCGGTGGCGGCCAGCCCCCGCAGTCTCTCCAGCGGGACGACCTCCCGGCCGCGCTTGAGCACGAGGTTGGCGATCACGGTGAACAGGTCGGCGTTGCCGCACCGTTCGCCGTAGCCGTGGGCGGTGCCCTGGGCCTGGACGACTCCGGCGTCGATCGCGGCCATGGTGTTGGCGACGGCGCATCCGGTGTCGTTGTGGCAGTGGACGCCGAGCTGTACGCCGGTCAGGGCGAGGGTCTCGGTGACGACGGCGCGCACCTCGTCGGGCAGGGAGCCTCCGTTGGTGTCGCACAGGACGACGGTCTCGGCACCGGCCTCGGCTGCGGCGCGTACGACCGCGAGCGCGTACTCGCGGTTGAGGTGGTATCCGTCGAAGTAGTGCTCGGCGTCGACGAAGACCCGCCGGCCGGCGTGCACCAGGTGCCGCACCGTGCCGCTGATCATCGAGAGGTTCTCGGCGAGCGTCGTGCGCAGGGCGTTGCGCACATGCCCGGTGTGGCTCTTGGCGACGAGAGTCACCACCGGGGTCTCGGCCTCCAGCAGAGCGCGTACCTGCGGGTCGAGGGAGGCGGAGACGCCGGGCCTCCGGGTGGCGCCGAAGGCGGCGAGCCGGGCGTTCTTGAGGTCGAGTTCGGTGCGGGCGCGGCGGAAGAACTCGGTGTCCTTGGGTACGGCACCCGGCCAGCCGCCCTCGATGAATCCGACGCCGAGGTCGTCGAGGCGGCGTGCGACGGCGAGCTTGTCCTCCACCGTCAGCACCATGCCCTCCTGCTGGGTGCCGTCGCGCAGGGTCGTGTCGTACAGCTGGAAGCTCTGCTCAGCCATCACCGCTCCCTCTGTCTGGTGTGTGCCGGCCGGCCGGGTCGTCCGTCGGCGGTGGCCGGCTTCTCCGGCTGTGGTCCCCAGGGTCGGGCGGGCGCACGGAGGACCACTGGAGCCCAGGTCGACCCCCGCTGTGGCCGTGCGGACGGCACAGCGGGGCGCGGGAAAGCGGCGGCTCCGGACACGGCGTGATGCCGTTCGGAGCCGCCGCTCGGAGACGGAAGCGGTGCTGAGGCGGGTCTCAGGAGGCCGGTTGCCGGTGGAGTACCGCCGGAGTGCGGCTGAACCGTGGTGCGGGGGCGGCGGGAGCGCTGCCCCGGGCCCGCTGGTGCGGGTGCTGCGCGGCTTCGTCGACGCGCAGTACGGGGGTGACGCAGGCCTCCGTACCCTCGAAGCGGCGGGCCCAGGTGTCCCGGTCGTGGCGCAGGAACCGGTCGGCGAACACCCGCCGCAGAGCGGGCCAGTCGTCCGGGTCCGACCGGTCCGGGAGCAACGCGGGGTCGAGTCCCAGGACGTCCAGGAGGGCTGCGTAGAAGCGGTCCTCCAGGGCGCCGACGGCGACGTGACCGCCGTCGGCACAGGCGTAGCAGGTGTAGAACGGCGCACCGCCGTCGAGCAGGTTCACACCCCGCTCGTGGCGCCACTGCCGAACGTCCGCCATCGCGACGACCATGCCCAGCAGGCTGTTCACACCGTCCACGATCGAGACGTCGACGATCTGGCCGCGCCCGGAGGTCCGGCGCTCGTGCAGAGCCGCGAGCACACCCGTGACCAGGTACATCGCCCCGCCGCCGAAGTCGCCCAGCAGGTTCACCGGGGGTACGGGAGGCCCGCCCGCCTGGCCGGTCGCGTACAACGCACCGGTCAGAGCGAGGTAGTTGATGTCGTGGCCCGGAGTGAGTGCGAGCGGTCCGTCCTGTCCCCAGCCCGTCATCCGGGCGTAGACGAGCCGGGGATTGCGCCGCATGCAGGGCTCGGGACCGATGCCCAGCCGCTCGGCGACCTGGGGTCGGAACCCCTCGACGAGCACATCGGCGCCTTCCACGCGCCGCAGCAGCTCCTCGGTGCCGGCCGGGTCCTTGAGGTCGAGGGCGACCGTCCTCCTGCCCCGGTCGAGTTCCCGGTGCCAGTCGGCGAAGGACCGCCGGCCGTCCGCCCGTTCGACCCTCAGCACGTCGGCGCCCAGGTCGGCGAACATCATGCAGGCGAAGGGGACGGGCCCGATCGCCGAGAGCTCGACCACCTTGAGGCCCTGCAGCGGTCCGGCCGCGGTGGATGGGGTCATCGCTGCTCCTCCTGGTCACCGGTCGGTGGGCTCGAAGGGTGGGGATCCCGGCTCGCGTACGGCAGGAGGCGGAGCGGAGCGGCTGCGGCGGCCGGCGGGTTCCAGCCCCCCTCGAGGAACGGTCCGTAGCGTCCCGGCGCACGGCGTCACCCGCACCGGCCCCGCACAGCCTGGAGGAAACCCCGCATGAGTACGGCACTCACGCCCTTCCGCGTCGCGTTTCCCGAGGCGGACCTCGACGACCTCAGGGACCGTCTTGCCCGCACCCGGTGGCCCGAGGCCGAGACGGTGGACGACTGGTCGCAGGGCGTCCCGCTGGACTACGTGCGCGACCTGGCCGAACGCTGGCGCACCACGTACGACTGGCGTGCCACCGAGGCACGGCTGAACGCCCTCCCGCAGTACCGGACCGAGATCGACGGCCTGGGCGTCCACTTCCTGCACGTGCGCTCACCGCATCCGCGGGCGGTACCCCTTCTGCTCAGCCACGGCTGGCCCGGCTCGGTCGTGGAGTTCCTGGAGCTGATCGGACCGCTGACCGACCCGGAGGACCCGGCCGACGCCTTCCACGTGGTCTGTCCCTCCCTGCCGGGGTACGCGTTCAGCGACAAGCCCGCCGCCACCGGATGGACGCTCGAACGCACGGCCGCGGCCTGGGCGGAGCTGATGGCCCGCCTCGGCTACGAGCGGTACGCGGCGCACGGCGTGGACTGGGGCTCGTTCCTCACCGGTGCGCTGGGCACCTCCGACGCACGGCACCTGATGGGCATCCACCTGGTGATGCCGTTCGCCCGGCCGCCCCAGGAGCAGGTGGAGCTCGACGCCCGCGACCTGGCGGGGCTGGCCGCGCTCAAGGAGTTCCAGCAGAACGAGGGCGGGTACTCGGCCGTCCAGTCCACCCGTCCCCAGACCCTCGGTTACGGGCTCACCGACTCCCCCGTGGCCCAGCTGGCCTGGATGGTGGAGAAGTACTGGGCCTGGAGCGACCACGACGGGGACCTGGAGAAGGTGATCCCCGCCGATCGCCTGCTGGACGCCGTCACGCTGGCCTGGCTGGCGGGGACCGGCGCCTCCTCCTCGCGGATCTACTGGGAGAGCCACAACAAGATGGCGCTCGACCGGGTGGACGTCCCCACGGCCTGCTCGGTCTTCCCCCGTGACGCGCGGATGCCGCGCGCCTGGTGCGAGCACCGGTTCACCGATCTGCGCCGGTGGACCGACCACGAGCGCGGCGGCCACTTCCCCGCGCTGGAGCAGCCGGAGCTGCTCGTGGACGAGCTGCGTTCCTTCTTCCGGCCGTTGCGCTGACCGGACGACCGAGGAGGTGTCGAGATGAGTTCCTGCCCCGTCGGCGCTCACGGTGAGCTGCCCGGCTTCCCCTTCCCTGGTTCCGGTTACGACGGTCCCGCCCCGCTCCTGGCACGGCTCGCCGCCGAGCGGCCCGTCCTGCGCGTCGACTGGACCGGAGGCGGTCACGCCTGGCTGGTGACCCGCCACGCGGACGTACGGGCCGTGCTGGAGGACCCCCGCTTCAGCCGGGCGGCCGCCTACGCGCTCGAGGCCCCCCGGTTCAGCGGGCTGTTCCAGGCCCCGCCGGGGATGATCGTCTCGCTGGACCCGCCGGACCACACCCGGCTGAGGGACCTCGCCTCGCAGGCGTTCTCCCCGGACCGCGTCGAGGCGATGCGCCCGCGGGTGCGGGAGGTGGCGGGGAGACTGCTGGACACCCTGGAGAAGGAGGCGGACGGCGGACCCGCCGATCTGGTGGCCGGTTTCGCGGCCCCGCTGGCGATGACCGTCATCTGTGAGCTGCTGGGGGTCCCGGAGGCCGACCGGGACCGGTTCCATTCCTGGGTACGCCGCTTCGCGGACGTCTCGGCCCCCGAGGAGGAGTCCGCCGAGGGCGGCAGGCTGCTCGGCGGCTACATCGCGGAGCTGGTCGCGGCCCGTCTCGGCGAGCCCGCCGACGACGTGCTGTCGGCGCTGGCCTCCGCACGCTCCGGCGAGGACCGGCTCTCCTTCGACGAGCTCGTCGGCCTCGGTTTCACCCTGCTGGGTGCCGGCTTCGACTCGTCGGCGGGCCAGATCGGGAACTTCACCGCCCTGCTGCTCGCCCGGCATCCCGAGGTGTGGCGCAGGCTGGGCGAGGAGCCGCGGGAGGTCCCGGCCGCCGTCGAGGAGTTGCTGCGCGTCGTCAATCTGAACGGCAACGACACCTCGGGCCTGCCCCGCATCGCCCTGGAGGACGTGAGGATCGGCGGGACCACGGTGCCCGCCGGTGACGCGGTGTTCCTCGCCTTCGTGACGGCCAACCGCGACCCGGACGTCTTCCCGGAGGGTGCGCGGCCCGACTTCGGCCGCTCCGGCAATCCGCATCTCGCGTTCGGGCACGGCATCCACCGGTGTCTGGGCGCCCCCCTGGCCCGGCTCGAACTGGGCGTGGCCCTGGAGGAGATGACCCGCCGTTTCCCCGACGCCCGTCTCGCCGTGCCGGAGTCCGAACTGCCCTGGCGTGCAGGTGACGTCAACCACAACCTGTCCCGTCTTCCCCTCCACCTGCGAAGGAGCACCGCATGACCACCGATCAGCTGCCGGCGACCAGCCGGGAGGTCCGCCTGGCCTCCTATCCCGAGGGCGAGGTGACCCTCGACCACTTCGAACTCGCCGAGTCGGAGCTCGCCGAGCCCGGCGAGGGCCAGGTCGTCGTCCGTAACGACTGGATGGCCCTGGGATCCGTCGCCCGGGACCAGATGAATCCGCACACCACTCTGCCGATCCCGGTGTTCCAGCCGGGTGTCGCCATGTGGGGCCGGACCGTCGGGACGGTCGTACGCTCCCACAGCTCCGATCTCGCCGTCGGTGACCTGGTGGAGCACTTCTCCGGCTGGCGCGACTACGCCGTGGGGACCGCCCACGAGTTCTTCCGGCGCGACCGCTCCCTGCTGCCGTCCTCCGAGTACTTCCTGTCCCAGGGCCCGACCGCGTGGCACGGCATGGCGGAGACCGCGCAGGTGAAGGAGAGCGACGTCGTCTTCGTCTCCGGCGCCACCAACGGCGTCGGTGCGCTGGCCGGCCAGATCGCCAAGCTGCACGGCGCGGCGAAGGTCATCGGCAGCACCGGCTCCAAGGAGAAGATCGACTTCCTGGTGCAGGAGGTCGGCTTCGACGCGGCCTTCGACTACCACGACGGTCCGGTGGCCCGACAGCTGGCCGAGCTGGCTCCCGACGGCGTGGACGTGGTGTTCGACAACGTAGGCGGCGATCAGTTCGAGGCGGCCGTGCAGGTCGCCTCCCGCGGTGCGCGTATCGCCCTGTGCGGGGTGCTGGCCGGCCAGCACGGCGACGACGGCGGCAGCCCCCGGCTGCCCCTGATGTCGGCGATCACCAAGGACCTCACGCTGCGTGGCTTCGCCACGATGCACACTCCGGACCAGATCGACGGCTGGAACGCCCGGTTCGGCGCGTGGCTCGCGCAGGAGAAGATCGTCTTCCCGCACACCGTGGTGGAGGGCGGGGTCCCCGCGCTTCCCCAGGCCTTCGTGGACCTGCTGGCCCGTCGCTACAGTGGCACGGTCCTGGTCAGGCTCGGCGGCTGACACGCCCCCGCACGGCCGGCCGAGGACGCCGTCGGTGTCCGGGTCCCACGGACCCGGGGCACCGACGGCGTCGCCGCGTGTCCGCGCACCACGGCGCACGGACCCGCCTCGCTCCCCCTCGACGGACTCCTCCCACCCGCACCCTTCAGAAGAGGACGGTCATGGCCGCACCGGGCCCGGACGTACTGGACCGCAGACAGCTCAACCGTGCTCTGCTGGCACGTCAGTTACTCCTGGAACGTGCACAGACGGGCGCCGTCGAGGCGGTGGAACACCTGGTCGGCATGCAGGCCCAGGCGCCCGACCCGCCGTACATCGGCCTGTGGACCCGGCTGGCGGGCTTCCGGGCCGCGGACCTGTCCGACGAGGTCCGCGGCCGGTCGGTCGTACGGCTGGTGCTGATGCGCGGGACCATCCACCTGGTCTCCGCCCGGGACTGCCGGCGGCTGCGGCCGGTGCTCGCCGCGTCGCTGGAGCGTTCACTGAGCGGCACGTTCGGGCGGAAGCTGGCGGGGCTGGACCTCGCCGAGGTCGTGGCGCTGGGCGTGGAGACCCTGGAGAAGGAGGCCCTGACCCTGGGTGCGCTGGGCACCCGGCTCGCGGAGCGGTGGCCGGACCGCGACGCGTTCGCGCTGGCCAACGTCGTGCGCAACCTCGTGCCCCTGGTCCAGGTGCCGCCCCGCGGCCTGTGGGGCGAGAGCGGCCGGGCCGCCCACACCACGGCGGCGGCCTGGCTCGGCCGGGAACCGGACACGGCTCCCGACGCGGGCGCCGTGGTCGAGCGGTATCTGGGGGCCTTCGGGCCCGCCTCCGTCAAGGACATGCAGACGTGGTCCGGCATGACCCGGCTGGCCTCCGTCGTCGGGCGGCTCGGCTCGCGCCTGCGGGTGTTCCGCGACAGCGAGGGGCACACGCTGTACGACCTCCCCGACGCGCCGAGGCCCGAGGCCGGCACCCCGGCGCCGGTGCGCTTCCTGCCGGACTTCGACAACATCCTGCTGTCGCACGCCGACCGCTCCCGCATCATCTCCGAGGAGCGGCGCAGGCACGTCTTCACCCGGAACGGACTGATCAGGCCCACCTTCCTGGTGGACGGGTTCGTCGCCGGGATGTGGCGCATCGACCGGGAGCGCGGGGCCGCCCGGCTGGTCCTTCAGCCCTTCGCGCCACTGCCCCGCGCGGCGCGGGACGAACTCGCCGAGGAGGGCGGGCGTCTGCTCTCCTTCGCGGCGGCGGACCGCTCGTCGGCCGAGACCGTGTTCGCACCGCTTCCCTGAGCGTCCCGGCGGACGCTCCGCGTCCACTCGACCGGCGCCCCAGCCCGGTTCGGTGTACTGGCGACCCGGCCCCCGCCGCCCCGCCCGCACCCACCGGCCGAGAGAGGGAACTCCCATGTCGGACCAGCTTTTTGCCGATCGCACCGTCGTCGTCACCGGAGGAGGCACCGGCATCGGCCGGGCCTCCTCCCTGGCCTTCGCCGGCCTCGGCGCCCGTACCGTCATCATCACCGGCCGCCGCGAGGATCGGCTCGCCGAAGTCGCCGCCCAGCATCCGGCCGTCGTGCCCGTCACCGCCGATGTGACCACCCAGGCCGGGGCGGAGGCCGTCGCCGCCGCCGTGAAGGACCACGGCGGCGCGCTGGACGTCCTGGTGCACAACGCGGGCGTCTTCCGCTTCACCCCTCTCGCCGCCCTGGACACCGACACCGCGCGTGAGGTCCTGGACACCAACGTCCTGGGACCGGTGCTGCTCACCCGCCAACTGCTCCCGCTGCTGCGCACCCCCGGCGGCAGCATCGTGCTGGTGTCCAGCCGGGGCGGGCACAACCCCGGCCCGGAGAGCTCGCTGTACTCGGCGAGCAAGGCGGCCGTGCACAGCTTCACCCGCAGCTGGGCGTCCGAGCTGGCCCCGCAGGGCATCCGGGTCAACGCCGTCGCCCCCGGCTTCGTACGCACCGAGGCCTACCTGGCCAACGGCCTCTCGCCGGAGCAGGTGGAGGGGCTTTTCGCCGGTGTCGCGCAGTCCGTGCCGCTCGGCCGGATCGCCGAGGCCGACGAGATCGCCACCTGGGTGACCCGCCTCGCGGAACCTTCCGACTCGCTCGTCACCGGGCAGATCCTCACCCTGGACGGCGGCATGGACGTGGCAGCACGCTGAGCGCCGTACGTCTCCACCCGCGCACCGCAGGAACAGCCGCACAGCCGTGCGTCGCACCACCCGCGTGTCATGACCTTCACGGACCGGAGAGGATCGATCCCCTGTGACCATCAGTGACCTCGAGTCAGCTGCCCCCGCCGAGGCGGAGGCGGAGACGTTCCCGTACAAGCGCCAGTGCCCGTTCACTCCCCCGCGGGCCTACACCGACATGATCGAGAAGGACGTCTCGCAGGTCACGCTGGACGGTTCCGGCCTGCGCATATGGACGGTGACGGGGTATCGGACGATACGCGAGCTGCTCACCGACCCGCGACTGAGCGCATCCCGCAGACACGACAACTTCCCCTTCTACTTCGTCGCACCACCGGAGTACCGCACCGAGACCTCGTTCATCGGTTACGACGGCCAGGCCCACAGCAACACCCGGCGCAAGGCCGCGCTCACCTTCACCCACCGCCAGGTCCAGCGGCTGCGGCCGCGCATCGAGGAGATCGTCGACGATCACCTGGACCAACTGCTCGCGTCGGAGGCACCGGCCGACTTCCACCGGATCTTCTCGCTCGCCGTGCCCATGACGGTGATCTGCGAACTGCTCGGCATCCCGCAGGACCAGCACGAGTTCTTCATCAAGCACGGCACCGCGCTGCTCGGCGGGCACAGCTCCACCGAGGAGCGGCAGGCCGCGATCGTCGAGGTGAACGCGTACATCAGCGAGCTGATCCAGCTGAAGAAGAAGGAGCCCGGCGAGGACCTCCTCAGCCGGGCCATGGCCGATTACGAGGCCTCCGGCGAGGAGTACACCGACCGGGATCTGTTCAACATGGTCCGGCTGCTGATGAACGGCGGTCACGAGACGACCGCCAGCCAGATCTCGCTCGGCACGGCCTGCCTGCTGGAGAACCCCGACCAGCTGGAACTCCTGATCAACGACCCCTCGCTGGTCAAGCCCGCCGTGGAGGAGCTGGTGCGCTTCGCGACCATCGGCGACACCGCCGTGCCGCGGGTCGCCCTGGAGGACATCGAGGTGGCCGGCCAGGTCATCCGCAAGGGCGACGGCATCCTCTGCCTGGGCCTCGCCGCCAACCGCGACCCGGACGTGTTCCCCGAGCCGGAGAAGCTCGACATCCGGCGCGGCAGCCGCAAGCACCTCGGCTTCGGGCACGGCGTCCACCACTGCATCGGCGCGGACCTGGCCCGTCTGGAGCTCGAGATCGTCTGGAGCAAGCTGTTCCAGCGCGTTCCGACACTCAAGCTGGCCAAGCCCTTCCTGGACATCCCCCGCAAGGAAGGCGCCGTCATCTACGGCCTGTGGGAGCTGCCGGTCACCTGGTGACCGGACGGCGCCGACCGCGTGCCGGCGCGAACGACGAGGGCGGTGCCGTCGAACGGTGACGGCGCCGCCCTCCGCCGTGCACCGGGGGAGGTACGGACGCCGGCCGGCAGGACCGGCGCGGTACCACGAACGCCCGGCCGGGCGGCCCGGCCGGGCGTTCGTGGTGCCGCGTGCCTACACGTCCGCCGGGATGTCCGGACGCGGGGTCCTGCCCGGGCAGGAGGAGCGCGCCGGCGGCAGCGTGCCGTCGACCAGGTACCGGTGGACCACGGCGTCCACGTGCGGGTTGCCCCCGAGCACGTACACCTCGTGTTCCCCGGAGTCCTCGACCGTGAGCAGGTGGTGGCCGAGCAGCTCGGCCATGGCCACCCCGCCGTCGTAGTGGTCCATGGGGTCACCGTCGGCCTGCACGACCAGGCCCGTCGGATAGCCGTCGCGGGTCAGCGCGACCGGCTCCTCGGGTGCCTCGAAGGCACGGAAGGCCCCTACCCACGGCGAGGCCCGCAGGACCCCGTAGCCGTACGGGAAGCGTTTCCGGAACTCCCGCATGTCCTGGTAGTAGACCTCCAGGTCCGACGGCCAGGAATGCTCCAGCGTGATGGCCTCCAGGACGCCGATGCGCAGATCGCCCTCGGCGTCCGCTGGCCGCCATGTGCCCTGTTCGGCGAGCAGTTCCCGGCAGGCGTCCGGGTCGCCCTCGCCCGCCGCCCGGCGCACACCGGCGACCAGGACGGCGAGCCTGGCCCACTGTCCGCGGTCGGCCGCCCGGTTGCCCACGGCCCCGTCGAACAGGGTCCGCAGCCGTACGGCGTCCTCGGGCAGCGCCTCCAGAGCGGTGACCGCCTCCTCGACGGTGGTGAGCACCTGCTCGGCCGATGCCCCGAGCCCGAAGCTGCCGTGCCGCAGGCCGGCCCACCGCGCCCACAGGTCGACGTTGCGCCGCACCGCGTCCCCCTGCTGGAGGAACTGCTCGCGCCACGTCCAGTGCGGGCCCACGCAGGAGTCCAGCACCAGCCGGTCCAGGCCGCCGGGGAAGAGGCTGCCGTAGACGGCGCCCACGTAGGCGCCGTACGCGTAGCCGACGAAGCTGATCCTCTCCTCACCCAGCACCGCACGGATCACGTCCATGTCCCGGGCGGTGTTACGGGTGCTGATGTGCGGGCGCAGTTCCCCGCCGCCCCGCGCGCAGGCCTCCTCGCGCAGCCGCATGTCCTCGGCCAGTCCGGCGAAGGCGCCGTCCGGCGGACGGGAGTCGAAGGGCTGTGCGGGGACGGCGACTTCGGCGTGGAGCCGGGTGGAATCGCCGATGCCCCGCGGGTCGAAGCCGATCAGGTCGTAGACCTCCTGCAACGGCGTGCCGGCGTAACGGTCGGGCAGGTCCCGGCCCTGGCCCCAGTCACCGCCGGGGCCTCCGTCGACCGCCAGGAGCACACCACGCCGCCGCGCCGGATCGGTGGCGCGGCGGCGGCTGAGTGCGAGCGTGATCCGCTCGCCCTCCGGGTCGGTGTAGTCGCGGGGCACCTCGATCGTCGCGTGCTCGACCGGGTCCTTGTCGGGTGCGGGCGACCATCGCAGTCGCTGTGTGTGGAACTCGCTCACCACCGCGAACCTCCGTTCTCGTCAGGCTGCCACCTTCTCGGTGTCGCCTCGAGGGGAACTGGACTGCTTCCGGACCGGCACGAAGAGTGCCGCCACCAGCCCCGCGACGGCGAGGATCCCGGCTCCGGTGAGGGCCAGGCCGTATCCGGAGGCGAGCGTGTCGGTGCGTGCGGCGCCTTCCGCCGCCCGGGCGTCGATGCGCGCCGCGGACAGGGCGGCCAGGGTCACCAGGCCGACGGCACTGCCGAGCTGCCGCGTGGTGTTGAGCAGTCCCGAGGCCAGGCCGGCCTGATGTGCGGGGAGCCCGGCCGTGGCGGCGTTCGTCGTGGCGTTGAGCACGGCGCCCATGCCGAGGCCGAGCAGGGTGGCGGGCACGAGGACGTCGCCGGTGTAGGTCGATCCGGCGTGCAGCGCGGAGAGCCAGAACAGCGCCGTGCCGGAGAGCGCGAGGCCCCCGAGCAGGATCGGGCGCGGGCCGGCCCTGGGCACCAGGGAGGCGACGCCCCAGCCGCCCAGCGCGATGCCGAGCGAGAGGGGGAGGTAGCTCAGCCCCGTGCGCAGCGGGCTGTAGTGGAGCACCTGCTGGAGGACCAGGGTGAAGAAGTAGAACGTGCTGAAGAGGGCCGCGATACCGAAGAAGGCCACCAGGTTGGCGGCGGCGACCGAACGGTTGCGGAAGACGCCGAGCGGGACGAGGGGATTCTTCGCGAACCTCGCCTGGATCACCAGGAACGCCGCGAGCAGCGCCAGACCGCTCAGCAGCGGGCCGAGCACCCGGGCGGAGCCCCAGCCGTACACATGGGACTCGGCCACGCCGTACACGGAGGCCATGAGGCCGAGGGTGACCGTCAGCGCGCCGGGCAGGTCGAGCCCGCTTCCCGTGCCCGTCCGGCGGGGGCGGGTCTCCGGCACGACCCAGCGGACCGTGGCGAACAGGACGAGTCCGATCGGCGCGTTGACCAGGAAGATCCAGCGCCATGAGAACCACTGGATGATCACACCGCCGGCCAGCACCCCGATCGCTCCGGCGGCCCCGGAGACGGCGCTCCACCAGCCGAACGCCCGCGCGCGTGCCGCCGGTTCGGTGAAGGTGGTGCCCAGCACGGTGAGCGTGGCAGGCGCCATGACGGCTGCTCCGAGGCCCTGGAAGGCGCGGGCGAGCACCAGGGTCACCGGTGCGTCCGCGGCTCCCCCGACCACGCTGGCCAGGGTGAACAGGCCCACGCCGAAGAGGAGGACGCGGCGCTGGCCGAAGAGGTCGGCCAGTCTGCCCCCGAGCAGCAGGAAGCCGCAGACCACCACCGTGTAGGCGTTGTTCACGAGCTGGAGGTTGTGCTCGTCGAAGTGCAGGTCGTCCGCGATGACGGGCAGCGCCACGTTCACCACCGAGGCGTCCAGCACGTTCATGAACTGGCCCAGGCAGCAGGCGGCGAGGACGAGGGGCAGCCGACGGCCGGTGCCGCGCCTGCCGGGTGGGGAAGCCGAGTCCCGTGTCCGATCGGTCACTGTCATGCGGGCACGCTGCGCCGCCCCGATGGACCGGGGATCGACCGGCGGTAGCGCCTCGGTCGAGCCCGCCGGAGAGGTCGAGAGTCGCTCCACCGTGCCTGCAGGGAGCTGTCGCAGAGTCCGGTGCCGTATCTCCGCACGGCCGGCCGACATTCCCTGGGAGGGCTCGCGATGGCCAAGATCACCTACTCACATCCGAACGGAACCGTCACCGTTGTCGACGTCGAGGCCCCGAACACGGTCATGCGCGGTGCGAAACTCAACAACGTCGACGGCATCGAGGCCCAGTGCGGCGGTTCCGCCCAGTGCGGCACCTGCCACGTGTACATCGACCCGGCGAACACGCTGCCCCTGCCCGAGATGGACTCCGTCGAGGACGACGTGCTGTACGGCACCGCCTGCGAGCGCTCCGACTTCAGCCGGCTGAGCTGCCAGCTGCCGGTCTCCGACGCCATCGACGGGCTGCTGGTCCACCTGCCCGAGGCACAGAGCTGATGGCCACCGACTCCGTCGTCGTGGCGGGCGCGGGCCAGGCGGGGTTCGACACCGCCGCCGCCCTGCGAAGCCGCGGGTTCCGGGGGCGTATCACCCTGATCGGCGACGAACCGGACGGGCCGGGCCGGCGGCCTCCGCTGTCCAAGGGATACCTCGCCGGCACGGTCCTCACCGAGGAGATCGCACTGCGGCCGCCGTCGTTCTACACCGAGCAGGACATCGAACTGATGGCCGGCCACCGGGTCGCCTCGATCGACCGTGAGCGGCGGACCGTACGGCTGGAGTCCGGGCTGCGCCTGCCCTACGGCACCCTCGTCCTCGCGACGGGCTGCCGGCCCCGCACCCTGCCGGTGCCCGGCGCGTCCCTGGCCGGTGTGCTGACGCTCCGCGACCTGGCCGACGCGGAGGACCTGCGGCTGCGGCTGACCGGTCCCGCGCGCAGGATCGTCGTGGTCGGCGCGGGATTCATCGGCCTCGAGGTCGCGGCCACCGCCCGCCGGCTCGGTCACGAGGTGACGGTCGTGGAGGCGCAGCCCCGGGCCCTGGCCCGGGCGTCGACGCCCGCGATGTCCGAACGGGTCGTCGCCGAGCACCGTGCCGCCGGGGTCCGGGTCCTGCTGAGCCGCGAGGTGACGGCGCTGTACGGCGACGACTCGGGCCGGGTCCGGGTGATGGAGCTGGACGGCGGCGAGCGGATCGCCGCGGAACTGGTCGTGGTGGGCATCGGCGTCGTGCCCCGCGCCGAGCTGGCGCTGGCCGTGGACCTGACGGTCGGCGACGGCATCGTGGTGGACGAGCGGCTGCGGACCGACGACCCTGACATCTACGCGCTCGGCGACTGCGCCCGCTTCCCCAGCCCGCACGCGGGCCGTCACATCCGCCTGGAGTCAGTGCAGAACGCCACCGACCAGGCCCGGTGCGTGGCCGCCACGATCTGTGGTGAGCCGACGCCGTACACCGCGGTACCCTGGTTCTGGTCCGAGCAGTACGCTCTGCGGCTGCAGATGGCGGGGCTCACCGCCGAGCACGACGAGACCGTGACCGTGGGCGACGTCGAGGGCGGACGCTTCTCCGTCTTCTGCTTCAGGGACGGGCGGCTGGTCGGCGTCGAGTCCCTGAACCGCCCCGCCGACCACGCGATCACCCGTCGGCTGCTGGCAGCGGGCACGGTTCTGTCGCCCGGCACGGTCCGGCAGCCGGGCTTCGACCTCAAGACCTTCACCCGTCCCCCCTCCTCCGTCCGGAGCCACGCACCCGCCCAGGAAAAGCAGACCGCCCCTGTCTGAGACCACGCCGGCGCCACCGGGGCGGGCGGGACGAGTGCGCCCCGGTTCGCCGTGAACGGCTTCCGGAGTGACAGGAGTGACGGCACCTTCACCTCCTACGTCACCCACCCGCCGGGTCCGCCGGGCGCCGTACCCCGGCACGGTCGGGGCGCTTCGCCTGGGGACCGGAATTCCGGCACCCACTTCACGGTCCAGGAGCACGGCGGCCCCCTCAGGGCCCGTTCCGTGTCGAGGCCATGGCCACCCTGGGGCCCCCTGGCCGGGTCACGACGGCCGGCGGTCTCCGGGGCACCTTCGCTCTCACGCTCCGGCCGCTGCCGGGCGCGCGCCGTACCCGGTCGAGGCCGGCGTACGTACCGCGGACGGAGGCCGAGGTGCCCGCGACCGGGGCCGGTCGGCCATGACGTCGCCGATGCGGAAGGAGGCGCCCGGGGTGTCCCGGACGCCCCCACCCGCTCTCGCGGCGGACCCGCCTACTCGGCGGGGCCGAGCAGCACCGCCGAGTAGTTCTTGCGGGCCGCCGTGTCGTACTGGAGCGCGACATGGCTGGTCGCGGAGGTGATGTCACGCCAGAACCGCTGCAGCGCGTGCCCCTCACCGAGCCCGCCCGTGCCGGCCGCGCCCACCAGGAGCGCGACCGCCTCGCGCAGGCTCTCGGCGGCGTACGTGGCGTTGCGCTCGTTGCGCGCCATGTGCTCGGGCGTGAACAGGCGCCGGTCCAGGACCTGGGCGTTCTGCTCCACGAGACCGCGGGCCGCGTCGATCCGTCCGGAGGCGCGGACGAAGGTCAGCTCGGCCGTCTGGTTCCGCCGCCGGCCGGTGACCGATCCGGCGGCGGCCTCCAGGGCCCCGGCCGCGGCGCCGACCACGGGGGCGATGAAGGTGAGACCGCCGACGGCCTGGAACGGCACGTTGTGCGCGGGCACTCCGGACGTGGTGTTGCGTCCGGTCAGCATGTCGGCCCGGTCGAAGGACAGATGGGCCGGCACGAACACGTCGTCAACGACGACCGTATGGCTGCCGGTGGCCCTCATGCCGACGCTGTCCCAGGTCTCCAGCACGCTGTACGAGCCCCGGGGCAGCGTGAAGAAGCGCAGCTGCGGCGGGCCCTCACCGCCTCCGACGGCGGCACAGAGCATGACCCGGTCGGCGAAGTCGATCCCGCTGACGTACGCCCACCGGCCGGTGACCCGCCAGCCGCCGTCCACCGGTGCAGCCCGCCCGGCGGGCATCAGTCCGGTCGCCACGACCGTGTCGGGGCTGTCGCCCCACAGTTCCTGGTGGCCCTCCTCGGGCAGGTGCGCGGCGAAGCGCGCCGAGTAGGCGGCCAGCGAGGCGCACCACGCGGAGGCGGCACAGCCCTGGCCGACGGAGACGACGGCACGGGTCAGCTCGTCGAAGGAGCCCTCCGCGCCGCCGAACCGCGCGGCGACGAAGTGCCGGGCGAAGCCGGCCTCCCGTATCGCGTCGGTGACCTCGTGGGACAGGACGCGTCCGGTGTCCGCGTCGCCCGCGTGCAGGGCTGCCAGCAGGCGCAGCCGGTCGGCCGCCTCGACGAGACCGGTTCCCGCGGCGGCCGGGGCCTCGACGAGGCCGGTGTCGACGCTCATGCCCGGGCCCCGTCCGCGACGGCCTGGGCGAAGCGCTCCAGGGTCTCGCCGGGGCTCGGCCCGTCCAGCGCCTTGAAGATCCGCTCGGCACCCGGGCCGTGCTGATCCAGCTCGACGTGGGCGAGCGACACCTTGGTGTGCTCCGCGTCGACGGCCTCGAAGTCCACCTCGATCCGGCTGGCGCCCTCGTCCGTGGGGATGGACTGCCAGTTGGGGTCGATCCGCCAGGTCATCGCCACCCGTCGGCCCGGCACCCACTCCAGCACGCGGCCCCACGCGATCTCGGTGCCCTCCACGTCCCACTCGTAGTACCGCCCGCCCACACCCGGCTCGAAAGCCAGGCCGGCCCGCTCCTCGCGCACCAGGATGTGGCTCGGCGGCCACCAGTCCGCGGGGCGCTCGGTGAAGACCTTGAAGCAGTCGTCGGGCGTCGCCGCCACGGTCACCGACTTCCTGACATCGGGCAGGGTCTGCGTCTGCTCGGGCACGGGGCCTCCTCGCTCCAGCCGGGTGTCCGCCCGGTCGCCGCATCGAATGAGGACCACGCTGACCCCTGCGCCTAGGCCCTGTGTCGAGTCCAGCTCGAACAGGTGCCGTCCACCCCGGCTCCACCGCCGTCCGAGAACCCCGCAAGGGGGCGGGCCCACCGTCGAGCCGACGCGGACCGGAGCGGGACGAGCGAGGGGAGAGCACGATGACAGACGCGGGACGACGAGTTGCCTTCGTCACCGGGGCGACCAGTGGGATCGGCCTGGCCGTGACCGAGCTGCTGGCACGGCAGGGGATCGCGGTGTTCGGCGTGGCACGCGACGCCGAGAGCGTACGCACCGTGGTCAAGGAGCTGCGCGAGGAAGGCCTGGAAGTGGCCGGAACCGTGTGCGACGTGACCTCGCCGGAGCAGATCAAGGAGGCGGTACGGACCGCGGTCGCGGAGTACGGGCGGATCGACATCCTGGTCAACAACGCGGGCCGGGGTGGCGGCGGTGTGACGGCCGAGCTCGCGGACTCGCTCTGGGACGACGTGATCGAGACCAACCTGAACGGCACCTTCCGCGTCACCCGCGAGGTCCTGAGCACCGGCCTGATGCGGGACGGCGACTGGGGAAGGATCATCAACATCGCGTCCACGGGCGGCAAGCAGGGCGTCGAGCTCGCCGCGCCCTACTCGGCCTCCAAGCACGGTGTCATCGGCTTCACCAAGGCCGTGGGCAAGGAACTCGCCCCGACCGGGATCACCGTCAACGCCGTCTGCCCGGGCTACGTCGAGACCCCGATGGCCCAGCGCGTGCGCCAGGGCTACGCGGGCCACTACGGGGTGAGCGAACAGGAGATCCAGGACAGGTTCAACGCGAAGATCCCGCTGGGCCGTTACTCCACACCCGAGGAGGTCGCCGGCCTGGTCGGCTACCTGGCCTCCGACGTGGCCGCGTCGATCACCGCGCAGGCACTCAACGTCTGCGGCGGACTCGGTAACTACTGACGACGACAGCCCAGAAGGCACGAGCAGAAACGGAGTACCTGACATGACCGCAGGCGCACTGCTGGCCGAGCCCGACGTGGCCGCCTTCCGCACCGCGATGGGCCGCTTCCCGACAGGAGTCACCCTGCTCACCCAGGGCAGCGGGGACGACACCATCGTCATGACCCTCAACAGCCTGACGTCGGTGTCGCTCGACCCGATGCTGATCCTGGTGTCCGTGAAGGCGGACGGCCGGATGCGGCCGCGGATATCGCGCGCCGGAAGCTTCGCGGTCAACGTACTGACCGCGTCGCAGCGCGACCTGGCGCAGGAGTTCTGCCGCCCCGACCGTGCGGAGGGCCGGGCGGCGATGCTGCGGCTGTCCGCCGAGGAGGGTGTCACGGGAAACGCCGTGCTGCCCGACGCCGAGACGTACGTCGAGTGCGTCCTGGACGCGGAGTACGCCGCCGGGGACCACACCCTGCTCGTCGGCAGGGTGGTCGCCCTGTCCGGAGGGCTGTCCGCCCCGGACCCGCTCCTCTTCCACCAGGGCCGCTTCGGCCGGCTGCCCGCCACGACGGAGGCGGCCGCATGAGCACGGCCACGGCCCCGGGCCTGGCCCCGCCCGGCTCGCTGGTGCGGGTCGCCGACGGCGTGCACGCCTTCGTCCAGCCCGAGGGCGGCTGGTGCCTGAACAACGCGGGTCTGGTCGTCGGACGGGAGTCCGCCGTCCTGGTGGACACGGCGGCGACGGAGTCGCGTACCCGCCGGCTCCGCGAGGAGGTGGCCCTGATCGTGCCGGGCGGCCCGGACTACGTCGTCAACACGCACTTCCACGGCGACCACACCTTCGGCAACGGGCAGTTCGCCCCGCGAGCGGCGGTCGTGGCCCACGCCGGGACCCGGGCGGACACCGCGGAGGCGGGCCTCGGCCTGCGCCACCTGTGGCCCGACGTGGAGTGGGGCGACACCCCTCTGACACTGCCCACACTCACCTTCCAGGACGAACTCACCCTGCACGGAGGCGGGCTGCGCACCGCACTGATCCATGTGGGACCCGCCCACACGGCGAACGACGTCGTGGCGTGGGTGCCCGAGCGCTCCGTCCTGTTCACCGGCGACGTGGTCTGGTCCGGAGTGACCCCGTACGTCCTGATGGGGTCGGTGAGCGGTTCCCTGAAGGCCCTGGACCGGCTGCGGGCGCTGGAGCCCGCCGCGGTGGTCCCCGGGCACGGACCGGTCGGCGGCCCTGAGCTCATCGACGCGACCCGCGCGTATCTCGTCCGGCTCCAGGAGCTGGCGGCGGACGGCCTGCGGCGCGGCGTGGACCCGCTGCGGGCCGCCCGGGAGGCGGACCTCGGTGCGTTCGGCGACCTGCTGGACCCCGAACGACTGGTCGGCAATCTGCACCGCGCGTACGCGGAACTGGAGGGCCTCGCCCCCGGTGCCCGTATCGATGTGGCGGCCTCCTTCGAGGAGATGGTCGCCTTCCACGGTGGGCTGCCGGCCTGCCACGCCTGACCGCACCCCACCCCACATCTCGAAGGAGAACTCGTCGATGGAGACGATGCTGCTGGACCCCGAGACGGTGGAACCGCCGCCCGCTCCCCTCGCCGCCCTGTCCCTCGCCGTCGTACCCCTCTGGGTACCTCTGCTGCTGGCGGGCGACCCGGACGACGACGGGAGTGAGCCGCACATCTGCCGGGGCATCGACTGAACGGCTGCCGGGACGACGACCGGCACATGGACGAGGGGCCCTGTGCGCAGGGCCCCTCGTCCATGTGCCGGACACCCGGGCTGAACGGGACGCCCGCTCAGCCGGCGGGCGGAGCGACCGGGGTGTCGCGGTGGATGACCCTCGACCGGGTCAGCAGCCGGCCGTCGACGCGCACGAGCACGTCGTCGACGGTGAACGTCGGCTGGAAGGCGACCTTCCCGTCGCGGTCGGTCTGGGTGACCAGCGTGTAGTACGAGACACGCAGGGTGTTCCCGTCCATGGCGTCGGGCTCGATGATCAGGTGACCGAACCAGTGGCGTACGGCGATGTCCCGGTAGCGGGGCAGATTGGCCCGCATCCCGGCGACCATCTCCGTACGGCCGCTCTGGCGGTTCCCACCCGCGTGCACGACCTCCCCGTCGTCCGTGAACGTGTCGGCGAAACCCTCGATGTCGAGGGCGTCGACCCGTCGCATCTGCTGGGCGTAGAAGGTCTGCACCTCCGCGTACAGATCACCCGTGACCTGCTGACGGAGGGTCCCGACCGGCTGAGACATGGCGAACTCCCTTCGCGGCGGCGGCCCTCACGGCTGCCCGCCATCACCATCAGGCTGCCGGGCGCGGCTGCAGCCCCGCTGGAGAGGCGCTCGCGGTCGCTCAGCCCAGCCTGCGGACGGGCTCACCGTCGAGGTAGGCGCGGATGTCCTCGACCGCGTCCCCGTAGTACGCCGCGTAGTTGGCCTGCGACACATAGCCCAGGTGCGGGGTGGCCAGGAGGCGCGGAGCGCTGCGCATCGGATGGTCCGCCGGAAGTGGTTCGACGTCGAACACGTCGACGCCCGCCCCCGCGATGGCCCCACGGCGCAGCACGTCGAGCAGCGCGTCCTGGTCGACGATCGCCGCCCGGGAGGTGTTGACCAGAAAGCTGCCCGGCCGCATCAGCGCGAGCTCCTCCGGGCCCAGCAGCCCGCGCGTGCGGTCGCTCAGCACCAGATGCACGGAGACGAAGTCACTGGTCGCCAGCAGCTCGTTCAGGGACGCGGCGAGGCCCGCCCCGGCCTCTTCGGCCCGCTCGGCGGTCAGGTTACGGCTCCAGGCCACCACGTCCATGCCGAAGGCACGGCCGACCGTGGCGACCCTGGTGCCGATCTTCCCCAGCCCGAGGATCCCGAGCCTGCGTCCGTACAGATCGGCACCGACGGTCGACTGCCAGGGGCCGCCCGTCCGCAGGGAGTCGGCCTCGGTCACGATCCCGCGCGCCAGTCCGAGCAGCAGCGCCCAGGTCAGCTCGACGGGCGGGGTTGACGTGCTGGCGGTGCCACAGACGGTGACCCCGTGCCGCTCGGCGGCGGCGTAGTCGATGGAGGTGTTGCGCATGCCGGAGGCCACGAGCAGCCGGAGCCGGGGCAGCCGCTCGATCAGCGTGGCGGGGAACGGCACCCGTTCCCGGAGGGTGACGACGATGTCGAACCCGGCCAGCCGCTCGGCCAGTTCGCTCTCGGTGGCACAGTGCTCGGCGAAGCTGACCACCTCGACGTCGTCGGCGACGGACGACCAGTCGGCGGCGGTGGCCGCCACGGACTGGTAGTCGTCGAGCACGGCACAGCGGAGTCTCATGGCATCTTCCCTTGCTTTGAGTACCGGGGAATCTACCGGCCGTGTCCCGGGCTCACGCGCCCAGCCAGGCCTCCCCGTTGCGCGCGACGTCGTAGACCCGCTCCACCTGGGTGGCGGTGAGGACGCCGGTCAGCGGTGCCAGTGCGGCCACCTGCCGCTCTCGGCAGACGCGGACCCCGGACGGGGTGGCGGCCACCTCCAGCGCGGCGACGCCGGTGAACACCAGCACGGTCTGTACGGGCACCTCGAAGGTGCAGTACGCCTCCAGCGCCGCGCGGGCCCGCCGGGCACCGGGGTGGCCGTCGAGCTCGTACGGCTGCGGGTCGCCGTCGTCGATCCGCAGCGTGCCGTCCCCGATCCGTACCGACGTGCCGGGGCGGTGTTCGGTGGTCACGGCGAACACACCGCCGGGCCCGATGAGCAGGTGCCCGATCTCGGAGCCGTCCGGCAGGGGCACGGAGTGCAGGACCCGCCAGCCGTGCCGGGTCAGCCGCTTGAGCTCGGCTCCGACCCGCCGCTCCCCCGCGAGCGCGCCGCGGCGCGGGTCCGCGTCCTTGTGCCGCCGCAGCGCACCGGTGGCCGCCCGTACGAGCGCCCCGGTCCCGGATTCGCCGAGCTGCTCCCGGAGCCCGGCTCCCGGGCGCCGCGACGAGAGGTCACTCGCGGGGGTCAGCGCGGGGAGCACGGCAGGCCGTCGCCGCTGCGGCTGCTCCTCCGGACCGGCCGACGGACCCGGCGCGGACACCACGTCCGGCGCCACGTCCGGCACCGTCTCCGGTGCCGGTGTCGTCACCGGTGCCGTTACCGGGGGCGGGACAGCCTCCGGCACCGGGGCCGTCTCCTCCACCGGAACCGCTTCCCGCACGGGTACGCCCCGCTTGCGCATCCCCCTCATCGGCGGGATCCGCGGGGCCGTGGGCGGGGTCCGAGGCGCGGGCGGCCCGGCCGGGATCTCCTCACCCACCAGGGCCGGCAGGTCGGGGACCTGGCGCGCGAGCGCGTCGGTCACGGCGTCGCGGTAGCGCGGGTGCAGCACCGTGATCGTGCCGCTGCCCCGGTCCGCCCAGCCGATGGCGGTGCCGTCCGGCAGGTTCACATAGAGCCGGTCGTGCCCGAAGAGCTGCCATGACGTGACGTTGAGATCGTGCATCGTGCCCCCTCTGTTCACCCTCCGGCTTCCATCCTTCTCCCAGCCTGTACCGCCGCCGCGCGCCCGCACAGGGCGCAGAGCGGGCGCGCGGAGTCGGGGACACGGCGTTCCGGTGCGGCCCGGGCCCTGTGTGCCCCGGGCTGCTCCGGCACCCCGGTCGGACCAGGGGGAGGCCCGGTGCCGGACAGGCGTCCATCATGGTCCGCGCTTCGTCCCTGACCTTGGAAACGGTCGTTTCGTCACCTGTACGAGCGGCATCGGCCACACAGTCGATCCACTGCGCGACCGTCCCCGGCCAGGGACGGGACGGTCCGTGAGGACACCGTGCGGAGCGCGCGTGTCAGGCCGAGGTGCGCTTGCGCGGCCTCCGGGCGGTCTTCTTCGTCGCCGGCTTCTGCTCGGTGCCCTTCTTCGCCGACGTAGTCTTCGCCGCGGGCTTCTTCGCCGTGTCCTTCGCAGCTGTCTTCGCCGCCGGTTTCTTCGCGGTGGCCTTCTTCGGTGCCTCACTCTTCGCCGCGGCCCGTTTCGTGGCCGTCCCGGTCTTCTTCGCGCCGCCGCTCCGGCCGGTCTTGATGGGGTGGACGTCCGCGACCTCGTCCCCGTGCCCGCCGTCCTCGCCGTGGGACTCCTGCGCCGCCCGCACGCTGCTCTCCAGCGCCGCCATCAGGTCGAGCACCTTGCCCTCGGGCTCCTCGGCCTCCCCCTCGCCCACGGGCTCACCGGCCGCCTTCGCCGTGACGAGCTCCTCGACCGCCTCGCGGTAGTCGTCGTGCAGCGTGTCCAGGTCGGCGTCGCCGAGGGTGTTCATCAGCGCGTCCGCCAGGTCCAGTTCCGCGTTGCGGACCTTGACCCCGGAGTCCGGGGCGACGCCTTCCGGCGCGCGGATCTCGTCCGGCCACAGCAGGCCGTGCATCGCGATGACGTCGTCGACCACCCGGAGCATCCCGAGCCGTTCCCTTCCTCGCAGCGCGAACTTCGCGACGGCGACCTTGCCGCTGCGTCTCAGGGCCTCGCGCAGCAAGGCGTACGGCTTGGCGGCCGGGACGCCGTTGGCCGAGAGGTAGTACGCCGAGTCCAGCTGGAGGGGGTCGATCGCCGAGGAGGGCACGAATCCCTCGATCTCGATCGTCCTGGCGGTGGGCAGCGGGAGCGAGGCGAGGTCCTCGTCGGTCACGGGGATCACCGTGCCGTCGGCGTCCTCGTACGCCTTGACGGTCTCCGAGGCCGGTACCTCCTCCTCGTCCAGCTCGCACACCTTGCGGTAGCGGATCCGGCCACCGTCCTCGAGGTGGATCTGCCGGAAGGAGATCGCATGGCTCTCCGTGGCGTTCATGAGCTTGACCGGGATGCTGACCAGTCCGAACGAGATGGAGCCGTTCCAGATGGACCTCACCGTGCACCCCTTACGCCCGCCATCGCCTCATTCACACGATTTCATGTGATTCTTATCGTATGACGCCGATCACGGAGGTGGAGGGGCGGCGCCTGGCGCTCAGCAATCTCGACAAGGTGCTGTACCCGGCCACGGGCACGACCAAGGGCGAGGTGCTGCACTACTACGCGGCCACGGCTGCGGCCGTCATGCTGCCGCATCTGCGCGACCGTCCGCTGTCCTTCCTCCGGTACCCGGACGGCCCGGAGGGACTGCGCTTCTTCACCAAGAACCCGCCGCCGGGTACACCCGACTGGGTGCGCACGGCTCCGGTCCCCCGCAGCGACGACCCCGGTGCCCGGCAGGTGCTCGCCCAGGACCTGCCGTCGCTGATGTGGGCGGCGAACCTGGTGGTGGAGTTCCACACCCATCAGTGGCGGCAGGACTCCCCCGGTGTCGCCGACCGGATGGTGTTCGACCTGGACCCCGGGCCGCCCGCGGGGGTCGTCGAGTGCTGTGCGGTAGCCCTCTGGCTGCGGGAACGGCTGGCGCAGGACGGGCTGTCCTCGTACGGGAAGACCTCCGGCTCCAAGGGCCTGCATCTGCTCGTCCCGCTGGAGCCCACCCCCTGCGACGAGGTGACGGCGTACGCGAGGAAGCTGGCGGTGGAGGCGCGGGGCGCGCTTCCCGAGCTGGCCGTGTACCGGATGACGCGCGCGCTGCGTCCGGGGAAGGTGTTCGTGGATTTCAGCCAGAACGCCGCCGCGAAGACCACCGCGGCCCCGTACACCCTGCGCGCGAAGGGCAGCCCGACCGTCTCCGCGCCCGTCACCTGGGACGAGATCGAGGCCTGTGGGGTGCCGGACGATCTCGTCCTCCTCGCCGGTGACATGGCCGCACGCCTGGAGCGGCACGGGGATCTGCTCGCACCGCTGACCGATCCCGGACAGGCGCGGCCCCTGCCCGGCGACTGAGGACCGCGCGGGACACGGGGCCTGCACAGCACCTTCACAACCCCGGGCGGGCCGGGCGAGGAAAGGCCGCAAGTGGGCGGTGGATTGTCCTGGTGGTGGTGCACACTCTGCGCAGACGCTGTTCGCGGACCCGGTTCTCCACCGCGTCCGGACCGCGGGGAAAGACACGGGGAGGCGTGGCGTGTTCACGGGGATCGACGAGGTCGACTGGGCCTCGATGGAGCATGCCTACGGGCCGGCCGACGACGTGCCCGGGCTCCTGTACGGACTCGCCTCCGGCGATCCGGCGGAACGGGAGAGCGCGCTCGACGGGATGTACGGCGCCGTGCACCACCAGGGTGATGTGTACGCGTGCACGCTCGCGTGCATCCCGTTCCTCTTCGAGCTGGCCGTGGATCCCGGCATACGGGACCGGGGCGGCATCGTCGAGCTGCTCACCAGCATCGGCGGCATCGACGTGGACGAGGACGACGAGAGCGAACTGGACGAGCTGGACGAGGACGAGATCGAGGGCGTGGCGAACTACGCGATGGCCGCGGCCGCCGTGTCCGCCGGTTCCGCGGTGTTCTTCGAGCTGGTCGCCGACGAGGACCCGGGCGTGCGGCTCGCCGCACCGCTGGCCCTGGCCACCCTGCACGGCCGGCCGGGCAGGGTGCTCACGCTCCTGCGGGAGCGGCTGCCGGTGGAGGCGGACGACGAGGTGCGGCTCGCGCTCGTCGAGGCGGCCGGCCGGATCGCGCTGCGCCACCGGCCGCTGGCGGGCCAGGCGGCCGACTGGCTGAGCCGGCTCGCCTCGCAGGCGCATCCGCCCGGGCTGCGGCTCGCGGCCCTCGCCCAGCTGGCCAGGTGCGCCCCCGACGCCCTGCCCGGTGATGTCGTACACGTGGTGTCGGAGTTGCTGCGCGAGCTGCGCGCCCGGCCCGCCCGGCCGGAACCGAGCGTCGCGAGAGCGCCGGGCGGTGACGACACCGCGGCGGACCGGACCACGGCGCCGGCACCGGTGGGCCGGCTGCGGGAGCTGTCGGCCGAGGAGTCCGCGCGCCCGCGGCAGGCCGGGACCCCGTGGGCCGCCGACCTGCTGCGGACGCTGCACGGCGGCCTGGACGACCGGGTGGCGGACCGTACGGCGCTGCTGACCGACCAGCTGCGCAGCCCGGACCCCTGGCAGCGCATCGACGCCGTACGGATGAGCGGCGGACTGATCAGGGCCTGGCGCGGTTCGTACGAGGACCTGGTGCGGCTGGTCGGCGTACAGCTCGCCGATCCGGAGCGGCGGCTGGCCGAGGCCGCCTCACACGTGCTGGAGGAGCTGTTCGGTCTGGCCGCCCCGGCGGCCGACGCCCTGGCCGGGCGGGTGGCGGCGGATCCCGGGGCCTGGGTGAAGGAGTGGGCGAGCGGGCCGCCCGGGCTGGGCCCGGCGGTCAAGGCGCTGGCCAGACTGGGCGACGCCCGGGTGCTGCCCGCGCTGGCGGCTGCCGTGGAGCGGCCCGAGGTGCCGCACGACGTGGGGTTCGCGATCCGGTGTCTCGGTGACGCGGCGGCCCCGCTCGCCGGGGCGCTGCGGCGCAGGCTCGGCGAGGTCGGGCTGGACGAGGGCGCGTACGACCGGGCGAGCCCGCTGCTCTCCGGGCTGACGGCGCTGCGCGCGGGCGAGGCCGCCCCGGAGGTGCTGCGGGTGCTGCGGGGGGCGCCGGAGTACCGGGGCGAGTGGCTGCGTACGGCGGCCCTGCGGGCGCTGGGGTCGTTCGGACCCGCTGCCGGCTGCGCCGTACCGGAACTGAGGCGGCTGACCGGACGGCCCGGGACGGCGGCGGCGACGGAGGCGGCGGCGGCGCTGTGGACGGTCACGGGCGACGTCGAGGCGGTACTGCCGGTGCTGGCCGAGGGCATGCGGGCGGAGCAGGTCCACGACTGCCGGGCGGCGGTGAGCGCGCTGGGCGGGCTGGGGAGGCGGGCCGAGGCGGTGGCGCCCCGGCTGCGGGCCCTGCTGGAACACGAGGAGCTGTGGCTCCGGGTCGACTCCGCGATCGCTCTCTGGGAGGTCACGGGGCGCACCGGTGAGGCCGTGCCGGTGCTCCTCTCCGCCTGGGAGAGGAATCGTCACGTCAGAGTCCGGGTCGCCGGATGCCTGGCCCGCATGGGTGTGGCCGGGGCAGGGTCGGACGCGGTGCGGGTGCTGCGTGCCGAGCTCCTCTCCGTACGCCGTCACAACGCGCTGGACGGCGGATACGGCAGTCACGACACTTATGAGGACGAGAAGCTGCTGGCACTCTGCCGGCGGGCACTCCTGGGCAACACGGGGAAAGGAACCACATCATGATCATCTTCGGCACGCGGGGTTATCTCCATCAGCTGGCGGTCCTGACGATGGTGTGCGGCTGGTGCGGCAATCCCGCGGCGCACGCCCTGCGCAAGCGGGTCACCAAGTTCACGCTGTTCTTCGTCCCGCTGTTCCCGTTCTCCACGAAGTACGCGACGCAGTGCACCTTCTGCGGCGGGGAGCGGCAGATAGCGAAGGAGGAGGCCGACCAGCTGCTGGCGCAGGCCCGGGGCGGCCAGGACGGCACTCCCCACGGCGCCGCACAGCAGCAGCCCGGATACGCGCCTCCCGGCGGCCGGAACCCGTACCAGAGCTGAGCCGCCCCGGACTTCACCAAGGAGTGCCACGAAGCTGACATAAGGGAAATAACACTCACCTCTTGCTACGTTGCGGGGCATGACCGCAACGACGGCGGACGCACGCCCGCCCGAGCTACGCCTGCCCAAGCGGCGCGGGGTCGAGCTCTCGCTCCTCATCGGGGCCGTGCTCATCTCCGTCTACGGCTACGCCGCCGTCGGCCTCGCGCGGAACGACGCCGTGCCCCCCGATGTCGCCGGATACGGCGGCGGCCTCGGTCTCCTGGCTCTGCTGGCCCATCTCGCGGTCCGTTTCCGCGCCCCGTTCGCCGATCCACTGCTGCTGCCCATCGCCGTCCTGCTCAACGGACTGGGCCTGGTACTGATCTACCGGCTCGACCTGGAGACCCCGAGCGACCGGGCCGCGACGACGCAGCTGATCTGGTCCACGCTCGGGGTCACCTTCTTCATCGCCGTCGTCGTCCTGCTGCGCGACCACCGGGTGCTCCAGCGCTACGCGTACCTCTCGGTCGCCGCGGCGCTGGTGCTGATGATCGTGCCGATCTTCTTCCCCGCGGTGAACGGGGCGAAGATCTGGATCCGGATCGGCGGACTCTCCTTCCAGCCGGGCGAGTTCGCCAAGATCCTGCTCGCCGTCTTCTTCGCCGCGTATCTCGCCGCGAACCGCAACGCGCTCGCCTACACCGGCCGCACGGTCTGGAAGCTCCAGTTCCCCACCGGCCGGGTCCTGGGCCCCATCGTCGCGATCTGGCTGCTCAGCGTCGGCGTCCTCGTCCTCGAACGGGACCTGGGCACCTCACTGCTCTTCTTCGGCCTCTTCGTGATCCTGCTGTACGTGGCCACCGGCCGGACCGGGTGGATCGCCGTCGGGCTGCTCCTCGCCGCCGCGGGCGCCTTCGTCGTCGGCTCGTTCGAACCCCATGTGCACAGCAGGGTGGAGGACTGGCTGGACCCCTACGCCACGATCGACGCGGGCCAGGGGCCAAGCCAGCTCGCCCAGTCCCTCTTCGCGTTCGCCGCGGGCGGCATGCTCGGCACCGGCCTCGGGCTCGGCCACTCCGTCCTCATCGGCTTCGCCGCCAAGTCCGACTTCATCCTGGCCACCGCGGGCGAGGAACTCGGCCTGGCCGGACTCACCGCGATCTTCCTCCTGTACGCCCTGCTGGTCGCCCGCGGCTTCCGTGCGGGCCTGGCCCTGCGGGACCCCTTCGGGCGGCTGCTGTCGATCGGTCTGGCCTCGATCCTGGCGCTCCAGGTCTTCGTGATCGCGGGCGGTGTGATGGGCCTGATCCCCCTGACCGGGATGGCGATGCCGTTCCTGGCCCAGGGAGGCTCGTCCGTGGTCACCAACTGGATCATCGTGGCGCTGCTCATCCGGGTCAGCGACGTGGCCCGCACCCCTGACCCCGATACCGAGACCGCGCCTGCCGGGGAGGCGCCGTGATCCGCTACATCCGGCGCGCCGCCGGATTCTGCCTGCTCCTGCTGCTCGCCCTGCTGGCCAACGCCGCACGTGTCCAGCTCTTCGAGGCCGACGAGCTCAACACCAACCCCGCCAACCGCCGCACCGTCATCGACCGTTACGACCAGCCGCGCGGCGACATCGTGGTGGGCGACGAGCCCGTCACCGGGTCGAAGGACACCGGCGAGCGGCTCGCCCACGAGCGCACCTACCGGCACGGCCCGCTGTACGCGCCGGTGACGGGCTACGCCTCGCAGACGTACGGCACCACGCTGCTGGAGAACGCCGAGGACGGTGTCCTCTCCGGCACCGACCCGGTCCTCGCCCCGCTCCCGCTCTGGGGCGACCTCACCCGGAGCAGACAGCCCGGTGGCGACGTCGTCACCACCATCGAGGACTCGGTGCAGCGCGCGGCGTTCGAGGGCCTGGACGGCCGGCGCGGCGCGGTGGCCGCGCTCGACCCGGCCACCGGCCGGATCCTGGCGCTGGTCTCCTCACCCTCGTACGATCCGGAGCTCCTCTCGGGCACCGGCTCCGCCGTCACCGACGCGTGGGCACGGCTCAACCGTGCGCAGGGCCGGCCGATGCTGAACCGGGCCATCCGTCAGACGTACCCACCGGGTTCGGCCTTCAAGATCGTGACGGCCGCCGCGGCGCTGGACGCACGGGTGGTCACCGATCCGGACGCGGAGACGGACACCCCGTCCCCGTACGTCCTGCCCGGCACCTCGACCGTGCTGCCGGACGAGTCACGCGGCTGCGAGGAGGCGTCCCTGGCGGAAGCCATCCGGGTCTCCTGCAACACGGTGATGGCGCATCTCGGCGTCGAGGTGGGGCTGGACGGGATGCTGGACGCGGTGGGCGGCTTCGGTTTCAACGACGACGATCTGAGGATCCCCTCCCGGGTGGCCCGCAGCAATTTCGACTCGGACATGAGCGAGGACCAGCTGGCCCAGTCCTCGATCGGCCAGTTCGACACGGCGGCGACTCCGCTCCAGATGGCGATGGTGGCCTCGGCGGTGGCGAACGGCGGGGAGCTCAGGCGCCCCCACCTCGTGGACCGGATCACCACCGATGACGGCGACCCGGTCCGGCAACAGGGTCCGGACGCGTACCGCCGGGCGATGAGACCGACGACGGCCCGCCAGCTCCAGCGGATGATGGTGGACGTCGTGGAGAACGGCACCGGCACGAACGCCGCGATCGACGGGGTGACCGTCGGCGGCAAGACGGGCACCGCCCAGCACGGGGTCGACAACTCCGGTACGCCGTACGCCTGGTTCATCGCCTGGGCGCGGGCACCGGACTCCGGCCGCCCGGCGGTCGCCGTCGCGGTGGTCGTGGAGGACGCCTCGGCCGACCGGGCGGACGTCAGCGGGGGCGGCAACGCGGCGCCGATCGCCCGGGCGGTGATGGAGGCGGCGCTGGAGGGACGAGACTGAGCCCATGACTTCAGCGGTGGCGGCGGCACTGGCCCGGATCGACCGGATCGACCCGGACCTGTGCGCGTTCGCCGAGGTCTGGCACGAGGAGGCACGGGAGCGGGAGGCCGACGCCTCACGGCTGCCGCTCGCCGGAATGCCGTTCGCCGTGAAGGGGAGCGCGGGCATCCGGTCGTACACGGCCCGCCGTCTGATCGCCGCGGGCGGGGTCCCTGTCGGTGCGACCTCGGTCCCCGGCCCGGGTACCCGGTGGCAGACCTGGGGGCAGGGGGCGCACGGCCGTACGGTCAACCCGTGGCGTCCCGACCGCACTCCCGGCGGATCCTCGGCGGGATCGGCCGTGGCGGTCGCCGCGGGCATGGTGGAGCTGGCCACGGGCAGCGACGGAGCGGGCTCGGTACGGATCCCGGCCGCGTGGTGCGGAGTGTTCGGCCTGAAGACGACGACGGGGCTGCTCCCCTCCCCCGACCGTACGGGCCTCGCGTCCCCGGGCCTGCTGGCGAGCTCCGCGGCGCTCGCGGAGCTCTGCCTGAGCCATGTCCTGGACGGATACGTGCCGCGGCCCGCGCGGCTCCCCGTGCCGGCCGTCTACAGCCCGGATCTGGGCTTCGCCCGCGTCGACCCCGACGTCGCGGAGGTGACACGGACCGCGGTCGGCGGGCTGGTGGAGGCGGGGGCGGTACGTCTGATGCCGGGTTCCTGCGAACTGCTGGACCCGGTGGAGGCGTGGCTCGCGGTGCGCGCGGGTGCGCCGACGCCGGCCACGGAGCGGCTCCGCACCGCCAACGACCGGACGCTCGACGCCTTCTTCTCCCGTACACCGCTCCTGCTCACCCCGGTCACGCCCAACCGGCCGCACGGCCACGAAGGGCCGGGGGACGTCTACTCCACCGCGCTCACCTGGGCGTTCAACCTCAGCGGACATCCGGCGGCGAGCCTGCCCGCCGGGTTCACCCCGGACGGCTGCCCGGCCGGCCTCCAGCTGGTGGCCGGACGGGGAAGGGACGCCGAACTGCTCGGCACGGCCCGCGCGCTGGAGCGCCACCTGCCCCGGTCTCAGCCGATCGGCTGACGGATCTCCGCCCGGACCCTCAGCGTCTCCTCGGCCGCCTTCTCCAGGTCGAGGTCCGCCGCGTCCTTCGTGGCCTCGCCGGGCCGCACCACGGCGACCATCGCGGCGGTGTTGTCGTCGCCCCAGGCGCACATGGGCATGGCGGCCGTCCCGCCGACGTCGGTGTACTGCACGACCTGGCACTCCACCACGATGTCGTGTCCGTCGGGCCTGAACTCCTTCGCCGGCACGGCGACCTTGCCCCCGTCCGCCTCGGCGGCCCCCTTCAGGATCTTGGCCCGCGCGAGCGCGGGACTCGCCAGCTTCCCGTACATGCCGGAGACCACCAGCACGCCGCCGTCCTCGTCCGACGTGTACTGCCCGATCGCGGCCTTCGGGTCCCGGATGCTCGGGTCGTAGGTGTCCTCGATCTCCTTGCCCTCGGTCTCCGACACGTCCTGGCCGAGGACGAACCCCTCGTCCAGCAGGGTCCTCGGCACCACGAGCTTGTGCGTGGCCTCGGGGAACGCCATGTCCGCACCCTCGTCGGCCAGCTTGAACACCCCCAGTCCGATGGCCGTGACGAGGGCGATCACCCCCACCACGATGCCGACGACGAGCCAGCCGCGGTTCTTGCGCTGCGGCTGCGGCGGCATGCCCGGCTGCCCCCACGGGCCAGGGGCGTGGGGCGCGCCGGGAGGCGTCTGGGGCGGGTAGGCGTAGGCCGGCTGCGGCGCCTGGTACGGGCCGGACGGGGGCTGTCGGCCGTACGGACCGTACTGGGGCGGAGGCGGTCCGTACGGGCCCGGCGGTGGCTGCGGCGGCATACTCATGCGCTCACGTTACGTCACTGGTCGAACAGGGATTCACCGCACAGACTGTCGGCGTGAGTCGGGGAGTCACACCCCGTCAGCTCAGCGGTTCCCGCCGGAGGCGCCACTCGGCGGGGACGCCCTCCACCCCGGTCACCGCCCCGACGACACCGCCGGTGATGGCGCACGTGGTGTCCACGTCCCCGAATCCCTCCGCCGTCGACCACAGGGCGGCCTCCAGGTCGCCGGGGTGCCGGGCGGCGGTCCACAGCGCGAACGGCACGGTGTCGTCGGCCCTGATCCGGCTCCCGTTACCCAGGAGGTCGGCGGCCTTCCACGGTGCGGTGGCGAACGGCACCTCCGCCGCACGGAGCACACCGTCGCGCACCGGCCCCTGCGGTGTGCGGCCGGCGACCGCCTCCAGCGTGAGCTCGCCCCGCACCGACAGCGCCGCGGCGACCGCGACCGCCACCGCGCCGGCGACGCCCTCCGGGTGGGCGTGGGTGACTACCGCGGAGAGCGCCGCCTGCTCGGCGGCGTGCCCGAGGTCCGCGTGGAAGCGGGCCCCGAGCGGCGCGACCCGCATCGCCGCCCCGTTGCCGAGGCTGCCACCCTCGAAGAGCCCCGGCGCGAGGGTCCGCCAGTCGGCCGGCGAGACCAGCAGCTCCGGCAGCAGCATGTGCATGCCGTGGCCGTAGCCGCGGGCCTGGTCCGCGTCGAAGGCCAGGGCGTAGGACAGCGCGAGCCGGTCCTGATCGACCTGCCCGTACTCGTCGAGGACCCGCTGCAGGGCCAGCGCCAGCGCGGTGTCGTCGGTCCAGTGCCACACGGGCTCGTGCGGGGTGCGGCGGGCCCGGACCTCGGCGTACGCCTGCCGGGGCGGCCGGAAGAGCGGGAACCAGCGCTCCCCGAACGCGTCGCCGAGGGCGAGCGCTTCGAGGCTGCGGCGGGCCGCCGCGTGGTCACCGTGCTCGGGTGGGGAGTTCATGCTTCCCATCCTCCGCCCCCGCACCAGGTGCGTACACCGGATATGAGTACCCGTGCTCACGACCGCCCCTTCCGGTCACGGCAGGCTGACCACAGTCAGCCACACACCAGAGGGAGCTCCACCATGCGCACGGCCAACCGACACCTGTCACGCAGCACGCTCGGGCTCGCCCTGGCCGGCGTCACGGTCGCCCTGCTCACCAGCGCCTGCTCCACGCAGGACGCCGTGTGCGGAGGCGGCGAATACCCGGTCCTGGCCGTCGGAAGCGCCGGCAGTGCGTGTGCCCCCGACGGCGAGGAGCCGCCCAAGGGCTACGCCCGCTATCCGGAGGGCAAGGTTCCCCAGCACGTGGACGACGAGTGGTACACGTACTGGAGCACCCGGACCCTCGACGAGAACGGCAGGACCATCGATCTCCCCGAGGAGAACTAGGGCGTGTTCCGGACCGGACGGGCCCGGAGCGGCCGGTCTCAGCTCCCGCCCTCCGCCACCGCCTCCGCGACCTCCGCGACCCGCGCCTGCTCCTCCACCGCGAAACGGTCCCGGTCCAGCTGCTCGGCCACCTCCTCGTCCTGGGCCATCAGCAGGTCCAGGTTCGAGTCGCCCATCTCGAAGACGCCCATGTCGACGTAGGCCTTCTGGAGCCGATCGCCCCAGAGGCCGATGTCCTTGACGCAGGGGACGATCCGGCTGAACAGCAGTTTGCGGAAGAGCTGGAGGTACTCCGAGTGTTCGGAGAGCTCCTTGGCCTCCTGCTTGCCGATGCCGAAGTTCTCCAGGACCTCGACGCCGCTGAGGCGGTCACGCATCAGGTAGCAGCCCTCGATGACGAACTCCTCGCGTTCGCGCAGTTCGGCGTCGCTCAGCTGCTTGTAGTAGTCGCGCAACGCCATCCGCCCGAACGCCACGTGCCGGGCCTCGTCCTGCATGACGTAGGCGAGTATCTGCTTGGGCAGCGGCCTGGTCGTGGTGTCGCGGATCATGCCGAACGCGGCGAGGGCCAGCCCTTCGATGAGGACCTGCATGCCGAGGTAGGGCATGTCCCAGCGGGAGTCGCGCAGGGTGTCGCCGAGCAGGCCCTGGAGGTTGTCGTTGACCGGGTAGAGCATCCCGATCTTCTCGTGCAGGAAGCGGGCGTAGATCTCCGCATGCCGCGCCTCGTCCATCGTCTGGGTCGCGGAGTAGTACTTCGCGTCCAGGTCGGGGACCGACTCCACGATCCGGGCGGCGCAGACCATGGCGCCCTGTTCACCGTGCAGGAACTGGCTGAACTGCCAGGAGGTGTAGTGCTTGCGCAGTTCGCCGCGGTCCCGCTCGGTCATCTTCGCCCAGTGCGGGGTGCCGTAGAGGGTGAGGGCCTCGTCCGGGGTGCCGAGTGGATCGGCGGGGTCGACCTCCAGACTCCAGTCGATGCGCTTGTTGCCGTCCCACTGCTTGTCCTTTCCCTTCTGGTACAGGGCGAGGAGGCGTGCCCGGCCGTCGTCGTAGTCCCAGCTGAAACGGGCCGCCCCCGTGGCAGGTACCTGCCATGCAGGTGCGGCGGGTGGAGTGATGTAGAGGTCGTGTGTCGACACGGACAGCTCCTTCGCCCGGCGAGGGTCGTGCATTCCGTGGTGCTGACGTCAGTTGGCAGGTTCACACGTTGGTAGACGCGCGGTCAACAAGTCGCACACGAGGGATTGACTCCCTTGCTGACAGGCAGTCTCATCATTCATGAGCGGAAACTTGACCGCCGGTAACCCCTCTGCGAGGTGCCTTCAGCCGTGACGACCGTGACCGACGAGGACATTCAGGCGCTGCGCGACGCGCTCGGTCCCCTCAAGGACCGCGAACAGGTGGCGGCCCGCCTGCTCGACGCCTCGGCCAAGCACTCCTTCGACCCGGACACCGAGCTCGACTGGGAAGCGGCCGTCGAGGACGGCAAGTGGTTCTGGCCGCCCGAGCTGGTCTCCCTCTACGACACCCCGCTGTGGCGGAAGATGTCCGAGGAACAGCGGATGGACCTGGCCCGCCACGAGGCGGCGTCACTGGCCTCGCTCGGGATCTGGTTCGAGATCATCCTGATGCAGCTGCTCGTCCGGCACATCTACGACAAGTCCGTGACCAGCAAGCACGTCCGCTACGCCCTCACCGAGATAGCCGACGAGTGCCGGCACTCCATGATGTTCGCCCGCATGATCGAGTGGGGCGGCGCGCCCGCCTACCCGGTCCCCCGGCGTTACCACAACCTGGCGCGGGTGCTGAAGACCGTCACCACCACCCCGGGTTCGTTCGCCGCGACCCTGCTCGGCGAGGAGATCCTGGACTGGATGCAGCGGCTCACCTTCCCCGACGAGCGCGTCCAGACGCTCGTCCGCGGAGTGACCCGCATCCATGTCGTCGAGGAGGCCCGGCACGTGCGCTACGCCCGCGAGGAGCTGCGCCGCCAGATGGTCACCGCTCCCCCGTGGCAGCGCCGGCTCACCCGGCTCAACTGCGGTGAGGCGGCACGCGTGTTCTCCGTCTGTTTCGTCAACCCGCAGGTGTACGAGAACGTCGGTCTGGACCGCCAGGAGGCCGTCGCCCAGGTGAGGGCGAGCGGCCACCGGACGGAGGTCATGCAGACGGGAGCGAAGCGGCTCACGGACTTCTTCGACGACATCGGCGTGCTGAACGGCGTGGGACGCAGGCTGTGGAGGAGCTCGGGCCTGCTGGCCTGAGGGGCCCCTGAAGTCACCGGGTCGTTAGGCTTCGGAGTATGACCTCCGCTCCCGCAGCACCGCCGGCCCGCGCCTACCGACGGCTCGGCGTGGAGGAGCGCCGCGCCCAACTGCTGAGTGCGGCGCTCACGCTCTTCGCCCACCGGGCGCCGGACGATGTGTCGATCGACGAGGTGGCTGCGGCGGCCGGGGTCTCCCGCCCGCTGGTCTACCGCTACTTCCCCGGTGGCAGACAGCAGTTGTACGAGGCCGCCCTCGGGTCGGCCGCCGAGCAGCTGACGCTGTGCTTCGCGGAACCCGCCGCCGGGCCGCCCACCGAACGCGTCGGCCGGGTCCTGGACCGCTATCTCGGCTTCGTCGACCAGCACGACGCGGGCTTCAGCGCGTTGCTGCGCGGCGGCAGCGTGGCCGAGACCTCGCGTACGTCGACCATCGTGGACGGCGTGCGCCGGTCGGCGGCCGAGCAGATCCTGCTCCACCTGGGCCGGGGCATCGGTCCAGGGCAGGAACCCGCCGGGCCACGCCTGCGGATGATGGTCCGCACCTGGATCGCGGCCGTGGAGGCGGCGTCCCTGATCTGGCTGGACGAGGAGAAGCAGCCGGCCGCACCCGAGCTGCGGGGCTGGCTGGTCGACCATCTGATCGGCCTGATGGCGGTGACTGCCGCCACGGACGAGGAGACCGCTTCGGTGGTGGCGGACCTGCTGGGCCAGGAGGCCGCCGACGGCCCCGCCGGGCGGCTGGCGGCCCTGGTGATCCCGGTGGCCGGCGAGGCGGCGGCGCACCTGCTGTCCGGTGGAGACCCGGCCTCCGGGGACGGACCGGTGGTCTGACCCCCCCGGCGGGTCCCCGCACCGACGGCCGCTCGGGCCTCGGGCGGCCGTGCGAGGTCGCCCTCGCGGCGGGGACGCGGACGGAGACCGGTTCGGGAGCACGTCCCACCCTGCGTGAACGCCGACCGGAAGCGTGCGCCTCCTGGGCCACAGCCGCCGCCACCCACACAGGGCCATACGCACACGCACCCGCCGCGCCCCCACGGGCCGAAGGGCCTCGCCCGGCCCCCTGGGTCAGACTGGCACCGTGAAAAGCGAGAACACGCCCTTCCGCGGCGGCCCCCTGGACGGGCGGGTGCTCCCCGTCCTGCTCGGGCCGACCGGTCATCCGCCCAAGTGGTACGAGGTCCCGGTGCCGGACGCCGACGGCGGGCCGGCCACCGTCCACGCCTACCTCCGCGTTCCTGCGGGTCATTCGAAACGGCTCGGGCTGCAACGCGGCTGGGTGTACGAGTACGCGCCCGGGGGCCGTGAGCGGTTCACCCCCAAGTGGCCCTGGTCCAGGCCGGGTAGCAGATCCTGAACGGCCATCAGGACCGGCGCCCGTAAGATCGGCGCTCAGGTGCCGAGGCACGGTCACAAGGGGGGTGCGCCACGGAGGCGCTGCGTCAGGACGATCCACGCCGCTTCGGCCCGTACACCGCGCTGGCACGCTTCCGTGAGAGCGCGAGCGCCGTGCGCTACCTGACGCGGAGCGTGGACGGCGGCGACCTCGTCGTGGTGACGGCCGCCCGCCCCGGCCTCGCCTCCGTACCCGCCTTCCGGCGCCGCTTCCGGGCCGAGGCCGCCACCGCCGAGCGGCTGGCCGGGGGCTGGGTCCAGCCGCCGCTCACCTCGCCCGGGGACGGCGGCCTGTGGACAGCCACGCCCTACGTACCCGCGGTGACGCTCGCCGAGGCGATCGGCCTCGCCGGTCCGCTGCCGGCGGTCCACAGAGGTTCCGCTCGGCGGCAACGCCCCGGCGCTCACGCTGAGCGGTGGCGGAAGGACACTGCTCGCCGCGGACGCCTCGCAGGTGACCGCGTTCGCCGCGGCGGACGGGCGCCGGCTGTGGAAGTTCCAGGACATCGGCGTACAGGATCCGAAGGGTGCCACGGTCGGTGCGCCCTACCGGGTGCTGCCCGCCGGGAAGACCGCCGTGGTCCAGCGGGAACGGGCCTTCTACGCGTTCCCCGTGGAGTGACCCGCCCGGGCGTCCGCCGTCCGGGGTACGCCCCGGACGGCACGCCTGGCGGTCCTTGCATCGCCCGGGGCCGAGTGACCGGATGGACGAGATCCGACCATTTATGGGGTTGTCCGATTAATCGGCACCACCCCTGACACCGGAGGTGATGTCGTGCCGGGCAGAGTCCCACACGCCCTCTGCACGGCGGCCCTGGCCGCGGTCGTCGCCGTCTCCCCCGCCGCGCCCACCGCCGTCGCCGAGCCGTCCGGGCCGGGCCCCGCACCGGCCGCCGGAAAGGCTCCGCAGAGCGTGGCCGGGCTGCTGACGCAGTTGCAGACGCTCTACCGGAAGGCCGAGGAGGCCGGCGAGCTCTACAACGGAACCGAGGAGGAGCTGAGGAAGCGAGCGGCCGAGGCCAGGAAACTGCGCGCCGAGCTGGAGAGGGCCAGGGCGGTGCTGGACTCCGGACGCCGGGACGCCGGGCGCCTGGCGCGTGACCAGTACCAGGGGCGCACCGACTTCTCCGTGTACGTACAGCTGCTGCTCGCACAGGACCCGGCCCGCGCCCTGGAGCAGAGCCACGTCATCGAGCGCGCCCAGGCCGGCCGGACGGCCGCGGTCGACCGGCTCACCGACGCCGAGAAGCACGCCGAGGCGCTGGCGGCCAAGGCGCGGGCGGCACAGGAACGGCAGCGGGTGCTGGCCGCACAGCGGAAGAAGCAGCGTGACAGCGTGCGGTCACAGCTGAGGGGCATCGAGGCGATGCTGGCGTCGCTGTCGGCCGAGCAGCTCGCCGCCATCTCGGCGCTGGAGGAGAAGAACATCGGCGCGGCCCAGGACGCACTGACCGCGTCAGGGGCGTTCAGCACGGCCCGGCCTCCGTCCGAGGAGGGCGGCGAGGCCGTCCGCTACGCCGTCGAGCAGATCGGCAAGCCGTACGTGTGGGGCGCGGAGGGGCCGGAGTCCTACGACTGCTCCGGGCTCACCTCGCGGGCCTGGTCGGCTGCGGGCCGGGACATCCCACGCACCTCGCAGGAGCAGTGGCGCCGGCTGCCGAAGGTGCCGGTCGGCTCGCTGCGCCCGGGCGACCTGGTCGTCTACTTCCCGAAGGCCACGCACGTCGCGCTCTACATCGGCGACGGTCTCGTGGTGCAGGCCCCCAGGCCGGGTGCGACGGTGAAGGTCTCGCTGCTGGCCTCGAACCCGCTGCTGGGGGCGGTCCGCCCCGACCCGGGCAGCGCGTCCCTGCCCGCGTACACGCTGCCGGAACTGCCCGAGGAGGCCACCTCGGGGGCGGACACGGGCTACGACGCCCCGGACGCGTGAGAGCCGGGCCGCCGCGTCCGTCCACGGCAGTGTGACGGAACGTGGGGCCCGGCTCCGCGGGAGCGGGTGTCAGCCCCGCGCGCCCGAGATCTCGGCGAGGTAGGCGTTCGTCTTCTCCGGCTCGAAGAAGAAGTTGTCGAAGTCCGCCGGGTCGTTGAACCCGTTGGCGAACCGGTCCGCGGCCGGCTGGAGCTGACCGGCCGCGCCGATCAGGTTCAGCACGTGCTCCGGCGGCGGCCCGAGCATCGCGTTGGTCCACCTGACGACGTGCTGCGTGTTCTCCCAGTGGCGCTCGAACGTGGCTTCCATCCACTCCTCGTCGAAAGGCCGGTCGCCGTGCTCCAGGATCGAACGCAGGTAGGAGTGCGCGCACTTGGACGCGGTGTTGGAGCCCTGGCCGGTGACCGGGTCGTTCGCGACGACCACGTCCCCGACGCCCAGGGCCAGGCCACCGCCGGGCAGCCGGCCGACGGGCTCGCGCACGGTCGGGGCGTAACGGCCCGACAGCGTCGCGTTGGCGTCCGTCAGTTCGACCTTCGTGGCGCGTGCGTACTCCCACGGCGTGTACTTCTCCATGAGCTCCAGCGTCCTGGACAGGTGTTCCGAGGGGTCCTTGATGCCCTGGAAGGCATCGAGCGGGCCACCGGGGACGCCCTCCCAGAACAGGATGTCCGCGCGTCCCGACGTCGTCAGGGTCGGCATGACGAAGAGCTCACCGACACCCGGGACGAGGTTGCACCGCACCGCGTCGAACTCCGGGTGCTCCGGGCGAGGACCCAGACCGTGGACGTACGCCACCGCCAGCGCCCGCTGCGGGGCGTCGTAGGGCGAACGGGAGGCGTCCCGGCCGAACATGGAGACCAGCTCGCCCTTTCCCGCCGACACCATCACCAGGTCGTACGTACGGGAGAAGTAGTCCAGGTCGGAGACCGCGGCACCGTGGATGACGAGCTGTCCGCCGCGCTGGGCGAAGGTCTCCATCCAGCCCGCCATCTTCACGCGCTGGTCGACGGACTGCGCGAAGCCGTCCAGCTTGCCGACCCAGTCGATGACGCGCGAGGAGTCGGGCCCGGCGACGGAGACGCCGACACCCTCGATCCGCGGGGCCTGCGACTCCCAGAAGTTGAGCTGCAGGTCGCGCTCGTGCTCGAGAGCCGTGTGGAACATGCACTGCGTCGACATGACCCGGCCGGACCGGACCTCGTCCGCGGTGCGGTTGGACATCAGGGTGACCTCGTACCCTTCGGACTGCAGTCCGAGGGCCAACTGGAGGCCGGACTGACCGGCTCCGACTATCAGTATCTTCCGCATCGCTGCTCCGTTACGTGTTCGGGGGGCGTCTTCTCGGACCGACCGGCACAGGGGTGCGGCGGGGTCAGGGCACGGCCCCGGACTCTCACCTTCACCCCCGCGTACCGGTCGGTCCTACTCGGGGGCGGCGTCGAGCGCGTGGCCCACCAGGGTGAGCAGCGACTCGACGACGGTGATCCTCTGACGCGCGTCCATGATCACAACCGGCACCCGCGGAGACACGGACAGGGCCTCCCTGACGTCCTCCTCGTCGTAACCGGTCGTTCCCTCGAAGTGGTTGACGGCGACGATGTAGGGAAGGCCGCAGCTCTCGAAGTAGTCGAGCGCGGCGAAGCAGTCGGCGAGACGCCGCGTGTCGGCCAGTACGACCGCGCCGATCGCGCCGCGCACCAGGTCGTCCCACATGAACCAGAAGCGCTGCTGCCCGGGGGTGCCGAAGACGTACAGGACGAGGTCGTCGTCCAGGGTGAGGCGGCCGAAGTCCATCGCGACGGTCGTGGTGACCTTGTCGGGGGTGGCCGTGAGGTCGTCGGTCTCCTCGCTGGCCCGCGTCATCAGCGCTTCGGTCTGCAGCGGTGTTATCTCGGAGACCGAGCTGACGAAGGTCGTCTTGCCCACGCCGAACCCGCCCGCGACCACGATCTTGGTCGCGATCGGTGCGCGCGTGTGGTCGAGCTGCCAGGCCTGCACCGCCTCGTCGGGCTGGTCCTGCGGCGCCCGCTGACGCGGGGTGAAGAGTGGCGCGTCAGAGACGGCGGAGTCCATTGAGCACCCTTTCGAGCAGCGCGCGGTCGGGCTGGCCGGTGCCGTGACCGGTGTCGTAGACGCGGATCTTTCCTTGGTCGGCCAGGTCGCTGAGCAGGACCCGGACCACGCCGAGCGGCATCCGCAGCAGGGCGGAGATCTCCGCGACCGTACGCATGCGGCGACAGAGTTCGACGATGGCGTGGAGCTCCGGCATGACGCGCGAGGCGAGGTTGCCGTTCGTGAGCTCGCGGCGCTCCTCAGGAGCCTCCAGCGCGGCGACGAACGTCTCGACGAGCAGGACGTGGCCGAAGCGGGTGCGGCCGGCGGTGAGGGAGTACGGACGGACCCGTGCGGCCTTGCGGTCCGCGCCCCGGACGGGGAGTTTTCGTGCGGGTTCAGCGGCTGACGTCACTGGGTGCTCTCCAATGATTTGCGCAGCTCACCGCGGAGTTCGGGGGTGAGTACATGTCCGGCGCGGCCGACGAAGAGCGCCATGTGGTAGGCGATGACGCTCATGTCGCAGTCGGCGGTGGCGTGCACCCCGAGCAGGGAACCATCACTGATCGACATGACGAAGACACTGCCCTCGTCCATCGCGACCATCGTCTGCTTGACGCCGCCGGCGTCCATCAGCTTGGCGGCACCGATCGTGAGGGACCCGATGCCGGAGACGATGGTGGCGAGGTCGGCGCTGGAGCCCCTGGGGCCCGTCCGCCGTCCTGCCGCGTCGGCCGTCGTGAGACCGGGGTCCGAGGAGAGCAGCATCAGCCCGTCGGACGAGACGACGGTGACCGAGTGGACCCCTGGCACCTCCTCCACGAGATTGCTCAGCAACCAGTGAAGATTCCGGGCCTCGGTACTCAGCCCGAGCGTGCTGGGCGCAGTCAACTGCGTGCCTCCTCGACTGTGTCCCCCGTCTCATCGATGCGACCGTCGGTACGGTCATGGTCGGTCTGTGGGCCACTCTCGCCGGTTTCCGCCTCCACGTCGCGGCGCCCCTCCTTCGCGCCCTGGTGGAACCCGCCGAGCCGGCGGCGCAGGGCGTCCTTGTCCAGGCCCCCCGTGCGCTCGGTGACCGGTGCGGAGGGCTGCGCGGTGATCCTGGGGGTGCGCTTGGGCAGCCCCTTGTCCGTGAGGCGCTCGGGCTGGGGCGCCGGGTCGGGCACCTCCTCGCCCAGGCCGGTCAGCGGCTGCCGGGGCCCCGGCACGGCGTCGGCGGCCGGAGCGTCGGCGGACGCGGGGGCCGTGGCGGGGCTCGTGTCGGCGGCGCGCTCGTGGGCGTCGGGCCCGATGGTGTACGGACTCGGTGCGTCCTGGCGCGCGGGCAGCCGGACCTGCATCGTGGTCTCGGCCTCGGACACTTCGCGGGTCCCGGCCTCCTCGCCAACCTCCTCCTCCTCGCCGACCCCGGACACGGGCTCGGACACGGGCTCGGACACGGGCTCGGCGGGAGCGGGCGCAGTCGGCTCCGTCGCCTCGGGCTCCGGTGCCGCCGCGGGCTCGGACGGTGCCGGCTCCGGTGCCGCCGCGGGTTCCTGACCCGCGGCCCGCAGGCTCCGCTCAGCGGCCGCGATCAGCGGGTCCTCCGCAGGCGGGGCCGAACGGGGCGGCAGCGCGTTGGAGTTGGCCTCGGCGACCGAACCCGGGAGATTCAGCGTGGGCGCGTCCCCCGACAGCGGTACGGGCGGCGGCGAAGCCGCGGGCGGCGCCGTGGGCAGCAGTGCCTGCGGAAGGACGACGACCGCGTTCACCCCGCTGCCCTTCCGTTCGCGCAGCTGCACCCGCACGCCGTGGCGGGCCGCCAGCAGCGACGTCACCTGGAGGCCCAGTCCGGCTCCGTCGGCGGCCTGTTCGCCCGCTTCGAAGGACGCCGGATCGGCCAGCCTGGCATTGAGCTCGCCCATCCGGACCGCCGACATGCCGATGCCCTCGTCCTGCACGGAGAGCATCACCTCCCCGGTCTCCAGCAACCAGCCGGAGAGCTCGACATGGCTGTCGGGCGGCGAGAAGGCGGTCGCGTTCTCCAGGAGTTCGGCGACGAGGTGACTCAGGTCGTCGGCGGCGAAGCCCGCGACCTGGGCGTGCGGCGGCAGGGACTGGATGGTGACCCGCTCGTACCGCTCGATCTCGCTGACCCCGGCGCGCAGTACGTCGACGAGGGGGATCGGGCCGGCGTGCGTCTGGTTGTGCTCGGTTCCGGCGAGGACGAGCAGGTTCTCGCTGTGGCGCCGCATGACGGTGGCCATGTGGTCCAGCTTGAAGAGGGTCGCGAGGCGTTCCGGGTCCTGCTCGCGTTCCTCCAGGCCCTCGATGACGCCGAGCTGACGCTCGACCAGGCCGAGCGTGCGCAGCGACAGGTTGACGAAGGTGTGGTGCACCGTGTTCCGCAGCCGCTCGAGCTGCCCCGTGAGTTCCGCCACCCGGGCCTGGAGCTCGGCCCGCTCGAGTGTGAGGGCCTCCCGGCCGGTGACGAGTTCGCCGCGCTCGGTCTGCAGGCTCTCGAGCTTGCCCGTGACCTCGTGGTGCAGTCCGTGCAGCTTGCCGTGCAGCGTGTTGATCGACCGTACGACCTGGGCGAACTCGTCGTTGCGCCCCGTGTAGCGGACCGGTTCGGCGGTCTCGGGCTCGGCGGCGATGCGGCCGGCCCCGATCCGCAGGACGGCGAGCGGCTGGGTGAGGGTGCGGGCGACGGCGGTGGAGACGCCGACGGCGATCAGCACACAGCCGCCGAGCAGGGCGAGGCGGATTTCCAGCGCGGTGACGTCGTCGTCGCGCAGGCCCTCCAGTCGCTCGACCTGCGCGGTGCCCAGCGCGGACTCGACTCCGCGCATGCGGTCGATACGGGCGGAGAGCGCCGCCTCGACCTTCTCGGGGTCGGTCTCCCGTTCGGCGTCGGACAGTTCGGGGCGGTCGGTGAACCGCGTGAGGTACTTCTCCGCGCTGGTGACCTCGGGGCCGGTGACCGTGGAGGCGAGCCGGTCCCTGGCGGAGGACCCGGCGGCCTGGTCGAACTCGGCGAGAGAGGCGAGCTCACGCACCCGCGCCTGCTGGGCGGCGGCGCTCAGCTCGTCGCGGTTGCGGTCGTCCTCGTCGGAGGCCGTGTCCTGGCCCTGGACCGGAAGACCGGTGAACGGGTCGATCTGCTGCTGCGGTTCCGTGCCCGGGACGGCCAGCGCGGCCAGGAGCAGCCCCCTGGTGGCGGAGGCCTGCTCCACCGCGCCGCCGAGCGCGAGCGGGGCGCGGGTGGCGTCGGCGGCCCGCGGTGGGGTCTTCTCGGCGAGCTCGTCGGCGACGTCGTGGAGCTTGGCGATGACCTCGGAGTACGCCGTGTAGGCCTCCATCGCCGAGCCCTTGCCCGTGAGGGCGGTCCGGCGCAGCGAGGGAACGGCGGCGAGGTCCCGGCGCAGCGCCGCCGGAGCTGACGCCGTGATCTCGTCCACCTGCTGGTCGACGCGGGCCGCGGGACTCGTGGTGGCGTCCTCGGCGTCCTCGGTCTCACGGCCGCCCGCGATGTGGGCGGTGACCTCGTCGCGCTCGTCCGCGAGGGAGTGCGCGAGGGTGATCGCCTGCTGGTTCAGCTCGGCGAGCGTGACCAGCCGCTGGGACTCGTTGAGATCGGCGGATGCGCCGAGGGCCGCCGGTGCGCCCGCGGCGATGACGGTGATCCCTACGACGGCGACGCCGGCGACGAGCCGGCTGCGTACCCGCACGGTCCGCTTGGAGGCACCCGCCGGCTGGGGCGTCGCCCCGGACTCCACGCGCGTGCTGTCCTTGCTCCGAGGCCGCTTCTTCTGCACCGGTGCTCGCAATCTTGACTCGTCCGCCCTTGAAGCAGAGGTGACGCACGGTCACGTGTAATGGGCGCCCGCCCTGGTGTGCGCCGTACGGCTTCCGACCATTCCAGCGCTTTTGAGAGGGGGCCGTGCATCAACCGCTCCGCCACTCGAACGAGTGAACCGCACTCCGGAGTTGGCGAACAAGTCTCCCCACGGGGGCCCCAGGGCATGCACGGACCGCCGGGTGGAAGTTCGGGCCAGGCTTTGGCAGTATGCCCGCCCGCATATGCACGGAGCCCTGGATCCCACCCACGGCGCACCATCTGACCTGGCGGTACGGCCGGACGCCGGGTCGGGCACACGGCGGGAAGGCATCGTGCAGACTGAGCGGATGCGTATCGAACTCGCCACGGAGCCCGGTAGCCCCGAACGCCCCAACGAGGACTGGGTCTCGGCCGCTGCCCCCGCGGCGGGCCGGGGTGGCGCCCTCGTCCTGCTCGACGGTGTCACACCGCCCCCTGGTGACGACGGGTGTGTGCATTCGGTTCCGTGGTTCACCGCGCGACTCGGAGGCGCGCTGGCCGAACTGTCCGCTTCGCGGCGGGACCTGACGCTGGCGGAGGTCCTCTCGGCGTCCATCCGGCGCACCGCCGACAGCCACCGCTCCCCGTGTGACCTTTCTCACCCCCGCACACCTCAGGCGACGGTGGTGCTGGCGCGTTGGGACGACGAGCGGGTCGAGCACCTGGTGCTCTCGGACTCGGTCCTGCTCGTCGAGGCGTCCGACGGCACGGTCCGGCCGCTGCTCGACGACCGTCTCGACCGGCTGCCGCCGGGCTCGCTCACCTCGGAGGAGATCGCCGACGCGCGCGTACGGAACAAGGAGGGCGGCTTCTTCACAGCGGCCGCGGACCCAGCGGTGTCGTCACGCGCCGTGACCGGTGAGACCCCGCGGGCGGAGGTCCGGGCACTGGCCGCCCTGACCGACGGCGCGAGCCGCTGGACGGAGAAGTTCCGTGAGGGCGACTGGACGGCGGCACTCGCCGTGTTGCGCGAGGAGGGGCCGCAGGGGCTGATCGACCGGGTCAGGGAACTGGAGCGGGCCGACACCGATCGCCTGTACCTGCGCGGAGGCAAGACACATGACGACGCGACAGCGGTCATCGCACAGCTGTGACCTCCGTTCGTCGGCGGGACCGAACGGCCCCGCCGGCCGTCTCAGCCCTCGGCCCGCTCGTTCAAGTGGTGCAGCAGCCGAGCCAGTTCCGCCACCTCGGCCCGGTCCCAGCCCGCGAGCTTGCGGGCATACCGGCCGCGGCGGGCGTCCCTGACGCTGCGGAAGCGCGCGAAGCCCTCATCGGTGAGGCGGACGAGCGAGGCGCGGCCGTCGGCCGGGTCGGTCTCCCGCACCACCAGGCCCAGCCCTTCCAGGGCCCGCAGCTGACGGCTCATGGTCGCCTTGCCCACCCCGACGTAGGCGGCGAGGTCCGTGGCTCGCTGCGGTCCCACCGAATCGAGCCGGACGAGGAGACCGTAGGCGGCGGCCTCCAGATCCGGATGGACCTCGCGGGCCATCTCCCCCGAAGTGGCCCGCGCACGGCGCAGGAAGACCGCCAGCTCCCGCTCCAGGGCGAGGAACTCATGGTCCACACCGCTCCCGGCCGCTGCGCCGGGTTCACCGCCGCTTCCGCTCCCGTGCACGTCAGCACCCCTCCTACGCTTTCCCGCCGCTGAAACTTTCTTTCGACTCCGGCCATCGCCGCAGCTGGGCCAGTATTTCGCAGGCACGACTCCGCGCTGATCAGGAAGCGGACCCTCGACCAGGCGGGCAGGGACGGGATCATCCTGCTGCACGACATCTACGAGGGCACCGTGCCCGCGGTGCCGGGCGTCATCGACGCGCTGCAGAAGGACGGCTACACCTTCGTGACGGTCCCCCAGCTGATGGCCCCCGCCGAGCCCGAGCCCGGCACGGTCTACCGCCCCTGACCCGCCGCGCACGCGGAACGGCCCGTCCCTCCCTCACGGGAGGGACGGGCCGCCCCGACCGGCCGTCGGCGTGGTGCCACGCCCGTCACGCCGTGACGCCTACGCGGCGGCCGGGATCCGGTCCGGCACCCTGGCCGAGGCCGGTGCCAGCGCGATCTCCAGCACCTGTCGGACGTCGTTCACCGGGTGGACCTCCAAGGTGTCGAGGACCTCGGCCGGGACGTCGTCCAGATCGGCCTCGTTGCGCTTGGGGATCACGACCGTGGTGATGCCGGCCCGGTGCGCGGCCAGCAGCTTCTGCTTCAGGCCACCGATCGGGAGTACCCGGCCGGTCAGCGACACCTCACCGGTCATGGCCACATCCGTCCGCACGAGCCGCCCCGAGAGCAGGGAGGCCAGCGCCGTCGTCATGGTGATCCCCGCGCTCGGGCCGTCCTTGGGGACCGCACCCGCCGGGAAGTGGATGTGCGCACCCCGGTCCTTGAGGTCCGCGACCGGGAGCTCCAGCTCCGCTCCGTGCGAACGGAGGAAGCTCAGGGCGATCTGTGCGGACTCCTTCATGACGTCGCCCAGCTGACCGGTCAGGGTCAGCCCTGAGGCCCCGGTCTCCGGGTCGGCCAGCGACGCCTCGACGAAGAGCACGTCCCCGCCCGCTCCGGTCACCGCGAGGCCCGTGGCCACACCCGGCACCGCGGTGCGGCGTTCGGCCGGGACCTGGGCGGACTCCGGCACGTGATGCGGCCGGCCGATCAGACCCCGCAGGTCGTCCTCGGTCACCGTGAAGGGCAGTTCACGCTCGCCGAGTTCGTGCTGGGCCGCGACCTTGCGGAGCAGCCGTGCGACGGCCCGCTCCAGGTTCCGGACGCCGGCCTCCCGGGTGTACTCCCCGGCGAGCTTGCGCAGAGCCGACTCGTCGAGACCGACCTCGTCCTCCTTCAGCCCGGCCCGCTCCAGCTGGCGCGGCAGCAGGTGGTCACGGGCGATGACGACCTTCTCGTCCTCGGTGTACCCGTCCAGCGTGACCAGCTCCATGCGGTCGAGCAGGGCCTCCGGAATGGATTCGAGGACGTTGGCCGTGGCCAGGAACACGACGTCGCTGAGGTCCAGTTCGACCTCCAGGTAGTGATCGCGGAAGGTGTGGTTCTGCGCCGGGTCGAGCACCTCCAGCAGGGCGGCCGCCGGGTCGCCCCGGAAGTCGGACCCGACCTTGTCGATCTCGTCGAGCAGGACGACCGGGTTCATCGAACCGGCCTCCTTGACCGCCCGGACGATGCGCCCCGGGAGCGCGCCGACGTACGTACGCCGGTGGCCCCGGATCTCGGCCTCGTCCCGGACACCGCCGAGCGCGACCCTGACGAACTTGCGCCCCATGGCGTGCGCGACGCTCTCACCGAGCGAGGTCTTCCCGACGCCGGGCGGGCCGACCAGCGCCAGCACCGCGCCGCCGCGCCGGCCACCGACCACACCGAGCCCGCGGTCCGCACGCCGCTTGCGCACCGCGAGGTACTCGGTGATGCGCTCCTTCACGTCCTGCAGGCCCGCGTGTTCGGCGTCGAGGATCTCCCGGGCGCCCTTGATGTCGTACGCGTCCTCGGTCCGTTCGGTCCAGGGCAGTTCGAGGACGGTGTCCAGCCAGGTGCGGATCCAGGAGCCTTCGGGGCTCTGGTCGGAGGACCGCTCCAGCTTCTCGACCTCCTTGAGGGCAGCCGTGCGGACGTGCTCCGGAAGATCGGCGGCTTCGACACGCGCGCGGTAGTCGTCGGTCGCGTCACCGGAACCGTCTTCGCCGTTGAGCTCGGAGAGCTCCTTGCGTACGGCGTCGAGCTGGCGCCGCAGCAGGAACTCGCGCTGCTGCTTGTCGACACCCTCCTGGACGTCCTTGGCGATGGACTCGGCGACGTCCTGCTCGGCGAGGTGCTCGCCGAGCCACTGGATGGCCAGCTTCAGACGGGCGACCGCGTCGGCGGTCTCCAGCAGCTGGACCTTCTGCGCGGTGGTGAGGAAGGGCGAGTACCCGGAATTGTCGGCGAGCGCGGAGATGTCCTCGATCTGCTGGACCCGGTCCACGACCTGCCAGGCGCCACGCTTCTTCAGCCAGCTGGTGGCGAGGGCCTTGTACTCCTTGGCCAGCTCGGCGGCGGAACCGGGCAGGGGGTCGGGTACCGACACGTCGACCCGGGTGCCCTCCACCCACAGCGCGTTCCCGGGACCGCTCGTCCCTGCACCGATCCGCACCCGGTCACGGGCCCGGATCAGCGCGCCCGGGTCACCGTCCGACAGCCGTCCCACCTGCTCGACGGTGCCCAGGACACCGGTCCCGGTGTAATTGCCGTCGATGCGCGGCACGAGCAGCACCTCCGGCTTGCCGCCACCGGCCCGCGCCACGGCCTGAGCGGCCTCGACGGCGGCGCGCACCTCCGTGTCCGACAGGTCGAGCGGTACGACCATGCCGGGCAGCACGACCTCGTCGTCGAGCGGCAGTACGGGCAGGTCGATCGGCGTGAACGCCCCGGACGCATTGGACTCAGCAGTCATGATCTCCCCTTCGGCAGGCAAGTTGAGTTATGTGGACTCAATGCTTGTGATCCGCCAAATGTTCCCCCTGCTCCGTTCGCTCTCAGCGATCAACCGGATCCCCGGGCGCACGGCGTACACATCTACGCCAGCACCCCGCGTCGCACGGCCATTCCCGACGCGACCGCCCCCCGGGAGGTGAAGCCGCCGATAACAGCTGGTCCGGCGGCCCGGCGGTGGGTGAAACTGGGCGATCACAGAGAGAACCACCCGCCGCACGCAGGAGACCGGAGACCGCGCCCATGCCCGCCACAGACGCCCCACGCCCCGTCGTCCTCGACCGCCGCGACGGGCCCTTCGGCGAAGTCGTCCTGCGCGAGCGCGGCGACACGTTCGAGATCATCGCCAACGGCTGCTTCCTGATGGACACGTCCGACGGGCGTTCGGAGCGGCTCCTGATCGACGCGGCACTCGACGCCCTGCCCGCCGGACGGCGGGATCCGTCGGTGCTGATCGGCGGGCTCGGTGTCGGGTTCTCGCTGGTGCGGGCCGCCACCGAATCCCGCTGGGGCAGGATCGCCGTCGTCGAGCGGGAACAGGCCGTCGTGGACTGGCACCTCGACGGACCGCTCGGCCGGATCTCCGGTGCGGCGCTCGCCGATCCGCGGACCGAGATCCTGCGTACGGACCTCGTCGACCACCTCCGCACCACCACGGAGCGTTACGACGCGCTGTGCCTGGACATCGACAACGGCCCGGACTGGACCGTCACCCAGGACAACGGAACCCTCTATTCACCCGCCGGTCTCGCTGCCTGCCGAGCGCGTCTGACGCCCGGCGGAGTCCTCGCCGTATGGTCCGCGCAGCCGTCCACCGCATTCGAGCAAGCTATGCGGAATGCCGGATTCCACGCAGTAAAGACCAAAGAAGTAGCGGTTGCCCGAGGTGTACCGGACGTGGTTCATCTCGCACTCCGGGACGACTGAACCCTCAGTCGGCACTCATGTCCCGGTCGCGCGCCGGATCAGGCGGGACAAGTGCGCCGATCTCTCTCGTTCCCGCGGGTAACAGCTGCACGACGGACAACACCCTGCGTAGCCGAGAGGTGTCCTCTGCCCTTACGCTGCTGACCGGCACAAGGGATCACCGACGAAAATCCACAAGCGATAACCGTGCTCCGGAGGAATGGCCTCCGTGAGAACGGGCAGGGGCGGGGCGATGGAACAGACACACACCACCCACAACGGCGTCGCGGCCACCCCCGGGGCTCAGCGCCGGGTGCTGGTGGTCGAGGACGACCCGACGATCGTCGACGCCATTTCCGCCCGGCTGCGGGCCGAGGGCTTTCTGGTGCAGACCGCGCTGGACGGCCCGGCGGCCGTGGACGCGGCCGAGGCGTGGCAGCCCGACCTGATGGTGCTCGACATCATGCTCCCCGGCTTCGACGGCCTGGAGGTCTGCCGTCGGGTGCAGGCCCAGCGCCCCGTGCCGGTGCTGATGCTCACCGCACGGGACGACGAGACCGACATGCTGGTGGGGCTCGGGGTCGGCGCCGACGACTACATGACCAAGCCGTTCTCCATGCGGGAGCTGGCGGCGCGGGTCCACGTCCTGCTGCGCCGGGTCGAGCGGGCCGCACTGGCCGCCGTGACGCCGCGCAGCGGCATCCTGCGCCTCGGCGAGCTGGAGATCGACCACGCGCAGCGCCGTGTCAGGGTGCGCGCCGATGACGTCCACCTCACCCCGACCGAGTTCGACCTGCTGGTCTGCCTGGCCAACACCCCGCGCGCGGTGCTGTCCCGGGAACAGCTGCTGGCCGAGGTCTGGGACTGGGCGGACGCCTCCGGGACCCGTACGGTCGACAGCCACATCAAGGCGCTGCGCCGGAAGATCGGCGCCGAGCGGATCCGTACCGTGCACGGCGTCGGCTACGCCCTGGAGACACCCGCGCCATGACGCGGCCCGGCTCCGGACTGCGGCCCTTCTCGATCAAGGCCAAACTGGGCACGCTCGTGGTGGTCTCCGTGTTCATCACGACCGGACTGCTGATCGTCGCCCTGCGGACCAGGACCGAATTCCGGTTCATCACGGTCTTCTCGGTGATCGCCACCCTGTTGATCACCCAGTTCGTGGCGCACGGTCTGACCGCGCCGCTGGACGAGATGCGGGCCGTCGCACGGTCGATCTCGCACGGCGACTACACCAGACGGGTGAGCGGCGCCGGGCGGCGTGACGAGCTCGGCGACCTCGCGCAGACGATCAACCGCATGACGGACGACCTGGAGGCGGAGGACCGGCACCGCAAGGAGCTGGTGGCCAACGTCTCCCATGAGCTGCGCACACCGATCGCGGCACTGAGAGCGGTCCTGGAGAACGTGGTGGACGGGGTGTCCGCCGCGGACCCCGAGACGATGCGTACGGCGCTGAAACAGACCGAACGCCTCGGCAGACTGGTGGAGACCCTGCTGGACCTCTCCCGGCTGGACAACGGCGTGGTGGCGCTCAAGGCGCGCCGCTTCGAGGTCTGGCCGTACCTCTCGGGCGTCCTGAAGGAAGCGAATCTCGCCACGTCGCAGCGCCGGCTCTCCTCCGGTTCCGGGAACCACTCCCGCACCGACGTCCATCTGCACCTCGACGTGTCGCCTCCCGAGCTGACGGCGCACGCGGACGCGGAGCGTCTGCACCAGGTGGTCGCCAATCTGATCGACAACGCCGTCAAGCACAGCCCGCCGCACGGCCGGGTCACCGTGCTGGCGCGGCGCGGGGCGCATCCGGAGTCGCTGGAACTGGAAGTCATCGACGAGGGCCCCGGCATTCCGGAAGCGGAGCGCCACCGGGTCTTCGAGCGCTTCAACCGCGGCCAGGCCCCGTCCCCGCACGGTCCGGGCAGCGACGGCGGCACGGGGCTCGGTCTCGCGATCGCCCGCTGGGCGGTGGATCTGCACGGCGGTCGCATCGGGGTGGCCGAATCCGCCCGCGGATGCCGAATCCAGGTCACCCTTCCGGGGATTGTGTCGACGCACGGTTGACCCGGCGTTCGAAGCGGAGGGCCCCGTTTCCCCTTCTCGTTCGGGAAAGAGATACGGTCCAGGGGGCCGCAGCACTGGCCTCACGTACCCGAAGGGCAGCGGAACTCTGCTTGTTTCCCGCCATTTCGTGCGCCGAAACCCGACTTCCGATGTGATGTGCACGACGAAGACCGGCCCGGCCTGCACGTAACGGCTCGGGAGGCGTAGCCTTGATTTCCGCTGTCCATCACCTTGTGAAGCGGAAGAGGGCGGTTGCCGCCGTGTCGTCTCAGTCCCCCAGTAACTCGAGCATCTCGACCGATCAAGAAGCGGGCTCCGGGTCCAACCCGGCCGCCGCTTTCGGCCCCAATGAGTGGCTCGTCGACGAGATCTACCAGCAGTACCTCCAGGACCCCAGTTCGGTCGACCGCGCCTGGTGGGACTTCTTCGCCGACTACAAGCCGGGTACGTCCGGCACGGCGGACAAGCCCGTTCCCGCACCTGCGGGAGCGGTGACCCCGGCTCCGGCCGCCACCGCCGCGAACAACACCGCTCCGGCGAAGGCCGCGGCGCAGGCTCCGGCCGCGCCCGCTGCCACGGCCCCGTCCGCTCCCGCCGCTCCGGCGAAGGCTCCTGCCGCCCCCGCGAAGGCCGCGCCCGCGAAGGCGGCACCGGCTCCCGCGAAGGCGGACGCGGCGGCCGAGGCCCCCGCGGGCCCGGAGTTCGTGACGCTGCGCGGCCCCTCGGCCGCCGTCGCGAAGAACATGAACGCCTCGCTGGAGCTGCCGACGGCCACGTCGGTCCGCGCCGTGCCGGTGAAGCTGCTCTTCGACAACCGCATCGTCATCAACAACCACCTGAAGCGGGCCCGCGGCGGGAAGATCTCCTTCACGCACCTCATCGGGTACGCGATGGTGCAGGCCCTCAAGGCCATGCCGTCGATGAACTACTCCTTCGCGGTGAAGGACGGCAAGCCGACCCTGGTCAAGCCCGAGCACGTCAATCTCGGCCTGGCCATCGACCTGGTGAAGCCGAACGGCGACCGCCAGCTCGTGGTCGCGGCCATCAAGAAGGCCGAGACGCTCAACTTCTTCGAGTTCTGGCAGGCGTACGAGGACATCGTCCGCCGCGCCCGTGTCGGCAAGCTCGGCATGGACGACTTCTCCGGTGTCACCGCCTCGCTGACCAACCCCGGCGGCATCGGCACCGTGCACTCGGTGCCCCGCCTGATGCCCGGACAGGGCCTCATCATGGGCGTCGGCGCGATGGACTACCCGGCCGAGTTCCAGGGCACCTCGCAGGACACCCTGAACAAGCTGGGCATCTCCAAGGTCATGACGCTGACCTCGACGTACGACCACCGGGTCATCCAGGGCGCCGCGTCCGGCGAGTTCCTGCGTGTCCTGGCCCAGCTGCTGCTCGGCGAGAACGACTTCTACGACGAGATCTTCAAGGCGCTGCGCATCCCCTACGAGCCGGTCCGCTGGCTCAAGGACATCGACGCCTCGCACGACGACGACGTCACCAAGGCCGCGCGGGTCTTCGAGCTGATCCACTCCTACCGGGTCCGCGGCCACGTCATGGCCGACACCGACCCGCTGGAGTACCGCCAGCGCAAGCACCCCGACCTGGACATCACCGAGCACGGTCTCACTCTGTGGGACCTGGAGCGGGACTTCGCGGTCGGCGGCTTCGCCGGCAAGACGATGATGAAGCTCCGCGACATCCTCGGTGTCCTGCGCGAGTCGTACTGCCGCACGACCGGCATCGAGTTCATGCACATCCAGGAGCCGAAGGAGCGCAAGTGGCTCCAGGACCGGGTGGAGCGTCCGCGCCCGGCCCCGGAGCGCGAGGAGCAGCTGCGGATCCTGCGCCGCCTCAACGCCGCGGAGGCGTTCGAGACGTTCCTGCAGACCAAGTACGTCGGCCAGAAGCGGTTCTCGCTGGAGGGCGGCGAGTCCGTCATCCCGCTGCTCGACGCGGTCATCGACTCCGCCGCCGAGGCCCGCCTCGACGAGGTCGTCATCGGCATGGCCCACCGCGGCCGCCTCAACGTGCTGGCCAACATCGTCGGCAAGTCGTACGCGCAGATCTTCCGCGAGTTCGAGGGCAACCTCGACCCGCGTTCGATGCACGGCTCCGGTGACGTCAAGTACCACCTGGGCGCCGAGGGCACCTTCACCGGTCTGGACGGCGAGCAGATCAAGGTCTCGCTGGCCGCCAACCCCTCGCACCTGGAGGCCGTCGACCCGGTCCTCGAGGGCATCGCCCGCGCCAAGCAGGACATCATCAACAAGGGCGGCACGGACTTCACGGTCCTGCCGGTCGCGCTCCACGGCGACGCGGCCTTCGCCGGCCAGGGCGTCGTCGCCGAGACGCTCAACATGTCGCAGCTGCGCGGCTACCGCACCGGCGGCACCGTGCACGTGGTGATCAACAACCAGGTCGGCTTCACCGCCGCCCCGGAGTCCTCACGTTCCTCGATGTACGCCACCGACGTGGCGCGCATGATCGAGGCGCCGATCATCCACGTCAACGGCGACGACCCGGAGGCCGTGGTGCGCGTCGCGCGGCTCGCCTTCGAGTACCGGCAGACGTTCAACAAGGACGTCGTCATCGACCTCATCTGCTACCGCCGCCGCGGTCACAACGAGGGCGACAACCCGGAGTTCACCAACCCGCAGATGTACACCCTGATCGACAAGAAGCGCTCGGTGCGCAAGCTCTACACCGAGTCCCTCATCGGTCGCGGCGACATCACGCTGGAAGAGGCCGAGCAGGCGCTCCAGGACTTCCAGGGCCAGCTGGAGAAGGTGTTCGCGGAGGTCCGCGAGGCCACCTCGGCGCCGTCCCAGCCGCATGTCCCGGACGCGCAGGCGGAGTTCCCGGTCGCCGTGAACACCGCGGTGTCCTCGGAGGTCGTGAAGCTGGTCGCCGAGTCGCAGGTGAACATCCCCGACGGGATCACCGTCCACCCGCGTCTCCTGCCGCAGATGCAGCGCCGTGCCGCCTCCGTGGAGAACGGCACGATCGACTGGGGCATGGGCGAGACCCTGGCCATCGGCTCGCTGCTCATGGAGGGCACCCCGGTCCGGCTCGCCGGCCAGGACACCCGCCGCGGCACGTTCGGCCAGCGCCACGCCGTCCTCGTCGACCAGAAGACCGGCGAGGACTACACCCCGCTGCTCTACCTCTCCGACGACCAGGCCCGTTACAACGTCTACGACTCGCTCCTCAGCGAGTACGCGGCGATGGGCTTCGAGTACGGCTACTCGCTGGCCCGCCCGGAGTCCCTGGTGATCTGGGAGGCCCAGTTCGGTGACTTCGTCAACGGCGCGCAGACCGTCGTGGACGAGTTCATCTCCTCCGCCGAGCAGAAGTGGGGCCAGACGTCCGGCGTCACCCTGCTGCTGCCGCACGGCTACGAGGGCCAGGGCCCGGACCACTCGTCCGCCCGCCCGGAGCGTTTCCTGCAGATGTGCGCGCAGGACAACATGACGGTCGCGATGCCCACGCTCCCGTCGAACTACTTCCACCTCCTGCGGTGGCAGGTGCACAACCCGCACCACAAGCCGCTGATCGTCTTCACCCCGAAGTCGATGCTCCGCCTCAAGGCGGCCGCGTCGAAGGTGGAGGAGTTCACCACCGGCGGCTTCCGCCCGGTCATCGGTGACGAGACGGTCAAGGCCGAAGCGGTCCGCAAGGTCGTCTTCGTCTCCGGGAAGCTGTACTACGACCTGGACGCCGAGCGCGAGAAGCGTGGCGACACGGAGACGGCGATCATCCGGCTGGAGCGTCTGTACCCGCTGCCGGGTGCGGAGATCCAGGCCGAGATCGCCAAGTACCCGAACGCCGAGAAGTACCTCTGGGCCCAGGAGGAGCCGGCGAACCAGGGTGCGTGGCCGTTCATCGCGCTCAACCTGATCGACCACCTGGACCTGGCCGTCGGCGCCGATGTGCCGCACGGCGAGCGCCTGCGCCGCATCTCGCGTCCGCACGGCTCGTCCCCGGCAGTCGGCTCGGCCAAGCGCCACCAGGCCGAGCAGGCCCAGCTGGTCGCCGAGGTCTTCGAGGCCTGATCAGCGGCTGTACGTCATCGGAGGGCCCGGCGTCGCGCATGGTGCGCGGGGCCGGGCCCTCCGGTTTTCCGGCGTCGTTATCCTGGTCGCATGTACTTCACGGACCGTGGCATCGAGGAACTGGAGAAGCGGCGCGGCGAGGAGGAGGTCACCTTCGAGTGGCTCGCCGAGCAGCTCCGTACGTTCGTCGACCTCAACCCCGACTTCGAGGTCCCCGTCGAGCGCCTGGCGACCTGGCTGGCCCGGCTGGACGACGACGAGGACGAGTAGTCACCGTCCCGCGCTTCCGCCCGCCGAGCCCCTGCAGTGGTCGTAGGCGAGCCCCAGCAGGCCCTGCACGAGGAGCACCAGGCCCGCGGTGATCCATCCGCCGCTGCGTCGGCGGGCGCCCCACAGGGTCAGCGGCAGCCCTGTGGCGACCTGCGCGACTGCCACCGCGCGGGCCCTCGGGCCGAGCATCCACGGGCCGAGGCTGCCGCTCTCCACGGCGTCGAGTTCGACGCGCACGGCGTCGCGCCAGCCGGCCCATTCGATTCGTTCCGCTTCCGGGTACGCCCCGGCCACCGAGCGCAGCCGGTCGGCTGACTGGCCGGGCGTGAGACCGGTCGGCAGGGCCACCCCGGCCCTGGTCAGGACGGCGAGCAGACCGCGTAGCCGCACGTCGGCGTCCGCACCCGGGTCCGCTCGGGTCAGGGCCTCCAGCTCCTGGACGTCCAGGACGGGGTCGAGCCCCAGCCGGGCGGCGGACGTGCGCATCGCCTCGTCCTCGGCGGCCGGGGTGCCGTCGGCGAGCCAGATGTAGCCGACCGGGCGGCGGAAACCTGAGGCGAGGGTGTAGCCGGACCGGTCGCCGTCCCACCACAGGGCGAGCACCGGCCAGGTGGAGCCCACCGCGAGTGCGGTGGCCCAGCCGCCGACGACACGGTCGACCGGCTCGCCGCCTCCGTCGGCCGGGGTGGCCCCGGCGGTCGCCGCGCCTCCGCCGCCCTCACGGCCGTCCCTCCGCCAGGGTTTCCCCTCGGGCACGAGCACGCTCCAGCCGTCGCCGGCACGCACGAGCAGCATGCTCTCCCGGAGCAGGTGGGCCACGGGCCGTACGGTCTCGGGGTCGGCCCGGCACAGGAGCAGGGCGCCCACGGATGTCGCGGTCATGCCCCATACGCTAAGGCAATTTGCCCGGATATGAACGATTCACTTCACTTCATCATCCTTTTACGCACACTCTTGCGTTTCCTTCTCAACTCCTCCTTGACTTCCCTCATCCGCGATATATCGTGTTATGAAGAAGACGCGATATGTTGCGTTTCACCACCCAGAGGGAGGTCGGACCATGCCTGAGTCGACGTGGACCGTCGCCGAGCCCCGGAAGCTCGCCATCGACGCCCCCGTGACAGCGCTCAACGTGCGCATCGTCGACGGCGTGATCAATGTGGTCGGCACCGACGAGCCGACCGCCCGGCTGGAGGTGTCCGCGATCGAGGGACCACCGCTGGTCGTGACACTGGAGGGAGGCACCCTCACCGTCACCTACGAGGACCTTCCGTGGCAGGGCCTGCTTTCCTGGCTCGACCGCGGGAGCCCCCACCGCAGCGCCGCCGTATCGCTCGCCGTACCGGCCGGCGCCACCGTGAAGGTCGGCGCGATCGGCGCGGAGGCGGTCGTCTCCGGAATCCGAGGACGGACCGAGCTGCGGGGCATCTCCGGGGCCACCACCCTGGTGGGTCTCTCCGGTGTCGTCAGGGCCGAGACCGTCTCCGGCGGCCTGGAGGCCCAGACCGTCACCGGCGACCTCCGCTTCAAGTCCGTCTCAGGCGATCTGACGATCGTCGAGGGTGCCGGAACCTCCGTCCGGGCGGAGTCCGTCACCGGCCACATGGTGCTCGATCTCGACACCTCGCCGAAGCCGACGGACATCAGACTGACGTCGGTCTCCGGCGAGATCGCGATCCGACTGCCGCACCCGGCGGACGCGAAGGTCGAGGCGAACACCGCGAGCGGTACGGTCTCCAACGCCTTCGAGGACCTGCGCGTGAGCGGCCAGTGGGGCGCGAAGAAGATCACCGGCACGCTGGGCGCGGGCACGGGCACGCTGAAGGCGACCACCGTCTCGGGTTCAATCGCCCTGCTGCGCCGCCCACCCGCCCAAGGCGGCGCACATGATGCCGAGCCGACCGGAAAGGTGCTCTGACATGGCCCCCGTATTCGCCCATGGCCGCCTGCGCCTGTACCTCCTCAAGCTGCTGGACGAGGCCCCCCGCCATGGATACGAGGTGATCCGGCTGCTGGAGGAGCGTTTCCAGGGGCTGTACGCCCCTTCGGCGGGCACGGTGTACCCCCGCCTGGCCAAGCTGGAGGCCGAGGGCCTGGTCACCCATGCCACCGAGGGCGGCCGCAAGGTCTACTCCATCACCGACGCCGGGCGGGCCGAGCTGGCGGGACGCGGAGGGGAACTGGCCGATCTGGAGCTGGAGATCCGCGAGTCGGTCTCCGAGCTGGCCGCCGAGATACGCGACGACGTGCGGGGTGCGGCCGGCCGGCTCCGCAGCGAGATGCGTGCGGCCGCCTCCGAGTCCCAGCAGACCGCCGGCGCCGGCCGGAGCGGCTGGGATCCCGCCGGCCTCGGGGACAACGAGGCCTGGCGCATGGCGAAGGAAGAACTGAGCAAGGCCAAGCAGGAGTGGAAGGAACAGGCCCGCAGGGCGAAGGACGAGTCCCGCAAGGCCCGTGAGGATGCGGAGCGGGCCCGCCGCCAGGCCCAGGAGGCCCACGAGCAGGCACGGGAGCAGATGCAGAACGCCGCGCGCCAGGTCCAGGAGCACTTCGCCCGAGGAGACTGGCCCGCGGGTGTGCGAGACGGACTGGCCGAGATCACCGGCCAGCTCGGCAGCTTCGCCAGGACCGGTTCCTGGCCGTCGTACAGCCGTCCGGTGCCCGAGGAGCCGGACATCGAGTGGGCCGCCGACGCGACGGCCACCGGCGATCCGGCCCGTGACCTTGACCGGCTGCTGGACCGCTTCCGTGACGACATCCGTGACGCGGCCCGGGACCGTGGCGTCACCGAGGCCCAGCTCTCGGAGGCCCGGAACCACCTGGCGACAGCCGCGACGCGCATCGGTTCGCTGCTGCGCGGGCCGGCCGACGAGGCGAAGGGCGCCTCCGGACACCCCTGACCCCGCGCGGCGCCCGGCCGGAACCCGCCGGCCGGGCAGCACCGCCCGGTGAGGCACGGCCCGCCCGGTCCGGCGCCGCCGGGTCAGCTCGCCCGGGCCTGGCCCTGCCCTGCGTCCCCGTACAGCGCCCGCTCCACCGTCGCGTAGGTCGCGCCGTTCTCGGCGAGTACATCGGCGACGACGCCGGGGCATGCGGTCAGGGCCAGCAGCAGGTGCTCCTCACCGATGAAGCGGTCGCGTCGCCCGAGGGCGACGCGCAGGGACTTCTCCAGGATGCCTTTGGCGCCGCCCGTGAAGGCGCGGCGTCCCGACCACCATCGACGGTTCCCGCGATCTCCCGCAAGGACCCCTTCACCGTGGGCACCCTCGACCCGGGCCACGATCTCGGTGACATCGATACCGATACCGGCCAGCGCCGCGGTGTCGGCCTTGGTGAGCCCACCGCGTCGGCGGGCCTCCGCGAGCGCCGTCTCCATCGCGGCACGGCGGTCGCTGAGTCCGAGGGCTGCGACGGCGGAGGACGCCCTGCCGCCCTCCTGGTCCAGCAGCGAGAGCAGCAGGTGCTCCTCGGTGACCGAGTCCGCTCCGACCCGTTCGGCATGGGCCACTGCGCCGGTGACGGTGGCCCGGGCCCCTTTGGTGAAACGCTCGAACATCAGTGCCTCCCGTACTTCTTGTGCACGGCCTGCCTGCTGACACCCAGCTCGGCAGCGATCTCCTGCCACGACCATCCCTGGACGCGGGCGCTTCTCACCTGGACAGCTTCGAGTTGCTCGAGCAGCCGCCGTAGCGCGGCTACGGCCCGCAGCCCGACGCGCGGGTCATGGTCACCGGCGCGTGCGGCGAGATCCGTTGCTTCGGTCATAACGTCAACTTACGTTGACATCCGAGTCTCGTCAACCTTCGTTGACGACAGCGATGGCGATCGGGGACGACGCTCCATGTCGTACGCGAGCGCCCGCAGAGTGACCGCGCGGGAGGCGGGGCCGTTCGTCCGGCGCCCGGGCTCGAGCAGGTGAAGCCCGAGTGCACCGAAGGCCCGACGAGCCGGTGCGCACGCACCGGCCACCACGACACCCGACCGCACATGGCTTCCCGTAGCCGTGCTCACGAGGCGGTGAGCACGATCTTCCCGAACAGGTCTCCGGCGGCGAGCCGCTCGAAGCCCTCGCGGGCCCGGTCCAGCGGCAGAGTCGCATCGATGACGGGTCGCACGCCGGTTGCCGCGCAGAACGACAGCAGGTCCTCCAATTCGTCCTTGGAGCCCATCGTGGAGCCGACGATCTTGAGCTCCAGAAAGAAGACCCGGGTCAGCTCGGCGTGCGAGGGCCGGTCACCGCTGGTGGCACCGGAGATGACCAGGGTGCCGCCGGGCCGCAGCGATTTGACCGAGTGGGACCAGGTCGCCGCTCCCACGGTCTCGATGACGGCGTCGACACGCTTCGGCAGCCGCGCTCCGGGTTCGTAGGCCTCGACCGCACCCAGTTCCACGGCCCGCTTGCGCTTGGCATCGTCCCGGCTGGTGGCGAACATCCGGAGTCCGGCGGCCTTGCCGAGCACGATCGCCGCGGTGGCCACACCGCCGCCCGCCCCCTGTACGAGAACGGAATCACCGGGCCGCACACCGGCACGGGTGAACAGCATCCGGTACGCCGTCAGCCAGGCGGTCGGCAGGCAGGCGGCCTGTTGGAAGGTGAGTTCCTTCGGCTTGGGCAGAACATTCCAGCTGGGTACGGTGACCTGCTCGGCGAAGGTGCCCTGGTAGCGCTCGGTGAGGATGGAACGCGGCTCGTCCGGACCCACGCCGTGTCCGGTCTGGCCGATGACGGAATGCAGGACGACCTCGTTGCCGTCCTCGTCGATGCCGGCGGCGTCGCAGCCGAGAATCATGGGCAGCTTGTCCTCGGCGAGGCCCACGCCGCGCAGGGACCAGAGGTCGTGATGGTTGAGGGAAGCGGCCTTGACGCGGACGGTGGTCCACCCGGGTCGCGCCTCGGGCGCGGGGCGTTCCCCCAGCTCGAGTCCGTCGAGGGGCCGGTCACGGTCGATGCGGGCTGCGTAGGCGGCGAACATGGCGACGACGATAGGCCGTGACGTCGTGTGACGTAACCGTTCGCAGGTGTGACACGCACCGCCCTCCGGGCCGCCCGGCGCCAGGGGCCGGAGCCCGCTCATGGGAAAGGGCGGGGTAGGAGCGGGCCCCGCGCTCCGGGCCCCGCTTCCGCTCCGCCCTCACCCGCACGGCGTCAGCGCCGCGCGACCCCCTCCGCACGGGCGGCCGCAGCCACCGCGGCGGTGACGGCGGGAGCGACCCGCTCGTCGAACGGCGACGGGATGACGTAATCCGCGGCCAGCTCGTCGCCGACGACATCCGCCAGGGCGTTCGCCGCGGCGATCTTCATGCCCTCGGTGATCCGGGAGGCCCGCACCTGCAGCGCGCCCGCGAAGATGCCCGGGAACGCCAGCACGTTGTTGATCTGGTTCGGGTAGTCCGACCGCCCGGTCGCCACCACGGCCGCGTGCCTGTGCGCGACATCGGGGTGGACCTCGGGGTTCGGGTTGGCCATGGCGAACACGAAGGCGCCGGGCGCCATCGAGGCGACGGCCGGCTCGGGAACCGTCCCGCCTGAGACTCCGATGAAGACGTCGGCACCGGCCAGCGCCGTCTCCAGGGAGCCGGTGAGGCCGGCCCGGTTCGTGAGCTCCGCCAGCTCGCGCTTGACGTCCGTGAGGTCGTCGCGGTCGCCGCTGACGATGCCCTTGCGGTCGGCGACGGCGACGTCACCGATGCCTGCCTCCAGCAGGAACTTCGCGATGGCGACACCCGCCGCGCCGGCACCCGAGATGACGGCACGCAGATCGCCGAGCGTGCGGCCGGACAGCTTCGCCGCGTTGCGCAGCGCCGCGAGGGTCACCACGGCCGTGCCGTGCTGGTCGTCGTGGAAGACCGGGATGTCGAGACGTTCCTGGAGCTTGCGCTCGATCTCGAAGCAGCGCGGTGCCGAGATGTCCTCCAGGTTCACACCACCGAAGGAGGGCGCGAGGCGCACGACGGTGTCGACGATCTCGTCCGCGTCAGTCGTGGCGAGTGCGATCGGCACCGCGTCGACCCCGCCGAACTGCTTGAAGAGGATCGCTTTGCCCTCCATCACCGGGAGGGAGGCCTCGGGACCGATGTCTCCCAGGCCGAGGACGGCGGTGCCGTCCGTCACGACGGCCACGACCTGCGACTTCCAGGTGTAGTCGTGGACGAGCTCGGGATTCTCGGCGATGGCGCTGCACACCTTGGCCACGCCGGGTGTGTACGCGAGGGACAGGTCGTCCTTGTCGCGGATCGGGACGGTGGCCTGCACGGCCATCTTCCCGCCGCGGTGGAGGGCGAAGGCCGGATCGAAGGGCTCGTCCGCACCGCTGGGTCCTGCCGCATCGGCCATGCCGTGCGTCGTGCTGTCGCTGCGAGGATTGACGATCTCCGCTGCCATTGTGTTGACCCCTTAAGTCTTCATCAGTTGAGGGTGGCCACTCCTGGTTGAGGAGGGGTGGGCGGGCACCGCGTACGTTCCCGGCACTGAGCGGTTGGCCCGCTCCGGCAGGGGAGACACATACGCGCGGGCGCGCCGCACACGCGCCCTGAGCCCCGGATGAGGGGTGTAAAGGTCTTTCTTACCGGACGGACCGGGCCTCTTACGAGTCGGTATCGACTCGGTGACATGACTCATAGTCGAATATCTGGACAAGTCCACTAAGGGCCACAAAGACCGTCCGTAGGTCGAGACGCACCGGAGATCCTCCGGGGGCACACGCATTTTCCTGTAGAAGGTCCGGCCATGCCGTACCGGCGCGTTGAGGTTCGGGGGTCGCCCGTTACCCGATTTTGACATGACCGGCCCCCTGATTGGGTGAGTCCGAATGGCAAGATGCCCTAATCACACGAGGTGGCGACACTCGAAGGTGCGTGCGTGCCCACCTGACCAGCATTCCCTCACCGCCGGAGGATTCCGATCATGACCGCAAGCACCCTCTGTCGTACGGCCGCGAAGTCCCGGATTGCCGCGGTCTGCGCAGTCGCGGTCGCCGGCACCCTGCTGCTGACCGCCTGTGGCGACCAGACCGACAGCGGTTCGACGAAGACCGGTGACGACACCGCTTCGAACAGCGCCCCGCTCTTCGACAAGCTCCCGGAGAAGTACCGGAAGTCCGGTGTCATCAAGGTCGGCACGAATGCCGAGTACGCCCCGATGGAATCCGTCGAGAACGGCAAGATCGTCGGCGTCGACCCCGACATCGCGGAAGCCCTGGGCAAGCAGCTGGGCGTGAAGTTCGAGTTCACCTCCGGCTCCTTCGACGGTCTGATCACCGCTCTCAACACGGGCCGCCACGACATCGCCATGTCCTCCATCACGGACAACCCGCAGCGACAGCAGGGCTTGGACGACAACGGCAAGAAGCTCGGCAAGGGCGTCGACTTCGTCGACTACTTCCTCGCCGGTACCGCCGTCTACACCAAGAAGGGCAACCCCGAGGGCATCAAGTCCATCGAGGACCTGTGCGGCAGGGTCGCGGCGGTGCAGCGCGGCACCACGTACGAGAAGGCCCTGAACAAGCAGTCCAAGGCCTGCACGGACGCCGGCGAGAAGGCCGTCAAGATCGAGTCCTTCGAGAACGACACCGAGGCCCAGACCCGCGTGAAGTCGGGCGGCGCCGTCGCCGGTGTCAACGACTACCCGGTCGCCCTGGACCTGGCCCGCAAGGCGAACGGCGGCAAGGACTTCGAGGTCGTCGGCGAGCAGGTGGACGCCGGCCCGTTCGGTATCGCGGTGAACAAGGACAACACCGAACTGCGTGACGTGCTCAAGGAGGCCGTGGACGCGATCATCGCCGACGGCTCCTACCAGAAGGTGCTCGACAAGTGGGGTGCCGGCACCGGCGCGATCGACAAGGCCGCCATCAACGGCGGCAAGTGACCGGCGCACCACCGAAGGGCAGTCACCGTGACTGACAAGTTCGACAAGGCGCCCGGCGGCCCATCCGTCGCCCCGGCACCCGTCTCCAAGGCCACCACCGTCGCGCCGGAGACCATCAGAGCCGTTCCCGTCCGGCACTACGGCCGCTGGATCAGCGGCGTGGTCGTGCTCGCCCTGCTCGCCGCCCTCGTGTACGCCTTCTCCCAGGGCGACATCCAGTGGCAGGCGGTCCAGGACAAGCTGCTCGACGACACCGTCCTGGCCGGTGCGGGCCGCACGCTGATGATCAGTGTGCTCGCCATGGTCCTCGGTGTGATCCTGGGCGTGGTGCTCGCCGTCATGCGGCTCTCCAGCAACCCGGTGACCAGCTGGGTGGCATGGCTGTACATCTGGTTCTTCCGCGGCACCCCGGTCTACGTGCAGCTGCTGCTCTGGTTCAACCTGGCCCTGATCTTCCCGGTCCTCAACATCCCGTTCATCTACAAGGACGAGATGACCGATGTGATGACGCCGTTCATGTGCGCCCTGCTGGGCCTCGCCCTCAACGAGGCCGCGTACATGGCGGAGATCGTCCGGGCGGGCATCCAGTCGGTGGACGAGGGCCAGACCGAGGCCTCGCACGCGCTCGGCATGACCCAGGCGAAGACCATGCGCCGCGTGGTGCTCCCGCAGGCCCTGCGGGTGATCATCCCGCCGACCGGCAACGAGTTCATCAACATGCTGAAGACCTCGTCCCTGGTCTACGCGGTCACCTACAACGAGCTGCTGCGCTCCACGTCGCAGATCGGCTCGACCAGTTACGCGGTGATGGAGATGCTCTTCGTCGCCTCGATCTGGTACATCGTGATGACCAGCGTGTTCAGCGTGGGTCAGTACTACCTGGAGCGCCGCTACGCCCGGGGCAGCCTGCGGAGCCTGCCGCTCACCCCGTTCCAGCGGGCCAAGGTCGCCCTCACCTCCTTCAGCAACCGCCCCTCGGGAGGTGTCTCCGTATGACCGCCATGGTGAAGGCCGAGGGCGTACACAAGTCCTTCGGTCCCGCACACATCCTCAAGGGCATCGACCTGGAGGTCGCCCCGCGAGAGGTCTTCTGCCTGATCGGCCCGTCGGGCTCCGGCAAGTCGACGTTCCTGCGGTGCATCAACCACCTGGAACAGATCAACGCCGGCCGGCTGTACGTCGACGGCGACCTGGTCGGCTACCGGCAGAAGGGTGACAAGCTCTACGAGCTCAAGGACAGCGAAGTCGCCCTGCAGCGCCGGGACATCGGCATGGTCTTCCAGCGCTTCAACCTGTTCCCGCACATGACGGCCCTCGAGAACGTCATGGAGGCGCCGATCCAGGTCAAGGGCGAGGCCAAAGCCGTCGCCCGGGCCCGGGCGGAGCGGCTGCTGGACCGGGTCGGCCTGTCCGACAAGGCGAAGAACTACCCCACTCAGCTCTCCGGCGGGCAGCAGCAGCGCGTGGCCATCGCCCGCGCTCTGGCCATGGAGCCGAAGCTGATGCTGTTCGACGAGCCGACGTCGGCACTCGACCCGGAGCTGGTCGGTGACGTCCTGGACGTCATGCGCGGCCTGGCCGAGGACGGGATGACGATGATCGTCGTCACCCACGAGATGGGCTTCGCCCGTGAGGTCGGCGACGCGCTGGTCTTCATGGACGACGGTGTCGTCGTCGAGTCCGGCCACCCGCGCGACGTCCTGACGAACCCGCAGCACGACCGGACGAAGTCCTTCCTGTCGAAGGTGCTGTAAACCGTCGCGCAGTGCGAGGAGGGCGGTACGGACCCGGGTCCGTACCGCCCTCCTCGTGTTCTTCCCTACTTCTTCGGCAGCATCTCGGGACGCAGCATCAGGGTGCCCAGTTCCTCCTGGCTGATCGGCGGGGCCTTGAGCAGCGGACCCTGGGACCGTTCGCCGAGGTAGCCGCTGCTGGCCCGCACGCCCAGCAGGGACCCGTCCTTCAGTTCCAGTCGACCGGTGATCTCCCGGCCCCATCGAGGGGTGTCGTTCTGCCCCGCGTGCTCCATCGAGTCGCTCCAGGTCGTCAGGACGCTGCCGTCCGCGAGCTCCTCCCGCAGGCAGTCGGCGAGCCGCGGTCCGTCGCCCGTGCAGAGGTCGTCCTGTCCTGTATCACCGAGCCTTTCGCCCAGGGTGACGCGGTCCAGGTACTTCAGGACGAGGTAGCCGACACCGCCGTCCTTGCGGACCGTGTACTCGCCGTCCAGCGGGCCCGCGTGCGCCGTCGTCGTCGGCCGGGTCGTCGTGTTCCCGGTCAGATCGGCCAGCGAGACCCGCTCGATGCTTCCCACTCCGGGCGGCAGCAGCGCGGCGAGCCGGTCTGCCTTCCCGCTCCTGTCGGCCTGCCCGACGGGAGCCGTCGCCGCCATCGATGTCCGCTCCGTCTTCGGCTCGTCCGTGAACCCGGGCAGCGTGACCGCCCCGGTGGCAACGACCGCGAGCGCGACGGCCGATACGGCGGCCCGGCGCCTGAACCGGACCCTGGCGGCCCGGGCGTACACCGCCTCGGTGGTGACCGCGGGGTTGCCCGCGGGCGCAACGGCCCGCTCCAGCAGTTCGTGCACGTCATTCATACGAGTTCCTCCGTCATGTCCGCCGCCATGCCGGCGCGCAGCGCCGCCAGCCCCCGAGCCGTGTGACTCTTGACCGTGTTCTCCCGCATCCCGAGCAGTTCGGCCGTGGCCTCCACGCTCAGGTCCTCCCAGTAGCGCAGCACCAGCACGGCTCGCTGCCTGACCGTGAGCCGGGCGAGTGCCGCCCGGACCATCAGGCCGGTGTCCGCATCGGCCTGGTCGCCCGCGTGGTCGGGCAGTTCGCCGTACGGGCGTTCACGCCGCCAGAAACGGCGGCGGGCGGCGATGTGGGTGTTGACCAGGGTCTTGCGGGCGTACGCCTCGATGTTGTCGAGCCGCCCGTGCCGCTTTCCTCCGAGTACGACCTTGACCAGAGTTGTCTGCACCAGGTCCTCGGCCTCGTGCCGGTCGCCGCACAGCAGGTAGGCACTGCGGAACAGTGCGGTGCGTCTGCCCTCCACAAAGGCGTGCAGTGCGCCATCGTCGTCGATCCGCGTCATCGGCGCCCCTCTCCGGGCCCGCGGATGCGGACCGTCTCACCCTTCCAGTGCGCCGGGGCGGGCGGCAGGTTGCAGCGAAGTGCGATCGCCCGCTCGAACCGCATACGTAAGACCTGTTGATCCCAACCGCCCATTACCCTGGTCAGCACACCGACACAGACCGATGCCGTAAGGACTACAAGTGGAACTGGCCTATTACTCGGACTACGCCGTGCGCCTGGTCAACACCGAGGAGCCGGCCCGCAGCAAGGACTCCCTCACCACGGTCGAGTCCGTGCGGGAGCTGTTCGGCGCCACCGCGCAGGCCGCCCGCCGCGCGACGGACGCGGATGTGACCCGCTTCCGGTCGGTGCGGGCGCGGCTGCGCGCCGTCTTCGAGGCGGCCGACGGCGGCGACGAGACCCTGGCGGTCGATCTGCTCAACTCACTGCTGCTGGAGTTCCCGGTGAGCCCGCAGATCTCCGGCCATGACACCCGTGACGAGGACGGCAGGCCGGACTGGCACATGCACCTCGCCGACCACCCGTCGAACGCGACGGCGGGGTTCGCAGCGATCGCGGCGATGGGACTCGCCTTCCACCTCACCTCGCACGGCGTGGACCGGCTCGGGCTGTGCGAGGCGGCTCCGTGCCGCAACGCCTACCTCGACACCTCGACCAACCGCTCGCGTCGCTACTGCTCGGACCGCTGCGCCACCCGGGCCAACGTGGCGGCCTACCGGGCCCGCAAGCGCCTGGAGACGGAACGTGCCGGCGATACGAGGCGCAGCGCGGACACCGCCCAGCCCAGCAGCGCGAGCACCGACCGCTGATCCTTCCTCAGCGGCCGGTAGCGGGCCCGCACCCGGGCCAGCACGAGCTCTTCGGGCACCGTTCCGTAGTCCGTGCTGTCCCCGCCCGCGTAGGCGTTGTCCCCCAGCACCCACCAGCCGCCGTCGCGTCGCTCGGTGGCCCGCTTGACGACCAGCAGGTCCTGCTGGAACGGATGACGCAGGATCACCACGTCCCCGGGGCGCACGGGCGCCCCGCGCTGCACGAGCAACCAGTCCCCGTGGTAGAGCGTGGGCACCATCGAAGGCCCCGTCACCTCCACCACCTGGAACTGCCTGCGCGCCGCCCGCCCGTTCCACGGCTCCTGTGCCGGTTCCGGCATGTGGCACCTCCCGGTCCAATCCTCCAGTACACGGCTGCGCGCACCGCTCCGCATTCTGGGCCACCGGTCTCATCCTCACCCCGGACTTTTGGCCTAAGCCCTAGGGGGCAGCCGCTAAAAGCGGCTTCCTACGGAGTAATGTCCCACCTGAGAAGACGATCACGAGGAAGGACAGCTCCATGCTTTCCCGCCTGTTTGCCCCCAAGGTGAAGGTCAGCGCACACTGCGACCTGCCCTGCGGCGTGTACGACCCGGCCCAGGCCCGCATCGAGGCGGAGTCCGTCAAGGCCGTCCAGGAGAAGTACCAGGCCAACGAGGACGCGGACTTCCGCACGCGCGCCGTTCTGATCAAGGAACAGCGTGCCGAGCTCGCGAAGCACCACGTCTCGGTGCTCTGGAGCGACTACTTCAAGCCCCCGCACTTCGAGAAGTACCCGGAGCTGCACCAGCTGGTCAACGACACCCTGAAGGCGCTCTCCGCGGCCAAGGGTTCGAACGACCCGGCCACGGGCCAGAAGGCTCTGGACCTGATCGCCCAGATCGACAAGATCTTCTGGGAGACCAAGAAGGCCTGATCCACGGCCGGGCCGCCTGGCCGGCGCATGCGCCGGCCACGTCGCCGATCCGACCGCACCCGGTCCGCGGGAGCGCCGTTCACGGCGTCCCCCATGGGCCGGGTGCGGTCTTGTTCCCGGGCTGCCGTACAGCCTCTCGGCCTGGGTGGCAGCGGTGTGCTCGAACGGGGCGCGCACCCGCCGCCGCACGTGGGCGGTCGCAGGACAGGAGACGCTAGGAGTCCGGCAGGAGGTGCCGGTAGCTGTCCGGGTTCTCCCGCAGGTAGGTGGCCAGGCTCCGGGCCGGGTGGCCCGTGAGGAGCGGGACGGCGTCCGAGACGGTCTCCAGCTCACCTGCCGCGATCGCCTCGTAGGAGGTGACCCAGCCCGCCACCTCCCACTCCGGGGCGCCGTAGTGGGCACGGGATGTGTAGGCCTCCTCCCTGGTCTCGGGCACGTAGTGGATCACGCGGCCGGTGCGTCGGCTCAGTTCACCGGCCGCCTCCGCCAGGGTGAACGCCTCGGGGCCCGTGAGGTCGTACGTCACGCCGTCATGGCCGGTTCCCTCGTCCAGCAGGACGGCTGACGCCGCGTCCGCGATGTCCTCGTGGGAGACGGCCGAGACCCGCCCCTCACCACCGGGCCCGCGCAGGACGCCGTCGGAGCCCGTCATCGCGGGGATCGCAGCGAGGTACCAGCTGTCCCGCAGGAAGGTGTGGCGCACCCCGGTCATCCTGATGTGCGCCTCGGTGTGCCAGTGATCGCGTGCGAACGTGAACGTCGCGTCCGGTGCCGCGCCGAGGAACGACACGTACACGATGCGCTCGACGCCCGCGGCGAGGGCGGCGTCCACCGCCGTGGTGTGTTCCAGCACCCGTCCCGGACTCTCGTGCGCCGAGACGAGGAACAGGGTGTGCGCCCCTTCCAGCGCGCGACGCATGGACTCCCCGTCGCCGTAAGCAGCCGGGGGCGCGGCGGCCGCTCCGGGCAGCCGGGGCAGCCGGGAGGGCTCACGGCCGAGGAGGCGCACGGGAACGCCGGTCCGGACCAGCCGCGCGGCCACCCGGCCGCCGACCGCCCCGCTCGCGCCGGTCACCGCGACGAGAGGACCGATCATCATGCCTCACCCCTCTCCCGCGCCACGGTCCCGGCCCAGGGGCGCACCTCCACGACCGCGCTCACCGGCAGCGGCCCGTAGATGTGCGGGAACTCCTCACCGCCGGGTTCCATCGACTCGTACGTGACGGGCGCCGGGAGCCGGCCCGTATCGATGACCAGGACCACCAGGCCCTCGTCCTCGGGTCCGTACAACGCCCCCGCCACCGCGGGGAGCTGGTGGGGCAGCGAGCAGTGGATGAAGCCCTCCTCCCGCAGGGTGCGGCCCCGGGTGGACATCTCGTACGTCCCCGCTCTGCGGGCGGCCTCCCACAGGGGCTCTTCCGTGAGGTGCAGCAGGTGTTCGGTCATGGGGTCACGCTAAGGGCTGCCGGGCGCCGCCAGGAGCTTCGCCTCGGTGCGCGCGTCGAGACCGACGGCGGGCCGGTCCGAGCGCTGCGGGGCCGTCCCTCCGCGCTCACACAGCCAGGCCCACGTATCGGCGACGGTTTCACCCACGGGCCTGCAGCGCAGACCCGTGGCGTGCGCCTTGGTGACATCACCCTGGTGCATGCTGTCGTGGAGCTCTCCGGCAGGCAGCCAGACCGGCAGATCCGTCCACGGCTCGACACCGGCCGCGAGAAGCACCTCGGGGTCGGTCCAGCGCAGTCGGGCGCGGGCGCCTGTGACGCGGACGCAGGCGTCCAGGAGCTCGCCCATGGTCGTGTGCCCCGGCCGGCTCACCGTGTTGTACGCCCCGCCCAGGCCGTCCGCCGCGGCGTCCAGGAGCCAGTCAGCCAGGTCCCGGGCGTCGATGTACTGGAGCGGGGCATCCGGTGGCCCTGGTGCGACGACCGGCCCGCCCCTGGCCGTCCGGGCCAGCCACCACGGCAGACGGCCGATGTTCTCCCCCGGACCGAGGATCAGCCCGGCCCGGGCCAGCAGCGCCCGGTCGCCGAAGGCGTCGAGCGCCGCGAGCTCACCGCCCCGCTTGGCCAGGGCGTACGGAACATCCGCTCCGGCGTCCTGGGAGGCGCCGGCCACCAGCGGTCCGTCCTCCGGGAGCCCCGCCGGAGTGGGGTAGGCGTACACGGACCTGCTGGAGACGTAACTGAAATGCCCCACCCTGTCCGACAGCAGCCGGGCGGCGTCCCGAACGGCGGAGGGCGCGCCGCTCCAGGTGTCGACCACCAGATCCCAGGTGCCTTCGGTCAGTGCCGCGAGCCCCGCGGCACCCGTCGTGCGGTCACCGGTCAGCGTCCGGGCCCCGGCCGGCGCGGCGTGGTGGCCGCGGTGGAAGACGGTGACCTCCCATCCGCGGCCGAGGGCCGCGTCGGTGACCGCGCGTCCCACGAACTCCGTCCCGCCCAGCATCAAGAGCCTCATGCGTCGATCGTGCCCTCCTCCGCCGCAGGGAGAACGGAAACTCGCTGTCGGCAGAACAGTCGTGCCGGGTGGGCCGCTCCCGCCCGCACCGCGTCCTGACACCACGGGCGAGCCGGCACGTGGCTCAGGCCAGTTCGAGCGGGAAGGCTCCCCGGTGGCCCGTGCCGGCGCCATGGGCCGGGCGCGGTTCGAACTCCCGGCAGCTCCATATCTCCTGGACGAATGCGGTACGCCGGTCCCAGAGGCCGGCGACGTCGTCCGCGTCCGCCACGCCTCGGTAGGCGTCCTTGGCGCCGCGGAAGCAGGCGAGCCCGCCGGAAAGACCGCGGACCGGGGCCGGGAAGTAGTCGGAGAAGGCGCAGGCTATGCACGTCTGCAGATGTATGCCGGGCGGCAGGATCCGCTGGACCGTGGCCAGTGCGGCGGCGAAGTCACCCTCCGCACGGTTCGACTCGTACACCGCCCCGTCCAGATGAAGGGCGAGATACAAGTCCGGGTCCGCCCTGCGCAGGGACAACAGGCAGCTGAGCGTGGCCTGCCGGACCGTCCCGGACACCAGGACCGGGAGGGGGAGGTCCCACTCCAGCACACAGTCGTCGAGCACGCCGCCCACCAGGTCGAACAGCCCCTCCTGGACCGGCGCACCCGCCACCGGTCCCAGACCGTCGAAGCTCTCGCCCTCGAAGTCCGTGCCCCGGATGCGGATACGGAGCTGCTGTCCGTCCGTGGTGAGAATGACGGCCTCGGAACCCCGATGGTCCCGGTACCAGCCTGCCCACGACTCATCTGTCATGAGCAGGGACTGTAGCCCGTGCCCCCGGGCCGCCCTGGCGGCACCCTCCCCTTCCGTACCTCCGCCGGCGCCGGCCCGCTCATCCGGCCTGCGGCTCCCGCCACATGGGCCACATCGACGGGCCGTCAGGGAGGTCGACGGTCTGTCCGGTGAAGGTGAAACCGAGCCGCTCGTAAAGACCTCGGCTGCGCCCGCTGCTCGCCTCCAGGTAGGCGGGAACCCCCTCCCGGTCGCAGCGTTCCAGGACCTTTCTCATCAGCGTCTCACCGATTCCCTCACCCTGGCGCTCCGGGGAGACGCCGATCATCAACAGGTACTCGTGCGCACGGTCGTGCGGGTGAACGGCGCCGGTCAGCCTCCCCACCAGTTCGGCCCGCTCGTTGTCGGGGTCCGCCGTCTCCCGCATCAGCGCGGGGGTGTCCTCGCCCTCCTCCGGCGCGCCCGCCGGCACGGAGATCCAGAGGGCCGCCGCCGTACCGTCCTCCAGCAGGTCGACCCGTCCTCCGTCCAACGTGACGTCGGCGAACACGCCGAGGAACTTCCCGTGCACCGCGCGCCGGTGCTGCTCGTCGGGAAACACCCAACTGCTCACCGGGTCCTCGTGGAACGCCACTTCCAGGATCCGTACGACCTGGTCCCTGTCCCGCTGGTCCGCCTGCCGTATGCGCACACCCATGACCGGCCCCCTCCTCGCTCCGTGGTGATGGTCCAACCGACCGACGGAATACTAGAGTTGGGGGCAGCAAAGCGTCAGGGGCGTGCCCGGTTCAGTGAGTTCTCCGGGTGACGAACTCGGCCAGGACCAGCAGGTCTCCGGCACCCTCCGGAGCGGGCACCGCACGGGACAGATGATGGACGGCCCGGGCCATCCGGTCGGCCGCGGCGACCTGGGCCCAGTCGCGGCCGCCGGCCCGGTCGACCGCGTCGGCAGCGCGTCTCACCTCCCCCGGGGTGTTCATGACGCCTTGGTAGAGCGCGGCGAGCTCGGCGGCGGCCGGGGTGTCCGACGTGAGCGCCGCGACCACCGGCAGGGATTTCTTGTGGGCGGTCAGGTCGGCCCCGACCGGTTTGCCCGTGCGGGCCGTGTCCCCCCAGATGCCGATCAGGTCGTCGATGAGCTGGAAGGCGAGGCCCGCTTCCCGGCCGAACCCGTCCATGGCGAGGACCGCCCGTTCCCCCGCCCCCGCGTAGAGCGCGCCCAGGGCGCAGGCACATCCGAGCAGGGCGCCCGTCTTGGCCATGGCCATGGCCAGGCACTCGTCGAGCGTGACGTCGTCGGGGTCGCGGTCCTCCAATGCGCCGTCGGCCTGCTGCCCCGCACACAGCTCGATGACGCAGGTGGAGAGCCGCACCGCGGCGTGCGCGGACGCGGGGTGCGGATCGTCCGCCAGCAGTCGCAGGGCGAGGGACAGCATGGCGTCACCCGTGATGACGGCGTCCGGCACGCCGAAGACCGCCCAGGCCGTGGGCCGGTGCCGACGGGTCGTGTCCTCGTCGATGACATCGTCGTGGAGCAGGGTGAAGTTGTGCGCGAGTTCAACGGCGACGGCCGCCCGCATCGCCACCTCCGGGTCCCCGCCCAGCGCACGGGCGGCAGCCAGGACGAGCGCCGGCCTGATGGCCTTCCCCGACTGCCCGGAGGCGGGGCTCCCGTCGGCGTTCTGCCAGCCGAAGTGGTACTTGGCGACCCGCCGGATCGCCCCGGGCAGCGTGTCGACGGCTGCTCGCAGGTGCGGGTCGACGGCGTCACGGGTGTGCTCCAGGAGCGCGGCGGCCTTGTGCCCGTCCATCGCGGCATCCGTACTGGTCATGATCACGGTCACTCCTTCCGGGCGCCACGGGGCACCTTGTTCGCGGCCTTGGCCTGCCGGGGCCCGGGCAGCTGTCGCCCGGGCCCGGGGAGCGTCATCGCCAGCGGCTCACCTCGACGTTCTCCAGGACTCCGAGGGCGTCCGGCACCAGTACGGCGGCGGAGTAGTACGCCGTCACGAGGTAGGAGATGATCGCCTGCTCGTCGATACCCATGAACCGGACCGAGAGGCTGGGCTCGATCTCGTCCGGGATGCCGCTCTGCTGGAGCCCGATGACGCCCTGGTCCGCCTCGCCGGTCCTCATGCAGATGATCGAGGTGGTGCGGGCATCGGTGACGGGGATCTTGTTGCACGGGAAGATGGGCACTCCCCGCCAGGCCGGCACGTGGTGTCCCCCGACCTCGACGCTCTCCGGCACCAGGCCGCGCCTGTTGCACTCCCGGCCGAAGGCGGCGATGGCCCGCGGATGGGCGAGGAACAGCTTGGACCCGCGCCGGCGCGACAGGAGCTCGTCCATGTCGTCGGGGCCGGGCGCTCCGTCGTGCGGCTGGAGACGCTGCCCGTAGTCGCAGTTGTTGAGCAGGCCGAACTCCCGGTTGTTGATGAGCTCGTGTTCCTGGCGTTCCCGCAGCGCCTCCACCGTGAGCCGCAACTGCTGCTCGGTCTGGTTCATCGGCTGGTTGTAGAGGTCGGCCACCCTGCTGTGGACCTTCAGCACGGTCTGGGCGACGCTCAGTTCGTACTCACGGGGCGCCGACTCGTAGTCGACGAAGGTGTGCGGGACGACGCTCTCCCCCACATGCCCCGCCGAAAGGTCGATCTCCGCCTCGCCGTAGCGATTGGTCCGCTGGTGCGGGATGGCGAGGAGCCCGGCGAGATGGTCCCGGAGCGAGTCCGCGCGGGCCGCGAGGTTCAGCACGTCCGAACGGCGCAAGGTCAGCAGTGTGCAGCCGGTCACCGCACGGACTGTGTACGCCCACGTCGCGTCGCCGTCGACCAGGACATGGTCACCGAAATAGGCGCCGTCGGCGAGGACTCCGAGTACCGTCTCGTCGCCGTAGGGCCCGGTCCCGATCTTCTCGACCTTGCCGTGGGCCAGGAGATGGACCCGGTCCGCCGCGTCGCCCGACGCGGCGAGCACCTCGCCGGCCGCGACATCACGCTGCTCACACCTGCGCGCCAGCTCGGCCAGCACCTCCTCGTCACCGAAACCACGGAGGGCGGGAAGTTCACCGAGCTCCGCGGGGATGACCGTGACCCGGTCGCCTGTCTGGACGAAGGTCACCCTGCCGTCCCCGACGGAATAGCTCAGCCGGCGGTTCACCCGGTAGGTGCCACCCTGCACCTGCACCCACGGCAGCATGCGCAGCAGCCATCGCGAGGTGATTTCCTGCATCTGCGGGGCGGACTTGGTCGTCGTCGCGAGGTTCCGCGCAGCCGCTGTGCCGAGACTCTGCTGCGGCGGCTGCGTGTCGCGAACCTCTTCACCAACGGACATCCGACATCCTCTCGATCATGGACTGACCTGCGAGAGGAAGACTTGCAGCCGAGGGATACCATGCGCTATTACACAAAAGAGTGTGACTAATCGGGCCCGAGGGCGGGAACGTTGCTCGCGCCCGGTCACGCGCGAAGGCCCGACCGGCGCCTGCGTCAGCCATCGGCGGGAGAGCCCGGACCAGGCCTCCGGACGTAGGCCCCCTCCTCCAAGCCCCGCTCGGCGCCTAGGACTTCCGCCCGTTACGGGGGCGCGGACGGGCGCCTAGCGTTCTCGCCATGGATACGACAGGCACCCTCGACGAGGCGCTCCAGCGGCTGCACACCTCGGGCCCGGAGCGGCTCGGGCGGCTCACCAACCACGCGCCGATGGCCGTCGAGGCCCTCTCGGCCAACGGTCAGGCGGCGGCCGTGCACCGCTGGCTCGACCTCTACGCGTCCAGACTCGAGGAGTTCCCGGCAGCCGTCGAGCCGGTCACGGACGCCAACTGGCGCACGGCTCTGGGCGACCCGCGCCGCGCCGCCGACTGGATCGGCCACTTCGGCCGGGAGATCGCCGAGCGTCCCTGGCGGGACGTGCTGGCCCAGTGGTGGCCCCGTCTGCTGCCCGGCATGTACGGCGGATCGACGCATCCGGTGATCCGCGTGGGCCATGCCGTACGCACGCTCCTGGCCGGCGAGGGCACCGCACCGAGGCTAACCGAACTCGCGCACGGCCTCGGTTACTGGGCCGCCCGCCACCACCCTGTCACCGGTCTCATGCCCGCACCGGGGGCGGACAGCGCCGCAGCCGCTCTCGACGCGGTGACCTCCGTCGCCGGGCAGGAGGGCGGATTCCCTGCCCGGCTCGGGCGGGTCAGGAGCCTCCCGGTGTGGGCCGCCACAGTCACGGACCCGGCCGAGGCCCACCGCCGGCTCATCGAGCTGGTCACGGCGGCCACCCATCGGTATGCCACCCACGGCCACGGCGAGGCGACCATGCTGGTCCACGCGGCGACGGCGCCCAACGCCGTCCTGCGCACCCTCCCCGCTCTCCCGCGGCCACTGTGGGTGCCGAGCCTCCATGCCGCCTGGACGGCATCCGCGGCGGTGACCGCGATGTACGCTCCGGACGCCCCGGTGGCCTATGTCCCGCCGGGCACGGTCACGCCCGAAGAGGTTTTCGAACAGGCCCTGGTCCACGGCGACGAGCACGTCGTCAAGCTCACCGACACGGCTCTCGACGTCGGCGACGAGCAGGCGCTCGCGGCTGCCCTGCGCGCCGTCGCGCTCAGCGAACCGCTGCGGTAGGAATGGCCGTCGGCACCGTCAGGGCGCCAAGGGTGCTCCCGAGACGACGACCTTGCCCGGGTTGAGGATGCCGTACGGATCGAGGGCCGCCTTGACCGCTCGTTGCATGGCGAGGTTGACGGGGCCGATTTCGCGGTCCATGCCGCCCATCTTGAGCAGGCCCACGCCGTGTTCTCCGGTGACCGTACCGCCGAAGGAGATCGCCGCGTCGAGGATGTCCTCGAAGGCGAGCTGGGCGCGGGCCCTGGCCTCGTCGTCGCCGGGTTCGGTGATGATCAGGGGGTGGAGGTTGCCGTCGCCGGCATGGGCGATGTTGGCGATGAGGACCTCGTGTTCGCCGGCGATCTCCTCGATGCGCGCCAGCATCTGCGGCACCCGGGAGCGAGGCACGACCACGTCCTCGGTGAGTACCGGCCCCAGCCGCTCCAGCGCCGGGTAGGCCAGTCGACGGGCCTGGAACAGGGCGTCCGCCTCGGCCTGGTCGGTGGAGACCTCGGCCCAGGCGGCGCCCGCCTCGGCGAAACAGGCCCGCACGGCCTCGGCCTCGGCGTCACCGGCGGCACCCGGGGTGTCCACGCGGCCGAGCAGGATCGCGTTCGCGTCCGCGGACAGGCCCATGTTCTTCCACTCGTCGACGGCCTTCAGGCAGTGGCGGTCGAGGAGTTCGAGCGCCGAGGGTACGATGCCCGCCGCCGTCACCCGGCTCACCGCGTCACCGGCCGCGACGACCGAGTCGAAGAAGCCGGCCACCGTACGCTCCGCGGGCCGCGCGCCACGCAGCTTCACGGTGATCTCGGTGATCACGCCGAGGGTGCCCTCGGAGCCGACGAGGAGACCGCACAGGTCGTACCCCGCGACTCCCTTGGCGGTCTGCCGGCCCACCCGCACGATCTCGCCCAGGCCGTTGACCGCCTCGAGTCCGAGCACGTAGTCCCGGGTCACGCCGTACTTGACGCAGCACATGCCCCCCGCGTTCGTGGCCGTGTTGCCCCCGAGGGTGGACCAGGGGGAGCTCGCCGGGTCCGGCGGGTACCAGAGGCCCTGCTCGGCGCACGCGGCACGCAGGTCGTCGTTGACGACACCTGGCTGGACGACGGCGAGACGCTCCACCGGGTCGATGCGCAGGATGCGGTTCATGTCCTCGAAGGAGAGGACGACGGCACCGTCCACGGCGTTGGCCCCGCCCGACAGTCCCGTGCCGGCGCCGCGCGGGACCACCGGGATCCGGTGCTCGACGCAGTACGCGACGACGGCCCGCACCTCGTCGGTGTCCTGGGGCCGCACGACCGCCAGGGGTAGCCCTGCCGGGGCCCATTCCGCCTCGTCGTGCGCGTAACGGCCCAGGCCGTCCGGGTCGGTGATGACCTTGCCCGCCGGTATCCCGCCGGCTGCGTTCGGTTTCGGCACGGCCGCTGACCACCTCTCTCACCCAAGCGCACCCCGCATCCGTCACGGGACCACACCCACCATGATGACGCGCCGCCTCCGACGGAGGACGGGCGGGACGGGCGCGTAAGTTGCATCCAGAATGCAACTTATCTACGCTGCCGTCATGCGGCTGACCCGATTCACCGATGTGGCGCTGCGGGTGCTCATGCGCCTGACCGTCACGGCGGAGGGCGAGGACCCGCCGACCACCCGTGAGGTGGCGGCCACCATGCAGGTGCCCTACACCCACGCGGCGAAGGTCGTCGCCCGCCTCCAGCACCTCGGCCTGGTCGACGCCCGGCGGGGCCGGGGCGGGGGCCTCACCCTCACCACCGCCGGCCGATCGGCCTCGATCGGCGCCCTGGTGCGGCAGCTGGAGGGACCGGGTGAGGTCGTCGACTGCGAGGGCGGCACCCCATGCCCCCTGCGCTCCGCCTGCCGGCTCCGTTCGGCACTGCGCCAGGCCGAAGAGGCCTTCTACGCCTCGCTCGACCCGCTCACGGTCGGTGATCTCGTCTCCTCCCCCACCGGCCCGCTGCTGCTCGGCATCAGCCGCGGCGGCCCCGCGCCCGGCTGATCCGCCCGCGACCGTCGGCGCGCCCCACCGCGACACGCCAGGCCGGCCACTCCGCTCGAAAATACGCATCTCGTATACCAATTTTATGTGCCGTTCGCCACGCGGCCCTCACCACCCAAGGAGTCACCCGATGCTCTCCGAGACGTCGACCGCCACCGTCCGAGCCACGCTCCCCGCCGTAGGCGCGGCCATCGGGGACATCGCGGACCTCTTCTACCGAAAGCTGTTCGACGCCCACCCGGAACTGCTCCGGGACCTCTTCAACCGGGGCAACCAGGCTTCCGGCACTCAGCGTCAGGCGCTCGCCGGATCCATCGCGGCCTTCGCCACCCAACTCGTCGAGCACCCGGACGCCCGGCCCGACGTGATGCTGGGCCGGATCGCCAACAAGCACGCCTCACTGGGTATCACCGCCCCGCAGTACCAGGTCGTGCACACCCACCTCTTCGCCGCCATCGCCGAGGTGCTCGGCGACGCCGTGACCCCCGAGGTCGCCGCGGCCTGGGACGAGGTCTACTGGCTGATGGCCAACGCCCTGATCGCGATCGAGGAACGGCTCCACGCCCAGCAGGGCGTGGTCGCCGGCGACGTGTGGAGCGAATGGACGGTGATCTCCCGCGTCGAGGACACCCCCGACGTGACCACCTTCCGGATCGCCCCCTCCGACGGCGCGCCGGTCCCCGGCTTCCGGCCGGGCCAGTACGTCTCCGTCCAGGTGGAACTCCCCGACGGCGCCCGCCAGATACGCCAGTACAGCCTCACCGGTGCGCCCGGCGCCGACCAGCGGTCCTTCTCCGTCAAGCGCGTACGGGGCGAGAACGGCCCGGAGGGCGAGGTCTCCTCGCACCTGCACGCGCGACTGACCGTGGGTGACCGGCTGCGCGTCTCGGCTCCGTACGGCGACCTGGTGCTCGACGGCGCCGGCGACGCCCCACTGCTCCTCGCTTCGGCAGGCATCGGATGCACCCCGATCCTGTCGATGCTGGAGCACCTCGCGCAGGAGGGGCACCGTGCGCCCGTCACCGTGGTCCACGGCGACAGGTCGCCCGCCGATCACGCGCTGCGCACGGACCACGCGGCACTCACCGGCAAGCTCCCGGACGCCTCCGCCCACTTCTGGTACGAGAGCCCGGAGCCCGGCCACCCCGCACACCGCACCGGCACGGTCGACCTGAGCGGCCTTCCGGTCGCCCCGGGCACCCACGCCTACCTCTGCGGCCCGCTGCCCTTCATGCGCGCCGTACGCTCCCAGTTGCTGGGCAAGGGGGTGGCTGCGGCCGACATCCACTACGAGGTGTTCGGCCCCGACCTGTGGCTCGCCCAGGACTGAGCACGGCCAGGACGCCCCCTCGGTCGTCGGCCACTGGAACAGGGCGGCACGGGACGGCACACAATGAAGGCATGGACGACGAAGCGCCCGACCTCTCCCGACTGCGCCCGGTGCTCCCCTCGCCCCTGCAGCCGGCCCGGGACGAGCGCTTCGCGCGCCACGGCGTGACGCTGCTGCTCAAGCGCGACGACCTCATCCACCCGGACCTTCCGGGCAACAAGTGGCGCAAGCTCGCCCTCAACCTACGGTCCGCCGCCGGCCGGACCGTACTGACCTTCGGCGGCGCCTACTCGAACCACCTCAGGGCCACGGCAGCCGCCGGACGGCTGCTGGGCTTCCCCACCGTCGGCGTCGTACGGGGCGACGAACTGGCCCACCGCCCGCTGAACCCCTCGCTCGCGCGGTGCGCGGCCGACGGCATGCACCTGCACTTCGTGGACCGCGCCACCTACCGCGCGAAGACCACTCCCGAGGTCCTGGAAGGCCTTCTGCGACTCTTCGGGGAGTGCCTGGTCATCCCGGAAGGCGGCAGCAACGCGCTCGCCGTACAGGGCTGCACAGAGCTCGGCCGCGAATTGCACGGCCCGGCCGGCACCGTGGCGGTCGCCTGCGGCACCGGAGGCACCCTCGCGGGTCTGGCCGCCGGACTCGGCCCCGGGCAGCGCGCCCTGGGCGTCCCCGTCCTGCGCGGCGGCTTCCTGGGAGCGGCGATACACGACCTGCAGCAGGAGACGTTCGGCGGTCACGCCGGGGAGTGGTCCCTGGACGAACGCTTCCACTTCGGCGGGTACGCCCGTACGACACCGGAACTGCACGCCTTCGCCGCCGATTTCGAGGACCGGCACGGCCTGCCCGTCGAACGGCTCTACGTGGCCAAACTCCTGTACGGGCTGACCGTGCTGGCCGGGGAGGGCGCCTTCGCCCCGGGATCCACGGTCACCGCGGTCGTCACGGGGCGGCCCTGAGCCGTCCGGGTCCCGGCACTTCCGGGGGCACGCTCACCCGCCGTCCGTCTCCCGGTAGGCGGCGGCCTCCTCCAGGTCCAGCCGCCGCAACAGGGCACGCAGCATCTCGTCGTCGATCCGCCGCTCGTCCCTGAGGCGTACGAAGACCTCGCGCTCGGCGGCGATCATGTCCCTCGCCAGCCGCCGGTAGGTGTCGTCCGCCGACTCCCCGGTGACCGGATTGGCCTCGCCGAGCCGTTCCCACACGGCGTTGCGCCGCCGTTCCATGACAGCGCGCAGCCGCTGGGTGAGGGGGTCGGGCAGCGCGTTGCGCGGATCCGCCAGCAGGGCCTCCAGACGCGCGTCCGCAGCCGTGGACGCCTCGTTCTGCGCCTGCGCCTCGGCCAGCGTCTCGGCGCGCGCGCTGCGCCCCGGGAGCTTCAGTACGCGCACCAGGAGGGGCAGGCTCAGCCCCTGGACCACCAGCGTCCCGATGACGGTCGTGAAGGTCAGGAACAGCACCAGGTTGCGCGCGGGGAAGTCTTCTCCGTCATGCGTGACCATGGGGATCGAGAAGGCGATGGCGAGCGAGACGACGCCCCTCATCCCGGCCCAGCCGACGATCAGGGACGAGGACCAGGACGGCATTCCCTCACGCTCCCTGATGCGCCGGGAGAGCCGGGGCGGCAGGTAGCTCGCCGGGTACACCCAGACGAAGCGCACCACGACCACGGCCACGAACACCAGGACCGCGTATCCCAAGGCCTCGGCCACGCCGTACGCGCCCAGGCCCCTGAGCACGAAGGGCAGCTGCAGGCCGATGAGCGCGAAGACCGCGGACTCCAGGACGAACGCGACCATCTTCCAGACCGCCGCCTCCTGCAGCCGGGTCGCGAAGTCGACCTGCCAGGAACGGTGCCCCAGGTAGAGCGCGACGACGACCACGGCGAGCACTCCGGAGGCGTGCACCCGCTCCGCCGCCGCATAGGCGACGAACGGGATCAGCAGCGACAGGGTGTTCTGGAGCAGCGCCTCCTTGAGGTGCGTGCGCAGCCAGTGCAGCGGCACCATGAGCAGCAGGCCGACGCCGATGCCGCCGACCGACGCCAGCGCGAATTCTCCGATGCCCTCGCCCCAGCTCATGCCCGCGCCGACGGCTGCGGCGAGGGCCACCTTGAAGGCGGTGATCGCGGTGGCGTCGTTCACCAGGGACTCGCCCTGGAGAATCGTGGTGACCCGGGCGGGCAGGCCCACCCTGCGGGCGATCGCCGCGGCCGTGACGGCGTCCGGCGGGGCGACCACCGCGCCGAGCACCAGGGCGGCGGTGAGCGGCAGGTCCGGCACCAGGAGATAGGCCAGCCACCCCACGGCGACCGTCGCGAAGAGCACGTACCCCACGGAGAGCAGGGCGACCGGCCGCACATTGGCCCGCAGGTCGAGGTACGAGCTGTCGACCGCCGCCGTGTACAGCAACGGCGGCAGCAGCAGGGGCAGCACGATGTGCGCGTCCAGCGTGTAGTCCGGCACGCCCGGCAGGTACGAGGCCAGCAACCCGGCCGCGACCAGCAGCAGCGGCGCGGGCACCGGTGTCCTCCGGGCGGCCCCCGCGACCGCCGCGCTCGCCGCGACGAGTGCCACCAGCGGCAATGCGTCCATCTCACTGTCCTCACATCCGACGTAACGTGGCCATCATGAGTGAGTGCCTCCACGTAGCCGAACTGCCGCGCCCCGAGCCCGCCCCGCTCGGCGACACCTGTCCGGAGTGTCTGGCGGCCGGCACCCATCCCGTGCAACTGCGGCTCTGCCTCGACTGCGGACACGTCGGGTGCTGCGATTCCTCGCCGCTGAAGCACGCGACGGCACACCACGAAGCGACCGGTCACCCGGTGATGCGCAGCCTCGAACGCGGGGAGACCTGGCGCTGGTGCTTCGTGGACGGTTCGATCGTCTGACGCCTGGGTACGTCAAACCGGCGCCGGTTCTTCGCAATTGACCGCCGCAGACCACTAGCCACTGTGCGTACTCGTATGTTTACCATGAGTAATCATAAGGTTGTGGTCCCGGCGACACGGCATCATGGGTCGCGACGCCGTCGCCGAACCACGGAACCGACGACGGACCGCACGGCCCCGGGCACCCGTCCCGGAGCCTCGAACGACTTTGTGCCACCTTGGAGGTGAGGGTGTCCCAGATCGCAGGCGAGCCCGGGAACCAGGACTTCGTAGAGGTCCGGCTGCCCGCTGCGGGTGCCTACCTGTCGGTGCTGCGTACGGCCACGGCCGGTCTCGCAGCGCGCTTGGACTTCACTCTCGACGAGATCGAGGATCTTCGCATCGCGGTCGACGAGGCCTGCGCGATCCTGCTTCAGCAGGCCGTGCCGGGCTCCGTCCTCAGCTGCGTCTTCCGACTCGTCGACGATTCCCTCGAGGTGACCGTCTCGGCCCCCACGACGGACGGACGCGCCCCCGAGCGCGACACCTTCGCCTGGACGGTGCTCTCCGCACTGGCCGGCAAGGTCGACTCCACGGTCGCGGACGACCGTACGGTCAGCATCAGCCTCTACAAACAGCGCGGCGCGGGACCCGGGCCGGCGTGAGCGACGGGAACGGGGACGGTCCTGTGCGGGACGAGACGATCCGGTCGGAGGCGGTGCGCCCAGCAGCCCTTCCGGAGCAGCAGGCCCGGCCGCATCCGGAAGGCGGGGCGGACGGCACGCAGGGCCGTCCGGCCGCGGTGGAGCATGCGCAGGCGGAGCGGGCGGGCCAGATGAGCGAGCACGGGCACCACGATCCACACGACCGCAGCGGGGCGCGGGCGCTCTTCGTCGAACTCCGGGGACTGCCCGACGGTTCGACGGAGAAGGCCGAGCTGCGCAACCGGCTGGTGCGGATGCACCTGCCGCTCGTGGAGCATCTGGCCCGCAGGTTCCGCAACCGCGGTGAGCCGCTGGACGACCTGACGCAGGTCGCCACCATCGGGCTGATCAAGTCGGTGGACCGCTTCGACCCGGACCGCGGCGTCGAGTTCTCGACGTACGCGACCCCCACGGTCGTCGGCGAGATCAAGCGCCACTTCCGGGACAAGGGCTGGGCGGTGCGGGTCCCGCGGCGTCTCCAGGAGCTCCGGCTGTCGCTGACCACGGCCACCGCCGAGCTCTCCCAGCAGCACGGACGCTCCCCCACCGTGCACGAGCTGGCGGAGCGCCTGGGCATCTCCGAGGAGGAGGTCCTGGAGGGGCTGGAGTCGGCCAACGCCTACAGCACGCTCTCGCTGGACGTCCCGGACACGGACGACGAGTCGCCGGCGGTCGCGGACACACTGGGCTCCGAGGACGAGGCGCTGGAGGGCGTCGAGTACCGCGAGTCGCTCAAGCCGCTGCTGGAGGACCTCCCCCCACGCGAGAAGCGGATCCTGCTGCTCCGCTTCTTCGGCAACATGACCCAGTCGCAGATCGCGCAGGAGGTCGGCATCTCCCAGATGCACGTCTCCCGTCTCCTGGCCCGCACCCTCGCGCAGCTGCGCGAGCGGCTGCTGGTGGAGGAGTAGGGCCGGGCGGGGCGTTGCGCCGGGTCAGGCGTCCGGGGTCGTCCGCGGCCCCCGGATGCCCAGCGCCTTCGTGGTCGCCGGGTCGATCACCAGCACGAGCGCCGTCACGGCGACCACGGCCAGGAGGATGCCCGCCGGGATCAGGGCCCCCTGGGACCGCAGCAGCGTCCAGGCCACCGGCAGCGCCATGAGCTGGGTGATGAGCGCGGGGCCACGGCTCCAGCCGCGGCGCCGCAGCAGTCCACGGGCGGCGAACAACGGGATCAGCCCGAGTGCCACCAGCGTGAGTCCGCCCATCTCGGCCTGCTGGATGCTGTCGGGCCGTCCGAAGAGCCCGACAGCCAGCATGTAGATCCCGCCGATGGCGAGCGCCGCACCTTCGAGCGCGTTGAGTGCGGCCAGGGCGGCGATCCGGCCCGGCTTCTCCGGGCCGGCCGAGGGCGACGGAGAGGGCGTCTTCTGCTGAGTGCTCACGCCTTTCAGATTCGCATCCCGGCCGGCCGAACGCGAAGTCGGGGCCGCGGCGGCATGCCCTCGGGAGCCGGTCACGGTGCGTGACCGCTCGCGGACCGGTGGATCACGGCTTCGGCCCGGTACCGCGCGGTAGGTACTCTGGCGGGCATGCGCGCACTCCTCGTGGTCAACCCAGCTGCCACCACTACCAGTGCGCGGACACGTGACGTCCTGATCCACGCCCTGGCGAGCGAGATGAAGATCGAGGCCGTCACCACGGAGTACCGCGGGCACGCACGGGACCTGGGACGACGGGCCGCCGACGCCGACGACATCGACCTCGTGGTCGCCCTCGGGGGCGACGGCACGGTCAACGAGGTGGTCAACGGCCTGCTGCACCGCGGCCCCGACCCCGAGGGCCTGCCGAGCCTGGCCGTGGTCCCCGGCGGGTCCACCAACGTCTTCGCCCGCGCCCTGGGCATCCCCAACGACGCCGTGGAGGCGACCGGCGCGATCCTGGACGCCCTGGCCGGCCGCAGCGAGCGCACCGTCGGCCTCGGACTGGCGGTCGGCACTCCGGGCACGACGGACGAGGCCGTCCCGGAACGCTGGTTCACCTTCTGCGCCGGACTGGGATTCGACGCCGGCGTCCTGGGCAGGGTCGAACAGAAGCGCGAGCTCGGCAAGCGTTCGACCCATCCCCTGTACGTACGCCAGGTGGTCCGGCAGTTCCTGGAGGAACCGCACCGGCGCAACGGGCTGATCTCCCTGGACGTCCCCGGCCGGGACCCGGTCACGGACCTGGCGCTGTCCATCGTCTGCAACACCGCACCCTGGACCTACCTGGGGAATCGCCCGATGTACGCCGCCCCCAAGGCGTCCTTCGACACCGGGCTGGACATCCTCGGACTGAAGCGTCTCACCACCCCCGCGGTGGCCCGGTACGCCACCCAGTTGCTCACTTCCAGTCCGGAGAGGGGACCACACGGTAAGCACGCCGTGTCCCTGCATGACCTCACGGACTTCACCTTGCATTCAAAGGCGCCGCTGCCCTTCCAGATGGACGGCGACCACTTGGGACTGCGTACGAGCGTGACGTTCACAGGCGTACGCCGTGCACTGCGTGTGATTGTGTGAGTGGAAGGGGCGAAAGTCCTTTGACTCGAACGTTTGGGCTGGTTCCCACCCCTTAGAAGTACGGCTGTGACCTAGTCGACACCGAGGAATCAAAAAAAACTTTCCAGAAGGGGTTGTATCCGCTGCCGAGGTTTGGGAATCTCTACATGGCGATCGGGACGGCCCGCAACATCGGCCTCCACTGAGAGCCAGAACCCCTCCTCACCACAACAGGACCACATCCAGTTCATCTGGGCGTCGGACCTTCGTCTGCGGGGGGATTCGTGAAAGCGTTCACATTCACAAGCACCAGCATGTAATACCAAGGAGAGGTAGCAGCCATGGACTGGCGTCACAACGCCGTTTGTCGTGAGGAAGACCCCGAGCTGTTCTTCCCCATCGGCAACACCGGTCCTGCGCTGCTGCAGATCGAGGAAGCCAAGGCCGTCTGCCGTCGCTGCCCCGTCATGGAGCAGTGCCTGCAGTGGGCGCTCGAGTCCGGCCAGGACTCCGGCGTCTGGGGTGGCCTCAGCGAGGACGAGCGCCGCGCAATGAAGCGCCGCGCCGCTCGCAACCGGGCGCGTAACGCCAGCGCCTGACCGACGCCCCCCGCACGACGAGCCTCAGCCCGGCGGCGCGTACAGAGCGTACGCACAGCCCCGCCTTCGAGTCGCAGCGCGCAGTACCCCCGAAGCGCATCGCACCGTGAGCACCACGCAGTGGGCCCGGACCGTCACCACGGTCCGGGCCCACTGCTTGTGCTACTTGTCGTTCTGCACGGGGATGTCGAGCAGCACCTGCGTGCCCCGCGTCGGGGCCGGGACCATGCCGAAGGTGCCGCCCAGCTCACCCTCCACCAGGGTGCGCACGATCTGCAGCCCCAGATTTCCGGCCCGCTGGGGATCGAAGCCCTCGGGCAGCCCACGCCCGTCGTCCGTCACGGTGATCAGCAGCCGGCCCTCGGCCGGTGAGCCGCCGCGCACCGCGGACACCTCCACCGTGCCGCGCTCGGCCACGGTGAACGCGTGCTCCAGTGCGTTCTGCAGCACCTCGGTGAGCACCATCGAGAGCGGAGTGGCCACTTCCGCATCGAGGACCCCGAAGCGCCCCGTGCGGCGGCAGGTGACCTTTCCGGGCGAGATCTCGGCAACCATCGCGATCACACGGTCGGCGATCTCGTCGAACTCGACCCGCTCGTCCAGATTCTGGGACAGCGTCTCATGGACGATCGCGATCGAACCGACGCGCCGAACCGCCTCGTTGAGCGCCTCGCGGCCACGCTCCGAGTCCATCCGGCGCGCCTGGAGCCGCAACAGGGCGGCCACGGTCTGGAGGTTGTTCTTCACCCGGTGGTGGATCTCCCGGATGGTGGCGTCCTTCGTGATCAATTCCCGCTCGCGGCGGCGCAGTTCCGTGACATCGCGCAGCAGCACAAGAGAACCGATGCGCACTCCCTTGGGTTTGAGCGGGATCGCGCGCAGCTGGATGACTCCGCCGGCGCCCTCGACCTCGAACTCCCGGGGCGCGTACCCGCTCGCCACCTTGACCAGGGCTTCGTCCACGGGACCGCGTGACGGCGCGAGTTCCGCGGTGGTCGCTCCGAGGTTGTGGCCGACGAGGTCCGAGGCCAGGCCGAGCCGGTGGTAGGCGGAGAGGCCGTTGGGGCTGGCGTACTGCACGACGCCGTCGGCATCGAGCCTGATCAGCCCGTCGCCGACGCGCGGCGACGCGTCCATGTCGACCTGCTGGCCGGGGAACGGGAAGGAGCCGGCGGCGATCATCTGGGCCAGGTCGGAGGCGGACTGGAGGTAGGTGAGCTCCAGCCTGGACGGTGTGCGCACGGTGAGGAGGTTGGTGTTGCGGGCGATGACCCCGAGAACCCGGCCCTCTCTCCGTACGGGGATCGACTCGACCCGGACGGGCACCTCCTCCCGCCATTCCGGATCCCCCTCGCGCACGATGCGGCCCTCGTCCAGGGCGGCGTCCAGCAGCGGCCGTCGGCCGCGCGGTACGAGGTGGCCGACCATGTCGTCCTGGTAGGAGGTGGGGCCGGTGTTGGGCCGCATCTGCGCCACGGACACGTAGCGGGTCCCGTCGCGGGTGGGCACCCACAGGACGAGGTCGGCGAAGGACAGGTCGGAGAGCAGCTGCCACTCCGAGACCAGCAGATGGAGCCACTCGAGGTCGGTGTCACTCAGGGCTGTGTGCTGGCGGACGAGGTCGTTCATGGAGGGCACGTGTGCGAGCGTACCCGTGGAGAGGAAGAGGTTCCGAACCGAACGGTCCACGGATGCGTGACACTGTGAGGGGGCGGACCAGCACGGGAGAAGGTCCGTGCCGACCGATGGACACGGGCTATTGGTCTAGTCCACAATGCACCACGTAGGGGCGCCACAGGAAGAACGTGTCCCCCTGCGCGACAGACCTCCGCTCTCCCCGCACAGGAGAGCGGACCGAGGTATCCGGCGCTCTCTGCCCTGACTGCGCCGGTGCCTCCAGTGGCCGGAGGCACCGCACACCGCCGGCCAGGTAGCTCCGGGCTGCGGTGCCGGACGGGCTGAGGGTCCCGTCCCGGCGCCGCGGCCCGCGGGTGTTTCCGGGGGCACCCCGCTCACCCCACCTCACGGCCGAGGCCGTCCGCCGACAGGGCGACAACCAGTGACGTACAGGCGACCGGGTCCACCTCCGGACCGCGTCGTTCTGCTAGATTGGGGCCCAGATTGGTCTATACCACATAACGCCACTCTCCAGATCGGCAGGCACAGCGTGGAAGTTGTCATCGTCCCGGACGCCACGGCAGGCGGCGAGCTCATCGCGGAGGCCATCGCCGCCCTGCTGAGCCGCAAGCCCGACGCCCTGCTCGGCGTCGCCACCGGCTCGACCCCGCTGCCCATCTATCAGGCGCTGGCAGCGAAGGTCCGCTCCGGAGCCGTGAACGCCTCGCGCGCCCGCATCTGCCAGCTGGACGAATACGTCGGGCTGCCCGCCGGCCACCCCGAGTCGTACCGCTCGGTCGTGCTGCGCGAGGTCATCGAGCCGCTCGGCCTGTCCGAGAAGTCCTTCATGGGCCCGGACGGCGCCGCCGAGGACGTGCAGGCGGCCTGCGAGGCGTACGACAAGGCGCTCACCGAGGCAGGCGGGGTGGACCTCCAGCTGCTCGGCATCGGCACCGACGGACACATCGGCTTCAACGAGCCGTGCTCCTCGCTCGCCTCCCGCACCCGTATCAAGACGCTGACCGAACAGACGCGGATCGACAACGCGCGCTTCTTCGACGACCGGATCGAGCAGGTGCCCCGCCACGTCATCACGCAGGGCATCGGCACGATCCTGGAGTCCCGCCACCCGATCCTGCTGGCCACCGGTGAGGGCAAGGCCGACGCGGTGGCCCTCACCGTCGAGGGCCCGGTCGCCTCGGTCGTGCCGGCGTCGGCGCTCCAGCTGCATCGGCACGCCACCGTGGTGGTCGACGAGGCTGCCGCGTCGAAGCTGAAGCTGGCGGACTACTTCCGCGCCACGTATGCGGCGAAGCCGCGGTGGCAGGGCCTGTAGAGCTCCCGTACGTGCGAGGGCCGGGCCACCCTCACGGTGGCCCGGCCCTCGCACGTCGCCCCTCCGGGGCTCAGGGACCCGTGCCCGTGATCGCCTCCGCGGCCGCGACCCCGCACACCCGTGCCGCGCCGTGCGTGGCGATGTGCGGTGCGCCCCGGGGCGGCGCCTCCGGCAGGCCCATCTCGACCACGACCGTGTCGGGACGCGCCGCCAGTACGGCGTCCAGGGCCTCGTTCATCCAGGCGTGCCGGTGGGCGTCACGGACGACCGCGACGATGCGCCGCTCCCCCGCCGCACTCAGCACCTTCGCGGCCGGTGACGCGCTCCCGCTGCTGTAGGTGTCCGTCGTCGTCCCGGGCAGTCTCCGGGCCAGCTCGGCCCCGACGCCCCACGGGGTCTCGTCGCCGACCGCGATGTTGGCGACCGGGCTGAACGCCGCGACGTAGGCGGGCTCGGTCAGCGGTTCGGCGGCGCCCGTGACCGTCACGGCCCGACGGGCCGCGACCAGCCCGATGCCGGCTCCGGGGCCGGGCGCGGTCCCCTCCTGCACGTCCGCGCCCGGCTCCGAGGCAGCCCCCCTGGCCCCCCGCGTCCAGGACGCGAGGGCCCGTACACGTGCGGCCGCGTCGGCCAGCCGCTCCTCTGGTAGTTCACCTGTCCGAACCGCCGTCACCAACGCGTCCCGCAGCCTCAGGACGGTGTCCTCGTCGGCCAGCCCGCCGCCGACACAGATGGCGTCGGCGCCCGCGGCGACGGCGAGGACGGATCCCCGCTCGATGCCGTACGTGCCGGCGATGGCGTCCATCTCCATGCCGTCGGTGACGATCAGACCCTCGTAACCCAGCTCCTGACGCAGCAGACCGGTGAGGATCCGCGGGCTCAGGGTCGCCGGCCGGGTCGGGTCGAGTGCGGGAAGCAGGATATGTGCACTCATCACCGATTTGGAACCCGCTGCGATGGCCGCCCGGAAAGGCACCAGCTCACGGGCGTGCAGGGTGTCCAGGTCCACATCGATGCGCGGCAGCGAGTGGTGGGAGTCGACCGCCGTGTCGCCGTGCCCCGGGAAGTGCTTGGTGCACGCGGCGACGCCGGCGGCCTGGAGGCCCTCGACGTACGCGGCGGTGTGGCGGGCGACGAGTCCGGTGTCGGCGCCGAACGAGCGTACGCCGATGACCGGGTTGCCCGGATTGGAGTTGACGTCCGCGGACGGCGCCCAGTTGAGGTTGACACCGCACTCGGCCAGCCGGTGGCCCAGCTCCCTGGCGACGGCTCTGGTCAGGTCGACGTCGTCGACGGCGCCGAGAGCGAGGTTGCCGGGGAAGGAGGAGCCGCTGCGGACCTCCAGCCGGGTGACGTCGCCACCCTCCTCGTCGATGGCCACGAGTACGTCGTCCCGCTCGGCCCGGAGGCGGGCGGTGAGCGCGGCGAGTTGCTCGGGTGAGTGGATGTTGCGGCCGAACAGCCCGACGGAGGCCAGGCCTTCGCCGACCCTGCGAAGGAGCCAGTCGGGGGCGCTCGTGCCGGTGAAGCCGGGCTGGAGGACCGCGAGCGCGTCACGGGTGACGGTGTCGGTGGTGGATACGAGGGTGGTCATGGAAGCCGCACTATCCCTTCACGGCGCCGGAGGTGAGCCCGGTGGCCATCTTCCCCTGGATGATCATGAAGAAGATGACGACCGGGACGGAGATGAGCGTGGAGGCCGCCATCAGCGCGCCGTAGTCCGTACCGCGTTCCGTGGTGAAGGTCATCAGCCACACGTTGAGCGTGTACTTGGAGTTGTCGTTGATCAGGATGTACGCGAAGAGGTACTCGTTCCACGCGTTGACCAGGGCGAAGATGGACGCGGCCGCGAGCCCCGGCGCCAGCAGCGGGAAGATGACCCGGCGGAAGGCCCCCATGCGGGTACAGCCGTCCACCATCGCCGACTCCTCGAGCTCCACGGGGATGTTGATCACGAATCCGCGGATCATGATGGTCGCGAAGGGCAGCGTGGACACGAGGTAGACGACGATGAGTCCCCAGTACTCGTCGATGCCTCCCAGTGCGTTGAGCTGGAGGTAGATCGGGATCAGCATCGCGGTCGGCGGCAGCATCTGGACCAGGATCATGACCATCATCAGCGCCTTCCGCCCGAAGAAGCGGAAGCGCCCGATGGCGAGCGCCGCGAGGGTGGCGATGATCATTCCGCCGACGACTGCCGTGACCGAGACGATGAGGCTCGACTGGATCGCCGTGGCGAAGTTGTCCTGCTTCACGGCCCGCGCGAAGTTGTCGAACGTGAGGGAGGAGGGCCACAGGGTCTGGTCGTAGGACCGGATCTCGTGGTTGGGACGCAGCGAACTGACGAGCAGCCAGTAGACGGGGAAGGCCATGAGCGCGGCCGTGACCAGCGCCAGGACGTTGTAGCCGAGGCGGTTCCTCCTGCGGTCGGGCCGCAGGACCTGGGCCGGTGCGTTCGTGGGTGCGGAGGCGCTCATTCGACCTCTCCCGTCTTGATCAGCTGGCGCAGGTAGTACACGGCGACGCCGGAGAGCATCAGGACGGTGATCAGTGCGATCGCACTGCCCTGGCTGAAGGAGGTGGACTCGAACGCCTTGGAGAAGGAGTAGAGGCCGAGGGTCTCGTACTCGGGTTCGGGCTTGTTGCCGCGCAGCAGCCAGATCTGACCGAACACGTTGAAGTCCCAGATGACCGAGAGCGTGGCGACCATGGTGAAGACCGGCTTGATGACGGGCCAGGTCACGTAGCGGTACACGCCGAACGCGGTGGCTCCGTCGAGGGCCGCCGCTTCTTCCAGTTCCTTGGGGACCTGGGTCAGGGCCGCGTACATCGTGATCACGACGAACGGGATGGCGCCCCAGACCACCAGGAGCGTGATGATGCCGAAGCCCTGCCACGGGTCGAGGAACCAGTTGTGGCCGAGCCACCGGTCCTCGTTGCCCGTGAGGTCGGCGAGCAGGGTGTTGATCAGGCCGTAGTCGGAGTCGGAGAGCCAGCGGAAGACCGACGCGGCGACCATGAGCGGCATGGACCAGGCGGCGATCAGCGCCACGGTGAGAACGAGCCGCACCCAGGTGGAGACCCTCAGCATCATCAGGGCGATCAGCAGGCCGATGCCCATGGTCAGCACGACGCACAGGGTCATGAAGACGACGGTCCGGCCGACGACGGACCAGAACTCGGAGTCGCCGAGGATGTTGGTGAACTGCTCGAAGCCGACCCACGGGGTCTCGCCGTTGCCCCAGAGGGCCGCCCGCCCCAGGTCCTGGAAGGACATGATCACGGTCTTGATCAGCGGGTAGACGTAGACGGCGGCGATCGCCAGGATCGCCGGCAGGATCAGGAAGTAGGGGAGGAGTTCACCCTTCTTCCGCCGCTTCTTGGGGCGTGGCCCGGCGGCTTCCTGCCCGGAGGGCGATGTCCCGGTCTTCTCCGGGGCACGCGGTACGGGGACCGGTGGACCGGCGGCCTTGGTGTCGGCAGCAGTCACGTGACTGACCTTCCATCGGGATTCCGGGGATCTGCACCCGGGAATCACGGCGTTCTACCTGAGAAGGGGGCGGCGGGGACCCGGTGTTCGCCGGGGCCCCGCGCCTGGAGAGCCGAAGGCCCGGACTACTTGTTGATGAGCTCGTCGACCTTGCCGTCGGCCTTCTTGGCGGCGTCGGCCACCGAGGCACCCTTGAGGATCTCCAGGAGCATGTTCTCCAGGACCTCCTCCTTCTCGATGGAGGTCCAGCCCGGCGCGATCGGCGTGAACCAGGCGTCCGGCACCGCGTTCGCGACGGCGGCCGTCTCCGGCTTGGACTTCAGCGGCTCGAGCTGCTTCTCGTTGTTCGGAAGGATGTTCTTGGAGGTCAGCACCTCCTGCGACTTCTCACTGGTGAAGAGGGAGACCCACTCCTCGCCCAGGTCGGCGACCTTGGACTTGGCGGTCACCGCGAGGTCCGAACCGCCGATGAAGGACGGGAGCGCCTTGCCGTTCGGGCCCGGCATACCCGCCGTGCCGATCTTGCCCTCGAGCTCGGGGTTGCCGTTGTTGGCACCGTCGACGACGGAGCCGGCCTCCCAGCCGTTGCCGTAGATCAGGGCCGCCTTCTCGTTGGCCATGACGTTGGCGTGGTCCTGCTCGTCCTTCGTCTGGTCGGCCTTGTTGTACTTCTTGACCAGGTTGACGAAGTGCTCGATGCCCTTCTGGGACTCGGGGGAGGAGAGGTTGCCCTTCCACTCCTTCGCGCCCTCGTCGTACTCGGCGATGGAGCCACCGTAGGCCGCGACGTAGGACATGGCCGCGTACCAGTAACGGCCCGGGAGGTAGAGGGACGAGAAGCGCTTGTCCTGCTTGGTGTACTCCGCCGAGACCTTGTCGAGTGCGGCGAGCATCTCGTCCTCGGTCTGCGGGAGGGCGTCGCTGCCGGTGCCCTTCTTGAGCATGTCCTTGTTGTAGACCGCGACACGGGCGCCGGCGTAGTAAGGCACGCAGAACTGCTTGCCCTCGAAGGTGCAGGTGTCCTTCAGCCCCTTGATCCAGGTGTCCGAGTTGTCGTACTTCTCGGGGTCGATCTCGGCCAGGGCACCGTTGAGGATGTACTGCATGGTCTCGGTGTTGCCGAGCTCGACGACGTCCGGGAACTTGTCGCCGCCGAGGGCTGTGTCGAGCTTCTTGGCCTTGTCCGCCCACTGCTGGTACTGGACGTCGACCTTGACCTTCGGGTACTTCTTCTTGAACTGCGCGTTGACGTCTTCGACCAGTTCCGGCCAGGTGCTCTGCGCGTCGACCATGAGCCAGACCGTCAGGCTCTCGGTGCGGTCCTTCGGGTCCTTCGAGGCGTTGTCATTACTGTCCCCGCCACACGCCGCGATTCCGGTCATCATCGCTGCGACGCCTACTGCCGCAATGAGCTTGCGCTTCATGCCACACCCTCCTCAGGGATACCAGCAACCCCCCGCCCACCGCGAAGACGTACGCCTGGCGCTACCTGTGGGGCTGGGACCTGGTCTTTAATGGTTTAGACCAGTACCGGGAGCTTGGCCTAGACCTTTAGGGGTGTCAAGGGTGTATAAGAAGTGCACTCGCGTCCGTTATCGGACCGACACCTGAGGGAGGGCGACGACCCGTGACCGGACCGTGCCACCATGTGAGCCGCGACAGACGGAGGAGCCGGTGACGGCAGCAACGCAGCAGTCGGGAAGGCGGGCCATGGGTGCCGACGGGGGCAGCAGTACGAGCGAGACCGGTGCGGGTACGCGTACCGCACGCGTCCCGAAGTACTACCGGCTCAAGCGCCATCTCCTCGAGATGACGGACACCATGCCGCCCGGCACCCCGGTGCCGCCGGAGCGGACCCTGGCCGCGGAGTTCGACACCTCGCGCACCACGGTGCGCCAGGCCCTCCAGGAGCTGGTGGTCGAAGGCCGGCTGGAGCGCATCCAGGGCAAGGGCACCTTCGTCGCCAAACCGAAGGTCTCCCAGGCCCTCCAACTCACCTCGTACACCGAGGACATGCGCGCCCAAGGGCTGGAACCCACTTCCCAGCTGCTGGACATCGGCTATGTCACGGCGGACGACACGCTCGCCGGGCTGCTGGACATCACGGCGGGCGGGCGGGTGCTGCGGATCGAGCGGCTCCGGCTCGCCAGCGGGGAACCGATGGCCATCGAGACCACCCACCTCTCGGCCAAGCGCTTTCCCGCGCTGCGCCGTTCACTGGTGAAGTACACCTCGCTCTACACCGCACTGGCCGAGGTGTACGACGTCCGGCTCGCCGAGGCCGAGGAGACCATCGAGACCTCGCTCGCCACGCCGCGCGAGGCGGGGCTGCTCGGCACGGACGTGGGGCTTCCGATGCTCATGCTGTCCCGGCATTCGATCGACGGGGACGGCGAACCGGTGGAGTGGGTTCGCTCCGTCTACCGGGGTGACCGGTACAAGTTCGTGGCCCGCCTGAAGCGTCCCACGGACTGAGACGCCACGGACTCCCTGACACCTCTGGTCCCCCTGTACGCACAGGGGGACCAGGCATTTCGGGCGACACCGGACCGTTGCAGGACCGCAATGCGGACGGGGGGTGACGGTGGCCGGAACTCTCGCTTAGATTTCCTGCGCATTGCACCAGGTGATCAGCGAGGGGACGGAGTCGCCACATGCCAGAAGAAAACGATGCGAACCCACCGACAGCACCGACAGTGACACCGGCCAGGGTGGTCATCGGGCTCTGCCTGATCGCCCCGTTCGTGGCGATGCTCTGGGTCGGCTCGTACGCGAAGGTCGAACCGACTTTCATCGGCATCCCGTTCTTCTACTGGTACCAGATGCTCTGGGTGCTGGTCTCGACCGCTCTCACCATGATCGCGTACAAGCTGTGGCAGCGTGACCAGCGCGCCCGCAAGGGGGGTGCGTCCGCATGAAGGACGGCGTGAACGGCGTCGCACTCGCCGTGTTCATCTTCTTCTTCGTGGCCGTCACGGTCATCGGATTCATGGCCGCGCGCTGGCGCAAGGCCGAGAACGAGGCCAGCCTCGACGAATGGGGCCTGGGTGGGCGGTCGTTCGGCACCTGGGTCACCTGGTTCCTGCTCGGCGGCGACCTCTACACGGCGTACACCTTCGTCGCGGTGCCCGCGGCGATCTACGCGGCGGGCGCGGCCGGCTTCTTCGCCGTCCCGTACACGATCCTCGTCTACCCGCTGATCTTCACCTTCCTTCCGCGCCTGTGGTCGGTCTCGCACAAGCACGGATACGTCACCACCTCGGACTTCGTCCGCGGTCGCTTCGGCTCCAAAGGGCTCTCACTGGCGGTCGCGCTCACCGGCATCCTCGCCACGATGCCGTACATCGCGCTCCAGCTGGTCGGCATCCAGGCCGTGCTGGACGTCATGGGCGTCGGCGGTGGCGAGACCACGCACTGGTTCATCAAGGACCTGCCCCTGCTGATCGCCTTCGCCGTCCTCGCCGCGTACACCTACTCCTCGGGGCTGCGCGCGCCCGCGCTCATCGCGTTCGTCAAGGACGGACTGATCTACCTGGTCATCGCCGTGGCGATCATCTACATCCCGATCAAGCTCGGTGGCTTCGACGACATCTTCGCCAAGGCGGGCGAGGCGTTCTCGGCGAAGAACGAGGCTGCGGGAAAGCCCGTCGCGGGCCTCGTCCCGGGTGACATGGGCCAGTGGGGTTACGCCACGCTGGCTCTGGGCTCGGCGCTGGCCCTCTTCATGTACCCGCACTCGATCACGGCGACGCTCTCCAGCCGCAGTCGTGAGGTCATCCGGCGCAACACCACGATCCTGCCGCTGTACTCGCTGATGCTGGGCCTCCTGGCCCTGCTCGGCTTCATGGCGATCGCCGCCGGGATCAAGGTGGACAACGGCCAGCTCGCGATCCCGCAGCTGTTCGAGAACATGTTCCCCGACTGGTTCGCGGGCGTTGCCTTCGCCGCGATCGGGATCGGCGCCCTGGTGCCGGCCGCGATCATGTCGATCGCCGCGGCGAACCTCTTCACCCGCAACATCTACAAGGACTTCATCAAGCCCGACGCGACCCCGGCGCAGGAGACCAAGGTCTCCAAGCTGGTCTCGCTCCTGGTCAAGGTCGGCGCGCTCGCCTTCGTCCTCACCATGGACAAGACGGTCGCGATCAACTTCCAGCTGCTGGGCGGTATCTGGATCCTCCAGACGATGCCGGCCCTGGTGGGCGGCCTGTTCACCCGATGGTTCCACCGCTGGGCCCTGATCGCGGGCTGGGCGATCGGAATGCTCTACGGCACCGTGGCGGCGTACGGCGTCGCCAGCCCGACCCAGAAGCACTTCGGCGGGTCCTCGAAGGAGATCCCCGGCATCGGCGAGATCGGCTACATCGGTCTCACCGCGTTCGTGCTGAACCTCGTCGTCGTGGTCGTGCTGACCTTCGTCCTCAACGCGGTGAAGGCCCCGGCCGGTGTGGACGAGACCTCGCCGTCGGACTACACGGCGGACGTCGGAGACCCGGGCGTCAAGGCCGAGCTCCCGCCGGCCACAGCGGGTGCGCCGGGCGGTCACTGACCTCCAGCAGCGGTCACGGAGTACGACGACGTCCCGGCAGGGTCCACCCTGCCGGGACGTCGTCGTACCGGGCGGCTGGCCCCACCGCCTCGGCTCCGTACCGACTCCGGAGCTGGACCGCAATCCGCTGGAGGGCTCCTCGCTCCTGACGTACCGCCTGCAGCTCTGACTCGTCACGACACAACATATGGGGGCTACGTCGATCGACAGCCCCCACATGTATGCTCGACCTCGCTGTCGCCGCAGGGGAATCCGGTGCGAATCCGGAACTGTCCCGCAACGGTGATCGGTGTGCTTCCGGGCACCCCGAAGTCCGAAGACCTGTCGACAGTGCGTCCGGCTCGACCGAACCGGACGCCGAGACGTCCGGGCCCCGCGGAGGGCCGGTGGACGCCGTGCGCCGTGCTGTCCTTCCCCGGGCACCGTCGTGCCCGGCTGCCCCGCTCCCGCAGGCCCTGGGCCGAGCGAGGGATAGCCCCCAGTGACCATCGCGCCAGCCGACCCGGTTTCAGCCGCGGCATCCGAAGGCCGCACGACCGACGCTCCCGGAACCGCACTGCTGCGGACCCTGACCGGCCTCACCGCCGATCTGCCCGACACCGATCCCGGACGGGTCGCCGCCGCCGCACTGCGCGGCCGCAGCGCACGGGCGGACGAGGCCGAGCTGCGCTCGCTGGCCACCGAGGCGGCCGCCGGCCTGATCTCCGAGGACCCGGCCTACTCCCGGCTCGCCGCCCGGCTCCTCACCCGGGCCATCGCGGACGAGGCCGCCGGCCAGGGCGCTGTCTCCTTCTCGGCATCGGTCGCCGTCGGCCATCGCGAGGGCCTGATCGCGGACCGTACGGCCGAGTTCGTCATCCTGCACGCCGACGCCCTCGACGCGCTGGTCGACCGGGCGCTCGCCGACGGAGCCGACGACCGCTTCGGCTACTTCGGGCTGCGGACGCTGCACAGCCGCTACCTGCTGCGCCACCCGCTCACCCGCGAGGTCGTCGAGACCCCGCAGCACTTCATGCTGCGCGTCGCCGCCGGCCTCGCCGAGGACACCTCCGAGCGCGCCCTCGAGGAAGTGGCCGCACTGTACGGCCTGATGAGCCGGCTCGACTACCTGCCCTCCTCCCCCACCCTCTTCAACTCCGGCACCCGCCACCCGCAGATGTCGTCCTGCTACCTGCTGGACTCACCGCTGGACGAGCTGGACTCGATCTACGACCGCTACCACCAGGTGGCGCGCCTCTCCAAGCACGCGGGCGGCATCGGTCTCTCGTACTCCCGTATCCGCGCCCGGGGTTCACTCATCCGCGGTACCAACGGACACTCCAACGGCATCGTGCCGTTCCTAAAGACGCTCGACGCCTCGGTCGCCGCGGTGAACCAGGGGGGCCGCCGCAAGGGCGCCGCCGCCGTCTACCTGGAGACCTGGCACGCGGACATCGAGGAGTTCCTGGAGCTGCGCGACAACACCGGCGAGGACCAGCGGCGTACGCACAACCTCAACCTCGCGCACTGGATCCCTGACGAGTTCATGCGCCGCGTCGACGCGGACACGGAGTGGTCGCTGTTCTCCCCGGCCGACGCACCCGAACTGGTGGACCTGTGGGGCGACGCGTTCGACGCCGCCTACCGGGCCGCCGAGGCCAAAGGGCTCGCCCGCAAGACCCTCCCGGCCCGTGAGCTGTACGGGCGGATGATGCGGACGCTCGCTCAGACCGGGCAGGGCTGGATGACGTTCAAGGACGCCTCCAACCGGACCGCGAACCAGACCGCCGAGCCGGGCCGTGTCGTGCACTCGTCGAATCTCTGCACCGAGATCCTGGAGGTCACCGACGACGACGAGACGGCCGTCTGCAACCTGGGGTCGGTCAACCTCGGCGCTTTCGTCGCCGACGGCACCATCGACTGGGAACGGCTGGACGCCACCGTGCGTACAGCGGTGACCTTCCTCGACCGGGTGGTGGACATCAACTTCTACCCGACCGAACAGGCCGGCCGGTCCAACGCCCGCTGGCGCCCGGTGGGCCTGGGCGCGATGGGCCTGCAGGACGTCTTCTTCCAGCTCCGCCTGCCGTTCGACTCCCCCGAGGCCCGCGCGCTCTCCACCCGGATCTCCGAGCGGATCATGCTCGCCGCCTACGAGGCGTCCTGCGACCTCGCCGAACGGTCGGGTCCCCTGCCCGCCTGGTCGGAGACCCGCGCCGCCCGGGGCGTCCTGCATCCCGACCACTACGCCACCGAGCTGAACTGGCCGGAGCGCTGGGACGCCCTGCGGGCCCGGATCGCGAAGAGCGGGATGCGCAACTCACTGCTGCTCGCCATCGCGCCGACCGCGACCATCGCCTCGATCGCCGGTGTGTACGAGTGCATCGAGCCCCAGGTCTCCAACCTCTTCAAGCGGGAGACGCTCAGCGGGGAGTTCCTCCAGGTCAACGCCTACCTGGTGGACGAGCTGAAGAAGCTCGGCGTCTGGGACGCCAGGACCCGCGAGGCCCTGCGCGAGGCGAGCGGCTCGGTCCAGGGCTTCGGCTGGATCCCCGAGGACGTGCGGGCGCTGTACCGCACGGCGTGGGAGATCCCGCAGCGCGGCCTGATCGACATGGCTGCGGCCCGTACGCCGTTCCTCGACCAGAGCCAGTCACTGAACCTGTTCCTGGAGACGCCGACGATCGGCAAGCTCTCCTCCATGTACGCGTACGCCTGGAAGCAGGGACTGAAGACGACGTACTACCTGCGCTCACGCCCGGCGACCCGGATCGCCCGCGCGGCGTCCGGGACGGCCGCCGCCACGGTCCCCGTGCAGCAGGCGTCCGCTCCCGACGCGGACGCGATCGCCTGTTCCCTCGAAAACCCCGAGTCCTGCGAGGCCTGCCAGTAATGACCACGACCCCGAACAAGAACCTGCTCGACCCGGGCTTCGAACTGACCCTGCGCCCCATGCGCTACCCGGACTTCTACGAACGCTACCGGGACGCGATCAAGAACACCTGGACGGTGGAGGAGGTCGACCTGCACTCCGACGTCTCCGACCTCGCCAAGCTCTCACCCGGTGAGCAGCACATGATCGGCCGTCTGGTCGCGTTCTTCGCGACGGGTGACTCGATCGTGTCCAACAACCTGGTGCTCACGCTCTACAAACACATCAACTCGCCCGAGGCACGGCTGTACCTGTCGCGTCAGCTGTTCGAGGAGGCCGTGCACGTCCAGTTCTACCTGACGCTGCTCGACACCTATCTCCCGGACCCGGAGGACCGCGCGGCGGCCTTCGACGCCGTCGAGGAGATCCCCTCGATCCGCGAGAAGGCACGGTTCTGCTTCCGGTGGATGGATTCGGTCGAGAAGATCGAGCGGCTGGAGACGAAGGCCGACCGCCGGCGCTTCCTGCTCAACCTGATCTGTTTCGCCGCGTGCATCGAGGGCCTGTTCTTCTACGGCGCGTTCGCGTACGTCTACTGGTTCCGCTCGCGCGGCCTGCTGCACGGTCTCGCCACGGGCACCAACTGGGTCTTCCGCGACGAGACGATGCACATGAACTTCGCGTTCGAGGTCGTGGACACCGTCCGCAAGGAGGAGCCCGACCTCTTCGACGACGAGCTCCAGCAGCAGGTCACCGACATGCTGAAGGAGGCCGTCGAGGCGGAGCTGCAGTTCGGCCGCGACCTGTGCGGCGAGGGCCTGCCGGGGATGAACACGGAGTCGATGCGCCAGTACCTGGAGTGCGTCGCCGATCAGCGGCTCACCCGGCTCGGCTTCCCCGCGCTCTACGGTTCGGAGAACCCGTTCTCGTTCATGGAGCTCCAGGGGGTGCAGGAGCTGACGAACTTCTTCGAGCGCCGCCCCTCCGCCTACCAGGTGGCGGTGGAGGGGTCCGTCGGCTTCGACGACGACTTCTAAATCCGTGCCCAGGACCTGAGGTACGGGCGCCGCGTGACCAGGACCGGCTGTGCGGCGTCCGCCTCGCGCGGGGGCGCCGCCTCCCGGTTCCGTTCCGCGTCCCGGAGCTCACGGTCGATCCGTCGCTCCCGCGCGAGCCCGACGAGCGCGGGCAGCAGGACGAGGGCGAAAAGTACCGTTACGGCCAAGTAGTTCATGAATGTGTTCATGGCTCCACTCTCGCCGGAGAGCCAGGAATCCGGCAGTGGCAGGACTGTCACACACCCTCGAATTACTGCCACACTGACCTCATGCTGAAAAATGTCGCCGCCCTGCTGCTCGACGAGGTCCACCCCTTCGAACTCGGCGTCGTGTGCGAGGTGTTCGGGCTCGACCGCTCCGAGGACGGGCTGCCGGTCCAGGACTTCGCGGTCGTCTCGGCGGAGGGCCCGGTGCTGCGGACGCACGCCGGGTTCACCATCAGCACCCCCTACGGCCTGGACAGGCTGGAGGAGGCCGACCTCATCGTCGTACCGGCCGGGAGCCACTTCGTGGACCGGACGTACCCGAAAGAGGCCCTGGACGCCCTGCGCCGGGCCGTCGAACGCGGCGCGCGGGTGCTGAGCGTCTGCTCCGGCGCGTTCGTCCTCGGTGAGGCGGGACTGCTGGACGGCCGCCGCTGCACCACCCACTGGCGGCACTCCGACGAGCTGGCGCGCCGCTTCCCGAAGGCCGTCGTGGAGCCGGACGTGCTCTACGTGGACGAGGGCGCGGTCATCACCTCGGCGGGCACGGCAGCGGGCATCGACGCCGCCCTGCACCTGGTCCGCCAGGCGCACGGCCCCGACGTCGCGAACGCCATCGCACGCCGCATGGTGGTCCCGCCGCACCGGGACGGCGGCCAGGCGCAGTACATCAAGCGGCCGCTGCCCCGCACCCGGTGCGACACGGTCGGCGAGACCCTCGCCTGGATGGAGCGCCACCTCGACCAGGAGATGACCGTCGAACAGCTGGCGACACAGACGCACATGTCGCCCCGGACCTTCGCCCGCCGCTTCCAGCAGGAGACCGGCACCACCCCGTACCGCTGGCTGCTCCGGCAGCGGGTGCTGCTGGCGCAGCATCTGCTGGAGACCTCGGACGCGACCGTGGACACGATCGCGGGGCAGACCGGCTTCGGGAACGCCGCGGCGCTGCGCCATCAGTTCGTACGCTCACTGGGCACGACCCCGAACGCCTACCGCCGCGCCTTCCGGGGCCCGGCCGACCTGGTCGAGGTGGCCTGACGGAGGACTCCGCCGGGGTGTCGCACGATCACCCCGGCGGGCCTGGAACTACTGGGCGCGTACGGTCAGATGCCGCACTGCGAGGCCGACCAGAAGTGATTCGGACCCTGGTTCACGTGGATGTGGTCGCTGTGGCCGGCGTAGCCCGGGCCGAGGATCCCGTTGAACCCGTGGTTGCGGGCCTGCTTGGCGATGGTGCACAGCGAGTGCGGTCCCGCGCCGAGGTCGACGGCGTCACCGTAGAGATGACGGCTGTTCGTGGCTCCGCCGACCGCCGCGTTGCAGGAGGTGGACCGGAAGCCGCTGGTGACCCGGAGGGGCTGGTCGCCCAGCGCGTGCCGCAGGGCCTGCAGCTTCCACATGCTGCTCAGGGCGTTGGCCTTGGCCGTGCCCGCGGCGACCGCCCCGCCCGCCCAGGTGCTGTTGCACGTGTTGAGCTCGGGATAGGTGAAGTTGACGGGGGTGCAGTCGTCGTCCTGGAGCGCGTAGAGCTTGGACTGCGTGGCCGGTCCTGCGATCCCGTCCGCGGCGAGGCCGTACGCGGACTGGAAGCGCTGGACGGCGGCCTTCGTGGCGGGGCCGTACGACCCGTCGACGGCCAGCACCGAGTTGTATCCCGGATAGCCGGCCACCCTGATCTGGAGCTGGGTGACGTCGTTGCCGGTGGCGCCGGGCGAGAGGGTGCGGGTCCAGGTGTAACAGCCGTCGGCCTGCGCGGTGCCGGCGGTGACCACGGCACCACCGATGGCGAAAGCCATGGTCATGACAAGGCCGAGCAGCAGATGTGCGGTGCGTCTGAACATGGGGATCTCCCTGCGCGATGAGGTGGCGAAGTGAAGCGTGGGACGAGCCTGGCGGACGGGTCGACGCGCGTCAACTACGCGCCGGAGAACGCTGGTTGACGAAGCCTCCCGCACCACCGGACGCACGGAGGGGCCCCGCGTGTGACGGGGCCCCTCCTCGTGCGGAGGTCAGTCGTTCGGGACGACCTCGTAGCGCGGCGTGCCCTCAGCCATCTGCTTCAGCGCGTCCTTGCGGTCCCGCTTCGAGAGCCGGTCGATGTACAGGTAGCCGTACAGGTGGTCCGTCTCGTGCTGGAGGCAGCGCGCGAAGTAGCCGCTGCCCCGCACCTTCACCGCGTTGCCCCGTGCGTCCTGGCCGCGCACGACGGCGTAGTCGGGACGCGCGAGCGCGGCGTACGCGGTGGGCACGGAGAGGCAGCCCTCGTTGGAGTCGTCGAGGTTGCGCTGCTCCGGCGCGAGGTCCTCCAGCACCGGGTTGCAGATCGCGCCGACGTGCCGCACCCCGTCGTCGTCCGGGCAGTCGTAGACGAAGACCTTGCGGTCCACTCCGATCTGGTTGGCGGCCAGACCCACGCCCTCCGCCGTCCGCTGGCTGGCGAACATGTCGTCGATCAGCTGTGCGAGCTCGTCGTCGAACTCCGTGACGTCACTGCACTCCTTGTGCAGGACGGGGTTGCCGACCACCGTGATCGGGCGGGACGTGCCGCGCTCCCGGTGCGCCGCCTCGCGCGCCTCGCAGTCCTCGGTGTCCACGAGGAATCCCTCGTCGTCCACACCGGTCTGCTCGTCCGTCTCCTGCTGCGACATGTCCGCCGTACGCCTTCCTGCAAACCTGAAACCCGTGACCACCGCACCGCAATCGGTGCCCGTACAGCCTACGGGCACCTGCGGGCACCGCTCAGCAGACTTCTTCGAGATCCCGCCACTCGCGACTGTCCGGGCTGTCCGCCACCCAGCCGTCCAGCAGCCCGCGCACCAGTCCGGCGGGGGCCGCTATGCCGCACTCACGCTCCGGAACCCACAGGTCGCCGGCGGTGCGGTGGCCCAGGGGCCCGGGGTGGCCGGGCTCGCTGTGGTCGTGCGGGTCCAGGTGCTCGCCGTCACCCTCGTCGCTCTCCATCCGGCTCTCCGAACATGCGCGGCAGAGCAGTCGCACGGAGGACGACCAGTCCTCGGCGGCGAATCCGGCATCGGAGGCCAGTTGCTCCAGCGCGTCCCGGTCGGCCTCGGTGGCCGCCTCCAGGAGCACCACCCAGGTGGGGACGGGAGAGGGCGCCCACAGCTCGATCTCGTCGAACACCGGGTACGACGGCCCGGCCGCCGTAACCCGCTCGCCGTTCGGCACCCCGTCGTGCAGGACGACCTCGCCCCAGCGCCGCCCCGAGGACGGCAGCGGGATCGACAGCACTTCCATCCGTGCCGGGTCCAGCCTGCGGCCCCAGACCACCTCGGCCTCGCCCTCGGGCGAGAGCCGCACGGCCGCGCTGCCCAGGTCCATGCCCGTGGGCTCGCTGTTGGCCGCGGCGTTGTGCTGGCCGCTGCCCGGCACCCTCAGTCCGTAGGCCTGCCAGGCCCGGCGCGCCAGCGGCCAGTCCTGCAGGGCTGTGGCGGCGATCCCGACGTTCCACCAGTCCGGAGCACCGGCCCCCCGGTCGAGCAGGGCGACGGCTCGCAGGCCCGCGGCCCTCGCCTGTTCCCAGTCGTGCCGGAACTTGTGCAGCAGCGCGAGATTGAACCATGACTCGGAGAGCCAGGGCTCCAGGTCCGCCGCGCGCGTCAGCAGGGCCCCCGCGTCCTCGTACCGGCCGTCGCCGATCAGCGTGAACGCGCGGTCCGTGGCCTGCCGCCAAGAGGCGGACGGCCGATGCCGTACCTTCCCGAAGATCCTCACGATTCCCGCCTGTCCCGACTGGACACCCTCTTTACCGCTCTCCTTCGCATCCAACCATGCCCGGCCGGACGCTCGCTCATTACCCATGGGTTACCCAGCCCCCAGCGGGGTCAGACCGCCACGCGCCAGAACTCTGGCCAATGCTTCTACCACCTGCGGCTGGTAGTCGCGACCGGTACCGAGCCTGAGCTGCTCCAGCGCCCCCAGGGGCCCTTTGACGCCTTCCCCGCACAGGTCGTCGTACGCGTTGACCGCACGGACGATCCTGGCGGCGGTCTGCTGATCCTCGTAAGGATCGGCCTGCTGCTCCACCACCACGGCGACCGCGGGATCCACCCCGGTCTGACGCACCACCGCCCCTCCGAGCAGGGCGATCCGGCGCTGCTCGACGGCCGGGAGCACGACGGTCGCGCCGTCGGCCACCGGGTCGACGAGTGAGAGCTGGCCGATGTCGTGCATCAGCGCCGCGTACTCCAGCACGGTCAGCTCCGGCTCGGCGAGCCCCATCTCCCGCCCGACCGCCGTCGAGAGCTCGGCCACCCTGCGGGCATGCCCGTGCGGGGTGTAGCCCGCGATCTCCGTGGCCCGGGCGAGCGAGGCGATGGTCTGCCGGTACGTCGTACGGACGGCCGCGTACCGGCGGAACGACACCTGGGTCAGCAGCAGCGGTACGCACAGGACGGGCAGGGCCCACAGGCCCGCGACGGCGACCCCGAGCGCCATCACGGCGCCGGTGGCGCAGACCGCCGAGCCGATGTCGCTGAGCGCCCGGAGTTCGTCGCGGAGCTGCGCCCCGTACGGACGGGGCGTCCCTGCCGTGAGGGCCGCGAGCACGGCGTCACAGAGGGCCGTGAGGATCAGCAGCACGATCAGGAAGAGGGCGAAGTACGGTCCCTCGCCGAACCAGCGTTCCGACCGGCCCGAATGATGGAGGGGCTGGAAGCACACGGCGGCGAAGGCCACCGCCAGCACGCGCCGGGCGGCCTGGTCGGGCCCCGGACCGCTGCCGCGCGCCACGTGGGGCACGGAGGCGAGCAGTTGTGCCGCGGCGACGACGGTGACCACCTGGAGGACCCCGTGCGCCGTCTCCTGCCCGCCGCTGCGTCCGAGCAGGGCGTACGCGAGTGCTCCTGCCGCCCCCAGCGGCGCGGGCTCCCGCTCCCCGGGCTGGGCGCCCCGGCGGGCCAGCTCACCGACGGTGACCAGGACTCCGAAGGCGAGGGCGTGGCCGGGCTCCACAACGCCGTGCCACAGGGTGTGCCCGAGCGCGACGACCGCCAGGCCCAGTGCGGCGCCGCGGACCGCGAGGACGGCCGGCGGCGGGTGGACCGGGGTCACCGCGGCGGTCCCGGCCGGCCCGGGGAGCCGGTGGCGGGCGGTCGTGCCCCCGCCCGCTGGTGCGGCAGCCCGGGCGGCTCCTCGTCCGAGGTGACCGTGGTGGCGGCGGCGGACCAGCCGTGGCGGTCCAGGGCGGCCGCCAGGGCGCGCACCATCCGCGGGTCGAAATGGCTCCCGGCGCAGCGCCTCAATTCCTCGACGGCCGCGGCGACGGGCCGCCCTCGGCGGTAGGAGCGCGTCGAGGTCATCGCGTCGAAGGCGTCCGCGACGGCGACGACCCGGGCGAACTCGGGGATGCTGTCACCGGCGAGGCCGTACGGATAGCCGCTGCCGTCGAGCCGCTCGTGGTGGTGCAGGATCGCGGCGCGGGCCTCGTCCAGGAAGCCGATGCCCCGGACGATCTCGTGGCCGTACTCCGGATGCAGCTCGATGACGCGGCGCTCCTCGGGGGTGAGCGGCCCGTCCTTGCGCAGGATCCGTGTCGGGACGCCCAGCTTGCCGACGTCGTGGAGGATGCCTGCGAAGCGGAGAGCCTCCATCCGGCCCTCCTCCATGCCGAGTTCACGGGCGATCAGCTCGGAGGCGCGGCCCACCCGCTCGCTGTGTCCGCGGGTGTACCCGTCCTTGATGTCGACCGCCTGGACGAGCGCCCTGATGGTGGCACGGTGGGCGGCGTGCCGGCGGTGGTACTGCGCGAAGACCCAGCAGGAGATGTACATCGGGAGCAGGACGACCAACGCGGACAGCGGCCCGTAGGAGCTGCGCCACAGGACGGCCATCATGAGCCCCGCGAGCGCGTGCACCAGATGCGGCCCCACGGAGCGGGCCGGCAGCCCGCGCCAGGCGTGCCCGAGGGCCACGCGCTCAGCCGTGACGAGGATGCCGCCGTCCAGTGCCGCCAGCACGAGGCTGAAGACGAGCGCTGTCGCACAGACGGGGAGGAGGGCGTACGGAAGGTCGGGCACGGAGCCCCCGGAGGAACCGCCGAGCGTGGCGGGACCGCCGAGGAGCGCGTACGCCCACGAGGCGGCCCCCACGGTAAGGGCGAGCTGCGCGGCCCTCCAGACACGGCGGGCCGTGGCGGGCGGCCGCTCCACCCGGCCGACGAGCGCGCCGGGTACGGCGACGAGCGCGGCTGCGGACGGCGGCAGCAGGAACGCCGCGGCGAGCAGCAGGGGGAAGAACGATCCGGCACCGACCGGCACGGAGCCGCCGAGGACGCGGCAGCGGCCGGGGAGTTCACAGACCAGGTAGAGCGCGGCCAGGAGGCCGAGCGTGCCCCAGGGCGTGGCGGCCCCGGGGGACAGCGCGGGCAGTGCGCAGAGCGCGGCGCAGATCGCCGTGCACAGGATATGGACGCATGCCGCCCCCGGTGTGCCCCTCACCCGTACCACCCGCCCCCAGCCTGGTCGATGGAGGCGCCAGGCTAGCGAGTCGGGGGTCGCGCAGGGTTCGAACGGACCGGATTAGCACGTTCGGGTGATACGACCGGGTTCAGTGTCCGGCGCGCGAGGCGACGGCCGTCACTCGGCGGCGGCCGGACGGTCGGCCCCGCCCATGGCCACGTCCTGCTCGGGCACGGCCTGTCCGGAACGGATCAGGTCGATCCGCCCCATCACCTTCGAGCGCAGGTCGGCGGGCACATCGTCCTGCCCGCAGCAACGCTTGACCAGCTTCTTCACGGCCTGCTCCAGGCCGTACTTCTCCAGGCACGGGGAGCACTCCTCGAAGTGCACCTCGAATTTGGTGCAGTCGCCCTCGGGCATCTCATGGTCGAGGAACTCGTAGAGATGATCGAGAACCTCTGAGCAGTCCGTCTCGTGCGGCTCTCCGCAGCTCATGAGGCCGAGCCTTTCCTGTCGTCCGACTCACCGGCTCCGGCCGGGACGAGCCCGCGCTCACGCGCGTAGTCCTCCAGCATGCCGCGCAGCTGACGGCGCCCCCGGTGCAGCCGGGACATCACCGTACCGATGGGTGTCCCCATGATGTCCGCGATCTCCTTGTAGGCAAAGCCCTCGACATCGGCGAGGTACACGGCGATGCGGAACTCTTCGGGGATCGACTGCAGCGCGGACTTCACATCGGAGTCCGGCAGATGGTCGAGCGCCTGTGACTCAGCCGAACGCAGACCCGTCGACATGTGCGACTCCGCACGCGCCAGCTGCCAGTCCTCGATCTCCTCGGCGGCACTCCGCTGAGGCTCGCGCTGCTTCTTGCGGTACGAGTTGATGAAGGTGTTCGTGAGGATGCGGTACATCCACGCCTTGAGGTTCGTGCCCTCACGGAACTGGTGGAAGGAGCCGTACGCCTTGGCATACGTCTCCTGCACCAGGTCCTCGGCATCCGCGGGATTGCGCGTCATGCGCAGCGCGGCCGAGTACATCTGGTCCAGATATCCGAGGGCGTCCCGCTCGAAGCGCGCGTTGCGCTCGGCAGTCGTCTCCTGCGCACGGCCGTCGTCGGTCCCTGTGTCGGTCCCAGTGACCGGACCCACCTCCTCCAACGATGTGGCGGAGCCGAAACCGGACCCGCTCGCATCGGAGAATAGTCGACCTTGCTTCTGCGCGGGCTGCCGATCGGTTCCGCCCGGGGCGCGCGCCGGAGTGCTCGTGGCCGCGCGAAGGACCGTCCACTCCAGTTCAGCGGCGTTCGAGCGACTCGGGCAGATGGTCGAACCCATGCGACGGACTCCCTCTCCACGTACGACCTTGTTGTACCGACACCAGCCACAACAGCCGCCCCTCGTGGCGCATTCCCGGGGCTTGCGCGGGTGCCCGGACTGTGGAGACACCTACGTGGCCGGTGGTCAGGAGAGCCCGTCCAGCCACCCGGCCACCGCGTCGGTGAGGAGATCCATCGCTTGATCCTGGGTCAGTGACGCCTTCTTCGGCACGGCGAAGCCGTGGTCCGCGAACGGCACCTCGACGAGCCCGTGCTCCCCCGGGGGGAACTCCTCCGGGCGCCCGAACGGATCGCGGCCACCCTGCACCACGAGGGTGGGGACGCCCGCGCCGAGCAACTCCTGCGCGCGGGACTTCTCGGGCTTGCCCGGCGGATGCAGGGGGAAGCTCAGGGCGAGAACCGCGTGAGCCCCGAGTTCCGACGCCGTACGGCAGGCCACCCTGGCCCCCGCGCTGCGTCCCCCGGCGACGACCGGGAGTCCTGGCGCCGTCAGCGCCGGCCACAGGCCCCGCCAGCCGGTGTCCAGGGTCCGAGGCGCGGGCGCCAGCTTCTTTCCGGCCACCCGCCAGGGCTGCTCCACCAGGGCCACGGTCACCCCGTGACCGGGCAGCACGGCTGCCAGGGCCTGGAGGTCACGTGCCTCGATGCCGCCGCCCGCTCCATGGCTGACGGCGAGCACCAGACGGGCACTCTTCGCGGGGAGCCAGGTGATCCTGGCCTCCCCGGCGTCCGTGCCGACGTTCTCGGCCTTCCCCGCTGTCGCTGCAGTACGGCTCACACCGCTCATCCTGCCGGGTGCCGGGTCAGAAGAGCGTGCTCACCTCCGGCGCGGCCAGCTCCTCCAGGAGTTCCGGGCCGTTGTTACGGACGTTGCTGACCGCGGTCGCCACCGGATAGGCCCGCATCAGTCCACCGGGCGGCGGCTCCAGCAGCGCCTTCAGCTCGTCGACGTCGGTGCGCGACGGGTCGAGCCAGGCGTCCCAGCGGTCCGGTGTCAGCATCAGCGGCATCCGGGGGTGGATGTCGGACAGCGAGGCGGGGCCCTCGGCGGGTGCCACCGCGAGCGGGGCGGCCTCCGCCTCGGTGGTGATCACCGAACAGGTCACCCACCATGCCTGCGGATGGTCGTCGGGCAGCGTCCGGTCGCGCCAGAACTCGTACAGACCGGCCATCGCGAAGACGGAGCCGTCCGCAGGGGTCACGAAGTACGGCTGTTTCCGGGGCCTCTTCTTCTTCCCCTTCTCCTCGAGCTGCCGCTCGTCGGCGCCGGTGACCCACTCGTAGTAGCCGTCGGCAGGCAGGATGCAGCGCCTCGACACGAAGGGCCTGCGAAAGGACGGCTTCTCGTGGACGGTCTCCGCCCGCGCGTTGACCATGCGGGCGCCGCCCTCCGGGGACTTCGACCACGACGGCACGAGTCCCCACTTCAGCGCGCGCAACTGGCGAACCGGGCGCCGGTCCTCCGCGTCCTTCACAGGACGGTCCAGAACCGCGTAGACCTCCTTGGTCGGCGCGACGTTCCAGTCGGGCTCCAGGGTCTCCGTGGGTTCCCATTTCTCCACACCGAAGAGCCCGGTCAGATCCTCCGGCCGCCGACTCGCTGCATACCGTCCGCACATAAGTGCCAGACTGCCACGACCCGCCAGTCGAGTGGGCCCCGATCCGTCGAGCACCTCAAGGAGCCGCCCGCACATGGACAGCACCGAACTGGGCGATCTGTGGGATCGCGTCTTCGGCACCCAGCCCGCTCCCGAGCAGTGGCTGGTGGTCGTCACGGCCACGGCGGCGCTCGTGGCGGTGGTGCCGAATCTCATATGGCGGCTTTCCCGCAACGCGATCACCATCGCGCACGAGGGCGGTCACGGCCTGATCGCCCTGCTCACCGGGCGGCAGCTCTCCGGGATCCGGCTGCACTCGGACACCAGCGGCCTCACCGTCAGCCGCGGCAAGCCCACCGGCATCGGCATGATCCTCACCGCGGCGGCCGGCTACACGGCGCCACCGCTGCTCGGCCTGGGCGGCGCCTGGCTGCTGACCAACGGCCGGATCACGCTGCTCCTGTGGCTGGCGACCGCTCTCCTGGCGGTGATGCTGGTGATGATCCGCAATCTGTACGGGGCGCTGACGGTCATCCTCACGGGCACGGCCTTCCTGCTGGTGTCCTGGCTGACCTCGGCGGACGTCCAGTCGGCGTTCGCGTACACCGTGGTCTGGTTCCTGCTGCTCGGCGGCGTACGTCCGGCGTTCGAGCTGCAGTCCAAGCGCAGGCACGGCGGTGCGCCCGACTCCGACGCCGACCAGCTCGCCCGGCTCACCCACGCGCCGGCCGCGATCTGGCTCTTCCTCTTCCACGCGGTGTCGCTCTGCTCGCTGATCGGCGGCGGACGCTGGCTGCTCGGACTCTGAGAGCACGCCTTTACCACCCTTGCATTACGCCCTGGTTTCATCGCTTTTGTTGAGGATCTGGGTTTGCGCTGAGCCACTAAAGTGAGGGGCATGACCGATAGTTCCGTGCGCCCCGCCCTCTGGCCCGCCCCCCGAGCGACCGGCGCCGTCGACGCGACCGTCACCGTGCCCGGATCGAAATCGGTCACCAACCGCGCCCTCGTCCTCGCCTCGCTGTCCAGCGAGCCGGGCTGGCTGCGCCGCCCGCTGCGCTCCCGCGACACCCTCCTGATGGCCCAGGCGCTCCGCGCGATGGGTGTCGGCATCGAGGAGGGCGTGGGCCCGGACGGCTCGGGCGAGGCCTGGCGCGTCATTCCTGCAGGTCTGCACGGCCCCGCCCAGGTGGACGTCGGCAACGCGGGCACGGTGATGCGTTTCCTGCCGCCCGTGGCCTGCCTCGCGGACGGGCCGGTCCACTTCGACGGAGACCCGCGGTCCTACGAACGGCCCCTGCACGGCGTGATCGCCGCACTGAAGTCCTTGGGAGCCCGGATCGACGACGACGGCCGGGGGACCCTGCCGCTGACCGTGCACGGCGCGGGGGCGCTGGACGGCGGCCCGGTGTCCGTCGACGCCTCCTCGTCCTCCCAGTTCGTCTCCGCGCTCCTGTTGTCCGCACCCCGCTTCAACCAGGGCGTGGAGCTGCGGCACACCGGCTCGGCCCTGCCCTCCATGCCCCACATCCGGATGACCGTCGACATGCTCCGCGCGGTCGGCGCCCAGGTCGACGAGCCGGAGTCGGGCGGCGAGCCCGATGTCTGGCGGGTCTCCCCCTCCGCACTGCTGGGCCGCGATCTGACGGTCGAGCCCGATCTCTCCAACGCTCAGCCGTTCCTGGCCGCCGCGCTGGTGACCGGCGGCCGGGTCACCGTCCCCGACTGGCCCCTGCGGACCACCCAACCGGGTGATGCGCTGCGCGAGATCTTCACCGCGATGGGTGGCGCGTGCGAGCTGACCGAGCGCGGTCTCACCTTCACGGGCTCCGGCAAGGTCCACGGCATCGACGTCGACCTGAGCGAGGTCGGTGAGCTGACGCCGGGCATCGCGGCCCTCGCCGCCCTCGCGGACTCCCCGTCCACCCTGAGCGGCGTCGCCCACCTGCGGTTGCACGAGACGGACCGGCTGGCGGCGCTCACCAAGGAGATCAACGGTCTCGGCGGCGATGTCACCGAGACCGCCGACGGGCTGCGGATCAACCCCCGCCCGCTGCGCGGCGGGACCTTCCACACGTACGACGACCACCGGATGGCGACCGCGGGCGCGATCATCGGCCTCGCCGTGGCGGGGGTGGAGATCGAGAACGTCGGCACGACGGCCAAGACCCTGCCGGACTTCCCGGACATGTGGACCGGCATGCTCGGGGAACCATCCGGCGCCGTGGGCGTCTCCCCCGGGGCGCTCGGTGCCCCGACGGGCCGGCGCGAGGTCTGAGGGCATGCGCCGCTACGGGAAGAACCCTGACGAGGACGACATCCGCGTCCGCCCCAATCCCAAGGGCAACCGTCCCCGCACCCACACGCGCCCCAAGCACGAGGACGCCCAGGACGGCATGGTCCTCACCGTCGACCGCGGCAGGCTGACCTGTCTCGTCGACGGCCGTGCGGTGACGGCCATGAAGGCCCGTGAGCTGGGCCGCAAGGCCGCCGTGGTGGGCGACCGGGTCTCCCTGGTGGGTGACCTCTCCGGGGACAAGGACACCCTGGCGCGCATCGTGCGGATCGGCGCGCGCACCTCGGTGCTCCGTCGCACGGCGGACGACGACGATCCGTTCGAGCGGGTGGTCGTCGCCAACGCCGACCAGCTGGCCATCGTCACCGCGCTCGCCGATCCCGAACCCCGCCCACGCATGATCGACCGCTGCCTGGTCGCGGCGTACGACGGCGGGCTGACCCCGCTCCTGGTGCTGACCAAGTCCGATCTCGCGTCGGCGGACAAGCTCCTGGAGGCGTACACCCCACTGGGTGTGCCCTACATCGTGACCAGCCGCGAGGAGTTGGAGAACGGCGACGCAGCCGACCGGGTGCGGGAGCTGCTGAACGACCGGGTGACCGCCTTCGTCGGGCACTCCGGGGTCGGTAAGACGACCCTGGTGAACGCCTTGGTGCCGAAGGACCGACGGCGGACCACCGGCGTGGTCAACGCCGTCACCGGGCGCGGACGCCACACCACCACCTCGGCACTCGCCCTGCCCCTGCCGGACGGCCGCGGCTGGGTGGTCGACACCCCGGGTGTGCGGTCGTTCGGGCTGCACCACGTCGACCCCTCCCGGGTCATCAACGCCTTCCCCGACCTTCAGCCGGGTACGGAGAACTGTCCGCGCGGCTGCACCCATGACGGCCAGGAGCCGGAGTGCGCCCTGGACGCGTGGGTCGCGGAGGGGCACGCCGATCCGGCGCGGCTCGATTCGCTGCGGAGGCTCCTCGCGACCCGGGAGCGGCGCGAAGGCGACTGACCCACGGCGGACTGCCCGACTCGCGCACGTTTGCGGGCCCCCACGGCTGGTAAGGGCATAATCGCGCAAGCGAGACGAAGCGTCACCTACGTGGGAGGCACCTGACGATGGCGTGGTTGCTGGTCGTGGTCGCCGGACTGCTGGAGACCGGCTTCGCCGTGTGTCTGAAGCTTTCGCACGGATTCACCCGCCTCTGGCCGACGATCGCCTTCTGCGCGTTCGCCCTCGGCAGTTTCGGTCTGCTCACGATGGCCCTGAAGAAGCTCGACGTCGGCCCGGCGTACGCGGTGTGGACGGGCATCGGAGCGGCGGGGACCGCGATCTACGGGATGGTCTTCCTCGACGACGTGGTCTCCACCCTCAAGCTGGTGTCCATCACGCTGGTGATCATCGGTGTGATCGGCCTGCAGCTATCCGGTTCGGCACACTGAGGCCCGATACGTCCCAGGCGCCGTCGAGGGTACGCACACCACCGGCGCGGCCCCCGAAACGGCCCGTCCCGCGCGGGTCCGTGTAGCCCGGGCGGGTGGCGGTGGATACTGTGACGGCATGCCCGACTACCACGATGATCTGCGCCTTGCCCACGTGCTGGCGGACGCCGCCGACGCGGCGACGATGGACCGGTTCAAGGCTCTGGACCTCAAGGTCGAGACCAAGCCGGACATGACCCCGGTGAGTGAGGCCGACAAACACGCGGAGGAGTTGATCCGCGGGCACCTGCACCGGGCGCGCCCGCGCGACGCGATCCTGGGCGAGGAGTACGGCATCGAGGGCACCGGACCGCGGCGCTGGGTCGTCGACCCGATCGACGGCACCAAGAACTACGTCCGCGGCGTCCCCGTATGGGCGACATTGATCTCGTTGATGGAGGCGGGCGAGGACGGCTTCCAGCCGGTGGTCGGCGTGGTGTCGGCCCCCGCACTGAACCGCCGTTGGTGGGCGGCGAAGGGTGCGGGTGCCTTCTCCGGCCGCAGCCTGACGTCGGCGACCCGGCTGCACGTGTCGAAGGTGGAGCGGATCGCGGACTCGTCGTTCGCGTACGCCTCGATGACCGGCTGGGAGGAGCAGGGCCGGCTCGACGGCTTCATGGATCTGACCCGGGCCTGCTGGCGCACGCGCGGATACGGGGACTTCTGGCCGTACATGATGGTCGCCGAGGGTTCGGTGGACATCTGTGCGGAGCCGGAGCTCTCCCTCTGGGACATGGCGGCGAACGCGATCATCGTCCAGGAGGCGGGCGGGCGGTTCACCAGCCTCGACGGGGTGTCAGGCCCGGGTGGCGGCAACGCGGCGGCCTCCAACGGCCTGCTGCACCACGAGCTGCTCGGCTACCTCAACCAGCGCTACTAGGGCGTGTTTCGAAAGTAGCGCCGTCCGCCCGAAGGGCGGGCCTGTCCGGATGCCCGCCACAGGCGGGCGCCTGACCTCTTGTCGAGTTCCCTCGCGGGTGCGACTCTGAGAGTCCCCCCACTTGTGAACTTGTGAACGGTCTCACGAAGGGCCACTTCGCAGGTCACTTCACGAAGGAGGTGGCTCCTTACATGCTTGTCCGTGACGCCATGAGCACCCTGGTCCTCACCATCGGCCCGGCGCACACACTCCGTCAGGCGGCCCGGCTGATGTCGGCCCGCCGTGTCGGAGCAGCGGTCGTCCACGACCCGGACACCTGCGGCCTCGGCATCATCACCGAACGCGACATCCTCGACGCGGTCGGCGCCGGACTGAGTCCCGACGTCGAGACCGCCTCCACCCACACCACCACCGACGTGGTCTTCGCTTCTCCCGACTGGACCCTCGAGGAAGCCGCGGAGGCCATGACGCACGGCGGCTTCAGGCATCTGATCGTGCTGGACGGCGACGGTCCCGTGGGCATCGTCTCGGTGCGCGACATCATCAGGTGCTGGGCGCCGGTCAGGAGGCAGGCCACCGGCCTGCCCGTCTGACGCCCCGCCGCTCCGGCCCTCATGAACGACAGGGGGCCGGATCCCCCGGAACAACCCGGGGAATCCGGCCTACCCTGGACGGTGATGATCACTGGCCGCGCAGCGCCTGGACCGCGACTTCGAGCCGCTTACCGAAGTCCGGGTCCGCCTGACGGAAGTTGTTGATCGCACGCTCGGCGATGTCGTCGCGGGAGACCTTGGAGATGAACCCGGAGAGATTGTCGATCAGCCGGACCTTCTCGTCCTCCGTCATCAGCCGGTAGAGGTTGCCGGCCTGCACGAAGTCGTTGTCCTCGGAGTGGACCGGCGTCTCGTGGTTACCCGTACCGCCCGTGACGGGAACGGGCTGCCAGAGCGGCCGGCCCGTCTGGGACGGGCCGCCGAAGCTGTTCGGCTCGTAGTTCTTCGCGCCCTGGTGACGGCCGTCGTACAGGTACCCGTCACGGCTGTTGGTACGCGCCTCGGTGGCGTGCGGGCGGTTCACCGGCAGGTGGTCGGCGTTGATACCGACGCGGTAGCGGTGGGCGTCGCCGTACGCGAAGAGACGTCCCTGGAGCATCTTGTCGGGGGACGGACCGATGCCGGGCACGAAGTGCGCCGGGCTGAAGATCGACTGCTCGACCTCGGCGAAGACGTTCTCCGGATTGCGGTTGAGCTCCAGCTTGCCGATCTCGATCGGCGGGTAGTCCGCGTGCGGCCACACCTTGGTGAGGTCGAACGGGTTGAAGCGGTAGCCCGCGGCCTCGGCCGCCGGCATGATCTGGACCTGCACGGTCCAGCTCGGGAAGTCGCCCCGCTCGATGGACTCACGCAGGTCGCGCTGGTGACTGTCCGGGTCCACACCGGAGAGGCGTACGGCCTCGTCGGCGGTGAGGTTCTTGATTCCCTGGTCGGTCTTGAAGTGGTACTTGACCCAGAAGACCTCACCGGCCTCGTTGTTCCACTGGAACGTGTGCGAGCCGAAGCCGTCCATGTGACGGTACGAGGCGGGGATGCCCCGGTCACCGAAGAGCCAGGTCACCTGGTGCGTGGACTCCGGTGACAGACCCCAGAAGTCCCAGACGTTGTCCGCCTCCTGCGAGCCGGTGTACGGGTCGCGCTTCTGGGTGTGGATGAAGTCGGGGAACTTGATGGCGTCCCTGATGAAGAAGACCGGGGTGTTGTTGCCGACCAGGTCGTAGTTGCCCTCTTCGGTGTAGAACTTCAGCGCCCAGCCGCGGGGGTCCCGGGCCGCGTCGGCAGAGCCGAGGTTGCCCGCGACGGTGGAGAAGCGCAGGAAGGTCTCGGTCTGCTTGCCGACCTCCGAGAGGAACGCGGCCCGGGTCCACTGCGAGACGTCCCGGGTCAGCGTGAAGGTGCCGTACGCGCCGGCGCCGCGGGCGTGCACGACGCGCTCCGGGATGCGCTCGCGGTTGAAGTGGGCGAGCTTCTCGAGAAGCGCCTGGTCCTGGACGAGAACCGGTCCACCCGGGCCAGCGGTCTCGCTGTTCTGATTGTCGGCTACCGGAGCGCCGGCCTCCGTGGTGAGCGGTCCCTGAGTCACGCGCGCCTCCTGCGTCAATGTCCTGCACAGCGTCGTTCCCTGTGCAGCCTGTTCTCGGCCGCAGCCTGTCCTTGGCCAATACGTCACCGATCCTACATTGGACATTGTCCAAGTCAAATGACTATCTAAAGTCACACCTACTCGGAACTTCGCTTCCCCACTGTTAGGCTGACCCCATGAGTGACCTCCTGGAACGACTCCGTGGACGCGGCTGGCGCATGACGGCACAGCGGCGCGTGGTGGCCGAGGTTCTCGAAGGGGACCACGTGCATCTGACTGCGGACGAGGTCCACGCGAGGGCCGTCGACCGGTTGCCCGAGATCTCCCGCGCCACCGTGTACAACACGCTGGGCGAGATGGTGTCCCTCGGAGAGGTCATCGAGGTCTCCACCGACCGCAGGGCGAAGCGGTACGACCCGAACGCCCACCGCCCCCACCACCACCTGGTGTGCGGGCGCTGCGGAGCGATCCGGGACGTACACCCGTCCGGCAACCCGCTGGCGGACCTCCCGGACGACGAGCGCTTCGGCTTCACCGTCTCCGACGTCGAGGTGACGTACCGCGGCGTCTGTCCGAACTGCGCCGCCACCGCCTGAGGGGAAGGTGCACGCCGGGGCGCCCGCACCGGGTGCGCCCGGCGGCTCCTGAGCCGTTGCGCAGTCCCGCATACGACGACAGAGGCCCGGATCCTCGAAAGGATCCGGGCCTCTGTCGTTCAGTAGCGGGGACAGGATTTGAACCTGCGACCTCTGGGTTATGAGCCCAGCGAGCTACCGAGCTGCTCCACCCCGCGTCGTTGTGATTGCAACTCTACGGGACCCCGTCGACCAGCGCAAATTCATTCCCCGGACATCCGTGCGCCGCCGAGCCCGGGCCGGCCGGCGGTCAAGCGGTGAGCTCCTGGTGCAGCGCCTCCAGCAGCCGCGCGGCGCGCTCGGCCACCTCCGCCGGCCCGAGCTCGACCGCACGGGCGCACCAGCGCTGCCCCTCGGTGAGTTCGCCGCGGCGGGCGGCGAGCAGCGCGAGGCGCAGGGCGGCCCGGCCGTGCCCGTCGTTGGCGGCACGGCTCCACCACAGGGCCGCCTCACGCTCACTGCCCTCGCGTGCGAGCAGCAGGCCGAGGTTGAAGGCGCCGTTCCGGCTGCCCGACTCGGCGGCCTCGCGGTACCAGCGCGCCGCGCTCTCCATGTCGCCGCGTGCGGCCGCGAGCATTCCGGCCCTGACCTGGGCACGGCGGTGCCCCTGCTCGGCCGCCCGCTCGTACCACTCCTCGCACTCGGTCTTCTCCGGCATCGGCTCGCCCAGCGCGGGGGGCCCGGGCGCGGGCTGACGCAGATCGAGGACGCCTGCCAGCCGGAAGGCGGCCTCTGCGCTGCCGCCACCCGCGGCGCAGCGCAGATGACGCTCGGCCTCCCGCTCGTCACCGTCCCGCAGCATGGCCATGCCGACCTGGAGCGCCGCGTCGGTGTGCCCGGCCGCCGCTGCCCGCAGGTACCAGCCGAGCGCCGTGCCGTCCTCGTCCCGTCCGGCGTGCAGGATGCCGAGGTTGAAGGCGGCGTCCACGCTGCCCGCCTCCGCGGCCTTGGAGAACCAGGGTTCGGCCCCGGTCGCGTCCCCCGCCTGGAGCAGCAGCACGGCCAGCGCGTTCGCCGCCTCGCGGTGCCCGGCGTAGGCGGCCCGGCGGTACCACTGCTCCGCCTGCGGGATCCGGTCCTGGGCAGCGCAGATCAGCCCGAGGTTGTACGCACCGTTGACGTCACCGGCGTCCATGGCCGCGCGGTACCACCGTTCCGCGGTCTGCTGCTCACCCCTGGCCGCGTGCAGCGCGCCCAACGCGTTCGCGGCATTGCCGTCGCCGTCCTGGGCGGCACGCAGCCACCACACGGCCGCGCTCTCCTCGTCCCCCGCGTCGCGCAGCAGGAAACCGAGGGCGCAGGCCGCCCGGGGCTCGCCGTCCTTGGCGGCGGTGAGATACCAGCGGCCGGCCTCCTTCAGCTCGCCGCGCTGTTCGAGAATGGCTCCGAGATGCAGAGCGGCACGCCGGTGACCACGTGCCGCGGCCTGGCGGTACCACTGCTCGGCCTCGCCCATCCGTCCGGCATCGGGCCCCGCGACGGGGCTGTCCCTCCTCGCGGACATGCCGGGGTCCAGCACCCGGCGGCCTTCGCGCCCCAGGCCGAAGGCGTCGTGCGCGTCGCCGACGGCGTTGCGCTCGATCGCCCGAGCCAAGCGGTACGCGGCCTCCCGGTGCCCCTGCTCCGCGGCGGTGCGCAGCCAGCGCTCGGCACCGCCGTCACCACGGTGCTCCAGCAGGTCGGCCAGTGCGTACGCGCCCAGCGCGTGGCCCTGCTCCGCGGACTGCCGCAGCCAGTACTCCGCGCCGGGCTCGTCCCCGCGCTCCCGGAAGTGTCGCCCGAGGGCGTGCGCGGCGGCCGCGGAGCCTGCCACAGCGGCGATGCGCCACCACCCGGCCGCCTCGTCCGCGTATCCCCTCTGGTGCAGGAGCACACCGAGGTTGTTGGCCGCGGCCCGGTCGCCCTCGGCGGTGGCCGCGCGCAGGTGGATCTCGGCACCGTCCAGGTCGCCGCGGCGCAGCAGGAGGGCGCCCAGAACGCTCATCGACACCGGATCACCGGCTTCCGCGGCACGCCGGTGCCGCGCCTCGGTCTCATCGGCGTGGTCCGCGGTCTCCGTGGTGTCCGTGCTCCGGGCGGTGTCCGCACCGGTGCCGGTCTCGACGCCCTCACCCGCGTCGGCCGTGTCGGTGATGTCTACGGCGAGGACGGCGGACACGCGGGCCGCGCGGGCGCCGTCTGCGATGTCAGCGGTCCCGGCCAGGGCAGCGGCGAATGCCTCATCTGCCATGTTTTCCGTCGTCCGGCCGCTTCGTTGCACAAACCGCCCTGTCTCCAACAGAGTTGCCCTGTCCCCCATAAAAACCATCGTCGCACCACCCGCAACCCGCGTACACCTGGTATACCGCGACCAGTGAGGTCACTTCAGCGTTTTGTCGACATGCCCACAGAGAGACAAGTGAAACACGATCGAGCTCAACTCGTGCCCCGCGAACCGCACTTCACGCCGACAACTTGAGAAAACGTTCCATGGCATGACGAAGGCCCGGATCCCAAAGGATCCGGGCCTTCACCTTTCAGTAGCGGGGACAGGATTTGAACCTGCGACCTCTGGGTTATGAGCCCAGCGAGCTACCGAGCTGCTCCACCCCGCGTCGTTGTGTTCAAACCGTACCACGACGCGGGGTGCGCCTTTCTCAACTGCCCTGGTCGTCGCCCTCGGGCTTCGTGGCACCCTCGGACGCCGAAGCGCCGCCGGCCCCCTCGGGCTGTGCCGCCGCCGCGCGTTCGAGCGCCTCCTGGAGGTCCGCCTGGGCCTTGCCGTAGGCCTCCCAGTCCTGCTCCTTGAGTGCCGCCTCTCCCGCCGTGTACGCCTTCTGGGCGTCCGCGATGGCCTTCTTGAGAGCCGCCTCCCCGGTGGCCGGGGGCTCCGTCGTGTCACCCGGTGGCTCGGTCGGCTCCTCCGTCGGCGGCGTGGTCGTATCGCCCTCCGCGCCGAAGACTGCGTTGAGCGCCTCCCCGAGACTGTTCTCGAAGACGATCTTCGAACCGTACGAGGCGGCCACCTTGCGCAGCAGCGGATAGTTCTGTGTGCCACCGCGCGTGTAGACCGGTTCGATGTAGAGGAAACCTCCGTCGAGCGGCACGGTCAGCAGATTGCCGTACTCGATGTCCGAGTCGGTGCCCTTGAGGTTTCTCACGAACTCGGCGACGTCGTCGTTGCCGTTGAGCTCACTCTGTACCTGACCGGGGCCCTTCACGGTGGTGGTGACTCTCAGCAGTCTTATCGTGCCGTAGTCCTTGCTGGCCGCGTCCGCGTCCACCGCCATGAACGCCCCCAGGTCGGGCCGCCCCTTCGGTGTGAACGTCGTGGTGAGCGAGAACTTCTGCGCGTCCTGGCCCGGCATCTTCATGCTCAGGTAGTACGGCGGAACGGCCCCGGGCTCCTTGTTGGTGGGGTCGTCGGGCACCTGCCAGGCGTCACTGCCGCTGTAGAACTGTGCGGGGTCCTCCACGTGGTACCGCGTGAGCAGCTCACGCTGGACCTTGAACAGGTCCTGCGGGTAGCGCAGGTGGTCCATCAGCTCCTGCGGGATGTCGCTCTTGGCCTTCACCGTCCCGGGGAAGGCCTTGCGCCACGTCTTGAGCACCGGGTCCTCGGTGTTCCACTCGTAGAGCTTCACCTTGCCGTCGTACGCGTCGACGGTGGCCTTCACCGAGTTGCGGATGTAGTTGACCTGGTTCTGCTGGGCGACGACCGCACGCTGGTTGGTGGTCAGCGAGTCGGCCGTGGTGTCACCGAGCGTCGTACGCGAGGCGTACGGATAGCCGTTGGTCGTGGTGTAGGCGTCGACGACCCACTGGATCCGCCCGTCCACGACCGCCGGATAGGCGTCACCGTCGATCGTGAGCCAGGGCGCCACCGCCTCGACCCGTTCCTTGGGCGTGCGGTTGTACAAGATCCGTGAACCGTCGCCGATGGCTCCCGAATACAGTATCTGCGGCTCGCTGAACGACACGGCGTAAGCAGCACGGTTGAAGGCGTTGGCGAGACTGACCCCGCTGTCACCCTTGTAACTGGTGGTCTTCTCGCCGTCCTCCTCGTAGTCGAGCTCCTTCTGGGGCCCGCCGACGATGGAGTACTGCTCGGTCTTCTCGCCGTAGTAGATCCGCTGCTCGTACCCTTCGTCCAGCTCGCCGCTGGTCGGCAGGCCCGACTCGGTGAAGTCCGGTGAACCCGCCGGGTTGGTGCCCGTCGTGGTGCCCCGGGCCGCGATGGCACCGTAGCCGTGGGTGTACGTGAAGTGGTCGTTGATCCAGTTCCGCTTGGGGAGACCGGCGAGGTTCAGCTCGCGCAGGCCGATGACGGTGTCCTGCTCCTTGCCGTCCTCGCCCTTGTAACGGTCGACGTCCAGCGTCTTGGGGAACTGGTAGTAGTTCCTCTTCTGCTGGAGCTGCTGGAAGGCCGGGGAGACGACGTTCGGGTCCATCACCCGGTAGCTCGCGGCATCGTCCGCGGACGCGCGGAGCTTGGCCTCGTCCGTCGTCGTGCCCTTGCCGGAGTAGTCGTCCACCTGCGCGTCGTCGATGTCGTAGGCATCTCGTGTCGCGTCGATGTTCTTCCGGATGAACGGCGCTTCCTTGGCCTGCTCGTTGGGCTGGACCTGGAACTTCTGCACGATCGCCGGGTAGAGACCACCGATCAGGATCGCCGACAGCACCATCAGGCCGAGGCCGATCACCGGCAGCTGCCAGGTGCGCCGCCAGAGGGTCGCGAAGAAGAGCAGCGCGCAGATCACGGCGATGCAGAACAGGATCGTCTTCGCCGGCAGATAGGCGTTGGCGTCGACGTACCGCAGACCGGTCCAGTTGTCCGTGGCCTTGAAGTCACTGGACTTCACGGCCAGGCCGTACCGGTCGAGCCAGTACGCCACGGCCTTCAGCGCGACGAAGATGCCGAGCAGCACCGAGAGGTGACCGGTGGCCGCACCCGTCGCCCGCGCTCCGGGGCTCGTGATCCGCAGCCCGCCGTAGAGGTAGTGGGTCAGCGCCGCCGCGATCAGCGACAGCACCACGGCGGCGAATCCGAAGCCGAGCATGAAGCGGTACCACGGCAGGTCGAAGGCGTAGAACTTGACGTCCAGCTGGAACTGGGGGTCCTTCTGCCCGAACGGCACGCCGTTGGCGTACATCAGCCAGGTACGCCACTGGCCCGACGCGGACGCACCGGCGATCAGCCCGACGAGCGCGGTGACCGCGAGCAGCACCCACTTCTTGTACGGGGCGACGCTCATCCGGTAGCGGTCCAGGCTCTGCTGCTCCAGCGACATCGCGCTCAGCGGCGGCCGGAACCGGTGCGCGAGCCAGATGTTCACGCCGATGGCGACGGCCATCAGCAGTCCGAAGACGAGGAACAGCCCGATCTTGGTCCACAGAGTGGTGGTGAAGACAGACGAGAACTCGACCGACCTGTACCAGAGCCAGTCCGTCCAGAACCCGGCGAACATGACGAAGGCCATGGCGAGAACCGCCAGGACGCCCAATGTCATGAGCAGGGTACGGACGCGCCGGGACGGGCGGCCGACTCTGATCCGTGGCCCGGTCGGGCCTCCGCCGCGGTCCGGCATCTGGAAAGCCAACGTGCGCACCTCGAAGTTCGCGGTCGTGTGAAGCAGGCCCAGCGATCGTAGAGCCCACCTATGCAACTTACCGAGGCTTTACCTAGTTCCCGTTCCCGGGGCATAAGGAGGCAGGATATTGAGCATGCCCAACGTTTCCCCCTCAGGCCCCCCGATGGCCGCGAGTCCACTCACCGTCGCCGTCCTCGAAATCGACGCCTACGCCGCAGGTCTCGGCTGGGACCAGCCGGCCAGGCTGTTCGCCCTGGTCGACACCGCCCGGCTGCGGGCCCACGAGCCCGGCCTCGCCGCCCAGCTCGGCCTCGACGACACCGCTTCCACCACCGCCGCTCTCACCCCCGTCGAGCAGGAGGAGCTCCCCGCCGGCACCGCGCTGGACGAGTTCCTGGCCACGATCGCGTGGCCCGACGCCGTGGTCGGCTGCGCCATGACCGTGGAGCGGATGATGCTGCCGCCCTCCGCGGAGGCTTCCGTGCCGGACGGGCTGACCGACGCCCAGCTGACCAAGTGGGTCACCGAACACCCGGACCGGCAGGAGGTGCGCATGACCGTGGCGGTGCTGCGGGACGGGGCACGGGACTCCGCCGTGCGACTGCGGGAGAAGGACTCCCCGACCGAGGTCCTGACCGGTGCGGGACTCGTCCCCGGGCTGGCCGAAGCACTCGCGGCGACCTTCGAGTCCTGATCCCTCCGGCGGGGGCCGGCCTCAGCTCGTCGAACAGCTCGGCAGGCCGGCCGTGTCCCCCGTCCGGATCTTCTCCAGGGACTTCTTGGCGTCGTCGAGGGTCTTCACCCTCACCAGGGTGAGGCCGCTCGGGATGTCGGAGGCCGCGGCTGCGCAGTTGTCGTCCGGAGTCAGGAAGTACTCGGCACCCTCGTCGCGTGCGCCGACCAGCTTCATGGTGATCCCGCCGATGGGGCCGACCTTGCCGTCGTCGTCGATGGTGCCTGTGCCGGCGATGAACTCGCCGCCCGTCAGCTTCCCGGGCGTCAGCTTGTCGATGATGCCCAGCGAGAACATCAGTCCGGCGCTCGGGCCGCCGACATCGGCCAGCTTGATGTCGATCTCGAACGGGAACACGTGGTCCGTCCCTGCCTGGATCCCGACGATCGCCCGGTCCTTCGAGAGGTCCGAGGGGTCCTCGGGCGCCTTCCGCGTGGTCAGGGTGACGTCCTGGGAGCCCTGCGGCTCCTTCCCCGCCTTCTCGGCGGCGGCGGCCGTCTTGGCGGGGACGACCGTGAAGACGACGTCCTCGCCGGGCTCGTGCTTCGTGACGAGCTTCGCGACGTCCTCCGGCTCCTCGACCGCCGTGCCGTCGACGGCCTCGATCACGTCACCGGCGTGCAGCACGCCCACGGCGGCGCTGTCCTTGACGACCGTGGCGACCACCACGCGGGAGGTGACGGGGATCTTCAGCTCCTCCAGGGCGGCGACCTTGGCGCTCTCCTGCGACTGGCTGAATTCCTCGGCGTTCTCCTGCGTCGACTCCTCCTCGGTCTTGCCGTCCGGGTAGAGGGTGTCGTGGGGCACGACCACGCTGTCGTGGGCCAGCCAGCCGTAGACGGCCTCGACGATGTTCATGTCGTAGTCCGCTCCGGTGACACGAACGGTCGTCATGTTGAGGTTGCCGGAGGTCTGATAGGTCTTGTGACCGCTGATGTGCAGGACCGGCTCGCCACGGGCGTCTCCGAGCGTGTTCACCGTCGGTCCGGGAGACATCTCCGAGTACGGCACGCGAATCAGCACGCCTGCGCAGAGCAGCGCGATGAGGATGAGGGTGGAGGCGAGCATCGTCGCGGTGCGGCGTGGCATGGAACGACAGTACGGGAACGGCCTGTCGTCGCACCCTCGGGGCCGTTCAGTTCCGGTACGTCCGGGCGGTGCGGTACCGGATCGGCAGCTGCGTACAGCTGCGGAGGTTCAGACGGCCTCGGAACCGGAGCGCTCTTTCTCCATCGCTTCACGGAACCTGGCGTAGCCGGCGAGTTCGGTGACATCACCGGTCGTTCGATTGCGGGCTGCCCACCCTCCCCATATCGCTGCGCCAAGAGCAGCTATGAGTGGAATCAACAGCCAGGCGAGTGCTGCCATCACGACCTCCCTACCCCATGAGCGACCGCAACTGACGATCAGAAGATTAACCACGTGCAGGAGCAACGCTCGTGGCAGGGGGGCGGTTACGCAAATCGGGGCTGATGCCCCCTGGGGCGGTTTGCGCTCAGCAGGCGCCCACCCATTCCTCCGTACCGTCGGAGAGACGCTGGTGCTTCCAGATCGGCACCTCGTGCTTGAGGTCGTCGATCAGCTTGCGGCAGGCGTCGAAGGCCTCACCCCGATGGGCGCAGGAGACGGCGACGACCACCGCCAGATCGCCTACAGCCAGGTCACCCACCCGGTGGACCGCGGCCAGAGCCCGCACCGGGAACTCCGCCACCACCTTCTCGGCCACTCTGCGGAGCTCGTCGACGGCCGTCGGATGGCAGGAGTAACCGAGGGCGCCGACGTCCTGCCCGTCGTCGTGATTGCGCACCGTGCCGACGAAGAGGGCCGTGCCTCCCGCGGCGTCGTCACCGACCGCGCGGAAGACCTCGTCGACGGAGAGCGGTGTGTCACGGATGTCCAGCAGCCGGATGGGGTCCTGGGCCGTCTGCTCGCCGGGGTGGTTGTGGGTACGTGCCATGGGGCCATCGTGCCGCACGGCACCGACATCCCGGAACAGCGTGTTCGACCAGTGGCGGGCCGGCCCGCTCGGAGCCTCCTACCAGGCGGGGCGTCCGGGCCGCCGTCGGTTCAGAAACGACGGCGCGCCTTGCGGGCCCGCCGTACCAGGGCCGCCGTACCGAGGAGCGCGACGGTCGCCCCGGCGGCGCCCGCTGCGGTGGCGTCCTTGCGGCCGAGCCGTCGGCCTGCGACCGTGTGGCGCCCTTCCACCTCTTCCAGGAGCGCCGCCAGGACCTCTTCGTTGGTCCACCGTGGGCGCCATCCCGCGTCGTGGAGCCGGCTCACACTGACCACCCAGGGATGCATGGTGTAGGCGAGATCACCGGCCGGTGAGGGCGTGAGACCGATCCGGTGCAGCCGGGCGGCGGCGCCGAGAGCGACGGCGGACGGCAGTTCCATCCGACGCACTCCGGAGAGCTCCTCGACCTCCTCCTGTTCGAGCCAGCCGTCGCAGCCCACCGCGAACTCCCCCTCGATCTTCTCGAGAGCCGCGTACTCCAGGGCGCTCACCAGGTCGTCCACGTGGCAGAACTGCCACGCCGGGCGTGAGCCGGCGACGACGAGGAGCCTGGGGGACTCGAAGTACCGGGTGAGCGCCGTGTCCGTACCGCCGACCAGGACCGTGGGACGCACCACCGTGACGTTCAGGCCGGGATGGGCGCGGGGCGCGCGACGGCCGAGCCGCTCGATCTCCAGCAGGTCACCGACACCGGTGGCCTCCGCGGTGGCCCGCAGCTCCGCGTCCTCGGAGAGCGGGATGTCGTTGTCGGGCAGAGCTCCGTAGACCATCGCCGAGGTGCACAGCACGACCCGGTGGACGCCCACTGCAGCCGCCGCCGTCAGCACGGTCTGGGTGCCACGCACGTTGTAGGCGGTACGGGCGGCGGGATCGGTCTCCAGGTCGAGGTCGAGGGCCATGTGGACGACGACGTCCGCGCCGCGAAGCTTCTCGGCGATGGCGGGGTCCCGTACGTCCAGGATGTGCCACGTGGCCTCGGAGACATCCCCCCGGCGCTCGTCGATGGCGATGACCTGCTTGATCTCGTCGGATGCGGCGAGGTGGGCGGTGAGCAGCTCACCGACGCCGGTCGCGGCACCGGTGACCGCGACGACGGGGCCGCGGCTTCGGGAAGAATTTTTCGTCGGCTTGCTTTCGGGCGAGGGGTCGGCCAGGTTTCGCGCTGCGCGAACCTGCGGATCTGGGGAACTCACCGGGCGTCTCCAGCGGTTGTCTTCAGTACGTACCCGAATGACGCGTACGTACCAGGTGGCGTCCATCCTGCCGCAGGCCGGGAGCCAACGGAGCACTGAGGGCCCAAGCGGTCTTCGGTGTCTACGCTGGATGGTGATGTCGGGCAGTCGCCGTCGGTTCGAGCCGGCGGCCCTACGAGCCGAGGAAACCCGTGAGTGACACCCCATTCGGATTCGGCCTTCCGCCGGAGGAGCCGGACGACGGCGACGAAGGCAAGAAGAAGGACCCCACCGGTGGTGGGCAGGGCCCGGGCGGGCCGGCGAACCCGTTCGGCTTCGGGCCCGGCGCGGGCGGGGACAACCCGTTCGCCGCGATGTTCGGCTCGATGAACCCGAACGATCTGGGCGCCGCCTTCCAGCAGCTCGGCCAGATGCTGAGCTACGAGGGCGGTCCGGTCAACTGGGACATGGCCAAGCAGATCGCCCGCCAGACGGTGTCGCAGGGCACCGCGGACGGCAGCAAGGACGCGAGCGTCGGCCCTGCGGAGCGGGCATCCGTCGACGAGGCGCTGCGTCTCGCCGACCTCTGGCTGGACGGCGTGACCTCGCTCCCGTCGGGCTCCGTCTCGACGGTGGCGTGGAGCCGCGCCGAGTGGGTCGAGGCCTCGCTGCCCGCCTGGCAGCAGCTGGTCGACCCGGTGGCCGAGCGTGTCGGCCTGGCCATGGGCGACGTGCTGCCGGAGGAGATGCAGGCCATGGCCGGTCCGCTGATCGGCATGATGCGGTCCATGGGCGGTGCCATGTTCGGCCAGCAGATCGGGCAGGCCGTGGGCGTGCTCGCCGGTGAGGTCGTCGGCTCGACCGACATCGGCCTTCCGCTGGCGCCGGCCGGCAAGGCCGCGCTGCTTCCGCTGAACGTCGAGCGGTTCGGCAAGGATCTGAGCGTTCCGCAGGACGAGGTACGGCTGTACCTGGCGCTGCGCGAGGCGGCCCACCAGCGGCTCTTCGCCCACGTCCCGTGGTTGCGCTCGCATCTCTTCGGTGCGGTCGAGGCCTATGCGCGCGGCATCAAGGTCGACACCAGCAAGCTCGAGGACGTCGTCGGCCAGTTCGACCCGTCCCAGCCCGAGCAGCTGCAGGACGCCCTCCAGCAGGGCATGTTCCAGCCGGAGGACACCCCGGAGCAGAAGGCGTCGCTGGCCCGTCTGGAGACCGCCCTCGCCCTCGTCGAAGGCTGGGTGGACGCAGTGGTGCACGAGGCCGCGAAGTCCCGGCTGACCTCGGCGGACGCGCTGCGCGAGACGATGCGCAGGCGCCGCGCTTCCGGTGGTCCGGCCGAGCAGACCTTCGCCACACTCATCGGGCTCCAGCTGCGGCCGCGCCGGCTGCGGGACGCGTCACGGCTGTGGGCCTCGCTCACGGACGCCCGCGGTGTCGACGGCCGTGACGGCCTGTGGGAGCACCCGGACATGCTGCCGACGGCCCAGGACCTGGACGACCCGGACGGCTTCGTCCACCACGAGCAGCTGGACTTCTCCGAGCTGGACAAGATGCTCGGTGAAGCGGCGAAGGGGCCGCAGAAGCCCGTCGCCGAGGGCCGTGAGGACCAGGGCGAGGACGGGACCGGGGACGACCCGCGGAGCGACGGCAAGGACGACACCGGCAAGTGAGCCTGCATGACGACGCGGTTTCGGTACTCAAGAGCTACGACGGGGGCGACGCGCGACAGGCGGAGCTGAGTCTGACGTACCTGGATCATCTGGCCGACCACCCCGACGGCATGTGGAAGGCGTGTGGAGCCGGGCATCTGACGGCCAGCGCTCTGGTGGTCGACCCGCAGCGCGGCAGGGTCCTGTTGACGCTGCACAGGAAGCTGCGCATGTGGTTGCAGATGGGCGGTCACTGCGAACCGCAGGACACCACCGTGGCAGCGGCGGCGCTCCGCGAGGCCACGGAGGAATCAGGGATCTCCGGTCTCTCCCTGGTGCCCGGGGGGCCCGTGCGGCTGGACCGCCACCCCATCCCGGCGCCCTGCCACCAGCACCTCGACGTGCAGTACGCGGCGACGGCGTCGGCGGGGGCGGTGGAGCAGATCAGCGACGAGTCCCTGGACCTGCGCTGGTTCCCTTACGACGAGGTGGCGAGGGTCGCGGACGCCTCGGTCGCGCGGCTGCTGGAGAGCACCCGCGCACGGCTGGAGCAGAACGGCTAGGGCCCGCTGAGGGGCGGTCTCCGCGAGACCGCCCCTCACCGCTGCACGGACGGCTCAGTTCCAGGCGTTGTTCTGGTTCTGGCCGCGGGAACCCTGCTGACCTACGCCGAGCTGGGCCGCGGCCCCTTGGCCGATCTGGGCGTTCTGCGGCGGCAGCACCTCACTGGGCTGGACCAGGGCGAACCCCTGTCCCAGGAAGCTCAGCTCCCAGCCCTCCCCCGTGTTGCCCCGGCGTCGGATGACGCCGGAGGAGTGGGTCTGGGCCTGCATCTGCACCCTCAGCCCGCTCGACCAGGCGACGATCGCGTCGGCGTCGGCATTGACGTACTTGTCCGGGGTGACCTGCATCATCAGCGGCTGGCCGGAGGTCATCAGCGCGACCTTGCCACTCCCTGAGATGTTGAGCTGGTACTTGCCGGTGCCGGAGATCCCGTACTGGCTGTCCACCGCGATGACCTCGGTGTGCAGCGAGGAGTCAAGCGCGAGGACGTAGGAGCTGTCGACCGTCATGCCCTCGTGGTCGACGTCGACCATGTGGATGTACTGGGCGAGGTTGGCCAGATAGACCGTGCCCTGGCCCGAACAGCGCATGAGGTCGAGGCCCTCGCCCGTGTTCCGGCGGGCGCGGCGCTGGCCGTGCGACTGGTACTCCCCGTCGAACTCCATGAGGCCCTGATAGGCGACCATGGCGCCCTTACGGGCGAGGACGTCGTCGTGGCCGGTCAGCGAGACCCGTAGGAGCTGCGGATTCTGGATGGCGTACCGGTCCTGCGACTGCTGTTCGGTGTGGCTGAAAAGCGGACTCTGCATGATGTGTGTTCTCCCCCGTTCAGTGCCGGATCCGCAGACGGTCCGTACTGTCCTCGCTCGGCTGGACGACGACGATGCCCTGACCCGAGAAGGCCATCTGATAGGCCTCACCGCTGCCCCGCCCGATGAGCGAGCTCGCCTTGAAGCTGCGCTTGCCCTTCACCTTGAGGTTCGGGGACCACGCGACGAGGGCGTCCGGGTCGACGTAGGTCTCGTCCTCACCCCTGCCGCAGTCGACGACGATCGGTGTGCCGCGCGAGGTGATGGCGACCCACCCCGTGCCCTGGATCCCTACGTTCCACAGCCCCTGACCGGCGAACTTGGCCAGTCCCTTGACCCGCTCCACATCCCAGGTGAGGTGGCCGTCGAAGGCCAGGAGGTTGGTGCCGTTGACCGAGAGCGAGTCGTTGTCGAGGTTGATGACGACCACGTCGGCGCCGTAGTCGGCAAGGTAGAGCAGACCGTCGCCGGCGCACTTCATCAGGGGTGCGCCCTCGCCGGAGATCCATTGGGACGCGATCTGGCGGACGGCGGGCGGGTTGGGTTCGTACTGGATGAAGCCCTCGTAGGCCACCATCGAGCCGGTGCGCGCGTAGAGGTCGTGGCCGGTGGCCATGGCGACCTTGAGCATCGTGCGGCCGTGGTTCTCCATGCGGGCCGTGACGGGGGTCGGGGCGAAGCCCGCGAGTTGCTGATTCATGACGGGCTCCCTCAGACCTCGTAGGGCTGGACGACGATGAAGTTGCCGGGGGCTCCCCGGAACTGGAGGTTCACGGTCTCCCCGCTGTGACCCGGGTACGCGTTACGGCGCAGCCGGACCTGGCTGGAGAGGATCACCTGGGAGGCGGACGACCAGGCCACGACGGCGTTGCAGTCCGCGAAGGTGGTCGGGGTGACCGGCAGGACGACCGGTACGCCGTGGGTCTTGACCACGACCGTTCCGGTGCCCTGGAACTGCATGGTGAACAGAGCGCCGCCGGGAATGCCGTGTCCCTCGATCCTGCGGACCTCGTACTGCAGGGACTCGTCGAACGCGAGGACGCTCTCCGCGGAGACGCAGATGCCGTCACCCTGCAGCTCGATGGGATGCAGATGCGCCCCTTCCTCGGCGAGGAAGACCTGACCACGGCCGGTGCAGCGCATCAGCTGCATCTCCTGGCCCGTCGCGTTGCCGACCATGCGGCCCGCGAAACCGGCGCCCTTGTAACCGAAGTCGACCTTGCCCTGGTACATCACCATGCTGCCCTGACGGGCGAGCACCGGGTTGCCGCCCATCGTCAGGTCGACGCGCATGAGCTGCTGGTTCTGCGAGGTCCAGCGCTGCCCGGTGGGCGCCTCCTTGTACGGCTGCAGAGCGGCCTGCAGGCCTGCGCCACCCGCCGGAACCCCCTGGGGTACGCCCTGCGGCATACCTGGCTGCATGCCCGGGGGCTGCTGGCCGAACGTGCTCGGCGCCTGCTGCCCGAACGGCGGTGCGGCGGGGGGCTGCTGCCCGAACGGCGGTGCGACGGGCGGGGCGCCCTGGCCCGGGACCTGTCTGAACTGCGGCTGCTGGGGCGGTTGCCCGTACGGTGCGGGCGCCTGAGGTGCGGGCGCCACCGGTGCCGCGATGGTCGGCGCGGCGTGCGTCGGCTGCTGCTGCTGCGGGCCGGGAGCCGGTGCTGCCGGGGCGCCGAAACCCGGCGCGGGCTGCGGCGCCTGCGGAGCGGCCGGGGCACCGAAGGCAGGAGGTGCGGAGGGCTGGGCGGGCGGTGCGAACGAGGGGGCCGCCCCCTGGGGCGGTGTCTCGGGAGCTTCCTCGGCGACCTCGCCGCCGAAGTTCTTGAGCAGCGCGTCGAGTCCGCCGTCGAAGCCCTGGCCGACCGCGGCGAACCGCCAGACGTCCTTCAGATAGAAGTCGCCGAGCATGACCGCGCGTTCGGTGGTGAACTCCGAGCCGGTGAAGGCGTATCTCACCACTTCTTCGCCGCCCGCGACGATCCGGATGTATCCGGGGCCGACCTGCGACATCTGTCCGGCGCCGTCGAGGGTCGCGGTGAAGGACAGCTTGTGGATGCCGGCCGGAACGCGGTCGAGGGTGACGCGGAACGACTCGGTGTCACCGGCTTGGGCACCGAGAAGCTGAATGGACTCCTCAGGCGATTTCGGCTGGTTGAAGAAGATGAAATACCGGTCGTCGGAGAGCTGCTCATGGGCATCGAGACCGAAGCAGCTGATGTCGAACGTCAGGCCGGGGCCTCCGATCTGCACGCCTACGTACAGATCCGTCCCTGACGTGAGATCACTGATTCTGGCCTTGTGGCCGCGCTGGAATTCCCTGGCCATGCGTAACGACCGTCCCCCATCCCGAAGGTGAATGCGTCGCGTCAGGCTAACCGCAAACCAAGACAACGAGCCAAGCCGGTACAGACCCGGTACAGAATCGGCGACCTCACTCCTCGCGGGCGGCGGGCAGCTGCGGAAGCCGGTCGGCCGCCACGACTCCCTCGAGATAGCCACGCGCACGCTCGGTACGGGGGTAGGCCTCCAGGAGCCGCCAGAAACGCGGCCCGTGCCCCGGGACCAGCAGATGGGCCAGCTCGTGGAGGAGTACGTAGTCGACGACGTACTCCGGCATGCCCTGCAGCCGGTGCGAAAGACGGATGCTGCCCTCGGCCGGGGTACAGGAGCCCCAGCGGGTGTTCTGATTGGTCACCCACCGCACGGAGACGGGCAACGCCCGGCCACCGAGGTACTGCCCGGAGAGCCGCTCCGCCCGCTCGGCGAGCTCGCTGTCGCCGATGACGCGCTTGCGCTCCTGCGCGGCGAGCTTGTCGAGCATCACTCCGATCCAGCGCTGCTCCTCGGCCTCCGACATCCGGGCCGGGATGAGCACGATGGTGCGATCGCCCTCCCGGTACGCGGAGACCGTCCTGCTGCGCCGGGCACTCCGGCGGACCTCGACCGCGCTCGTCACCGCCGCGCGGGGCTGCTGGGTGGCCGCGCCGCGCGGTCGGCGTCCGGCGTCGCGGCGCGCAGGGGTCTCCCCGGCGAGACCGGGAGAGGAGTCGGCGGGCACGCCACGACGTTACCCGTTGCCAGTGCGGGAAGTCCCGCCTCCTCGTCGGTTCGGCGTTGATCCACTTCTCGGCTTGCACCATTTGAACGACTAATGCCGCAGCCTGTGGATAACTTTCCGCTCGTCACGCCGCAACGTTGCATTCTGGCAACGGATCTCGACATCGACCTGGGAGAAGTCATGCATCCGATGCTGAAGCCCGCCCTCCGCCGGGCCTGGCGTGGACGGAACACCGTGCAATTCGGTGTGACCCCCGCGCACGCGGTGACGCTGGGGCCGATGGATATCGCCACCGGCAGCTTTCTGGAACTGCTCGACGGAACACGGGGACTTCCTCTGCTTCGCGAAGAGGCCAGGGCTCTGGACCTGTCGGACCGTCACGTGGACATTCTCGTATCGCGTCTCTCCGAGGCCGGTTTGCTGGACGATCCGGATGCGGGGGGCCCGGAGGCGGACGCCTTACGCCGTCGGGCCGAGACCCTCGAGCGGCAGCGCCCGGACGCGGCAGCCCTCTCCGTGGTCCATCCGGCGCCCGGAAGCGGGCTGCGCAGACTCGCGGCACGGCGCGCGATGCGGGTGCAGGTGCGCGGTGCGGGCAGGGTGGGCGCGGCGATCGCCGCAGTGTTGTCCGCATCGGGGGTGGGCCACGTCGAGGTGCTCGACGGAGGGCGCGCCGAGCCCTGGGACGTCACGCCGGGCGGCATCCCGGCTTCGTCGGTCGGAGAGCGCCGGGACACGGCGGCCCGGCAGCTGGTGCGCAGGTCCGCGGTCGGCGGTGCACCACGCCCGGGCGGGCCGGGTACGCCTCCGGCCAACGGTGAACCGGCGCTGTCCCTGATCGTGGTGGCCCCCAGGGACGGCCTCTGCGTCTACGCCCCCGATCCGGATACCGCCGCACCGTGGATCGCCTCGGGTACCCCGCACCTCTACGCGGGGGTGATCGAAGCCACCGGAGTGGTCGGGCCGTTGGTGCTGCCCGGAGGCACCGGCTGCGCGGGCTGCCTGGCACTGCGTCGCGCGGAGGCCGACCCTCAGTGGCCGCGGATGCTCGCACAGTGGAGGTCCGGACGGCGCACATGCGTCCAGGCCTGCGATCTCGGCCTGGCCACAGCCGTGGCCGGCCTCGCCTCGGCCCACGCCCTGTCCTTCCTCGACGGAGAGCTCCCCGCCAGCACGGGCGCGCGGTGGGAGGCCGCCATGCCGATGCTGGACTGGCGGTCGGAGCGGCTGGGACCACACCCCGGCTGTGTCTGTGGGGCAGCCGGGCACACTGAGGTGGAGCTCACCTCCACGGCCGGCGCCCCGCAGGACACAATGGCCGGGTGACCGCCGCCGACGGAGCGCAGCCGGATACGCACGCGACACGGCAGTCTGGGAACTGGAGGGGCACATGTCTGATCTTCCCCGGAAGGCGGTCACCCGTACCGCGAAGCTGGCAGCCCTGCCGCTGGGCTTCGCCGGGCGTGCCACATGGGGCCTGGGCAAGCGGATCGGCGGAAAGTCCGCCGAACTGGTGGCCCGTGAGGTTCAGCAGCGCACGGCGGATCAGCTCTTCAAAGTGCTGGGCGAGTTGAAGGGCGGCGCGATGAAGCTCGGTCAGGCACTGTCCGTCTTCGAATCAGCACTGCCCGAGGATGTCGCGGGTCCTTACCGAGCTGCGCTGACCAAGCTTCAGGAAGCTGCACCGCCCATGCCGACCCGCACCGTCCACGGGGTCCTGGCGGAGCGGTTGGGCGAAGACTGGCGGGATCTGTTCACGGAGTTCGACGACAGCCCCGCTGCCGCGGCCTCGATCGGGCAGGTCCACCGCGCCGTCTGGCACGACGGACGCGACGTGGCCGTGAAAGTGCAGTACCCGGGCGCGGGCGAGGCGTTGCTCTCGGATCTCACCCAACTCAGCCGCTTCGCACGGCTGCTCGGTCCACTGGTCCCCGGGATGGACATCAAGCCCCTCATCACGGAGCTGCGCGACCGGGTGTCGGAGGAGCTGGACTACGGACTCGAGGCCCGGGCGCAGGATGAGCACGTGGCGGAGTTCGAGGACGATCCGGATGTCGTTATCCCGGCAGTGGTGCATCAGTCCGAGCAGGTACTGATAACGGAGTGGATCGAGGGAATCCCCCTCTCGGAAGTGATCGCTGACGGTACGACGGAGCAACGGGACCGGGCCGGCCAGCTACTGGCGCGCTTCCTCTTCTCGGGGCCCGCGCGCACCGGTCTGCTGCACGCGGACCCCCACCCGGGTAACTTCCGGCTGCTCCCCCCGGCAGCTGTGACCGGTGAGGACGGGGACGAGCCCGACGGCGGTCGCACACTCTGGCGCCTGGGGGTGCTGGACTTCGGCACGGTCGACCGTCTTCCGGGCGGTCTGCCGCAGACCATCGGCGAAGCCCTGCGGATGACACTGGACGGGGATGCGGACGCCGTCTACGCCATGCTGCGCGAAGCCGGCTTCGTCAAGGAGTCGATCGATCTCGATGCGGACGCGGTGCTCGGCTATCTGCTTCCCATCATCGAGCCGGCGCAGGTGGACGAGTTCACCTTCACCCGTTCCTGGCTGCGCAGTCAGGCCGCCAGGATCGCCGATCCGCGCTCTCCGGCACATCAGTTGGGAAAGCAGCTGAATCTCCCCCCGTCCTACCTGCTGATACACCGCGTGACGCTCAGCACGATCGGGGTGCTGTGCCAGTTGGGTGCGACCGTCCGTCTGCGGGACGAACTCGAAGCCTGGCTGCCGGGCTTCCTGCCGGAGTCCGGGGCCGAAGAGGGCGACACCGCAGCGAACGCCCGGGACAGCTCGGAGGAGGGCGAGGCGGTCGAGGTGTAGGGGCTCACGAGGGAGCAGGGACACCCCGGAAGCGGGGCGGCGCCGACTCCGGGGAGGTGAGCCTCGCACGGCGCCACGCGCCGCAGGGCCGGCCCGTTCGGGCCGGCCCTGCGACAAGGGGAGGGGTGGCTGCCTGCGAGGCCGAGCGGCGGCCCGGCAGCCGTGGTGCACCGTACTGCTGGTGCGGCTGTCAGTGCATGACAGCCATGGCGAGCGCACGGCGGGCGCGCATCGAGGCACGCTCCGCACGGCGCTGCATCCGCCGGGCGGCCACCAGGCGCACAGCCTGGCGTCCCTCCTCGGCCTCCCGCAGGCGGTCGTGCATATGCGCACGAGCCATGGCTTCTGGGATGAGTTGCATCTCGCGGGTCCTGTTCTGACGCGAGTCGTTCGCGCCGATGATGGTGACGTCCGGGGTCGCGGAGCCGACGGGCTCCTTCGTGCTGGTGGTCATTGGTGCCTGATTCCGGGGGTCATGAGTCTGGGGACGGTCGATGGTTCCGATGCGCTTCGTTCGTGTGGGGGACATGACCCCCAGGCCGGCGGTCACGCCGCGACCGGGTTCTTGCGCGGACGCCCACGCGGCCGCTTGCGGGCGACGACGACGCCCTGCACGAACAGCTCACCGCCCCAGACGCCCCACGGCTCGCGACGCTCCTTGGCTCCGGCGAGGCAGGCCTCGACCAGCGGGCAGGTCCGGCAGAGGGACTTGGCGTACTCGACATCGGCCGGCGACTCGGCGAAGAAGACCTCCGGGTCGTAGGAACGGCAGGGGACAGGCACGCCGAGGTTCTCGATGGCGTCGTCGAGCGCGGTGAGCGCGGTGAGGGGGAGCAAGGTGGAGTCCTCCGTGAGGCCGGGCGGGGAGATCGTGTCGGAAGGCGGTACGGACGGGGCGTGCGTCTCGAGTTGCACGGTGGCGTTGTCCTCGTCTGGTCGTGCCGGCCTGTTGGCCGGTTGGCGGCTGGTACCAGGTCCTGCTGTCCCGAGGCTCCTTCGTCTCGTCTCGTCCGTTCGGACAAAACAAAAGGGCCGCGGATCCCGAGTGGGGTTCCGCGGCCCTGAAGGCGCCGGCCTGATTCGAATCAGGCTGGATCACTCCAGGGTTCAGGCCCACGGAAGGCCCACATCGTGTGGTGCTGCGTCGTCTGCTTCTTGGCTCCGGCACCGGCTGCGGCTGCCGCAAAGGCATAGGCCGAGGCCTGTCCCTTCACTACTGCTGCTTCCGGTGCCTCGGTCGGTCGCTCATTGCGCTCCCGGACAGGCAGGCTCGCCAGGGACAGCGAGCTGACCACGGAGGTACCGGACACAGCGGTGCCATGGAGCGAGAGCTCCGAAGAGCGCATGAGGCCGAGCGAGCAGGCGGAGACGACCGACGGATCGGTCACGTTGATGGTGTTGATGATGCTGATCACGACAATCGCCTCCTCTCGGCGTCTCAAGGGACCGGCCGGGGCCGATCCTGCGGTATTCGGATAAGTACAGCACGGAGTCAGGGCTTCAGAGAAGTCGCTGTTCCCGTGGTTAAGAACCTATGGTGCTTGCTGCTGCGGGCGCAAACTATTTTTTCGACGAGTTCTCCTCACACGCCGCCGTCGCCCTGTTCCGGCTCCTGACCCACGGCCCTGCCTGCACAGATGGCCAGTACCTCGCTCCCGAACCGGGTCAGCTTCCTGTTGCCGACACCGGAGATGACGACGAGCTCACCCTCGCTGCCCGGCGCCGCCTCGGCGATCGCCATCAGGGTCTTGTCCGTGAAGACGCAGTAGGCGGGCTGGCTGATCTCCTTCGCCCGGTCCGCGCGCCACTCGCGCAGCCGCTCGTACAGCCCCTCGTCCATGTCCGAGGGACAGTCCTCGCACCGCATCAATTTCATCTCACCGGCCTCGGTGAGTGTCTTGCCGCAGACCCTGCACCGCACCGGTCCCCGCCGGCCGGGCCGGGCCGGCCTCTCCCCGCCGACGCTGCCCGTACCCGCACGGGAGCCACGGTCGATGCCGCCCCCTCCACCCGTACCGCCACGCGTGCCGAGCGCGGCCGAACCGGGACGCAGTCCGTTCAGGAAGCGGGTCGCCCGGCGGTTTCCCCGGCCACCCGGCGACCGGGACAGAGCCCAGGACAGCGACAGGTGGAAGCGAGCCCGGGTGACGCCGACGTACAGCAGGCGGCGTTCCTCCTCGACCTGTTCGTCCGTCTTCGCGTAGGCGATCGGCATCATCCCCTCGGTGAGCCCGACGAGGAACGCTGCGTCCCACTCCAGGCCCTTGGCCGAATGGAGCGACGCCAGGGTGACGCCCTGAACCGTTGGGGCGTGCTGTGCCGCGGCACGCTCGTCGAGCTCGGCCACGAGATCGGAGAGCGTGGCGCCCGGCCTGGCCTGTTCGAAGTCCTCGGCCAGTCGCACCAGCGCGGCAAGGGACTCCCACCTGTCCCGTACCGCTCCTGAGCCGGCGGGCGGCTTGGAGGCCCATCCCTTGGTGGAGAGCACCGCCCGCACCTCGGACGGAAGATCGTCGGCGCCGTCGAGCAGCGGGTCGTTGCCTCCCGCACGGGCTGCTCCGCGCAGGGCGACGCCAGCCTCCCGCACCTCCGGGCGGTCGAAGAAACGCTCGGCGCCGCGGAGCTGGTAGGGCACGCCCGCGTCCGCGAGTGCCTGCTCGTAGACCTCGGACTGGGAGTTGACCCGGTACAGCACGGCGATCTCACCGGCCGGGACCCCGGCGGCGATCAGGTCGCGGATCCTCCGTGCGGTGCCCTCGGCCTCCGCGGGCTCATCCGGGTACTCCGTGTAGACGGGCTCCGGGCCCTTGTCCCGCTGCGAGATCAGCTCGAGCCGGTGCTCGGCGGCCTTGCCCCGGGCCTGGCTCAGCAGGCCGTTGGCCAGGTGGACGACCTGGGGTGTCGAGCGATAGTCCCGCACCAGCTTGACCACGGTCGCGCCCGGGTGACGGGTGCGGAAATTGAGCAGGTGGTCGGGGGTGGCACCGGTGAAGGAGTAGATCGTCTGACCGGCGTCCCCGACGACGCAGAGATCGTCCCGGTCGCCGAGCCAGAGATCGAGGAGCCGCTGCTGGAGCGGGCTGACGTCCTGGTACTCGTCGACGACGAAGTGCTGGTACTGGCGGCGCACATGGTCGGCGATGTCGTGCCGGTCCTGGAGGATGCCGACGGTGAGCAGCAGCACGTCCTCGAAGTCGATCACCGCCCTGTCACGCTTCAGTTGCTCGTACATCGCGTAGATCTGTGAGAGCTCGGCCGGGTCGCGCGGCGCGTCCCGCTGGGTCTTCACGACCGCGGCAGGGTAGTCGGCGGGCACGGTCTGGGTGACCTTGGCCCATTCGATCTCGCTCGTGGCGTCCCGCAGCTCGTTGCGGTCGAGCCGGACCCCGCAGCGCGCCGCGGCCTCGGCCACCAGCTGTACCTTGCGCTCCACCAGACGCGGCAGCTCACCACCGACTACTTTCGGCCAGAAGTACTGGAGCTGACGCAGGGCCGCGGAGTGGAAAGTCCGGGCCTGGACACCGGTCGCTCCGAGCTGGCGGAGGCGCCCCCGCATCTCCCCGGCCGCCCGGTTGGTGAACGTGACGGCGAGCACGGTCGTCGGCTGCAGGATCCCGGCGCGCACCCCGTAGGCGATGCGATGCGTGATCGCCCGCGTCTTGCCCGTACCCGCTCCCGCCAGCACGCACACGGGTCCGCCGAGGGCCAGCGCGACCTCGCGCTGCTCGGGGTCGAGCCCGTCGAGCACGGCGTCCGCGGAGTCGGGGACCTGCGGGAAAAGGGTGGAATGCGTTGCTGCTGTCACCCTGCCATGCTGCCAGGTCGTGAGGGACCGTCGCGGCGGTTGTCCACAGGGGGTGCCGTTCGTCATACCGGCGGGAGACTTCGGGGAATGGTGGTCAGTCCTCGTACGTTCCCTCCATGCGGGATACGTACGCGTGCGTGCGCCCCGCGTTCGGACGAGACCGACCAGACAAAGGAGCGCCGACGACATGCCGGGCACTGTGACGATGTACAGCACCACGTGGTGCGGCTACTGCCGCCGGCTCAAGGGGCAGATGGACCGCGAAGGCATCGCGTACACCGAGGTCAACATCGAGCACGACCCGGAGTCGGCAGCTTTCGTCGAGAAGGCCAATGCCGGAAACCAGACGGTTCCGACCGTGCTGTTCCCCGACGGTTCGACGCTGACCAACCCCTCGCTGGCCCAGGTCAAGCAGAAGATCGGCGCCTGAGGCGGAGACACGGACACCTAGGGCGTGTTTCGAAAGTAGCGCCGTCCGCCCGAAGGGCGGGCCTGGCGGCGTCTGGTGCGTGCGATCGCAAGGCGGAGGGTCGCCCCGATACTGGATGTATCGGGGTGATCCCGACAACGCGGCGAGCGTGCGTGCCAGGCGTCGCCAGACAGGCGGGACTTTCGAAACACGCCCTAGGACGGCGGCCCCGGGCGAGAGCTCCGGGGCCGTCGCCGTCAGTTCGCGCTGCCCGGCCTCGGGAGGGGCTTGCCGTACCAGAGCTCGATGAGGCGTGCCGCGATCGAGACGCCGAACGGGGGCAGGATCTCGCCGGAGTCGAAGGCCGCCGTCAGGTCCTCGCGGGAGAACCAGCGGGCCTCCTCGATCTCCTCGCCGTCCACGTTGATCTCGAAGGACGTGGCGCGCGCCATGAAGCCGAGCATCAGGCTCGACGGGAACGGCCAGGGCTGGCTGGCGATGTACTCGACCTCGCCGACGGTGACACCCGCCTCCTCGAACACCTCGCGGGCCACGGACTGCTCGATCGACTCCCCCGGCTCGACGAAACCGGCGAGCGTCGAGAAGCGGCCCTCGGGCCAGTGGACCTGGCGTCCCAGCAGGGCACGGTCCTGGTCGTCGGTGACCAGCATGATCACCGCGGGGTCGGTCCGCGGGTAGTGCTCCGCCCCGCAGGCCTGGCAGCGGCGGATGTGTCCGGCCGCCGCGATGACGGTGCGCTCGCCGCAGCGTGAGCAGAAGCGGTGAAGCCGCTGCCAGTTCTCCAGGGCCACCGCGTGCACCATCAGACCGGCGTCGCGCGGGCCGAGGAGCAGGCCGGCCTCGCGCAGGCCGGCGGAACGCGCGGACTGGTCCATACGGCCCGGAAGGGAGTCCTTCTGGAGCGCGAAGTAGCGCACGCCGTCCTCGTCGGTGCCCAGGAAGTAGCGGTGGGTCTCGGTGACCGGCGCCTCGAAGGCGGGCGTCATGACGAGCTCGGTGCCGCCGTCAGGGGTGTCGTCGATGAGCGCCTGCCCCCCGGAGACGACGAAGACTCTGGTCGTCGGGTGGCTCCAGGCCGCGGCGAGCCAGGCCTCGTCGAGCCGGTGGTGCGCCGCGCGGTCGATGCCGCTGGGCGCGGTGAGACCGATCGGACGGTCTGCGGTGGCGTTGTCGAAGGTGCTCACAGGTGCTTCCTACTCCCCCGGGGGCGGATCGGGCGTTCAGAGATTCAGCGGAGTGCGTCGGCCAGCTCGCCCCACAGGTGGGCGGTGGTCTCCACGCCCTTGAGGAGGAGGTCGAGCTCGACCTTCTCATCGGGGCCGTGCCAGCCGTCGGACGGTACGGAGATGCCGAGGAAGAGGACGGGCGCGCCGAGCACGTCCTGCAGGTCGGCGGCGGGCCCCGAGCCTCCTTCGCGGGTGAAGAGGATCTTCGTCCCGAAGGCCCGTCCCATGGCGCGGGCCACCGCCTGGAGAGCGGGGTGGTCCAGCGGCGTCAGACAGGGGCGGGTGGCCGGCGCGAAGGTGATCCGGTGGCGAACACCGGCCGGGACGCGGTCCTCGGCCCAGCTGCGGACGGCTTCCTGGATCCGCTCCGGGTCCTGTCCGGCGACCAGTCGGAAGCTCAGCTTCACCAGGGCGGACGAGGGGATGACGGTCTTGCTGCCCGCACCCTGGTAGCCGCCGCCGATGCCGTTGACCTCTGCGGTCGGACGGGCCCAGACGCGCTCCAGGGTGGAGTAGCCGGCCTCGCCGGCGGTGGCCTGCGAGGCCGCCGTACGTAGCCAGGTGTCCTCGTCGAAGGGCAGTTCGGCGAAGAGGGCCCGTTCGGTCTCGGTGAGTTCGGTGACCCCGTCGTAGAAGCCGGGGACCGCGACCCTGCCGTCCGTGTCGTGGAGGGCGGCGACGAGGCGGGCGAGGGCGGTCGCGGGGTTGGGGACGGCGCCGCCGAAGGACCCGGAGTGGATGTCCTGGGCGGGGCCGCGCAGCTCGATCTCGCATTCGGCGAGGCCACGCATGCCGGTGCAGACGGTAGGGGTGTTCTCGTCCCACATGCCGGTGTCGGAGACGATCACGACGTCGGCCGCGAGGCGGGCCGCCCGCTCCTCGGCCAGCGCGCGGAAGTGCGGTGAGCCGGACTCCTCCTCGCCCTCGACCAGGAGCTTGAGGTGTACCGCGGGGGTCGTGCGACCGGTCGCGGCGAGATGGGCGCGGACGCCGAGTGTGTGGAAGAACACCTGGCCCTTGTCGTCGGCCGCGCCGCGTCCGTACATCCTGCCGTCGCGGATCACCGGTTCGAACGGGTCGGTGCTCCAGCCGTCCTCGCGGGCTGCGGGCTGCACGTCGTGGTGGCCGTACACGAGGACGACGGGGGCGTCCGGATCCTCGGACGGCCACTCCGCGAAGACGGCGGGTGCGCCGGGCGTCTCCCAGATCTCGGTGACGGGGAACCCGGTCCCGGCCAGCTTGCCGGACAGCCATTCGGCGCTGCGCCGTACGTCTGCGTCGTGCTCCGGCTGGGCGGAGACGGACGGGATGCGGAGCCACTCGGCGAGGTCGTCGAGGAAGGCCGCGCGGTGCTGCTCGGTGTACGTACGGACGGCGCTGTCCGGGGTGTCGCTCATGCTTATGAGCCTATCGGCCCTGCGGAGGTGGATCGTCCAGCAGGAGCTTCTCCAGCTCCTCCCTGCCCGGCAGCCCGGTGGGGTGGGACGTCTCCCCGGTGCGTACGTACAGGAAGGTCGCGGTGACCGATTCCAGCGGCAGACCGTGCAGTTCGGCCCAGGCCAGGCGGTAGACGGCCAGCTGGAGCGGGTCGGCCGTGCGGTGCCGGCTGGTTTTCCAGTCGACGATCTCGTACGAGTCCCCTGTGCGGTAGACCGCGTCGATCCGGCCACGGATCACGCGGCCCCCGAGCGTGATCTGGAACGGGGTCTCGACGCGGTACGGAGTGCGCCGGGCGTACGCGGTGCGCTCGAAGGCCTCCTTGAGCTCGGCGAGGTCGCGTTCGTCGGCGATCTCCGCGTCGCTCTCGTCACCCCCGGGGAGTTCGTCCGGGCCGAGCATGGGCAGCGGGAGTTCCTCGAACCGGGACTCCACCCAGGCGTGAAAGCGGGTCCCCCGGCGGGCGGCGGGCTGCGGGGGGCGGGGCATGGGGCGGGCGAGCTCCCGGGCGAAGCCCTCCGGGTCGTCGGCGAGGTGCAGCAGCTGGGTGGCGGAGAGCGTGGCGGGTACGACGACGTCCCGCACGGTGGCGCGGGCGCGGCGCAGCTCACCGGCGAGAGCTTCGAGATCACGGTCCCAGGAGGCGAGGACGCGTGATTCCTCCGGGGTGAGGTCCGCGTCCGCCGGGGCGCGGGCGGCGGGCACGTGCGGGACGGGAGCGTCCGGCCCGGCGTGAGGTCCGGGCTCACCGTCCGGGAACGGATCGTCGTACGGGGCGTCGGCCTCGGCGTAGGACGGCTCCTCAGGCGCGCCTGGCTCCTCGCCGTACGACGGCTCGTCCTCGTACGGCCGCTCCGGGGCGTGCGCGGGCTCCTCGTAGACGTCGGGCACCGGCGTGGCCGCCAGGGCCTCCATGTGGGCCAGCACCGTGTCCCGGGCGGCGCGGCGGCGGGCCATGGCGATGTCGTCGAGCGGGAGTGGCCAGGCCCGGTCGGCGTCGTTCTCCTGGAGCGCCGGGTTCTCCTCGTCCTCCGCGGGCTCGTCCGCCCAGGCCTCGATCTCGCCGTACCCGGCGGCGCAGTGCTCGTACAGTGCGTCGAGGAAGGCGGACGGGCCGCGGGGCTTCTTCTGGGACGGGCCCCACCAGTGGCCGGAGCCGAGCAGCAGGCTGCGGGGGCGGGTGAAGGTGACGTAGCCGAGACGGAGCTCCTCGGTGTGCTGATGCCCCTTCATCTCCTCCTTGAACGCCTTGAGGCCCTTGGCGTCGAAGGAGCGGAGGGCCGGGAGCGTGGCGGAGTCACCGCGCAGGGTGTGCGGGAGGACCTGGGGCTGTGAGGTCCACGCGTCCCGGGACTGCGTGCTCGGGAACTGGCCGTCGACGAGGCCCGGGACGGCGACGACGTCCCATTCCAGTCCCTTGGACTTGTGGGCGGTGAGGACCTTCACCGTGTTCTCGCCGCCGGGCAGGGCGTTGTCCAGGCCCTTCTCGTACTGCGCGGCGGTGCGCAGGAAGCCGAGGAAGGCGAGCAGGCTCGCCTCCCCGTCCACTGCGGCGAAGCCGGCGGCGACGTCCAGGAAGTTGGCGAGGGTCTCGCGACGGCGTGCGGCCAGGGCGTGCGGCGAAGCGGAGAGTTCCACTTCGAGGCCGGTGGTCGCGAGGACGCGGTGCAGTACGTCCATGAGGGGGTCGGCCAGCGAGCGGCGGAGGTCCCGGAGCTCGGTGGCGAGACGGGCGAAGCGGACGCGGGCCTCGGCGGAGAAGGGCAGGTGGTCGTCCTCGGTGCCGCCGGACTCCAGGAAGGTGTCGAGGGCGTCGGCGAGCGAGATCACCTCGGCGGGGTCGATGCCCTCGACCGCCTCGGCCAGGCGACGGTCCGGGTCGGTGTCGTCGTCGCCGGGGGCGGAGCGGTGGACGAGCAGGCGGGCCCGGCGTCCCAGGAGAGCGAGGTCCCGGGGGCCGATGCGCCAGCGAGGTCCGGTGAGCAGCCGGACCAGGGAGGCGTTGGCCCCGGGGTCCTGGAGGACCTCGCAGACGGCGACGAGGTCGGCGACCTCGGGGAGGTGCAGCAGGCCGGACAGGCCGACGACCTCGACCGGGATGTCCCGGGCGACGAGGGCGGCCTGGATGCGGGGGAAGTCGCCCGCGGTCCGGCACAGGACGGCGATCTCCCCGGGCGCCGTGCCGGTCCGCACGAGGTGGGCGAGCGAATCGCCGAGCCAGTCGATCTCCTCGGCGTGGGTGCGCAGGAGGGCGCACCGGACCGTGCCGTCCCCTTCGGCACCGGGTGCGGGGCGCAGGGCCTCGACTCCCTCGTGCATGGCGCGCAGGGGTGCGGCGAGGCCGTTGGCGAGATGGAGGAGGCGGCCTCCGCTGCGACGGTTCTCGCTGAGGGAGTAGCGGGTGGCCGGGGTGCCGTCGGCGTGCGGGAAGTGGTGCGGGAAGTCGTCGAGGTTGGCCACGGAGGCGCCGCGCCATCCGTAGATGGCCTGGCAGGGGTCGCCGACGGCGGTGACGGCGTGGCCTGCCGTACCGTTCCCGCCTGCCGTCCCGTCCCCGGCTGCCGCCGCGTCCCGGCCCGGCGTCATGTCCCCGCTCGCCGTGCCGCTGCCGCCTCCTCCGCCGAACAGGGCGGCCAGGAGCAGTCTCTGGGCCACGGAGGTGTCCTGGTACTCGTCGAGCAGGACGACGCGGAATTCGTCGCGCAGGACGGCACCGACCTCGGGCCGGGTGAGGGCCAGCTCGGCGGAGAGGGCGATCTGGTCGCCGAAGTCGAGGAGGTCGCGGCTGCGCTTGGCCGCCCGGTAGCGCCGGGTCAGCTCGAGGAGCTCGCGGCGGGCCCTCGCCGTCTCGGGGAGCTTGCGCAGCTCGGCGTTGGTGAGCCTGGCGGTCTCCAGGGTGTGGAGCAGCTCGGTGTCGTGCTCCGCGAGCTGTCCGGGTCGTACGAGGTGTTCGGCGAGCTCGGCGTCCAGCGCCAGCAGGTCGCTGACGAGGGTGGGGAAGGACCGGGTCAGCGCCGGGTAGGGGCCGGGCGCCTCGCGCAGCACCCGGGCGGCGAGCTGGTGGCGGGTGGCGTCGGCGAGGAGCCGTGTGGTGGGTTCGAGACCGATCCGCAGTCCGTGGTCGGTGAGGAGTCGGCCGGCGAAGGCGTGGTAGGTGGAGATGCTGGGCTCGCCCGGGGGGTTGTCCGGGTCGATGACCTCCGGGTCGGTGACCCCGGCCGCGACGAGCGCCTTGCGGACCCGCTCGGCGAGCTCGCCGGCGGCCTTGTTCGTGAACGTCAGGCCGAGGACCTGCTCCGGGGCGACCTGTCCGGTCCCGACCAGCCACACCACACGGGCGGCCATCACGGTGGTCTTCCCCGAACCGGCTCCGGCCACGATCACCTGCGGGGCGAGCGGCGCGGTGATGCAGGCCGTCTGCTCCGGGGTGAAGGGGATCCCGAGGAGCTCCTTGAGCTGCTCGGGATCGCTGATACGGGAGGACACTCGGAAGAGGCTAACCGGACGCACCGACAACGCGGTCCCGCGCGCATGTCGCCCGAACAGTCATTCGATGACCTGCCGGCCTTCGGGCTGCGCGCTGCACGATGCCTTGAAGGCGCAGTGGGTGCAGTGCTGGCCGGTCGTCGGGGTGAACCGTTCGTCCAGGACCCGGCCGGCCGCCGTGGCCAGCAGATCGGAGACCCATTCCCCGGAGAGGGGTTCCTGTGCCTGGACCTTGGGGAGGGCGTCGCCGCCCTCCTTCTTCGGGGCGGGCTGGCGCAGCTGTACGAGTTCGGCGCCTCCCGGTTCCGGGCGGTGGCCGTCGAAGACCTCGTCGACGGCGCCTTCCCTGACGGCCAGCTGGTACACCGCGAGCTGGGGGTGGGAGGCCACCTCGTCCTTGGTGGGCGCTCCCTTGCCGGTCTTGAAGTCGACGACGTAGGCCCGGCCCTCGGTGTCCTGCTCGACGCGGTCCATGGAGCCCCGGATACGCACGGCGTACTCGCCGGCTTCGAGGGTGACGTCGAAATCGTGCTCGCTGGCGGCGGGGGTGCGGCCGGCGCGGTCCATGACGTGCCAGTGCAGGAAGCGCTCCAGGGCGGCACGCGCCTGGTCCTTCTCCTGCTGTGATTTCCAGGGGGCGTCGAAGACCAGGCCGTCCCATACGGAGTCGAGACGTTCCATCAGGACGTCCAGGTCGGCCGGGGTCCGCCCGGAGGCCACCTCGTCGGCGAGCACGTGGACCACGTTGCCGAATCCCTGTGCCGCCGTCGCCGGGGCGTCGGCCTTCACCTCACGGCCCAGGAACCACTGGAGTGCGCAGGTGTTGGCGAGCTGGTCGAGCGCGCTCCCGGAGAGCGCGACGGGATGGTCCCGGTCGCGCAGGGGGACCTCGGAGCGGGTGGGTTCGTTCAGTCCCCACCAGCGGTACGGGTGGGCCGCGGGCACCAGCGGCTGGCCCTCGTCGTCGGTGAGCGCCGCGAGCCGGGCGAGCCGGCGGGCGGCGGCGTCGCGCAGTACTTCCGAGGCGGCGGGGTCGACGGTCGTCGCCCGGAGCTCGGCGACGAGCGAGGCCACCGCGAGCGGGCGGCGGGGGCGTCCGGTGACGTCCCGGGGCTCGACCCCCAGTTCGGTGAGGAAGCGGGAGGGCTGGTCGCCGTCGTCGGCGGGGGCCTTGACGGCGGTGACCACGAGACGTTCACGGGCGCGGGTCGCGGCGACGTAGAACAGGCGGCGTTCCTCGGCCAGGAGCGCCCCCGGGGTGAGCGGTTCGGCCAGGCCGTCGCGCCCGATCCGGTCCGCCTCCAGCAGGGACCCCCGGCGGCGCAGGTCGGGCCAGAGGCCCTCCTGTACCCCGGCGACGACCACCAGGCTCCATTCCAGGCCCTTGGAGCGGTGCGCGGTCATCAGACGTACGGCGTCGGGGAGTACGGCGCGCCGGGACAGGGTGTCGGCGGCGATGTCCTGGGCGTCGACCTCCTCAAGGAAGTTGAGCGCGCCGCGTCCCCCGGTGCGCTCCTCGGCCCGTGCCGCACTCTCGAAGAGGGCGCATACGGCGTCGAGGTCCCGGTCGGCGTTCCGGCCGCCCGCTCCGCCGCGCAGGGCCGCCCGCTCCAGCCGGCCGGGCCAGGGGGTGCCCTTCCACAGGGTCCACAGGGCCTCTTCGGCGGTGCCGCCGCCTTCCAGGAGCTCACGGGCGTCGCGCAGGAGCGCGCCGAGCCGCTGAGCTCCGCGGGCGTACGCCGGGTCGTGCGTGACCAGGCGCTCGGGCTCGGACAGCGCCCGGGCCAGCAGCTCCCCGGACGGCGGCGGTACGCGGTTCCCGGCGGCCCGTTCCTCGTCGCGCAGGGCGCGGCCGAGACGGCGCAGGTCGGCGGCGTCCATGGAGCCGAGGGGGGAGGTGAGCAGGGCGAGCGCGGTCTCGGTGTCGAGCCGGCCGGGTGCCGCCCTGTCGCTCTCCGCACCGGCCTCCTCGCCGTCCGCGTCCTCGGGCGCGGTGGTGTGCAGCGCTGCCGTGGCGACGGTGCGCAGGGCGGTCAGGAGCGGGGCGACCGCCGGCTCGTGGCGCAGCGGAAGATCGTCACCGTCGATCTCCAGGGGGACCCCCGCGGAGGTGAGCGCCCGGCGCACGGCGGGAATCGAACGGCCGCCGGCGCGTACCAGGACCGCCATGTCCCGCCAGGGCACGCCCTCTTCCAGATGCGCGCGCCGGAGCAGATCAGCGATGTTGTCCAGCTCGGTGGAGGGCGTCGGATAGGTGTACGTCTCGACACGGCCGCCCGGGCGCACGGCGGACAGCTCACGGTGGGCGCGGACCTTGTCCGAGGGCAGACGGGTGAGCGGCATCCGGCGGGTGAGCAGCCGGGTGGCCTCGAGCAGCTTCGCACCGGAGCGGCGCGAGGTGGTGAGGACCCCGACGGGGGCGGGCGCGCCGTCGGCACGGCGGAAGGTGTCGGGGAAGTCGAGGATGCCGTTCACATCGGCGCCCCGGAAGGCGTAGATCGACTGGTCGGGGTCACCGAAGGCGATCAGCGTCCGGCCGCCACCGGTACCCGGCGCGGCAGTCCCCTGGTTCCCGGCCAAGGCGTGCAGCAGCCGTACCTGCGCGGGGTCCGTGTCCTGGTATTCGTCGACGAAGACCGCGTCGTAGCTCCGGGCCAGCTCCTGCGCGACCTCCGGCCGTTCGGCGAGCAGGACCGCCCGGTGCACCAGTTCCGCGTAGTCGAGTACCCCTTGGGCGTCGAGGACGTCCAGGTATTCGGCGAGGAACTGGGCGGCGGCGCTCCAGTCGGGGCGGCCGGTGCGGCGGGCGAAGGCGGCCAGCGCGTCCGGCCCCAGTCCCAGCTCACGGCTGCGGGCCAGCACCGCCCGCACCTCGTCGGCGAAGCCACGGGTGGTCAGACAGGCCCGCAGCTCGTCGGGCCAGCGGACATGGGCCAGCCCTGCCCGTTCCAGGCCGAGCTGGCCGGCCAGGAGGTCGCGGACGGTGACGTCCTGCTCGGGCCCGGAGAGCAGGCGCAGCGGGTCGGCGAAGAGGTCGGCGTCCTGGTGGGCGCGGACCAGTGCGTAGCAGTACGAGTGGAATGTGGTGGCCTGCGGGCCCCGGGTGCCGCCGAGCCGGGCCGCCATCCGGTCGCGTAGTTCGACAGCGGCCTTGCGGCTGAAGGTGAGGACCAGGATGCGGGCGGGGTCGGCCCCCCGGGCTACGCGCCGGGCGACCGCCTCCACCAGGGTGGTGCTCTTGCCGGTGCCGGGGCCGGCGAGGACCAGCAGCGGGCCGTCCCTGTGGTCAACCACCGCGCGCTGCGGTGCGTCCAGGAGAGGGGGGTCCACGGAGCCCGGCGGTGTGCGCACCAGCCGGTACGCGCCCGGGGCCCGCCGCCGTGCCTGACGGTGCGGGCTGTTCCGGGTGGTGAAAGGGGAGCTCACGTGGATCGCCGGTCCTGGTGGGTGTACTCGGTCTGCTCGGTGGCCTGTCATGGGGGACGGCCCGGGTGTGACGTCTGCGGTGACGGACGGTGCTGAGGGCCGGCGCGGGAGACCGGGCGGGACGGAAACGGATGAGGAGCGGAGCGTGCCGCGTGGGGACGACGCTACGCCAGCGGCGAGGCGGACATCAGGCTCCGGGCAGCGTCCCCCGTCACATGTGGAGGCCCCCGACGCCCCGGCGCGTCCCGTTCACCGGCCCGGCGCCTGTTCCGGCGGGGCAGGACGGCGAAGGCTGTCAGCTGTGAGCTTCGTCGCCCGGACCACAGGTCGCGCCGTCCCATCGGGCGCGCTTCATGTCGAGGCGTGGAACGTGCCCGTCCGCGTCGCGCGGGGCCGCGCGCAGGGGCGTGCCCTCTTCGCGGTAGTGGCCGAGCGCCCGCAGCTCATGGCCCGGCAGCAGCGCCCCGTCGGCGCGCACCACACGCCACCAGGGCGCCATGGAGCCGTACAGCGCCATCACCCGGCCGACCTGTCTGGGCCCGCCGTCACCGAGCCACTCCGCGACATCGCCGTACGTCATGACGCGGCCGGGCGGAATGACGTCGGCCACGTCCAGCACCCGCTCGGCGTAGACGGGCAGCTCGGTGGGGACGGGGCCGGCGGGTACGGCTTCCGCCCGGCTGCCGCTCGTCCTGTCTTCGCTCATCCGTCCCATCCTGCCGTACGCCACCGACAACGGGCCCTGCCCGGTGTCGTCCTGATCACACACCGTGCGCGGGCGGGCGAAGCAGCGTATGTTGCGCATCGCGCCCGCGCAATGCACCCTGATGCCCCCCTCTGTCTGCAGGCCGTGCCACCATCGTGCGGGCGGTGTCGGTGATACGAGACCACGAACATTCATCAGAGGCTAAGGAGCAGGGCGTGCAGCCACCGAAGGCGGCGGACGCCTCCGATGCGGAGCCGCGCCCGGACGCGCCCGGTGCCCCGGGCTCCAAGGAGGGCTCCGAGTCGTCCCCGGAGCACGTGTCGGGCTCGACACTCGCGTCGGCCGGCACCGACCTGACCGACCGCGTCTCGGGCGACGAGCCCCTGCTGCCCGCCCGGGTCCACCGCCCCTCCGATCTGCTGCGGCTCCTCGTCGGGATCCTCGCGATCGCTCTGCTGTTCTTCCTCGCCGCCTTCGCCCAGGGGACCACCACCGGCCTCGAGGACGACATCTCCAAGGGCACCGACCAGGCCCCCGATCTGCTGATCAAGCTCGCGGGCCTGGTGTCCAGCATCGCCGTGCTCCTCGTGCCGGTCGCCTTCGCGATCGAGCGGCTGGTGAAACGCGACGGGCTGAGGATCGCGGACGGGGTGCTCGCCGCCGTGCTGGCCCACGGGGTGACCCTGGCCACCGATCTCTGGGTCGCCAGGTCGGCCCCCGGGACGATCCGGGAGGCCCTGACCCAGCCACAGCCCGGGGACGCGCTCACCGATCCCGTGCACGGGTACCTGGCGCCCGTCATCGCCTACATGACGGCGGTCGGGATGGCCCGCAGACCGCGCTGGCGGGTCGTGCTCTGGGTGGTGCTGCTCCTGGACGCCTTCGCGATGCTGGTCGGCGGCTACACCACCCCGTTCTCGATCGTCCTCACCGTGCTGATCGGCTGGACCGTGGCGTACGGCACGCTGTACACGGTCGGCTCACCGAACGTCCGTCCGACCGGCCAGCACCTGATGGCCGGTCTGCGGCACGTCGGCTTCCGACCGGTGGCCGCGATGCGTACCGAGGACGCGCCCGACAACATCGACCAGAGTGACCGGGGGCGCCGCTATCTGGTCACCCTGGAGGACGGCCCACCGCTGGACGTGACGGTCGTCGACCGTGAACAGCAGGCCCAGGGTTTCTTCTACCGGGTGTGGCGCAGGCTCACCCTGCGCAGCATCACCCAGCGGCGCTCCATCCAGTCGCTGCGCCAGGCGCTGGAGCAGGAGGCGCTCCTCGCGTACGCGGCGATCGCCGCCGGGGCCAACGCACCCAAGCTGATCGCCACGTCCGAGCTCGGGCCCGACGCCGTGATGCTCGTGTACGAGCACATCGGCGGGCGCTCGCTGGACGCGATGGAGGACGAGGAGATCACCGACGACCTGGTGCGGGGTGCCTGGCGGCAGGTGAAGGCGCTCCAGTCGCGGCGGATCGCGCACCGCAGGCTCACCGGCGACGCCATCCTGGTGGATCGCTGGGGCACGGTGTTCGTCACCGATCTCCGGGGCGGTGAGATCGCGGCGGGTGATCTCGTCCTGCGCATGGACGTCGCCCAGCTGCTCACCACCACCGGGCTGCGCGTGGGCGCGGAACGGGCCGTCGCCGGGGCGCTCGCCGTGCTCGGGCCTGACGCCGTCGCCGACTGTCTGCCGCTGCTCCAGCCGATCGCGCTGAGCCGTTCCACCCGGGCGACGTTGCGCAGACTCGCCCGGGAGCGTTCGCAGCGCGAGCGTGAGGCGGTGCTGGAGGCCTCGCAGGCGGCCAAGCGGACCGGGGTGGCGGAGCACGGCTCGGAGGCCGGCGACCGCAAGGCGGCCCGCAGATCGTTGCGTACGGAGAAGCAGGCCGAGAAGCGGGCGATGGACGATGCCCTGGAAGAGGCCCGCGAAGAGGACATGCTGGCGCAGATCCGCCGCCAGGTGCTGCTGATCAGGCCGCAGGCACCGGTCGAGCCGGTCCGGCTGGAGCGCATCAAGCCGCGCACCCTGTTCAGCTTCATCGCGGGTGCGATCGCCGCCTACTTCCTGATCTCCCAGGTCACCGAGGCCGACTTCGGCACGGTCGTGGAGCAGGCGGAGTGGGGCTGGGTGGCGGCCGCCCTGGGCTTCTCTGCCCTGAGCTACGTCGCCGCTGCCATGAGCCTGCTCGGCTTCGTACCGGAGCGGGTGGCCTTCGGGAAGACCGTGCTGGCCCAGGTGGCCGGGTCGTTCGTGAAGATCGTGGCCCCGGCGGCGGTCGGCGGGGTGGCGCTGAACACGCGCTTCCTGCAACGCGCCGGGGTACGCCCGGGACTCGCCGTGGCGAGCGTGGGCGCGTCCCAGCTGTTCGGTCTCGGCTGCCACATCCTGCTGCTCGCCCTGTTCGGGTATCTGACCGGCACGGAGAAGACCCCGGACTCACTCACCCCGTCCAGGACGGTCATCGCGGGCCTGCTCACCGTCGCCGTCCTCGTGCTGGTGGTGACCGCGATCCCGTTCCTGCGGAAGTTCGTCGTCACCCGGGTGCGCTCACTGTTCGCCGGTGTCGTACCCCGCATGCTCGACGTGGTGCAGCGCCCCCAGAAGCTGGTCACCGGCATCGGCGGCATGCTGCTGCTGACCGGCCTGTTCGTGATGTGTCTCGACGCGTCGATCCGCGCGTTCAGCGGCCCCGACGTCCCCCAGCTCAGCTACGCCAGCATCGCCGTCGTCTTCCTCGCGGGCAACGCCATCGGGTCCGCGGCGCCCACCCCGGGCGGTATGGGCGCCGTCGAGGGAGCGCTGACCCTCGGTCTGATCGCGGTGGGCCTGCCGAAGGAGGTCGCGGCGCCGGCCGTGCTGCTGTACCGCGTGATGACGCTGTGGCTGCCGGTGCTCCCCGGCTGGATCTGCTTCAACCAGCTGACCCGTAAGGGAGAGCTCTAGGTGTATTGCCCTGTGAGGTTGGGGACGCGGCTGGCGGGTGGTTTGCCTGCGAGCGCGGTGTGTCCGCGGTGGTGATTGTAGGTGTGCAGCC
>NZ_JBIAIP010000003.1:0-133710 GCF_042871485.1 Streptomyces sp. NPDC005791
ATGGCCTTCGAAGCCCTCGACCAGCTCGCCATGGAACACCTCCTCAACGTCCGCTGACCCACCCACACGGCGCCCGGCGAACCACCGGGCGCCCCGGCGCGGGCGGACCCGCCGTCTCAGGTGTCCGCCGGTGCCGGCCGGGCGTACGCGACCGGGTCGGCCAGCACGTCCTGCACCACCAACGCCGCCGCGCCCCGCGCCGCGTCACCCGCGACGGACGAGGCACGCAGCCTGTCGCCGCCCCGGGACCAGAGGCCCGACACCACGCGGCCCGTCAGCTCCGCGTCGGCTGGGGGCGAGAGCCACGGCATCAGGCCGCGGTATATGCCGCCGAGCACCACCGCGTCCGGGTCGAAGAGATTCACCGCGCCGGACAACACCTGTCCCAGCATCCGGCCCGCGTCGGCCACGGCGGCCAGCGTCACGGGGTCACCCGCCTGTGCCCGCCGCTCCAGCTCCATCACTCCCGCCGCCCCGCCCGCGGACTCCTCGATGCCGGCCGCACGCAGCAGGGCCGACTGACCGGCGTACTGCTCCAGGCAGCCACGCGAGCCGCACCGGCACTCCGGGCCCGCCGGGTCCACCACCACATGCCCGATCTCGCCGGCGAAACCGTGGGCGCCACGCAGCAGTTCGCCGTCCAGCACCAAGGCGCCGCCGACACCGATCTCGCCCGTCAGATAGAGGAAACTACGGACCGTGTCGAGCCCGCCGAACCACAGCTCGGCCAGCGCCGCCAGATTCGCCTCGTTCTCCGAGCGCACGGCCAGCGGCGCCGTGCCGGGCCGCAGGCCGGCGAGCGCGTCCGCGAACAGCTCCTCGGCCGCGACCTGGTTCCAGCCCAGGTTCGGCGCCTGGCGCACCGAACCGCCGGAGACCAGCCCGGGCAGCGCGAGCGCCGTACCGACCGGGTACAGATCCTGCTCCCGCGCCGAGTCCAGGGTGCGGGCGGCGATCCCCGCCGCACGGGCCAGGACCTCCTCGGGCCGGGAACCGCGATTGTCCAGGTGCTCGGTCTGCCGCACCCGGCCGGTGCCCGCCAGATCCACGACGCAGACCGACACGTAGTCGATGTTGATCTCCACGCCGAGCCCGGCGGGCCCGGTGCGCGCCACCTTCAGGGCCGTACCGGGGCGTCCCGCCTGACCGCTGAAGGTCTTGCCCGACTCGGTGACGAAGCCGCTGTCCAGCAACTGCTCGACCAGTGAGGACACCGCGGCCCGGGTGAGTCCGACCCGGGCCGACACTCCGGCCCGGGTCGCCTCACCGGTCTCGCCCTCGTCCCGTACGGCGCGCAGCACGAGGCTCAGGTTGTGGCGTCGTACGGTGTCCTTGTCGGCCTTGGACCCCAGGGGCGTGAGGTAGCTCTTCATATCGTCGACGAGCCTATGCGATGCCCCCCCGGGCCCCGCTCGCGGTACGAGCGGGCTACATGTCCGCCGCGTCCGTCACCGCGCCCAGGTCGACGAACTTGAAACCGGTGGCCTCCCGGCCCTCCTCGCTGCCCGACGCCGAGGTCTCGTGCCCGTCCTGCACCACGAGCAGCCCGTGCGGATAGCGGGAACCCAGCGGCTCGTTGAGCACGGCGGCGCCGTCGCACTCCTCGCTGCCGTCGAGGTCGGCCGATACGGCGCCGACGCGGAAGCCGCCCTCGTACTCGTTGTCCTCCGACACCTCGCGGTCGTACAGGGCGAAGGTGTTGTCACCCTGGCCGGACGCCATGAGATAGCCGTCGCCGTCGCGCTCCCGGAAGAGGGTCAGGCCCTCCACGTCCGCCGCCAGCCGCTCGCCACCGAAGCCCGGGTCGGCACCCGGTGCGCACTCCTCGGTCTCCGGGTCGTACGTCCCCGGTACGCCGTACTCCTTCACCTTGTCCACCAGGACAGGGCGCCCGTTCAGAGCGGCCGGGAGCCGCCAGACGCCGACGTCCTCCTGGCCCGCGTAGAGGGTGCCGTTCGCCGGGTCGACGACCATGCCTTCGACCTGCGGCAGCTCACCCGGCTCTCCGCAGGGCGTCCACGAGGTGCCGTTCGGGAGCCGGAAGGACGACGGGAGCGAGAGGGTGCGCACCAGGCGGTAGCCCACCGTGCCCGCCGCCGTGGGCCGCAGCTCCAGCAGCGCGAGGTCCGTGGTGTTGCGCCGGCTCACGAGTGCGTACGAACGCCCGCTGGAACGGTCCTGCCAGGTGGCGAGCCCGTACGCGGTCCGCTGCTCGTTGACCTCGGCCTGGCCGGACGAGAAGACCGGGGCGGCGGCGGGATCGGTGACGTCCTTCAGCGGGCCGCCCGGCTGCGAGGGATCGACGCGGTAGACGCGGAGACGGTCGTTGCCGCGGTCGCTGACCACGGCCACATCGGCGGGTCCGCCCGGGGTGCGGAGCCCGCTCACGAGGTCGACGTTGTTGAACCTGCCCGGCGCGTCGTCCTCCGTGGCGGGTGACGGTGCCGGGATCGACTGGACGAGGGACGCGTCCAGACCGTAGACCCGCAGACCGCCCTCCTTGGCGGTGGCGACGACCAGGCTGCGCCCGGGATCGGCGTCGTCGCGCCAGATCGCCGGGTCGTCGGCGTTGGCGTTGCCGCCCGCCTCGTCGTCGTACAGCGCGGCCGTCTCGGCCGTCGCGCCGACGGACGGCAGCGACCGGGCGTGCGCGGGGGACAACGGGACGAGGGTGATCAGTGCCGTACCGAGGAGGGCGGTGGCCGCCAGGCGAGGGGAGCGGTGCATGCGCACGGATGCTTCCTGTCGTGAGAGGGACATGTCCATGACTCGTCAGGAAGTGTCGGACGACGGAGGGGTGCACTGGTGTCGTGTCCATGAGAAGGACGGGGGAGCCAGGTGAATTCGCGGGGGCGGGCAGGTCCGGCGACGCTGGTCGCGGGGCCCTGCCCGTCGCCCGCCCCGGGGGCTCAGGGCCGTGCGCCCCGGGCCTCCAGCATGTCGGCCATCAGCGAGATCTCCGACTCCTGGGCGCGGTCCATGCCCGCTGCCAGACTTCTGATCTCGTCCGTGCCCGCAGCGTCGGCCGCGGCCCGTGCCATGTCGGCCCCCGCACGGTGGTGGACGGTCATCAGCCGCAGGAACAGCACCTCCGCGTCCCTGCCCTCGGCGGCGCGCAGTTCGTCCAGCTGCGTGTCCGTCGCCATACCCGGCATGAGGGAGCCGTCGGACGGGGTGGCCGGGTGGCCCATCCACTCCATCGGCGGCCGGTCCGCACTCTTGGGCCTGTCCCACGACTCCAGCCATCCCAGCATCATGCCGCGCTGGTTGGCCTGGGTGTTGATGATGTCGTACGCGAGCCGGCGTACGTCCTCGTCATCGGTGCGGTCCCGGACGATGAACGACATCTCCACCGCCTGTTGGTGGTGGACCGACATGTCCTGGGCGAACCCCACATCGGCCGAGCTCTCCGCGGGGGCGGCGACGGGTGCCCCCGACCCGGACGAGGAGGCCGCCGAGGGCTGTACGACCATGAGCAGGACGAGCCCCACGGCCACGGCGAACACCGCGGCCCCCGCCCACACCAGTGAACGGGGGACGCGTGCGGACGAGGTCACTTGGTGACCCCGCCGGAGCAGGCGGCGCCCGGTTCCGGGGTCTGCGCGCCCTGGACGTACTTGGTGAAGAACTGGGCGACGCGGGCGTCGGTGGCGCTCTTCACGGTGAGCTGCTTGCCCCAGGCGCTGAGCATCAGCGGGTCCTTCTGGTCGGCCACGGGGCTCATCAGGGAGTAGGGCGTCTTGGCTACACGCTCCGAGAGCGCCTCGACGTCGGCCTCCTTCGCCTTGTCGTTGTACGTGACCCAGACGGCGCCGTGCTCCAGGGAGTGGACGGCGTTCTCGTTCGGTATCGCCTCGGTGTAGACGTCGGCGTCGCAGTTCATCCAGACCGGGTCGTGGTTGCCGCCGACGGGCGGGTTCATCGGGTAGTCGACGGGCGTCTGGACGTGGTCCTGGGCCAGGTCGTCCCAGGTCTTCTCACCGGTGACGGGCGAGGTCCTGGCCTGCTCGTCGGCCTTGTCCTGCTCGTCGGCGGCCGACATCAGGTAGCCGCCCCCGGCGACGAGGCCGGCGAGCACGACGACGGCCGCGGTGATGGTGACGACGCGGCTGCGGCGCTCGCGGGCCCGCTCCTTGCGGCGGGCCTCCTCGAGCTTGGCACGGCGCGCGGCAGAGCTGTTCTGGTTCTTGGTGGAAGCCATGTCAGGTCCTCGGGTTCGGCGGATCGCGTGCGCGGCAGGCGCGCGACGCGGGGAAAGGGCACACGGAAGGCGGCCTCCGGCGCATCGGCGGCGCGGAGGGCGGGACTTTCGAAACACGCCCTAGATCCGCTGGACCTGCAGACGCAGTTGGTCGACGGCGCCCACGCTGTCGTTGGAGGGGCCGCGGATGGCCGCGGCGCCGGTGAGCGGGGCCGCCCTGAGCGTCGCCGAGGGACAGGGGAGGGCGACGGGAGAGGGGTGGCCGGGCAGCACGACGGCCGTGGAGTGGTCCGACGTACCGTGACAGGAACTGCCGATGCCGCCTTCGTCCGGGGCGTCGGCCGTGACGACGGACGCGAGGGCCGCGGGGACCGGCGTGAAGCCCTCGGCGGCGGTCCCGGAAGGGGCCTCGGTCCGGGGCGAGGCCGTTGCGGCGGGCGAGCAGCAGAAGAACACGGCCAGGAGCATCAGCGCCCAGACCGGCGCGACGGGCAGGCTGCCGCCGCTGCGCCGCTCCGTCCACCTTCTCGCTCCGGTCATGGCCGCTATCGTAGATGGTGTGTGAATTTTCAATGAGTTAGGTCCACGGTTTGGCGCGATACTGTGCCCCAGTGACGACGCAATCGAACGTACCTGCGGGCTGGCATCCGGATCCTCACGGCGCGCCCCAGCTGCTGCGCTACTGGGACGGTTCCCGGTGGACCGAGCACACGCACCCGGCCCAGGCGCCCGCCCAGGCCCAGCCCGCCCAGGCCCAGCCCGTCCAGCCGCAGGTCGCTCAGCCCTACGCCGGACAGCCGCAGGCCGCGCACCCCTACGCCGCGCAGTCGCATTCCGGCCGGCCACAGGCCGCCACGCCGCAGCAGCAGGCCGCCCCGCAGCAGGGCGCACCCGGTGCCGCTTCGCTCTTCAACCAGCAGGTCCTGGTCGTGAACCAGAAGGCCAAGCTGATCGAGCTGACCAACGAGTACAGCGTCTTCGACCAGCAGGGCAACACCGTCGGCTCGGTCGCCCAGGTCGGCCAGAGCGGCCTGCGCAAGGCGCTCAGGTTCGTCTCCAGCGTCGACCAGTACCTCACGCACCGCCTGGAGATCCGCGACGCCTACGGGCAGCCGCAACTGCTCCTGACGCGCCCGGCGAAGTTCATCAAGTCCCGGGTCGTCGTGCAGCGCCCGGACGGACAGCCCGTGGGCGAGATCGTCCAGCAGAACGCCATCGGTAAGATCAACTTCGCCGTCATGGCCGACGGGCAGCAGATCGGAGCGATCAAGGCCGAGAACTGGCGCGCGTGGAACTTCGCCGTCGTCGACCACAACGACGCCGAGATCGCCAGGATCACCAAGACCTGGGAAGGCCTGGCGAAGACCATGTTCACCACGGCCGACAACTACGTGCTGCAGATCCACTACCAGTTGCCCGAGCCGCTGCTGAGCCTCGTCGTGGCGACGGCCCTGACGGTGGACACCGCACTCAAGCAGGACGCCCGCGGCTTCGGCTGAGCCGCCGCGAGGCCGGAGGGCGGCGCCCGGCGGGACCGGGCACCGTCCCTCAGTCGTCCCTACTCCCCGCCCTCCGTCTCCATCTCCGCCAGTACCCGCTCGGCCACGGCGAACGCCGAGTTCGCCGCCGGGACCCCGCAGTAGACCCCCGTCTGCAGCAGGGCTGCGCCGATCTCCCGCGGGCTGAGGCCGTTGCGTACCGCCGCCCGGACATGCATCGCCAACTCGCCGTAGTGGCCGTGCGCGACCAGGGCGGTCAGTGTGATCAGGCTGCGCTCCCGCCGGGACAGGGTCGGGTCGGTCCAGATCTCGCCCCAGGCGTAGCGGGAGATGAGGTCCTGGAAGGGTGCGGTGAACTCCGTGGTCGCCGCCTGTGCCCGGTCCACGTGGGCATCGCCCAGGACCTCGCGGCGCACCACCGTCCCGCTCCCGCGTTCCCGGGGAGCGAAGTGGGCCCGCAGAGCCTCCCGTACGGCCGCCGGACGTTCGGCGGGCGCCAGGTGGGAGGCGTGCGGCAGTTCGGTCAGCGCGGCCCCCGGGATTCCGTCGGCGATCTCCCGGGCGTGCGCCGGCGGCGTCGCCGGGTCCTCGCGGCCCGCGACGACCAGCGTCGGCGCGCGTACGCCGGACAGACCGCCCCGCAGATCGCAGTCGGCGAGGGCGTCGCAGCACGCAGCGTACGCGGCGGCATCCGTGCCCAGCAGGTCGTCGAGCAGCCGGGGCTCGGTGAAGCCGGGCGTGAACCAGCGGGACGCCGCGCCCTCCGCGACCTTGCCGAGGCCCTCGGCGCGCACGAGGGCGGCCCGCTCCCGCCACGGCCCCGGATCGCCGAAATGCGCGGACGAACAGACGACGGCCAGGCGGTCGACGCGCTCCGGGTGGTGGACGGCGAGCCAGAGGCCCACCGCGCCGCCCAGCGAGACCCCGGCGTACGAGAACCGCTCCAGGGACAGCGAGTCGGCGAGTGCCAGGACCAGCGTGCCGAGATCGGCGATGCCGGCCCCCGGCCCGATCAGTCCGGCGGACGAGCCGCCGTGCCCCGGCAGGTCCCACCGGACGACCCGGTGGACGGTGGAGAGGTCGGGGGCGACACCGTCCCAGAGCGCGGTGGAGGTACCGAGCGAAGGGCCGAGCAGGAGGGGGGAGGCGTTCGCCGGCCCTTCGACGCGGTGGTGGAGGAGTCGGATGGGTGTCGTGGTCATCGGCGCTCCAGAGCGCGGTCGGTGAGGAACCCGGCGCAGCCGGTGTACCGGGCGGGGTCGGTCAGTTCGGCGAGATCCAGGCCGTCGAAGGCGGGCTCCCCGGCGAGGATCTCCGCGAGAGGTCTGTCCTCGTCACGGACCCGGCCGGCGGCCTCGGTGAGGATCTCCTTGGCGCGGGCCCTGCCCACCCGGCCGGTGGCGACGGCGGTGAGCCGCTCCGAGACGATCAGCCCGCGGGTCAGCCCCAGGTGGCTCCGCATGGCTGACGGGAACACCTTGAGGCCCTCGGTGAGTTCCACCGCGTCCCGCGCCGCCCCGCCGACCAGGCGCAACAGGTCGCGCAGCGGCTCCCATTCGGCGTGCCAGGCCCCGGCGGGCCGTTCGTCCTCGGCGGCGAGCGAGCCGTAGAGCGTGGCCGCCGTGCCGGGCGCGCGGCGGGCCGCGGCGGCGATCAGCGTGGCCTGGACCGGATTGGCCTTGTGCGGCATCGCGGAGGAGCCGCCGCCGGACCCCTCGGCGAGCTCGGCGATCTCCGTGCGGGACAGGGTGAGCACATCGACCGCCATCTTGCCGAGCGCACCCGCCGTGAAGGCCAGCGAACCGGCCAGGTCGGCGACAGGCGTGCGTAGGGTGTGCCAGGGCAACGCCGGTGCGGCCAGGCCGAGTTCACGCGCGTAGGCGGCGACGGGACCGAGCTCCGCCGAGTCCGCGGTGTACCCGGTGTCTCCAGCCTCTGCGATGTCTCCCGCGTCTTCGGTGAAAGCGGTGAAGGCGGCCAGCGTGCCCGCCGCACCGCCGAGCTGGACGGGGAGCGCGCTGTGTGCCGCCCGCAGCCGGTCCCGCGCGTCGAGCACCAGCGACCGCCAGCCCGCGGCCTTGAGCCCGAAGGTCGTCGGCACGGCGTGCTGGGTCAGGGTGCGGCCGGGCATCGGCGTGTCACGGTGCTCGGCCGCCAGCCGCTCCAGCGCGTCGGCGGTCCGGGCCAGGTCGCCGAGGACGAGCGCCAGGGTCCGGGACGCCACCAGCATCGCCGCCGTGTCGAGGATGTCCTGGCTGGTCGCTCCCCGGTGGACGAAGGGCCGTAGGTCCTGGTCGACCGCCGCAGACAAGGCGGCGACCAACGGGATGACCGGATTACCGCCCGACCGAGCCAGCAGCGCCAGCTCCCGAACGTCGAACCGGCCGGCGTCCGCCGCCGCGGTGACCGCCCGCCCCGCCTCGGCGGGGGCGAGCCCGGAGGAGGACTGGGCCCGGGTGAGCGCCGCCTCGGCGTCCAGCAGCGCCCGCAGGAAGGCGTGGTCGCCGGTGGCGGTCTCGGCGGCGGAGCCGGCCCGCCCCGGGGCGAGGAGGCCGGCGTCGCTCTCGTGCATCAGCTGAACTCCAGGAAGACCGTCTCGTCGTCGCCCTGGAGACGGACGTCGAAGCGGTAGGTGCGGGGGCCCGTGCGTGTCGCGATCAGTGTCGCGCGCCGCTCCGCGGCGAGCGACCTCAGCAGTGGATCGCCCGCCTCCGCGCCCTCGCCTTCGCCGAGCAGATCGGGGAGGTACACACGGGTGTAGAGGTGGTGGACCACGCCGCGGGCGAACACGGCCGCGCAGAGGTACGGGACGCCGCCAGGCGGGAGCGTACGCACGAACCAGCGCCCGGCAGCGTCCGTGGGCGCCCGGCCGAAGCCGGTGAAGTCCACGCCGTCGCGTCCGATCACCTTGCCCGATGCGGGGTCGTGGCGCAGTGACCCGGGGAGGCCGGTGCGCGATCCGTCGGGTGCGGGCTGCCAGGTCTCGACGATCGCGTCGGGCACGGGGTCGCCCTGCCCGTCGAGCACACGGCCGTGCACCGTGATGGTGTCGGGGTGCCCGGCCGGGGCGACCTCGCTGCCGCCGGGGAAGGGCAGCGCGTAGCCGTAGAAGGGGCCGACGGTCTGGGAGGGAGTCGGAGCGTGGGACATCAGGCGTCGCCTTCTTCCTCGGTCCAGGTGGCGCACGGTCCGTCGAGGACGATGTCCCAGCGGTAGCCGAGGGACCACTCGGGAACGGACAGATCGTGGTCGTACGTCGATATGAGCCGCTCACGCGCGGCCCGGTCCGTGACCGAGCGGATCACCGGGTCGTAGGGGAGGAGTGGATCGCCGGGGAAGTACATCTGGGTGACCAGCCGCTGACTGAACGACGTGCCGAACAGCGAGAAGTGGATGTGTGCGGGGCGCCAGGCGTTGGTGTGGTTGCGCCACGGGTAGGCACCCGGCTTGACGGTCGTGAACGAGTAGCCGCCGTCGTCGTCGGTCAGGCAGCGTCCGAAGCCGGTGAAGTTCGGGTCCAGCGGGGCGGGGTGCTGGTCGAGCTGGTGGGCGTACCGCCCGGAGGCGTTGGCCTGCCACACCTCGACGAGCTGTCCCCGCACCGGGCGTCCGGCCCGGTCAAGGACCCGGCCGGAAACGGTGATCCGCTCTCCGAGCGGCTCGCCGTGGTGCTGGGCGGTGAGGTCCCGGTCCAGCGCGGTCACGTCGGTGACGCCGAAGGCCGGGCCGGACAGTTCGACCGCCTCCGGGTCGCGCACGGGGATGAGGGAGTGATGCGGGTGACGGAAGTGGCTGCTGCGGTACGGGGGGTAGTCGCGCGGCGGATGGGGGGCGCCCGGCTCGGCCGCCGCCTGGGCGCGGGCCACCTCGGAGTCGATCTCCTGCTGGCTCATCCCGTCGGGCAGCGGATACGTGGGAAGGTCACGTGCGGTCATGTCACGGCTCCGTGAATCGCTGAAAATGCTCAGTACACTGAGTAAATGTGATGCCTGTGAAGCTATCCACGCCTTGCCGTCGCGGTCAAGACCCTCAGTACACTGCGTATCTTCGACGTCCCAGCACATTCCGGCGGACGTCCCGGCCGACGGCCGACACAGAGAGGGCGGTGCCGTGCAGGCGGTCGACCTGAGCACCCACCCCGGGCATCTGGCCCGGCGTCTTCAGCAGGCACACCACCTGCTCTGGAACGCGATGGTCTCCCAGGAGATCACCTCGCCCCAGTTCGCCGTCCTCAACGCCCTGACCGCCGAACCGGGCCTCGACCAGCGGACGGTGGGGGAGCGGGTCGGCCTCGACCGGTCCACCGTCGCCGAGGTGATCACCCGCTTGCTCCGCCGGGAACTGCTGGACAAGGTGCGCGACCCGAACGACCGGCGGCGCTCCCTGCTGCGCCTCACCGACGACGGCGTCGACACCCACCGGCGGCTCGCAACGCTCACGGTCCGGATGAACCATGTCTTCCTCGGCCCGCTCTCCGGGGACGAGCAGCAGACGCTCCTCGCCCTGATGCACAGGGTGGCCGACGCCGCCGAGGCGTTCCGTGTGCCGGACGGGGCCAGGTCACCGGCGGACCGGTGAGGGCCGGTTCTCCGTCCAGCCGAACACGGCCCGGTAGAAGGCCGGCGGGCCTGCGGATCGGGGGTGCGGAGCTCGGTCCAGCAGTGCCCGGCTCGACCCGGCAAGGGGCGCCGGGTACCGGTTCCGTGAGCTCCATCTGGCTCCTCCCGAGGCGCGCCACCGGTCGCGTTCCTACGCTGATGTGCAGCACGCTATGACCGCCCGGAAGCGGCGGCTACCGGAGGACGCCGGACGAAATGTTTTACGTGTGTAATACCTGTTAAGGTAAATGGGTGAGTGATACAGCCATGCGACCCCGGAAGCCATCCGTCCGCAAACTGCCGGTCGTCGGTGTCCTGCGGCTGAAGAGCCCCGCGGAGATCTGGTACAAGCCCGCCCTGAGTGTCGTGGTCGCGTCGGCCGTCCCCAATCTGCTGCTGTACTCCCTCGACCGCCTCGACCTCGTCATGTACACGATGGCCGGATCGCTCTGCGCGCTCTACGGGCACAACCTGCCGTACGCCCGCAGGGCCCACACCGTCCTGCGGGTGATCCTCGGGATGGCCGCAGGACTCGTCGTCGCCCTCGTCGTCGCCTCGCTCACCGACTCGACCGCCGTACTGATCGCTGTCGGCGCGCTGCTCGCGGCCGTACAGAAGACCTTCTGCGACGCGACCCGCATCGGCCCGCCCGGCAACGTGATCTTCGCCTTCGTCACCTCGGCCGCGATCTTCGCCCCACAGGAGCTGGGACAGGTGCCGGGGCACATGGCCCTGATGCTGGCCGCGGGCGCCTTCTCATGGCTGGTCACCGCCGGCCCGGCCCTGTGGCACCGGGAGGGGCCCGAGCGCCTCGCCACCGCTCGCGCACTCGACGCCGCCGCGGCCCACGCGGCGGATCCCGACGCCCGGACCCGGCACGCCGCGGCCGCGGCCGTCCAGGCGGCCTGGCAGTCACTGCTTGCCGCCGGACGCCCCACCCCCGTACGCCGGGAACTGGAGCGGCTCGTCGTCCACGCCGAGCGGGCCCTCGCGACCACCGCGGCCGGCGGCCACGCCCCTGGAGAAGACCCCGTCACACTGCGCGCATGGGCGACGGCCACCCGGGGCCGTGGCCCCGTCCCCGGCCCGCCGCCTGCGCCCGGCACCGTCGAGCAGCTCTTCGGTATCGACGCCGAACGGGCCGGACTGCGGATGCGCCGGGGACGGCGCGAGGCCCGGCGCCGGATGCTGCTCGCGCTCGGCCCGGGCTCCCCGGTGCTGCCCGTCGCCTTCCGTACCCTCGTCGGATGCGCCCTGGCCGGCTGTGCCTCCTCGGCGCTCGGGGTGGGCCACCCGTACTGGGCCATCGTCACCGCGGCGTCCGTCTATCAGCCCAACCTCACGCTCTCCTGGAGCAGGGCAGTGCAACGGACCGTCGGCAACCTCCTCGGTGTGCTGGTCTTCGCGGCCGTCGTCCCGCTCGCCCGGATCAGCCCGCTCGTCCTCGTCCTGTGCGTCCTGATCTGCAACTTCGCCGCCGAGGCTCTGATCACCCGCAACTACTGGCTCGGCTCCGTCGCCGTCACCCCGATGGCCCTGCTGATCCTGGAATTCGGTGGGTCCCAGCCGGCGGGTGAGCTCATCGCCGACCGCGCCCTGGACACCCTCGTGGGCGTCGCGACCGGCTTCCTGGCCGCGGTCGCCGTCACCAACCGCCGCGCCTCCGGCCGTGTGGAGCTGGCTCTCACCGCGACGGAGGAGGCGCGGAACCGGGCCGAGCGGGCGGTCGCCGACCCGGCGGCCGACGCCCTGACGCTCGAAACGGCGCGCAGGAGGCTGACCGCCTCCCTCGTCGAACTGCGCGACGCCGGCGACGTCGCGTCGGGCGAATGGTGGCAGCGCGCCCTGCCCGAGGAAGAGCTGCTGGCCGCTGAGCAGGCAGGACACCGTACGCTCGCGGCGACAGCACAACGGCAGGGGCTGATCACCCTGCCCCCGGCGAACGGAGCGGTGTGACCGACGACATCGTGGCCTCGGTGGTGCGGCAGTGGCAGGCCGTCAATCCGGAGCTGGACACCGGCCCGATGGAACTCATCGGCCGCATCAACCGCTGCGCGGCCCTTCTCCAGCAGGCCGAGGACGCCCCCCTGCGGGCCGCCGGACTGACGCGTGCCGAATTCGATCTGCTCGGCGCCATGCGGCGCACCGACCGCGAACTCACCCCTGGCGAGCTGGCCCGGGAGACCTTCTCGTCCGGAGCCGCCGTCACCAAGCGGCTGCGCGTCCTGCAGGAGTCCGGCCTGATCGGCCGCCGCAGTGATGCCAGGGACCGCAGGGTCGCCCATGTCGGGCTGACGGACGCGGGGCGGGACCTGGTCGACCGCCTGCTGCCGGAACAGCTCGCCTATGAGCGCTCGGTGCTCTCCGGGCTCGACGAGGAGACCCGCAGCGGTCTCAGCGGGCAGCTCGGCGAGCTGCTGGTGCAGTTGGAGGGCCGGCTCGGCGGCCGCCGCTGAGCGCCGCCCCTCCCGCTGGACGGGTAGGGGGTGAGCCGTTCTCCGATGACGCCCCTCACCGACGGTGAGGGGCGTCATGCGTCGAGCCGCGACGCGTCACCTGGCGGCCGGTGCCCGGCGATGCGGCCACGTGCCCCCCGCGTTCCCCGTCCGGGAACTCGTACAAGCGTCCGTCGCTCAGGGATCTGCTCCTTTCGGTCCGATTCGAGCACCTGTGCCCTTGTCCTGCTCTGAGGTGCACAGTATTCGCATGCGTCGAGTCAATTCGCGCACGTGTACACGTTTCATCGTGGCTACGCGGGAGGATTGTCACCCCCTCCCACCTACTCGGCGACCTGCTGTCCCGCAGAGAGGGACAGATGGGTCCGCTTTCTCCCCATTCCTACGTCACGTCACTCACCGCGCACGCTTGACGGCGCTGAGTGCGAAAACTGGTGAGTGTATTACCGACGGCGTGCTCGCGCAGGGGGTTGGGTGAATATGCCGAAGCACTGTTCTCATCTGGCTAGGCTCACGCGCAGTGAAGTCGAGTTGCTATGGAATCGAGCACTTGCTCACAACTGTCCGCGCAAGTGTGTATACCTCCCGAATCAACCGCCAGAGGGTTTTAGATGGTCCGTGTTGAATCACCGCCGACCAACAGAGACATCCCCGTAGTCCGCGCCGTGCTCCTGCCGGTCGTGCTGATGGCCGGCGCCACGGCCGCCGGAGCGTTGCCGGTCACCGGGGCCGCGCGGGTGGCAGTCGTCTGGTGCGGGGCGATCGCCACAGTCGTGGTCGCCGCGCTCACCGTCGTACTGAAGCGCCGCCGCCGGGCGATGCGCGTCCAGCGCGCCGCGTACGAACAGCGCATCGCCTTCCTGGAACAGCGCATCGCCTCGTACGACCAGGAGACCGAACGGCTCACCAAGGAGCTCCTGCCCGCAGCGATCCGCCGACTGCGCGCGAGCAACTCGCCGCAGGAGGTGATGCGCGACGTCGTCGACGCGGACGAGTCGTACCGCAACCTCCCCAAGGCGCAACGCGCCCTGGTCCTGCAGGTCCTCGACATCATCGACAACGAAGAGGCGATGCGTGACTCCGCGCAGCGCGCGTTCGTCAGTGTCGCCCGCCGTGTTCAGGCCATCGTGCACCGACAGGCCAGTGAACTCCGGGAGATGGAGGACCACCACGGGCGCAACCCCGACGTCTTCGACGACCTGCTCCGCATCGACCACGGCACCGCACTGATCGGGCGGCTCGCCGACTCCATCGCCGTGCTCGGCGGCGCCCGCCCCAGCCGCCAGTGGCCCAAGGCCGTACCGCTGTTCAGCGTGCTGCGTGGCGCGATGTCCCGCATCCTGGAGTACCAGCGCGTCGATCTGCACTCGATCGCCAAGGTCGCCATCGTCGGCACCGCGGTCGAACCGCTCATCCACGCCTGCGCCGAACTCCTGGACAACGCGACGCGCTACTCGCCGCCCCAGACCCGGGTGCACGTGACCGCGGTCGAGGTGCAGACCGGCATCGCCATCGAGATCGAGGACGGCGGCGTCAGCCTCAGCGAGGAGGCCCGCGGGAGGGCCGAGAACATGCTCGCCCAGGCCCAGGCCGGCATCAACATGAACGACCTGGGGGAGTCCCCGCGCCTCGGTATGGCCGTGGTCGGCCGTCTCGCCCGCATGTACCAACTCCAGGTCTCCCTGCGGCAGTCCGCGTACGGAGGGGTACGCGCCGTACTCATCGTGCCGCGCGACATGATCACCACCGGTCCCGCGCCCGGCATCGCCCACGGCATCGGCGCCACCTCACGGCCCCAGAGCTCGCTCGACATGTCGCAGATGCAGCACGTCGTCCCTCCGCGAGGCAAGCACAAGGCGCGTCCGGCCACGACCGGGCCCGTCCCGTCGCTCGCGACCCCGGCTCCGGCCCCGGCGGCCTCCACCGCACGGTCGGCATCCGCCCCGGCAGCCATGGACGACGACGAGATCGTCGTGACCGAGTGGACCGAAGGCGGCCTCCCGCAGCGCCGCAGCCGAGGGCGCGCACCGCTCGGATCGCACAACCTCCCGCAGCAGTCCGCACCGGCCGCAGAGCCGGTCGCACGGAACGGGCACGCCGGGAACGGCGGCGGCTCGGCACCGCCCGGCCTCTGGCTGGAGGCCTTCACCCAGGCCGTCAACGGTGTGCCCCAGGAGCCGAAGAACGACAGAGACCCTGACGACGTGTGGGACAAGGGAGACGAGAAGTGATCCAGCAGCGGGGAAACATGGACTGGATGCTCAAGGAGCTGGCCGACGACGTACCGAGCATCCACCAGATCGTGGTGCTCTCCGCCGACGGCCTCCGGATCGCACGGCACGGCGGCGACCCCGACGTCGCCGACCGCCTCGCCGCCGCCTGCGCCGGTCTGCAGAGCCTGGCCGCGGCCGTCGCGACGGAAATCCCCTACAGCGACGGCCTGATGAAGCTCGTCGTCATCGAGGTCACCGGTGGGTTCTTCTACCTGATGGCAGCGGGCACCGGGGCCTACCTAGCGGTCCTGGCCGGCGAGACGGTCGACGCCGGACTGGTGGGCGCACGCATGCGCGACATGGTCGTCCGCATCGGGGCGCACCTGACGAGCCCGCCGCGCCATGAGGGGCAGGCCGGATGAGTCCTCCCCGACGAGAACGCCGAAAGGCCGACCCGGAGGTGAGCGACCCGGAACGGCTGTACGTGATCACAGGTGCCCCGGACGGTGAGAGAGCGGCGCTCGACCTCGTCACCATGGTGGTGGCTCAGGCCGAGCCGTCGCCGACGGTGCAGCCCGAGCAGGCCGCGATCATGCGGCTCTGCAAGGCGCCGCTGTCCGTCGCCGAGATCTCGGCCTACCTGAGTCTCCCCTTCAGCGTGGTCACCTCCCTCCTGACAGAACTCCTGGCGACCGAGCTGATCGAATCGCGCGCGCCCATCGTCCGCGCCGCGCTCCCGGACCGGTCCCTCCTCGAAGCGGTGATGCATGGACTTCAGAAGCTCTGACACGATCACGGGCCCCCGCAGCGAGGACGTCCTTCCCAGCACGGCCTCGGCCGCGGTGAAGGTCGTCGTCGTCGGTGGGTTCGGGGTCGGCAAGACGACCATGGTCGGCTCCGTGAGCGAGATCCGGCCCCTGACGACCGAAGAGACCATGACCCAGGCCGGTGTCGGCGTGGACGACAACGTGGGTGTGGAGACCAAGACCGCCACCACCGTCGCCATGGACTTCGGGCGGATCAGCCTCAGCGACGAACTGATCCTCTATCTGTTCGGTACCCCGGGCCAGGAACGCTTCTGGTTCCTGTGGAACGGACTCTTCGAGGGAGCACTGGGAGCCGTCGTCCTCATCGACACCCGGCGGCTCCAGGTCAGTTTCGACGTCATCGGCAGGCTGGAGGAGCGCGGCGTGCCGTTCGTCGTCGCCGTCAACACCTTCCCCGGCGCACCGCACCACCCCGTCGAGACCCTGCGCCGCGCCCTGGACCTGCCGGACGAGGTCCCGATGATCGACTGCGACGCCCGGCTGCGCGCCTCCAGCCGCGATGTGCTCATGACCCTGATGCGCTACCTGCACAGCCTCGCGGTGCCGCTCGCCTGACGACGGCCCGCACCCCTGCCCCTGACCGGGCCTGTCCCCACTCCGCCCGGTCTCGGAACGCCTTATTCCTGGAGCCACTGTGACAACCCCCTTCCAGCACGAACCCGGATCGGCCACAGGTCCGGTGCCGCCCCCTGAGTGCCCCGCGCACGGCATGGGCATCGGGCCAGGCGGCCTGCGCCGGCTGTACGGCCCCGAGGCCGAGGCGGACCCGGCTGGTCTGTACGAGAAGCTGCGTGCCGAACACGGCACGGTCGCACCCGTCCTGATGCACGGGGACGTCCCTGCCTGGCTGGTGCTCGGACACAGCGAGAACCTCCACATGACCCGCACCCCCTCGCAGTTCTCCCGCGACTCGCGCCGCTGGCATGCCCTGCAGGACGGCAGCGTGGCCCAGGACCACCCGCTCGCCCCGGTCTTCACCTGGCAGCCGGTCTGTTCGTTCGCCGAAGGCGCCACCCACGAACGGCTGCGCGGCGCGGTCACCGACAGCATGGCGCGCATCGACACCCGTGGCGTGCGCCGCCACATCAACCGTTACAGCAACCGGCTCGTCAACGACTTCTGCCAGGAAGGCCGGACCGAGCTGATCAGTCAGTTCGCCGAGCGGCTGCCGATGATGGTGATGTGCGCGATCATCGGCATGCCGGAGGAGTACAACGACCGCCTGGTGCAGGCCGCCCGTGACATGACGCGAGGCTCGGAGACCGCCGTCGCGAGCAACGCCTACGTGATCGAGGCGCTGGACCGGCTGGTCCGACGCCGCCGGGAGGCGCCCGCCGAGGACTTCGCCACCTGGCTGGTCGAACACCCCGCCGCACTCACCGACAAGGAGGTCAGCGAGCACCTGCGGGTGGTTCTCGTCGTCGCCTACGAGACGACCACCAACCTGATCGCCAACGTGCTGCGCATGGTTCTCACGGACCCGAGGTTCCGCGCCAGGCTCAGCGGCGGGCACATGACCGTACCCGAGGCAGTCGAGCAGACCCTGTGGGACGAGCCTCCGTTCACCTCGATCCTGGGCCGTTGGGCGGTGGGGGACACCGAGCTCGGCGGGCAGCAGATCAAGGCCGGCGACGCCCTCATCGTCGGCATCGCGCCGGCCAACACCGACCCCGTCGTGCGACCTGACCTCTCCGCCAGCATGGAGGGCAACCGCGCCCACATGGCCTTCAGCAGCGGCCCCCATGAGTGCCCCGGCCAGGACATCGGACGCGCCATCGCCGACGTCGGCGTCGACGCCCTCCTGATGCGCCTTCCAGACCTTGAACTCAGCGTGGACGAGGACAAGTTGCGCTGGGTCGGGAACTTCGTGTCGCGGCACCTGGTGGATCTGCCGGCCCGCTTCGCACCCACCGCGGAGCAGGAGATCGACGCCGAACCGCTGCCGGCGGTCTCCCGGGCCCGGGCGCAGGCCGACTGGGAGGTGTCGTCGCCCGCCGTCCCCCGGCAGGCCCCCGCCGGAACGCCCGCCGCCGAACCGCACGGATCCCCCGGAGAGGGAGCCGCCGTCCCGGAACAGCGGAGCGGTCCGACGAAGGTCTGGCATGCCGTCATGCGGTGGTGGAACGGACACTGACACCGGCACCGTCCGCCGCTCCGCGTGCCCCGGGTCTTCGGCTCCGGGGCACCGGGCCGCGCGCCCCGTACCATCGAGCAGCGTGAAGCTGACAATTCTTGGCGGCGGCGGATTCCGGGTCCCTCTCGTGTACGGGGCGCTGCTCGCCGATCACGCCGAAGGCCGCGTCTCGCGGGTGACCCTGTACGACACGGACGCGGACCGGCTCACCGCCGTGGCCCGGGTCCTGGCCGACCAGGCGGCAGGCGTCGACGACGCGCCCGCCGTCCTCGCCACCGGCGATCTCGACGAGGCCCTGCGGGGCGCGGACTTCGTCTTCTCCGCGATCCGGGTCGGCGGCCTGGCGGGCCGCGCGGCCGACGAACGCGTCGCGCTCGACGAAGGCGTCCTGGGCCAGGAGACGGTCGGCGCCGGCGGCATCGCCTACGGGCTGCGCACCGTTCCCGTCGCGACGGACCTCGCCCGGCGCATCGCCCGGCTCGCGCCCGACGCGTGGGTCATCAATTTCACCAACCCGGCGGGCCTGGTCACCGAGGCCATGGCCCGGCACCTCGGTGACCGGGTCATCGGCATCTGTGACTCGCCGGTGGGACTCGGCCGCCGGATCGCCCGGGTCCTGGGCGCGGACCCGGACCGGGCCCGGATCGACTACGTCGGACTCAACCATCTCGGCTGGGTCCGCGGTCTGTGGGTCGACGGCCGCGACGAACTCCCACGCCTGCTCGCGGACCCCGCGCTGCTGGGTTCCTTCGAGGAGGGCAGGCTCTTCGGCCCCGACTGGCTGACCTCGCTGGGCGCGATCCCCAACGAGTACCTGCACTACTACTACTTCAACCGGGAAGCGGTCCGCGCCTACCAGGACGCCGAGCAGACCCGTGGTGCCTTCCTCCGCGACCAGCAGGAGGGCTTCTACGCCCGGATGAAGGACCCGGCCGCCCCACCACTGGCCACCTGGGACCGTACGCGTGCCGAACGCGAGGCGACGTACATGGCGGAGAACCGGGACGTGGCCGGGGCCGGTGAGCGTGAGGAGAGCGATCTGGAGTCCGGGGGCTACGAGCAGGTGGCCCTCGCCCTGATGCGCGCCGTGGCCCGCGACGAACGCACCTCGCTGATCCTCGACGTCCGTAACCGGGGGACCCTCTCGGTGCTCGACGACGAGGCCGTCATCGAGGTGCCGTGCCTCGTCGATGCCAACGGTGCGCGTCCTGTCGCTGTCGACCCGCTTCCTTACCACGCGGTCGGCCTGGTCACAGCCGTCAAGGCCGTGGAGCGGGCGGTGCTCGAAGCCGCGGAGAGCGGATCACGGGCGGCGGCCGTGCGGGCCTTCGCCCTGCATCCGCTGGTCGACTCCGTCTCCGTGGCCCGCCGTCTGGTCGAGGGTTACACCGCAGTCCACCCGGGGCTCGCCTACCTCGACCGGACGTGAGCGAGGTCAGCCTCCCCGGCGGCAAGGAGCTCGCCGCTGACGACCCGGAACGCCGTACGCACCCCGTCCGCCTCGCTCGGCCACACCGGACGGCGCACAGCACCGGGGCGTACACGGAGCCGGGAGGTGACCGCGGCGACGGGTCAGGGAGCGGGCACGGCCCTCGGCCGACCAGACGGGTCCCAGGACGGCACGACGCCGGTGACCTGACAGACCATGAGGAAAAGCGGAATGGGCGGCGTATAAGGCGTACGGCTGTCCGGCGCGTGGATCAGTCGGGGGCGCCCGGCAGGGACGTAGGCCCCGGTGGCGTACGACGCCTGCTCCGGCCAGTCCAGATCGAGATCCGAACCCGACGGGACGATCCACCACCACTGCTCGGCATCGGCGAACACACATCCGGCACGCGGAAGATGGGACATCAACCGGAATCCGTACCGCGCGGGCACACCCACCGCGTCACAGCCCAGACTCGCCGACAGCGCGGGCGGCAGCGGCAGCAGGACCCGGCCCGGTGGGCCGTCCTCCCGCACAGGACGGGCGCGACGCCCACCGAGCAGTTGGGTCAGGGCGTTCCTCAGCATGCCTGCTCCGGGCCGTGCGGCAGCTCAGCCCAGACGATGCGCCCCGAGTGGTTCCCCGCGTCGTGGGACCCCCATGCGGCACTCATGGAGTCGACGAGCAGCAGTCCGCGTCCGTGTTCACCCTCGGCGGTGAGCGACAACCGGGGACCGCCGGGCTGACGGCCCTGGTCCTGTACGGAGATGCGCAACCGGCCGCCGTCGCGACGGAGCTCGCAGACGACACGGGCGCTGGCGGTGTGCACCACCGCGTTCGTGACCAGTTCGGACACGATCAGCACCGCCGCGTCGTAGGTGTCCCCGGTCAGCCGCCAGTCCGCCAGGCGGGCTCGTGTGAGGCGTCGGGCACCGGCCACCGACTCGGGGTGCGCCGGCAGCGCGAAGCAGTAACGGAGCGCTTCAGCCCCGGGGCTGAGGTCCATGAGCCGGGGAATGAGCGCACTGCCAGGTGCCACGACCGATTCCTCACAGTGGGGGCTGTGTCACGCTTCGCGTCACCCCGAAAAGGAGTGGACGCGATCACGCGAACTGGTTCGGTCACCAACTCTCCCCCTGACATGAACACTTGGCAAGAGGCACTCTGAAAAATTCAGAGTGGTTGTGTCCCTTGAGCCGTGCACATGGCACACTGCTCGCACACAGCGCATCGGGAGGTCTGAAGTGAGCGAACCGCGGTCCGCCCCGACCGTGGGTCAGGTCGTTCTCGGCAAGCGCCTGCAGGATCTGCGGGAGCGCGTCGGCCTGAGCCGCGACCAGGCGGCGAAGGTGCTCCGTGTCGCCCCGGGGACCATACGCAGGATGGAGACCGCTGAGGTCGGGCTGAAGATCCCGTACGTCCAGCTCCTTCTGAAGGCCTACGGAATCACCGACGCCGAGACCGAGGCCTTCGTCGAACTCGCCGAAGAGGCCAACAAACCCGGCTGGTGGCAGCGCTTCCACGACGTGCTGCCCGACTGGTTCAGCATGTACGTCAGTCTGGAAGGCGCAGCGAGCCTCCTGCGCACGTACGAGCCGCATTTCGTCCCCGGCCTGCTGCAGACGGAGGACTACGCCCGCTCCGTCCTGCGCACCGGCGCCGTCGGCCAGACCCGGCCCGCGGACATCGAGCGTCATGTGGCGCTGCGGATGGAAAGGCAGTCGCTGCTCACCAAGGCGGAGGCGCCCAAGCTGTGGGTGGTGATGGACGAGACGGTCCTGCGCCGTCCCGTCGGCAGCCCCGAGGCCATGCGGGCTCAGGTCGACCGCCTGCTCGATGCGATCGACATGCCCCATGTGACCCTGCAGATCGCGGAATTCGCGACCGGCCATCACCCCGGCACCTATGGCCCGTTCGTCCTCTTCCGCTTCGCGGTCCCCGAACTCCCCGACATGGTCTACAGCGAGTACCTGACCGGTGCCGTCTACTTCGACGCGCGCCCCGAGGTCGCTTCCTACCTCGAGGTCATGGACCGCATGGCGGCGCAGGCCGCGACTGCACAACGCACGAAGGAAATCCTCAGGGACTTCCGCAAGGAGCTGTGATGAACCATATATACAACGGCATGCCGGCCGCCGACCTCGGCTCCGAAGGCTGGTACAAGCCGTGGAGCGGTGGTAACGGCGGCAATTGCATCGAGGCCATGAAGCTGGCCGACGGCCGCGTGGCGGTGCGGCAGTCCGCGGACCCCGACGGTCCCGCCCTCATCTACTCCAACGGCGAGATCGCCGCCTTCATCCAGGGCGCGAAGGCCGGACAGGCCGATTTCCTGCTCACCTGATCCACAGTCACCTACGCTCGCACCACACTGTTCGCGGAATTCACCGACCGACGGAGTGCGTCATGACCGGGCACGAATCCCAGGCAGTCGAGATCGACACGAGCAAGCCGCATCCGGCACGGATGTACGACTGGTTCCTCGGCGGCAAGGACAACTACCCGGTCGACGAACAGATGGCCCGGCAGCTGCTCACCCTGGACGCCCGGGGCCGCGACATGGCCCGGGTCAACCGTGCGTTCATGCACCGGGCCACCCGCTGGCTCACCGAGAACGGCGTGCGCCAGTTCCTCGACATCGGTTCCGGCATACCGACCGAGCCGAACCTCCACCAGATCGCCCAGCGGACGGCCCCGGACGCGCGCGTCGTCTACTGCGACAACGACCCGATCGTCCTCACACACGCGGCGGCGCTGCTGCGTTCCACGCCCCAAGGCACCACCCATTACCTCCAGGCCGATGCCCGTCGGCCCGAAGCCATCCTGGAAGCGGCGGGCGAGGTTCTCGACTTCGACCGGCCCATCGCGCTCTCCCTCCTCGCGCTGCTGCACTTCGTCGACGACGAGGACGGCGCCGCCGAGCTCGTCGACCGGCTCGTAGAGGGGCTGCCCTCCGGCAGCCACCTCGTGCTCTCGCACACCACCGGTGACTTCGACCCCGAGGGCGCGGCCGAAGCTCGCGCCATGTACAAGTCACGGGGGATGACCCTGCGGCCCCGCTCCCGCGCGGAACTCACCGCCTTCTTCCACGGCCTCGAACTCGTCGAGCCGGGTGTCACCCTCTCCGCGGACTGGCGGCCGGAGCTCGGCGAAGTCATCGAGGTCCCCGGCGACGAGCCGATCCCCGGTTACGCGGGCGTGGCGCTCAAGCGCTGAACCGTCCGGGGGCCGGCCGGCCGGGCCCAGGGCCGGCAGGTCACAATGGACCCATGTCACGACGCACCTCACGCCCCCGCCGGCCGGCCGCTCCGCAGGCGGGGCCCCCGCGGATCACCCCGTCGGCGCCGTGCCCGTGCGGCCTGCCGGCGTCCTACGGGGACTGCTGCGGCAGGCTGCACGCGGGCACTGCCGCGGCTCCGACGTGCGAGGCGCTGATGCGCTCGCGGTACGCGGCCTTCGTCGTCCGGGACTCCGGTTACCTGCTGCGCACCTGGCACCCGCAGTCCCGCCCGCCGGCCATCGACTTCGACCCGGCGATGCGGTGGGAGCGCCTGGAGATCCTGGCGACCACCGAGGGCAGCGCCTTCCACACGACCGGAACGGTCACCTTCCGCGCCCACTACACCGACGACGGCAGGCCTGACTCGCTCCACGAACAGAGTCGCTTCGTGCGTGATCAGGGCGCCTGGGTGTACCAGGCGGCGGTCTTCGTCGAGTAAGGGCGTCGTGTCTCGTCAGGCCGCGGCCATCGCACGCTCGGGCGGGGCCAGCTCGTGTGCGAGGTCCTCAGCGAGCAGCCGTTTGGCGATCACGTCGACCGCCGCCCGGAGCTGCCGGTCGTCGGGCCGGGCGCCGTCCTCTGCCAGTCGTTCGTTGAGCCAGCGGCCCCAGGCGTCCGAGAGCGTCGCCGCTTCACGGCGTCCTGCCGCCGTATGGGTGAAGATCCGGCCGTCCCCGCTGAGATAGCCCTCCTCGATCATCCGGTCGAAGACGGGTACCAGTACCTCCGGCGGGATGCGGTGCCGCGCCGCGATCAGCCGGAGGCTCCCGTGGCCGACCATTCGGGTGAAGAGGTCGACCTGCATCACAGCCCAGGCTCCCGCCATGTCGAGCCGGGTGTCGGACTCCGCGACGATCCGCCGTGCTGTGTCCGGGCCGACCTGGTGCAGGATCCTGGCCACGGAGGATTCGAGCACCTTCGCCGCGTCCCCGGTGCTGGGCTGGGCGAAGCCCTCGCCCATGCCGGTCGATCCCGCCCGCGCGCTGTCGCGCAGCTTCACCTGCTTCAGGAAGAGGGAGACGAGGAATCCCAGCAGGGCCACCGGCACCGTCCAGAGGAACACGGTGTGCAGGGTGTCCGCGTACGCCTGGGCAAGGGGCGCGGTCTGGTCGGCGGGCAGTGCGTGCACGGCCTTCGGATTCTCCGCGGCCCGGGCCGGCAACGCCGGATCGCCGCCGGCCCGCGCCGCCTGCTCGACGCCCTGTGCCAGATTCGGCCGCAGCGCGTTGGCGTAGATCGTGCCGAACACCGCCGTGCCGAACGAGCTGCCCAGGGTGCGGAAGAACGTCACGCCGGACGTGGCCGTGCCGAGGTCCGAGTAGTCGACCGTGTTCTGCACGGCGATCGTCAGCACCTGCATCGACAGACCGATGCCTATGCCCAGCACCAGCATGTACAGCGACTCCAGCCAGATTCCGCTGCCCGGGCCCATTCTGGACAGCAGGTAGAGACCCCCTGCCATCACGAGCGAACCGATGACGGGGAAGAAGCGGTAGTGGCCGGTCTTGCTCACCACGTTGCCGCTGAAGATCGAGGCGGCCAGCAGGCCCACCACCAGGGGGAGGGTCCGCACCCCGGACACGGTGGCCGAGTCCCCGTCGACGTACTGCAGGTAGGTCGGCAGATAGATCATCGCACCGAGCATGGCGAAGCCCACGATGAAGCTCAGGACGGAGCACACCGTGAACACCGGGTTGCGGAACAGCCGCATCGGCAGCATCGGCTCCTTCGCCCGTGTCTCCACGACGCAGAAGAGCGCAAGGGCGACGAGGCCTCCGACGAAGAGTCCGATGATGACCGGCGAGCCCCAGGCGTACTCGTTGCCGCCCCAACTCGTGGCGAGGATCAACGCGCTCGCGCCGAGCGCGACCAGCGCGATGCCCAGGTAGTCGATGACCGGGCGACCGGCCGCGCGCACGGAAGGGATGGTGCGGGCGGCGGCGATGACCACCACGATCGCGATCGGCACATTGACGTAGAACGCCCAGCGCCAGCTCAGGTGGTCGGTGAACAGGCCGCCCAGCAGCGGTCCGACGACCGTGGCGACGCCGAAGACGGCACCGATCGCCCCCTGGTACTTGCCTCGGTCGCGCAGCGGGATCACATCGGCGATCAGAGCCATGGCGGTGACCATGAGCCCGCCCGCGCCGATGCCCTGCAGACCTCGCCAGATGATCAGCAGCAGCATGTTCGACGCGAGACCGCAGAGGAACGAGCCGACGATGAAGATGACAGCCGAGATCTGGAAGATCAGCTTCCGGCCGAAGAGGTCGCCGAACTTGCCGACCAGCACCGTCGCCACGGTCTCCGCCAGCAGATAGGCCGTCACGACCCACGACATGTGTTCCGCTCCGCCCAGGTCCGAGACGATCGTGGGCAGCGCCGTCCCCACGATCGTCTGGTCCAGCGCCGCGAGCAGAATCCCCAGCACGATCGTGGCGAATACGACGTTCCGGCGTCTGCGGTCGAGGACGGGTGGCGCTGCGGCGCTCTGCGTGGCGGGGGCGGTCTCGCTGGCAGTGGTCACCCTCGCACCCTCACACCCGGCCTGACCCCCCGCATGCGGGGGCAGGCCGGACGGGTCAGGCCAGCAGCGCCCGTACGGAGTCCCGCATCCGGGACACGAACGCCTCGCGGATCTCCTCCGGGACCCGGTCGAGCGACAGGTACGGATTGAGGTCCTCCAGCTCGACGAGCAGCAGGTCGCCCTCCGGTGTCCGGCAGGCGTCCACCCGCTGGATGCCGTGCGCGAGGGTGTTCCACTCGACGAAGCGGCGGGCGAAGTCCAGGTCCTCGGGGCTCGGCGCGTACGGTTCCAGCACCCAGCGCCGGTCCGGATGCGGGGCGTGGAGGGCGTACAGGAAGTCGTGGTCCACGAAGTAGAAGGACACCTCGTAGCGGAAGTCGATCCGCGGCTGGACGAGGAGTGTGCCGTCGGCGCCCTCGGGGAACTCCGGCGACTCGGTGAACCGCAGCCCCACCGAGTCCGCGCCGAGCTTGGGCTTGACCACGTACGCGGCCGACCGGGGGAGCAGCCCGAGGTCCTCCGCGCGGTCCACGGTGGGGATCACCGGGAAGCCGGCGCGGCTCAGATCGACCAGGTACTGCTTGCCGGCCATGTCCCCGCGCCCGTCGAGCGCGTTGTAGACCCGGGCTCCCGATTCCCGCGCCCGCGTCCGGAACGCGTCGTACGCCTCCTGGTGGTGCAGGACCGGACCGCTGTTGCGGACGACGACCGCGTCGAAACCCTCCAGCAGCGCCGCCGCGTCCCGGGGATGACAGAGCGCGACGTCGAAGGTCTCGCGCAACCGGGACGTCAGGAAGATGTCCTCGTCGCAGTAGCGCCGTCCGTGCGCCTCGTAGGCGAGATCGGTGACGAACAGGACGGACGGACGCGGTGCGTCGGACGCGGCGGTCAAGAATGCTCCCAGGGGGTCCGGTGTGCGGCTGACGGTCGATGACTGTGCTGGTGCTGCCGGTTCACTGCGCACCCTGATCTCTGCCCACAGAAGTCACACGTCTCCCAGACGTCGTCACCGTCCGACATTCTTCCGCCCGCCTTCGCCACCGATCCCGCGGGGTCCACCGGACGATGCGCGAGAGCGCCCCTGCACCTGCACCCCGGACCGCAAGTCCGGCCCCTACGGGCACGGTTGAGGTTGTCGACGGGGCGCCGCACCGGCACGTGCCGAGGTTATAGTGGCGCAGGCTTCGAAATCGGGGGATGCCTCAGTGTCGCAGGAAGAGTCTCGGGCCCGCGCGGTGAAGACGGCCTGGCAGATCCATGCCTCGCTCCACGAGTCGACCCGCACGGTCGATGCCAAGGCGTCCTTCGCCCTGGCCATGGAATCCGCGGTCCTCGCCGGCATCGCCGCGCTGTCGGGCAGTGGCCGCGCGCTCGGACGCGTGAGCGGCTTCGCGGAGCTCGTCCTCTGGGCGGGTGTAATCCTCATCGGAATCTCCGCGATCCTGGCCGTGCTCGTCGTCGTTCCCCGCCACAACGGCGAAGGCCGCACGCCCCGCCCCGGCGAGGACGAGTTCCTCTTCTACGGCCATCTACGCCACTGGGCCCCCGACGACCTCGCGCAGCGGCTCGGGGACACGGACGCCCTGCCCACCCTCAGCCGTCAGCTCGTCGTCATGAGCGCCATCGCCTGGACGAAGCACAAGCGTGTCCAGCAGTCGCTGGCGCTGGCCGTCGTCGGCAGTCTGCTGGTAGCCGCCGTCATCGCGTTCGGCTGAGCCCGCCGTGGACAGCGCATCCCACCACCGTCCGCGCCGGATGTCCTTCTGGTCGCTGCTCGACGACGATGCCAGGACCCGGCTCCTGGCGGCCGGGACCCTGGTGGAGTTTCCGCCCAAGGAAACCCTGCTGCGGCAGTACGACCTCACCGACCACCTGCTCGTCATACGGCGGGGCTGCGCCAAGGTCGCCACCAGTTCCGCCGCGGGCTACCAAGCCGTGCTTGCCATCCGCAGGGCCGGCGACCTGCTGGGCGAGCAGGCCGCACTGGACGGTCGGCCTCGCTCCGCCTCGCTCACCTCACTCACCCGGGTCGAGGCCCTGATGATCCCCTCGGTCCCGTTCCGTGCGGCCGCCCGGTCCGTTCCCGCCGTCGCGCTCGCGCTCCAGCAGGTGCTCTCCGAGCGCCTGCGCGAGTCGGACGGCCATCGAGCAGCCGTCGGATCGGAAGCCGTCCAGGCCCGGCTGGCGACACTGCTGCTGGATCTCGGCGCGGATTACGGGCGCCCGGAGGGCAACGGAGCAGTGCTCATCACCCTCCCGCTGTCCCAGGACGACTTCGCCGGGCTCGTCCTCAGCTCGCGGCGGACGGTCACCCGCGTCCTCGAGCAGTGGCGCGGTCTCGGCTGGGTGACGACGGGACGCAACCGGCTGACCATCGACCGGCCGGACGAGCTGAAACGGCTGAGCGGCTCAGGTTATTAGAGGGCTCCGCTCCGGATGGTGGGTGATCACACGTCGTCCCATGACATCGCGGTCAGTCCGTGCTGTTCGGCCAACAGGTTCCAGGCAGCCACGAAGTCCTTCTTCGCCTGCGTCGCCCGTGTGCTGGCGCGGGACGCGTCCCGCCAGTGCGACGAGGACATCACGGCCTGGGAGGTGCATCCGCCCATCACCTCCTCGGCCAGCAGGGCGTAGGAGTGGTCGGCGTCGGCGGAGGCCTGCCAGCCGGTCCGCAGGTCCGCCGTCATGGAGGAGGGCAGCAGGTCCGCATCGAGGACCTCCAGATCTCGCACGAGCTCGCCCCGCTCGATCGCGGCGTCCTCGAACACCCCCTTGACCTCGCGGAGCCCGGAGCGGCCCGGACAGGTGGTCATGCGGCTCACCGCATCGCCCACCTCGCTGCGGTTGCCCTCGTTGCGTTCCAGCAGGCTTTCCAGGGACCGGAGCTGACCATCCGTCGCCTCCTCGTCGGATGAGTCCGGACCGCTCGACCCGGAGCTCTCCTCCGAGAGACCGGTGCTGCCGGATCCGGTGGAACCGGCGGCCCGGTCCTCCTGCGCCAACGTGTCGTAGAGATCCGGACCGTAGACGACGGCCAGGACGATCAGTACCAGAGCGGCGAACCGCCGGCCGGCCTTCGACCTGCCCGTTCCGGTCCCGACCGGCCGCGGCGTCCAGGAGCCGAGAGGTGCGGGCGGAGGAGCGTTGGGCACGGGGGGCGGTGGCTGGTGGGGCCGCCCGGCGTTCCCCGTCGGTGCGGCGCGCCCGCCGGCGGCCCGGCGGAGGGCTGCGGCAGCGTAGCCGGCGCGGTGGCGACCGCCGCGGCCAGTGCGCCCAGCCAATGCTCCAGGACCGGCCGCCGGGCAGGGGCAACGGACAGACTCTGTTCGGCGAGCCGTCCCACTGCCTCGTCCGCGGCCCGGAGGACCGTCACGTCCCGGCCGTCCTGCTCCCCCGCGAAGAGACGCGCCGCGAGCAGGGCGAACTTGTACGTGTCGCCGGTGGCAGCGCCCATGCGTTCGCCCGAGGGCAGCCCCCAGTTGGGGGTCTCCACGGCCGGCAGCGCCCACTTGCCGTGCAGCGCCATGGCATCGCAGTCGATGAGGAAGCAACTGGGCGTTCCGTCGAGACAGAAGAGCACGTTGTTCGGTGACACATCGCCCACGACGACGCCGAGGGAATGCAGCCGCACCAGCGTACCGGCGAGATCCAGTAGCAGCTCGAACCGCTGGCGAGGCGTGATGGCGAAGCCCGCCCGCGCGAAATAGGCCGGAGGGTTCAGCAGGTACTGGAAGCCGGCCGGCTGCGGCTTCTCCGGATCGAAGGCGAACCGGCGGAAGAACCGCTCGGGGATCTGCCGCATCAGGAAGCCGCTCACCCCGGCGGAGTCCGTCACCAGCATGGCCGGCCAGGCGGTGCGCTCGGCGAGCCAACGGCCGGTGTCGGGTGGCAGGGACGCGATGAAGCCGGCCATCTCGGAGAGGACGTCCGCCTTCAGCGCAGGGCGCATCCTGGCGTGGTACTCCTTGTAGGCCACCGGCCAGGATCCGTTGATGGTCCGGTCCTCGACCGCCCACACCGAGCCCTGCCCGCCCGCGTTGAACTTCCGCCCCTTCGTCACACGGCCGATGTCCATGGCCTGCGGACCGGCCCCGGTCATCCCGTTGCCCCGCCCGCTTCGTGCGGCCAGGCGGTCGCGGCTCCCGGGCTGCCGCTCTCGTCGAGCCGGTGACGCGGCCAGACGGCGAGCAGGGTGCGGTCGTCGTCGAACGTCTCGCGCGAGAAGTCGAGCAGCTGCGCGAGGGCCTGGGGCTCTCGTGGCGGGCGGCCCAACTCGTACGCCACCATCGATCCGATGATGCCCGTACCGTCTCCCAGCGGATCGCCGAACCCGTCCGTCCCGACCAGCAGCACCCCGTCCTCGGGAACCGTGTACCAGGTTCCCTCGATCTGTGGCGGAAGCCACGGCAGCGCGGACACCGCGGAGGAGAAGACCCCGTCCGCACGCTCCTCCTTGCCGCCGAGCAAGGGGTGGAATCGCTTCTTGTGGAGCATCCAGGCGCCACTGTCGCCCACATGCACCAGATTGACCTCGAGCAAGCCGCTCCCGGTCAGCCGCACGACACCCGTCACCAGCGTCGTGGCCAGCAGGACCTGGGCCTCGCGCTGCTGCTCGGGGGTCGGGTCCGAGCCGCGGGTCACCCGCATGAGGAGCTGGTACGCCGCCGCGGTCACGGTGCGCTTCCAGTCGACCTGCGGACGCTCCTCGTCGAGCTGCTGCAGCACGTCGGCGACGGCGGTACGACAGACCAGCGCCGCGCCCACATGTGACTGAGGGGCGGACGAGACCCCGTCCGCCACCGCGAACACCACGGATCCGGTCGGCTCGTGCGACGCCACCACGATGTCGTCCTGGCGCGGCTGCCCGCCGAACCGGTGCGCATCGCCGCGTACGGAGGCGAGCCGGACGGTGAGCTCCGGTGTGGACCAGCCGTCGAAGAGGGTGTCCGGGCGGTAGGGGTCTGCCGGAGGTGGCTTCGGCTCGAACCGGGCAGCCGGCCGGCCCAGGATGATTCGTGCCCAGAGCGGGAGCCCAGCCCCGGGGAGCCGGGGCTCCCGCGTCTCCTGCGCGGGAACGGGACCCCGGGCCTGCCGCTGGTGCGACGGTGAGGACGGCGCCCGTTGTCCCTCGCCCGCCGGGGCCCGGTGGCCGGCCGACGGCCCGTGGCCGGTGGACGCGCCGTGACCGGGTACGGGCGAGAGACGCTCGGCGGGCGAGAGCCCGTCCCCGGGCCCACGCCGTACGGGATACGGCCCGTCGGCCGGGGCCCGGTCGTCCGGCGTCCGGCCCTGCCCCGGGGTACCGGGCGCACCGGGCGGGCTCGCGGCACCGGACGGTCCGGAGGGGCCCTGGGGCTCCTCCTCGCCCTCCCACCGGCGCCCGAAAAGTCGCGCCACGCTCACACCTCGTCAATCGCGAGCCGGAAGCCTTCCGGCCGCTCGACCACCAGCTCGGGACGTCCCGATGCCATCGCGTTGCCGGACTCCACCACACTCTTGGTCAGCGCGGTGAAGAACCCGGCGATGGAAGCGCCCAGTTGGGCCCCCGGCACCGAGATGAAGGCGAAGTCCGACTGGGTGGCGACGCTCAGCATCGTCTCCGCCTCAGCCTGTCCGATGCCGCAGGCGATGATGTTGGGCGCGGCCTTGGTCACCGAGCGGTCGGTGAGCTCCCGGTGCCTGTCCTGCCATCCCTCACCGGAGTTGGGCTGGCCGTCACTGAGGAAGAACACCGCGGGCCGGTGCACGCGGTAGCCCTGGCTCTTGAGCGTGTCCACATCCTGCGGAATCCGTCGCAGTAGTGCGTCGAAGGCCGCCTCGTAACTCGTACCGCCGCTCGCCGTCAGGCGGGGCAGTTCGTTCTCCGCCCGCAGATCGGCCAGTATCAGCCGCTCGGTCACACTGTTGGCGAACCCCAGCACGGAGAACCGGACCTTCGCCGCGGCCATCGGTTCGCCGAGCAGGGACCGGTGGAGCGAGGCGAGTCCGGCATTGAGGTCACCGACGTACGGATGCATGGAGCCGGACTCGTCCGCCAGGACGTACACCGGCAGTAACTGCCCTTGGTTTTCGGCCATGTCTTCGAAGTCTCTCTATTCGACATCTTCGATGGGGCTCAGGCCCTGGGGGCGTTCGAGGTCGAGCTCCGAGGAACCCGCGACCGCACTTCGCCCCAGGTGGAGAACGGTGTTCTGGAGAAGCATCGAGAACTGCGCGACCGACTCCCGGAGGCCCGCCTGAGCGTGGGCCGCGACGGCGAATTCGGCGGGGCTGGCGATCCGCGCCACCGTCCGCCGGTCGGTCGTGCCGATGCCGCAGGCGACGATGTTCGGCCGGTAGTGGTGCCGCATCAACTCCTGCTGTGCGGCCTGCCACTCGCCGCCGTCCTCCGGGTCGCCCACCGCGAGGAAGAAGACGGTAGGGCGGTTGACCCGCGCCTGCTGCTTGAGCCGTTCCGTCTCCAGGGGCACGAGCTCCAGCAGTCGGCGGAAAACGGGTTCGTACCGGCAGCCGTCCCCGGTCTGGAGATCGGGAACGCCGGTCTGCCACGAGATCTGCGTCAGCGGCAGCCGGACGTCGGCAGTGTCGGAGAAGGTCAGCACGGACAGCCGCACCGCCGAGGTCACGTCCGGGCTGTTGGCGAGCACGGTCTGCAACGACCGCAACGCGTCACGCAGTTCGGTGACACAGCCGGCTGCGGCCGGAGAGGTGTCCAGCACCACGTAGACCGGAGCCAGACCGGCCACCGCCGGATCGTCCGGTGGCGCGCCGGACGGGGAGCCGCCCGGCACCTGCGCGCCGTCAGGACGGGTGCCGCCCCACGGAGGGGCCGACGGCGGAGGCGTAGGGGGCCTGCTCGCGGAAGGCGATCGCGGCGCCGCAGGCGGGAACACGTGCGCCGCTGCCGGAGCCGGCTGCGCGGACGCCCCGGCGCCCGGCGGCAGCATCCCACCGAACGCGACGGCCGACGTCCCGAGCACACCATCCCGCAGGCCGGGCACGTCCACCTCCCGCACGATGCCCTTGTCGATCATGTACCGGACCATCTCGACCTGACGCTGCTCCTGGTCCAGGGCTCGTGCCTGTCGCCCCTCGTCCCAGCGCAACAGCAGCTCCATGGACTTCTCGGTGTCACCCGGATGCTTCGCCAGGTGCTCCAGGATGAGACCGCGGAAGTCGAACTGTACGGAGGAGAGCGCGGCACGCTCCCGCTGTTCCCGCGCTGTCCGGGCTTCCTGCTCGATGTCCTTGACCGCCTCCTGATGGCGGGTGTTCCCGAGGACCGCGTGGTGCTGCAGTCGGCCCATCTCCGAGGAGCGGCCCGCCTCGGTGCGACCGCGGACGAACTTCCGTGCCGCCTCGTCGGGTTCGAGCTGCACATCGCAGTAGAAGATCGTCATACCCTCGGCCAGCGCCATGGGAAGCACCAGGGTGCCGTTGATCCTGGCCTGTGCCTCGAAGGCCTCGTCGATCGCGAACCGCGCCGCAATCGGCCGGATCCTGCTGATCAGATACGGATAGACGGCGCTCAGCACATCGGGGAGATTGCCCCGCACCACCGCCACCGGGTCGTGCACCCGGAATCCGACGTCGATGGTCGCTTCGAAGCGGTGTGCCTGGTCCTTGCAGGTCAGCGGAGTCCTGGTGAGTTTGGCCGTGCGCCGGTGGTCACCCAGGTCCACGACGTAGCAGAGCTTGTACCTGTTCTGCAGCCGTCCGGCGACCGTCAGATGCCTGGGCGACTCGATCTCCCAGCCACCTGTCTTCAACGCGTACACGACCGCGAAGTTCGGCGGCAGCCCGGGCAGGGTGGCGAGCTGTGAACGAGGCACCGGCTTGTTGTTCAGGATCAGTGAGACTGACATGTCACACCCTTTCCAGATCGAGCTGCGCATGGACGACGGCGGAGACCAGGGGCAGTGGTGCCAGCTCGTCCCGGTCGACCCAGTCGGCCGCACACCGTCGTAAGATCCGTCCCGTCCTCGGGTCCCCGTACGCCATCGCGCCCACCATCAGCCGGAACATCTCCCGCAGGATCCTGTCGCGTTCGGCGAGCGCGGCCCAGTTGCGCAGCACCTGCTGCGCCTCCTCGCCGAAGTCCGCCTGGTTGAGGGACTCACGCCACAGGGCGATGAACGGTGTGCGCAACTCCTCGTTGTGGTGGGCCAGGTAGAGGAGGGCGGGCCACTGCTCCACTTCGCCGCCGGTCTGCCACTCCTCCTTGTCCACGACCACTTGGGCCGCAACGATCAGGAACGAGATCAGGGCCGTCGGCCTGCTCCGGTGGTCGGCGGACCGCTCGTGGAGAATGTGGAGCACCATTCCCGTCGTGCCCACCGAGTCAACCCTGTCCGCCGGATCCTCCGGGTCTCGTTTGCGTGCGAGCAGATCGGTCAGGCTGCGGCCGATGGCCACGGCCACGGCAGCGTGGTCGACGACGGCGAGGCGAACCAGCGCCGAGACGGCAGGCGCGGCGTCCTTACGCATGCCGTACACCCGTGCCGCCGTGGCCTGTGCGAACGGCAGACTGCGGTCGGCGAACCAGCCCTGCACCAGTTCGTCCGCCTTCTCCGCGATCCAGGGGTCGCGCGAGGCGACCTGGAGCGCGTACGCGGCGGCGTCGCGGTACATCCAGTTCTCGCTCAGGGCCCAGCCGTGGAGGAGCTCGCCGCGGAGGTAGGTGTAGGACTCGGCCGCGATCGCTCCGAGCGCCACGGCCGCGTAGACCCGCACCTCTTCCGCCAGGTCCACGACGAGGTCGGACAGCCAGCCGAGCAATTCGCCCTGGATCTCGTACTGGCTCCAGGCGTGCCGGATGACCCGTCGTGCGTACGAGGGGTCCTTGTACTCCAGCGCGCGGCCCGGCTCGCCGTCCTTCTTCGCCGTGTCCCGTGCGCGCAGCCGAGTCAGCTGGGTGCGGCGTGGTGCGGCGAAGGGGTTCTTCACGAGCGGCAGGTCACCGTCGGGGCGGGGTATCAGCACCTGTGGGCCGTCCCCCTCCAGTCGCTCGCGAAGGGACCTGGCGGCAGTGGCTATGTACTCCTGGGGGAGGCCGTTGAGGACGGCGAGGGCCAGGGCGAGGCTCCGGACCGCTGGCTCCCGCAGACTCTCGACCCAGATGTCGAAGTCCTCGTCGGCCTGCCGGGCGCGGCGCTTCTTGATGTTCTCGGGATCCAGCCGGCCGGTGTCCCACTCCTCCACGATGGCGGACGCCAGGTCGGCCGCCTGTTTGCACGCGGGGTCGCCGGTGAGCAGTTCGTCCAGCAGTCTTGCGATGTCGGCGTCGGCGACCAGCCGGTCCCGGACGGCGTCGCCCAGCCGCCAGCGCAGATGTGTGGAGACGATGCCGCGCTGGTCGGGCGCCTCGGTGACGTCGACCACGGCCGTCAGGAGCTCGCTGTCCGCGACCTCGGCGCTGGAGACGGTGATGACCAGCCAGGCACCCGCCACGGCGAGCGCGCCCTGGACCTTCTCGTACACCTCTCCGCGCAGTCCGGTGATGGCGGACGGCTGGTCGAGGAGGAAGGCCGCACCGCGCTCGATGGACTCCGTGCCGCGCTCCAGGAGATCGGCGAGGGAGCCGAAGTCGACATCACTGTCCAGGTGGTACTTGGTGGTGGCCCCCATGCCCTGGAGCAGGCGCACGGCCATGGCTGTCTTCCCGTAGCCGGGGGCGCCGCGCAGGATCAGCAGATGCCGGCCCGCCAGTGCCTCGCGGGCGGCGGGCAGGCCGGGAGGCTCCTGGTAGGCGAAACGGACCCGCTCGTCCATGAACGGTGAGATGGTCCGCAGGCGCCGCCGAGCACCGCCGAGGAGCAGGACGTACTTGTCGCCGCCGACGACATCGCCCTCGACGTTGGCGAAGGCGTCGCGCACCCGGTCGTGGCGCAGGGACCCTTCTCCCATCCGGCCCGTCGCCTCGAAGGACTCGGCACCCGGGCCGGACCGGGGAGGATCGCCGCCCTGCGCGCCGGCTCCGCCGGCCGCGCCGTCCGGGGACGGGGCCGGCGTTCCGGCGGCCGGACCGGCGGGCTGTGCCGGGCCGGACGGCGCTGCGGTGTTGCCCGCCGCAGCCCCGCCCGGCCCGCCCCCCGTACCGGCTGCGGGTGCCGTTCCCACGGCACCCGCAGCCGGCGCTCCCCCCGTCGGTGTGGTCATGGTCTGACCGGCCCCGTGGTATTGACGTTGACGGTCTTGTCGCCCTGGAACACGTCTCCGTGCACGGTCCCGACGCTGATGCCGCCTCCGCCCGCAGGACGACGGCTGCCCGTGTCGGTGCGGACGCCACCGGGCTCGGCTCCGACGTGCCCGGACGATTCGCCCGGTAACTCCTGTCCGTGCTGCCCGGGTGACGCGGCCGGGAGACCCGGGGGCGCGGGGGATCCAGGAACGGTCACCCAGCTTTCGATGAGCTCGCCGTGCTTGGTCCGGAACGGCATGGGCAGGTACGCGGCCGGGTCCACCGAGCGGTGCCCGTGCCGAACGACGGCCCGGTAGATCTCGTCGGACACGACGAAGACCATCCGCGACGAGGACGCGGCGGCCAGGACCTCGCGCAACGGACCCGCGTCCACCAGCCGGCAAGCGGTGTTCACCGCGTCCCCGGACCATCCCTCACCGTCCCGAGCGGCGAGCCCTTGGTGCATTGCGACCCGGAACCGCATCGCGTGGGCGAGGCTGTAGACGTCGGCCTTCTGCCGCAGTTCTTCGTCGAGGGCGCGTACGAACGGCCCGGCGAGGACGATCGGCGAGACGGTCGCGGAGACGATCATCAGGACGCCGTCGCCACGGTCCTCGGTGACGACGTCATCGTCCGACAGCCCGGCCGTCAGGAGCGCTGCACGAAGCACCTCGTACATCCCGGCCCGCAGGGAACGCTGGATCGGATCGGACCGGGAACTGAAGTTCTCGATGTCCAGCACCACAATCCAGCAGTGCGTGGCCTCACCGGACATGGCGGTCTCCCCACGGGATCTCGACGACAACGGCTCGATCAGTGGCCTCAGTTGTATGACACGGACGCGCCCCCGGTCTACGCCACTTGACACACAAGGAGAAACAGAGGCCGCCGTGGTGGCGCGTCAGCGGATGTGGCGGCCCGAGATGGCGCGGGCGATGACCAGCCGCTGGATCTCACTCGTGCCCTCGAAGATCGTGTAGATCTTGGCGTCGCGGTACATCCGCTCCACCGGGTGCTCCCTGCTGTAACCCGCGCCGCCGAGGATCTGGACCGCCTTCGACGTCGCGGATACCGCGAGTTCACCCGCGCGGAGCTTGGACATGGAGCCCTGGCCGGCGTCGAAGGTCCGGTCGTTGCGGGCCATCCAGGCGGCCTGCCAGATCAGCAGGCGCACGGCCTCGATCTCCGTACGGATGTCGGCGAGGGCGAACGCGATCGACTGGTTCTCGATGATCGGCCTGCCGAACGCCTCGCGCTCTCCGGCGTACTCCAGCGCGTACTCGTACGCGGCGCGGGCGATGCCCAGCGCCTGCGCGCCCACGGTGGGGCGGCTGACCTCGAAGGTGGCCAGCGCGGCTTGGCCCTTGGCGGTGGTGCCTTCGCGGGCTCGGGCGAGGCGGGCGTCCAGCTTCTCCTTTCCGCCGAGCAGGCAGTGGCCCGGCACGCGCACGTCGTCCAGGAAGACGTCCGCCGTGTGCGAGGCGCGCAGTCCGAGCTTCTTGATGGTGCGGCTCGCCGCCAGACCCGTGGTTCCCGGTGGGACGATGAACGCGGCCTGGCCGCGGGCGCCGAGCGCCGGTTCGACGGAGGCCACCACCACGTGTATCCCGGCGATCCCGCCGTTGGTGATCCACGCCTTCTGGCCGGAGAGCACCCACTCGTCCCTGGCTCCGTCGTACCGGGCCCTCGTCGCCATCGCGGAGACGTCGGATCCTGCCTGGGGCTCGGACACGCAGAAGGCGGCCACCTTCGGGTCGTCCTCGTCGCCGTAGCACTGCGGGACCCACTCGGCGAGCTGGTCGGGTGTGCCGGAGGCGAAGATACCGGCGACCGCGAGAGAGGTGCCGAAGAGGGCCATGCCGATCCCGGCGTCGCCCCAGAAGAGTTCCTCGTTGGCGATCTGGAGGGACAGGCCGCTGGGGTCCCCGTACATGTCGGCGAGCGATTCGAAGCCGTAGAGACCGATCTTGGCGGCCTCCTGGATGACCGGCCACGGGGTTTCCTCCCGGGCGTCCCACTCGGCCGCCGCGGGGCGTACCACCTGGGCGGCGAAGCCGTGCACCCAGTTACGCAGGTCCTGCTGTTCCTCGGTCAGGGCGAGGGAGAAGTAGCTCATGGGCTCAGGCCTTCGGGATGTCGAAGTAGCGGGTCAGGCCCGAGGCCAGGCCGACGTCACCGGCGACCTTCAGTTTGCGCATCATGAACATCGTCACGGGGTTGCCGTTGCCGGAGACCAGCTTGAGGAATTCGGCGTCGCTCATCACCAGCGTCGTACGGGGCTCGGCTTCGGAGCGGCCCGCGCTCACCGTGCAGGCGCCGTCGGCTATGGAGGTCTCGTAGACCTCCTCGCTCTCGCCGGTGATCTTCCAGCGGATCAGGGCCTTCAGCGAGCCGGCCGCCGCCGGCCGGAACTGCTGCCGCATCCGGCCGAAGACCTCGCTCAGGACCCGCGCGCGCAGGTCGCCGTGCATGACCTCGCCGAGCTGCTTGACAGACAGGCCCTTGACGATGCGTGCGAACTCCTCGGGGGAGACCGCGGCGAAGTCGAGCCCTGCCAGTTCTTCCGTCAGGTCGCCGCTGCTGTTGTCGGCCACGCCAGATCCTTACTCGAGAGTAAACTTACTTTTGAGTAAGGTAAGTCGGCGGCTGCCGCTCCGCAAGCAGGTGTCACCAGGCGTCGTCCGGATGCACCGCGAGGTACGGGTGGTGGGCGGAGAGCAGTTTGTTGGCCCACGCGAGCTCGGACAGTGCCTGCTCGCGGTCGGCCTGGTCCTCGATGCCGAGCCTCGGTCCCCTGAACCTGCGCACCTCGCGGGCGGCGCAGTCGGCGTCGAACTCCGCCTGGAGGATGTGCGGCGGGGTGCAGGAGCCGATCAGTGCGGCGACCCGGTCGGGGATCGGCACGGGGACGAGGAGATGCGAAGCGGTCATGCGGGGGTTCCCTCTCGGATGGTCGGCCAGGAGGTGGTGCTCCGCGGTGACCGGTGGGCCACCGCTCCTCCCTATGTAACGGGACGCAGTTCCGGGTTTCTTGTTGAGAACGTCTCCGTGTCGCAACCGTTTGGGACTGACCGTCTATTTCGCGTTACCTGAGGGTAAGTTGACTCGGATCGCAGCGTGTGAAGCGACTCAGTTGAGGGCTTGACCGCTGCGAGCCCGTAACTGCGTGGCGCGCAGCACGGCTTCCGTCGCGAAGCGGCTCTCGGGATCGGTGAGCTGGTCGCCGAAGATGGCCTCCAGGCTGCGCATGCGGTAACGGACCGTCTGAGGATGGACATCCAGCAGTGCGCCCATCTGGGCAGCGGTGCCACGGGTGTCGAGCCAGATCCGCAGTGTCTCGATCAACCGCTCGCGCCGGGTGGCGCTGATGCCCGCGACGGCGGCCAGTTCACGCTCGGCGAGCTGGTCGAGGAGGGCGAGGTCGGACAGCAGCCACAAGGTGACGAGGTGGTCCTCGCAGTGGATGACGGGCGCGTCGTCGATGACTCCCGCGTCGACGAGTTCGAGGACGCGGCGGGCCCAGCGGATCGAGTCGGCGGCGAGCGCGGTCGGCACGGTCAGACCGATCGCCGCACCACCGCCGGGGGCCGTCCGCCCGAGCATCTCCCTCCGCGCGTCGTCCATCGGGCCGGGGATGAGCAGGTGCGGCTGCGGATCACCGGGATCGATCAGGACGTCGGGGTCCGCGCTGATCCGGTCGAGGCCGGCGGGGGCGCGTACGGCGACGAGTGTGACCTGTTCGGGAAGCGTCCAGCCGGTCTGCTCGCACAGCTCGGCGATCGCACTGCGGGGCACCGGTCGGCCCGTGAGGATCAGATGCAGCAGCCGGCGGCGTACCGCCTCGCTCTGCTGGTCGGACTGGGCCTGCACTTCCATGAAGCCTTCACGTGACAGCGACTCGAGCTCGTCCACGTAGGCGAACAGCGCGTCGGCGAAACTGAGCATGAGTGCGGGCGAGAAGTTGTAACTCCGGCCCACCTTCTTGGCCCGCCGCAGCGCGACGCGTGCGCCGAGCCGGTACGCCCCCTGGAGCGCGTCCATGGTGCGGCCCTCGTACGCCTCGAACCTGCCGAATCGTCGGCACATGTCGTCGCGCAGCACCGTGGGGGCCGAGGGCTCGGCGACCAGGTCGACGAAGGAGGAAAGGCTCTGTTCGACACCCATACGGATGGATGTGCCGTTCGGACCGTTCAGCAGCCGTGCGTATTCCGGATAGGCGCGGGTCACTTCCATGCCTATCTCTTTGATCAGGCTCGGCAGTTCTGGCCGCATGATCGCGGCGAACTCCTGGGGGAGGGGCCCCAGCGGGTCTCCGGTGTCCAGCGGCTGGATGAGTCTCGGCATGACCGTCCCCTTGCTTTCCTGGGCCCGGCGTGGGTGGGAGGTGTGGGGGAAGCGCTCCCACGGACCGACAGGTGTATACCAACATCGGCGCCGAAGATAGACCAAGTCGGGCGGGGTGCACACCGTCCGGACAAGATCGAAGTGCAAGGGGCACACAGAGGGGCCCCGTTGTGGGGCTTCGGTGCAGGTGGGGCGGGAAGTACTCACTTCCGGACAATGTTTTCGGCCGCGGACCGCGTCGCGACCGCCGACGCGAGGCCGGCGGTCGCACCGGGCCGTGTGTGCGGACGCCCTGTCCTCTTCCCCGGCGAAATTGCGCACCAAGTGACAAGTGCGCCGCGTGAATTAGTGACCTGTTGACGAGGAAAAAAACTTGCCGAACCAATCTTGACCCACAGGATTGTGCTCGAAGTTTCCCGCAAGTAACGTCACGCCCTGTCACAGAACGTGTGTGGCTGAATGAGCAGCACGGCCCCCACGCAACACGATTCATCGCGGCACTCCCTGCGTCTTTGCGGGAATTCGGGTGCTGTCCCCGCAACAGTGCGCCCGCACTGTCGAATCGGAGGAAATCACTGTGCGCAACTCTCTGAGAAAGATCGCGCTGGCGGCCGGTGCCGCCACCGCCGCTGTCGCGCTCGGCGCCACCACCGCCAGCGCCGGCGTGGCCGCTCCCACCTGGACCGTCGGCCCCGCGCCCTCGCCGGTGCCGGTGACGGCCACATCCACCGGCACCATCGTGCTCAGCCTCAACGGCATCCCGCTGACGTGTACGTCATCGGCAGCCAAAGCCGTTCTGGCGACCGCCTCGGGTACCACGAACGTGACGGTCGGCACCATCACCCCACTGACCTGGAGCGGGTGCACCAGCCCGTTCGGCCCGGTGACGCCGACCGCCAACACCTCCCCGGCGTGGCAGCTGAAGGCGAACACCTACAGTGCCGGAGCCACCAGCGGGTCCATCGCCGGTGTGAAGGCCACGCTGTCGGTTCTCACCTGTACCTTCACGGTGACGGGCAACGTCAAGGCCGACTACAGCAACACCACCGGCCAGCTCAAGATCAGCAACAACGCCACCTACAAGCTGACCGTCGCGACCGCCTCCGCGGGCTGTGCCGGTATCGCGGCCGTGGGTCAGAACCCGACCTACACCGCTACGTACAACACGGTCAAGACCGGTACGACCACCAAGCCGTCCATCGTCTACACCCCCTGATCCGGTCACACGTCCGGTAAGGGGTGATGAGGAATCGCACGGCGGGTCCGCCCGCTGTGCGATTCGTCTCCGGTGCGCGGTTCATCCGGAGGTGCCTCACCTGACCACGGCGCCGTCAAGCTGTCCGGGCGACCCGCGGCGACGTGCACCGACCGCCACCGGCCGGCTGGACGCGTCAGCGACAGCACCACCCGCGAGCTGACTCGTCGACCAGCCGTTGTCGGTTGCCCGGGTGTCGCGGCCCCAGGTGACAACGCGTACGGCACGAGCCGCTCGGTGGTCATGCCGCCCGGCGGTACGGACGAACCGGCCCTTGTGCAGCGCCCCTTGACCCGGTCGCATCGGTAGCGAGTGAGCAGGAGGGCGCGGTGGGTCCGCCCCTCGCACGAGGCACGTCCGGTCTGTTCGAGAAGGGGACATCGCCAGTGAAGGGGAGTCGTATGACGGGAACGCGCAGGCGCACCGCGCGTGGTGCCGCAGTGGCCACCGCTGTGCTGCTCGGGGGGATGATCCCCGGTGCGCAGGCCGCGTCCGGTATGCAGGAGATCGACGCGGAGCTCGCCTACACCTGCGACTTCCCCGGGGGGGAACAGCCGGTGAAGGTCGGGATCGCGGCGAGTGTTCCCGAGTCGGCTCAGCCCGGGCAGACGATACAGCCTGAAGACATGGCCCTGGACGTGACGCTGCCCGAGGGGGCGTTCGACGGACACGCCGGTTCCACAGCGGCGACGGTGGCGGCCGAGTTGCGACTCTCCGTCGACATCGCGCAGGGGGACCAGCATGCCCAGGCCGAATGGATCGGTACGACGGCCGAGCCCACGCGGATACCGGACAAGGGCGGCCTGACGCTGAGCACCTCAGGGTCGGTGCCCTACGTCAAGCCGGGAGGGGGCGGCAGCCTCTCGATGGAGGCCGGTGGCCTTTCCGGGGTGTTCACGACCAAGACGTCGGAGGGACTCCCCACCGAACCGGGGACCACCGACCTGACCTGTGCACCGGACCCGGGGCAGGAGGTGACCTTGGCGACCCTGGACATCGGCGACGCGGGCGGGGAGCCCGCCCCCGAGCCGACGGTGTCCGCGGCCTGGCCCGATGGTGACGAGGACAGGGGCCGGACCCTCGTACCCGAGGTGGGGACGAGGGCCGAGGACCCCGCACCGGGCGACGCCCCTCCGTGCGTCGGTGACTCGAAGGACGAATGGGAAATGGTCACCTATGTGGCCGGGTATGCGAATGTGACGAAACTGAACGGCGCGAACAAATTTCCTGTTGCCTGTGCGCGGATTCACCAGTACGAGAGTGATTCGATCATCGGCCCCCCGGAGACGCACGTGTTCATCAAGGCGTCCATGGTGTTGGAGTACGGGGGGAAACCGCAGCTGCCACCCACCACGGGCACGTTCCTGACGTTCGGATTCATGCCGACGACAGCGACCCTCGAGATGACCCAGATACCCCCCAAGGCGAACTCGAAAGAGGATGCGAATGTGAACTCGCACCTGATTGTCGATTGGCTGGACGGGTTCAAGAACACGACGGTGACCACCGTCGACGTGGACTTCGTCCTGCGGCTGCGTGACGTCAAGGTCAACGGGACCCCGCTCGAGGTGGGCGACAACTGCCGCACGGAACGCCCCTTCAGGCTCTCCCTCGTCGGCAAGGGCGTATGGGCGATACCTGAGCCACTGGAGGGCTACACGTTGGTGAGCGGAGGGCCGCTGACGGGGTCGGCGACCATTCCGCCCTTCGCAGGGTGTGGTGTGGACGAGGATCTGGACAGCCTCTTCACCGCGTCCCTGTCCGGATCTCCCGGATTCGTCAAGCAGATACAGGGGGCGCCCTGTGTCTCCTTCACCGGTGCCGGCTGCACGCCGGAGAACCAGCCTCTGGACATCCCCAAGGCCATCCGCTGACCCCCGCGGTCGCACGAACCATCGCATCGAGCACAGCAATCCCCCGAGCCCTAACCGAATTGAGGGAACGATGAGATCTGCCTCGAAGACCTGGATCAAGGCCGCAGGCGCCGTCGCGGCGTCCGCCGCGCTGGTCATGCCCCTGACCGCGTCGCCGGCCGGTGCCGCCACCGCCTCGGCGACCCAGCTCAACGGTGGCTGGGCCCCGTTCGACCGCTGCCCGGTGGACGCCCCAGCCATGCTCGCGGCGGACGGCGACACCGACGTCCCCCTGTGCGTGACGTCCACCTCGCCCAACGGATCGATCAAGCTGGGCAACACCGAGGCGACGACGGGCTCGACGAACCTGCAGTTCGGTGTCATCCAGCACCCGGCCGAGGGCACCTATACGGTCGTTCCGCCGCCGGAGGGCTCCATCATCAGCGGCAAGACGACGATCCCCGGTGGTCTGCTCGGCATCATGTGCCCGAGCGGTGTGCCGGTCGTCTCCACCCTATGCGGTCAGATCACGAACGCGACCCTCAACAAGGTGACCGCGACGGTCGAGTCGGCCGGTGCGCCGACCGACTTCAGCCTGGTCGCGGGCATCTCCTCCGGGCCGATCGTCACGCTGCCCATCAAGATCCGGCTGGACAACCCGCTGCTCGGCTCCAAGTGCTACATAGGCAGCAACAGTGACCCCGTGGTCCTGCACCCCGGCAACCTGAGCATGCCGTCGCTGGCCGTCTCCAGGTTCAACGGTGACGGCACGGACAACGCGGACGAGGGCTCGCTGATCCAGTTCGCCCTGTCCGGTGCCGGCCAGGGCGACAACCAGTTCTCCGTGCCGAAGGCCAACGGCTGCGGTCTCGGTGGCATCCTCAGCTGGGCGATCGACCTCAAGGTCGGACTGCCCGCGGCGGCGGGGACCAGCAACCTCGTCCTGAACGACGCCAAGACCTCCACGGTGGGACTCACGGCCCCGGGCCTGTCGGTGCCCGACGCCGGCAAGCAGCTCGCCGAGGCCTGGCACTCCGCGGTGAAGTAGGTGAAGTGACCGGAGACCGGCAGGCGGGCGCCGCACTCCGCTTCTTGTCACTTCATGCGCCTGCCGATCGATCGCCCCTGAGCCCGTCCCGACCGAATGGACCCTGGTCGGGGCGGGCTTCGGCGTGTCCGGAGGGAGGCTCCGGGGCCCGCCGCCCCGGCTTCCATTCCCTCACCTTTCGATAGGTTTCGCGCGCCGATTACTCATCGGGGCACAAGAAAAAGCCGCCGCGCGATTACCACGGAGAAAGTTCGTGAAACGCTATTGCGAACTCAGGTTACCGGCCCGTAGCGTCCCGCTTGAGCGGATCGGAACGTATCCGTACCTGCTCGTCCGACGCACGTGGAGTCCTGGTCGCGCCCCCTTGACCCGGGATTCCTCCGGGAGTTCCGCCGGCCCGAACCCTCCAACCGGGGCGGCGTCTCCCGGCCGCCGGGGTCCCACGGCCCGGCCCCCGGGCCGCGGGACCCCGGTGCACCCGGAGAGCTTGCGCAGATTCCGACAAAGCCGCCGGGCGGGTTTGTCACTCGGTGACAAGCGCTCCTCCCAGAGATCGAAGTCCGACGATCTCCGCTGTTCAACGGCTTGTCCTGGCGGATTCGACGGACATACCGTGCGCCTCCTGGTGCATGTGTGACGAGCCGTCCTTGCATTTACCGGAGCCGGAGCGCTGACAGATGACGTCGTTCACCACCACTTCGAGGGAGGGCCGATGGGAATCGAAGTAGTCGTCGAAGGCCTGACGAAATCCTTCGGCAAGCAGAACATCTGGCAGGACGTCAGCCTCACGCTGCCGGCCGGTGAGGTGAGCGTCATGCTCGGTCCTTCCGGCACCGGGAAGACCGTGTTCCTGAAATCCATCATCGGACTGCTGAAGCCGGAAAAGGGCCGTGTGCTCATCAACGGCGTCGACATGGTGAACAGCCCCGAGCGAGAGATCATGGAGACCCGCAAGCTGTTCGGGCTCATGTTTCAGGACGGCGCCCTCTTCGGTTCGATGTCACTCTTCGACAACATCGCCTTCCCCTTACGTGAACACACCCGCAAGAAGGAGTCCGAGATCCGCCGCATCGTCATGGAGCGGATCGACATCGTCGGACTGCTCGGCGCGGAGGGAAAGCTGCCGGGCGAGATATCCGGCGGGATGCGCAAGCGCGCCGGCCTCGCCCGCGCCCTCGTCCTGGATCCGCAGATCATCCTCTGCGACGAGCCGGACTCCGGGCTCGACCCGGTGCGCACCGCCTACCTCTCGCAGCTCCTCATCGATCTCAACGCGCAGATCGACGCGACGATGCTCATCGTCACCCACAACCTCGACATCGCGGCCACCGTCCCCGACAACATGGGGATGCTGTTCTGCCGCAACCTCGTCACCTTCGGACCGCGCGAGGTGCTGCTCACCAGTGACATGCCCGTCGTGTCGCAGTTCCTCGCCGGGCGACGCGAAGGCCCCATCGGCATGTCCGAGGAGAAGGACGCGGCCACCCTCGCAGCGGAGCGGACCAACAGCTCCACCCACTCGTCCGGGCCCCGCACCGTCGTACCGCAACTGGAGCCGTCGCCCGGGCTGCCCGTACGGCAGGCGGCCCTGCGCCGCCGGGAACGGGTCATCTCCATGATGGGCCAGCTGCCGGAGGCCGCCCGTACGGCGATCATGAACAGCTACACGCCGACCTTGGACGGTGGGCGCCGATGACGGCACCACTGCCCGTACGCCCGCCCGAGCCGGCCACCGACGCGGCCCCGGGGAAGACACCGCGGCCAGGACAGCCCTCGCGGCTCCTCGCCCCGTTGCGCCAGACCGGCCAGCTGTTCGCCCTCGCGCTGGCCGTCGGCCGGGCCGTCTTCCGCCGCCCGTTCCAGGTACGGGAGTTCATCGAGCAGTTCTGGTTCGTCGCCAGCGTCACCATCCTGCCCGCCGCCCTCGTCTCCATCCCGTTCGGCGCGGTCATCGCCCTCCAGGTCGGCTCCCTCACCGAACAGCTCGGCGCCCAGTCCTTCACCGGTGGCGCCAGCGTCCTCGCGGTCATCCAGCAGGCCAGCCCGCTCATCGTGGCGCTGCTGATCGCCGGGGCCGCGGGGTCCGCCATCTGCGCCGACCTCGGCTCCCGCAAGATCCGCGAGGAACTCGACGCCATGGAGGTCATGGGCGTCTCGCCCATCCAGCGTCTCGTCGTCCCCCGCGTGCTGGCCACCATGTTCGTCGCCGTCCTGCTCAACGGGCTGGTGTCCGTGGTCGGCACCCTCGGCGGGTACTTCTTCAACGTGATCATGCAGGACGGCACGCCGGGCGCGTACCTCGCCAGCTTCTCCGCCCTCGCCCAGCTCCCCGACCTCTACATCGGTGAACTGAAGGCGCTGATCTTCGGCTTCATCGCCGGCATCGTCGCCGCCTACCGAGGGCTCAACCCGCGCGGCGGGCCCAAGGGGGTGGGCGACGCGGTCAACCAGTCCGTCGTCATCACCTTCATGCTCCTGTTCGCGGTGAACATGATCCTCACGGCGATCTACCTCCAGATCGTCCCTCCGAAGGGGGGATGACCGATGTCCATGCTCGGCTGGCTCGACCGCTCGGGTGAACAACTCACCTTCTACGTACGGGCGCTCATCTGGATTCCCCGCACCCTGCGCCGCTACCTCAAGGAGGTGCAGCGGCTGCTGGCCGAGGTCGCCTTCGGCAGCGGCGGCCTCGGGGTCATCGGCGGAACCATCGGCGTGATGATCGCGATGACCCTAGCCACCGGCTCGGTCGTAGGCCTCCAGGGGTACGCCGCCCTCGACCAGATCGGCACCTCCGCCTTCACCGGTTTCATCTCCGCGTACTTCAACACCCGGGAGATCGCCCCGCTCGTCGCCGGGCTCGCTCTCTCCGCGACCGTCGGCGCGGGCTTCACCGCTCAGCTCGGCGCGATGCGGATCAACGAGGAGGTGGACGCCCTCGAAGCGATGGGCGTGCGCTCCATGCCCTACCTCGTCACCACGCGGATCATCGCCGGCGTCGTCGCCATCATCCCGCTGTACGCCATCGGGCTGCTCTCCTCCTACCTGGCCTCCCGCTACATCACCGTCCTGTTCAACGGGCAGTCGGCGGGTACCTACGACCACTACTTCAATCTCTTCCTCTCCCCGGACGACGTGCTGCTGTCGGTGCTCAAGGTGCTGATCTTCAGCGTGCTGGTGATCCTCGCCCACTGCTACTACGGCTTCCACGCCACCGGCGGCCCGGCCGGCGTCGGTGTGGCCGTGGGCCGGTCGGTGCGCAACGCCATCGTGCTCATCAGCGTCACCGACTTCTTCCTCTCGCTCGCCATCTGGGGCGCGACGACAACGGTGAAGGTGGCCGGCTGATGCATTCCTCCATGGCGCAGACGGTGCGCCGCAGACTCGCCGGTGTGGCGTTCGTGCTCGTGCCCGCCGTGCTCGTATGGCTGTCGGTCTCCGTGTACGAGAAGGACTTCACGGACGACGTCACCGTGACCGTACGCACCGGAAGCGTCGGCAACGAGATGCACGACAACGCCGAGGTCAAGCTGCGCGGTGTCGTCATCGGAGAGGTGCGCGACATCGAGGCGGACGGGGACGGGGCGCGCCTGACGCTCGCCATCCGGCCCGACCGGCTCGGGCGGATTCCCGCCGACGTCTCCGCCCAGATGCTGCCCACCACCCTCTTCGGCGAGCGGTTCGTCGCCCTCGTGCCACCGTCCGTCCCGTCCGCGCAGGCCCTCAAGGCCGGTGCCGTCATCCCGCAGGACCGCTCCAGCAACGCCATCGAGCTGGAGGAGGTCCTCGACAACGTCCTGCCGATGCTGACCGCGGTCGAACCGCAGAAGCTCGCCGCCACCCTCAACGCCGTGTCCCAGGCGCTCGAAGGACGCGGCGACAAGCTCGGGGACACCCTGGTCACCCTCGACGCCCACCTCAAGGAGTTCAACCCGCAACTCCCCACGCTCAACGCGGACATCAAGGAACTCGTCAAGGTGAGTCATCTCTACGCGGACGCCGCCCCCGACGTCCTGGACGCACTCACCGACTTCACCACCACCAGTGGCACCATCGCCGAACAGCAGGCGGAGCTCGCCGATCTGTACGGCTCCACCACCGCCTCCGCCCACGACGTCACCTCCTTCCTGCGCAAGAACAAGGACAACCTCATCCACCTGTCCGCCTCGGGCCGGCCGACGCTGGAGCTCCTCGCGGAGTACTCGGACGCCTTCCCCTGCACCCTGCGCACGATGGCGGGCTTCGTGCCCGCCATGGACAAGGCGCTCGGCAAGGGCACCGACAAGCCGGGGCTTCACGTCACCGTCAAGGCCGTGGAGTCCAAGGGCAGGTACGTCGCAGGCAAGGACACCCCCACCTACCGCGCGACCGGCGGCCCGCACTGCTACTCCGTGCCGTACACCGGCAGGCCCGTGCCGACCGCCGACGCCCGGACCGCCTCCCACACAGGGAGCGACCCCGCCGCGGAACTCCAGGAAACCGAAGCCGCCGACACCGCCCTCGGCATGCCCAACTCTCCCGAGGAGAGCCGGCTCGTCAACGAGCTGGTGGCTCCCGCCCTGAAAGTCCAGCCGCAGAACCTGCCCGACTGGAGCAGTGTGCTCATCGGTCCGGCCTTCCGCGGTGCGGAGGTGAAGCTCAAGTGAAGCGCCGCTCCCTCGCGGGCCCCCTCGTGAAGTCGATCGTCTTCGTCGTGGTGACCGCCCTGGCCACCACCGTGCTGGGGCTGTCCATCGCCAACACGGGTGTCGGCGACACCACGTCGTACAAGGCGAGGTTCACCGACGCGACCGGACTCGTCGTCGGTGACAGCGTCCGGATCGCCGGAGTGAAGGTCGGCCAGGTCGAGTCGATCGAGGTCGCCGACAAGCGGCTGGCCGAGGTCGGCTTCGCGGTCCGCAAGGGCCGCGCGCTGCCGGCCTCGGTGACCGCCTCGATCAAATACCTCAACATGGTCGGCCAACGCTACATCGACCTCGACCAGGGCGCCGGACCCGTCGGCGAGAGCTTCAGATCAGGAGCGACCATTCCGCTCGCGCGCACCACACCCGCGCTGGACCTCACCCAGCTCTTCAACGGCTTCCAGCCGCTCTTCGAGGGGCTGTCGCCACCGGATGTCAACCAGCTCGCCGGATCGATCGTCCAGGTCCTCCAAGGGGAGGGCGGAACCGTCGACAGCATCCTCTCCCACGTCGGATCGCTGACCGGCACCGTCGCGGCCAAGGACAAGGTGATCGGCGAGGTGATCAAGAACCTCAACACGGTCCTGAAGACCGTCAACGACCGGGAGGCGGGTTTCAACGACCTGGTCGTCACCCTGCAGAAGCTCGTCACGGGCTTCTCCGGCGACCGTCAACCGCTCGGCGAGGCGGTCACGGCGATGGGGGCGCTGACCACCGTCACCGCCGACCTCCTCCAGGACGGACGTGAGCCGCTCAAGGACGACATCGCCCAGCTCGGACGTCTCACCGGCCAGCTGGAAAGGAACGCCCCCACGATCGAGAGCTTCCTGCAGAAGACCCCGGCCAAGATGGAGGCGATCACCCGCCTCACCTCCTACGGGTCATGGCTCAACCTCTACCTCTGCGAAGCGAAGGTCAGCGGTGTGACGACCGAGGACGGCAGCGCACCGCCCACCGGCATCACCATCGGCCGACCGAGGTGCCAGGCATGAGAATCAAGCCCGTACGGGAACGCAACCCCGTCGCCGTCAGCATCGTCGGACTCCTCGTCCTGACCCTCCTCGGCCTCGCCGCCTACCGCGCCGACGCACTGCCCTTCATCGGCGGCGGCACCACCTACAGCGCCGACTTCACCGAGTCGGCCGGCCTCGGCGAGGGCGACGAGGTGCGGATCGCCGGCGTCAAGGTCGGCGAGGTCACCGCCGTGTCGCTCGACGGCGCCAAGGTGAAGGTGGACTTCCAGGTCAAGGACGCCTGGATCGGCGACTCCTCCACCGTCGGCATCGCCATCAAGACACTGCTGGGCGAGAAGTACCTCGCCGTCGACCCGCTGGGCAACGCTCCGCAGGACCCGGACTCCCGCATCACCGCGGGCCGCACCACCTCCCCGTACGACGTCACCCAGGCGTTCAACGGACTCGGCGAGACGATCGACGAGATCGACACCGCCCAGCTCGCCCAGAGCTTCGAGACGATCTCCGAGACCTTCAAGGACTCGCCGCCCGACGTGCGCAGCGCGGCGAACGGGCTGTCCGCGCTGTCGAAGACGGTGTCCGAACGGGACGCCCAGCTCGCCACCCTCCTCAAGGGCAGCAAACAGCTCACCAAGACGCTCGCGAGTAGGAAGAGCAGTTTCGAGACCCTCCTGGAGGACGGCAATCTGCTCCTCGGCGAGATCCAGGCGCGCCGCGACTCCATCCACCTGCTGCTCACCGGCACCCGGAGCCTCGGGACCCAGCTCACCGGGCTCGTCACGGACAACGACAAGCAACTGGGGCCGACCCTGGAAGCGCTCGGTCGGGTCACCACCGTCCTGGTGAAGAACCGCAAGAGCCTCGACAAGGTGCTCTCGCTGGCCGGCTCCTACAACCGGCTCATCGGCAACACCCTCGGCAACGGACGCTGGTTCGACAACTACGTCTGCGGTGTTGTCCCGAAGAACTACCTGCCCGCCGGCACGCCGCCGAAGAACGACTGCATGCCACCGAAGCAGGGAGGGCGCTGACATGAGACGCACACGCGTCATCGGCATCGGCGCCGGACTCGCCGTCGTGGCGGTCGCCGCCACCTCGGGGGTGATGGCGACGGACGACCGGGGGAAGACCACCGTCACCGCCTACTTCGACCGGGCCACCGGCGTGTACGCCGGATCGGATCTGCGGATCCTCGGAGTGAAGGCCGGAACCGTCCAGTCCGTGGAGCCACGCGGAGAGGAGGTCAGGGTCACCCTGCGGATCGACGAGGGCGTCAAGGTCCCCAAGGAGGCACACGCCGTCGTCGTGGCCCCCAGCCTGGTCGCCGACCGGTACGTACAGCTCGCTCCGGCCTACACCGGGGGAGCGCGGCTCGAGGACGACGCCGTACTCCCGGCCGCGGACAACGCCACCCCCATCGAGGTCGACCAGCTGTACGAGTCGATCACCGAGCTCTCCACGGCCCTGGGCCCGGACGGAGCCAACACGGACGGGGCGCTCTCGCGACTCCTCGAGACCGGGGCGAAGAACCTGGACGGCAACGGTAAGGCCATCGGGGACTCCGTCGAACAGTTCGGCAAGGCCACGAAGACCCTCGACAGGAGCAGCGGCAACCTCTTCGACACGCTGTTCTACCTGCAGACCTTCACCACGATGCTGAAGGACAACGACGGCAGCGTACGGGCGGCCGAGCAGCAGCTGAACTCCGTCACCGGTTTCCTCGCCGACGACAAGAAGAACCTCAGCGCGGCCCTGAAGGAACTGGGCAAGGCGCTCGGCCAGGTCAAGGGCTTCATCCAGAAGAACCGCGGCGCCCTCAAGGAGAACGTGGACCTCCTGGTGCCGCTCACCCAGACCCTGGTCGATCAGCGTGCCTCGCTCGCCGAGTCCCTCGACACACTGCCCCTCGCAGCAGGCAACGTACTCAACGCCTACGACCCGGCGAACCGCACCATCAACGGGCGTACCAACCTCAACGAGCTGTCGATGGGCGGGCCGCTCACCGAACCCGAGGCCGGCGCCACCGGCCTGGAGGGGCTGGCACCGGTGGACGCCACCCGGCAGAAGGCCCTTCCCACGCTGCCGCTGCCCGCCGTCGGCACCGTCTACGGCACGCCGGAGAAGTCCGGGACGCAGAAGAAGAAGGAGGCGACCCCATGAGCGCCGCCCGGCGCAGACCCGGCACCCGCACGGTCACGGGCCTCGGCGCCCTGGTCGCCGCCGGCGTCGGCATCGCGCTCGTCGCCACGACCGTCGGCCTGCCGTCGTTCACCGGCATCGAACAGGTGCCCCTGCCCGGCGGAGCGGACCTCGGCGACCACCCGTACGAGATCACCGCCGAGTTCGGGGACGTCCTCAGCCTCGCCCCGCAGTCATCCGTCAAGGTCAACGACGTAGCCGTCGGCCGGGTCACCGGGATAGCCCTCACCCCGGGCAGCTGGACGGCCAAGGTCACCATGCGCGTCAACGGGAAGATCGACCTGCCCGCCAACTCCTACGCCCATCTCGAGCAGTCCAGTCTCCTCGGCGAGAAATTCGTCCAGCTCTCGCCCCCGAGCACCGGTACCGCCCACGGCACGCTCGCGGACGGCGACCGGATCCCGCTCACCCGTACGAATCGAAACCCGGAGGTCGAAGAGGTCTTCGGCGCCCTGTCGATGCTGCTCAACGGGGGAGGGGTCAGCCAGCTCAAGACCATCACCACCGAACTCAACAAGGCGCTCGCCGGACAGGAACCGCAGATCCGGTCGATGCTGAAGCGCGTCGACACACTCGTCACGAACCTGGACACCCACAAGGAGGACATCACCCAGGCACTTGACGGCGTCAACCGGCTCGCCGCCACCCTCGCCACCCGTAAGCAGGACGTCGGTACGGTCCTCACCGGGCTCACCCCCGGCCTCAAGGTCCTGGAGAAGCAGCGCGGCTCGCTCCTCACCATGCTGCGTTCGCTCGACACGCTCTCCACCGTGGCCGTGGACACGATCAACAAGAGCAAGGCCGACATGATCGCCGACCTCAAGGCCCTCGCACCCACGCTCGCCGCGCTCGCCGACTCCGGCGACGACCTGCCCGACTCCCTCCAGGTGCTGCTCACCTACCCGTTCACCGACGAGGTGCTCCGCGGGGTGAAGGGTGACTACCTCAACGTCTACCTGGACGTGACGGCCATGCCCGGCACCCAGATCATCCCCGCACTCACCCCGCCCACCACGCCACCCACGGCATCCGGCGCCCGGCAGGATCCGGGTGCGGCCCTTCCCCTGCCGCTCCCCTCGGTCACCACGCCGGAAACGGAGGGCACCCGCTGATGATCACCCTGGCCATCCGGCTGAAGAACATCGCCTTCCTCGTCATCGCCGTGCTCGTCCTCGGCTTCCTGGGGGTGCGCTACGCCGACCTCGGTCACTACGTCGGGCTGCGCGACCACTACACCGTCACGGTCCAACTGCCGCAGACCGGGGGCCTGTTCACCCACTCCAACGTCAGTTACCGAGGCGTGTCCGTGGGCAGGGTCGGCCCGATCGAGCTCACCGACGACGGAGTCGAGGCCGAACTGCGCATCGAGAACGACGCGCCACGCATCCCCGACAGCCTGCAGGCGGTCGTCGCCAGCCTCTCCGCGGTCGGCGAGCAGTACATCGACCTCCGGCCCACCCGCGGGGACGGCCCCTTCCTGGAGAACGGCTCGGTCATCGACCAGGCCGACACCACCATTCCCGCACCCGTCACCAACGTACTCACCAGCCTCAACGACCTGACGGCCTCCGTCGACGCGGAAGCCCTGCGCACGGTCGTCGACGAATTCGGTGCCGCGTTCAGCGGCCGGGGCGACGACCTCCAGGTACTGCTGGACACCAGCAGCGAGTTCGTCGAGGCCGCCGACGAGGCCCTGCCCACCACCACGAAGCTGATGGCCGACGGCGAGACCGTGCTGCGCACCCAGAACGAACAGGGTGAAGCACTCAAGGGCTTCGCCTCCGGCGCCGAGGAACTCGCCGCCGAACTCAAGGGGTCCGACACCGACCTGCGTCGGCTCATCGCCGCGGCGCCCGACGCCACCGAACAGATCAGCGGACTTCTGCGCGACCTCGACCCCGCCTTCGGAGTGGTCGTCGCCAACCTCCTCACCACCTCCGAGGTCGCCGTCACACGACAGCGCGGCCTGGAGGAACTGCTGGTGAAGGTACCCGCGGTCGCGGCAGCCGGTGCGAGCGCCATCGACCAGGAGGGGGCCAGGTTCGGCATGTCGGTCACCTTCTTCGAACCGCTGCCCTGCACCGCCGGATACGGCTCGACCACCTACCGCCCCGGCACCGACCTCTCGGCGGCCCCCGCCACAGACACCAGGACCCGCTGCGCCTCCCCGCCCAGCAGCGGCATCAACGTCCGCGGCAGCGCCAACGCCCCGAAGGGCGGCGCCGTACCGGAACCGTTCACCCCGGGCACCGGCCTCCTCCCGGACGCGCCCGGCGCCATCGGGGACACCTCGGCGCCCCGGTCCGGCGGTATGGCCGGGCTGCTCGGCCTGGGAGGCGGCTCATGAGCGGCCGGACGAGGACGGGGCTCGGATGGGCGGCACTGCTCGCCGCCGTACTGCTCTGCGCTCTCGGCACCTGGTCGTACGCCCAGGCGCGGGGTGACGACACACTCGCGTACGCGAAGAGCCGCGACGCCGCCCTCGCGGACGGCAAGAGACAGCTCGCCCGGCTGACCAGCATGGACGGCAGGAACGCCGCGAGCGTGAAGTCCGGCCTCACCGCCTGGCTCACCGCCTCGACCGGACCCCTGCACGACCGGCTGGAGAGCACCCGGAAGAAGGACGCCGGTGAACTCACCGAATCCGGCACCACCGCACGCGGAAAGGTCACCGACGCGGCGCTCACCGCGCTCGACGACCGGGCCGGCACGGCGGCGCTCATCGCGGCCGTCGACGTCCAGGTCACCCCGCGCACCGGCAAGGGCGGTACGGAGCGCAAACGCTTCGAGGCGACGCTCGCCCGGACCGGGGACGGCTGGAAGATCAAGGCCCTGGACGCGCTACCGGTCGGGAGCGGCTCATGAAGCAGAGCACGGGAACAGCGACGATCCCGTCGGACCTCGAAGCCGTACCGGACACGGGCCCCGGGACGGACGCTCCTCCTGCCCGCCGACGGTGGCACCGCGCAGCCGCCGCGGTACTGGCCCTCGCCCTGCTGGGGGTGGGCGGAACCCTGTTCGTCCAGGGACAGCGGCTGCGCGACACCCCTGCCACGTCCAACCGCGCGCTGACGGACTCCGCAGCGACCAGCCGCGTCGCCGGTGATGTGAGCAGCGCGCTGGGCAAGGTCTTCTCGTACAGCCCGCAGGCCACCGCCGCCACCAAGGAGTCGGCGAAGCAACTGCTCGGGGGCAGGGCGCTGAAGCAGTACGCGGCCCTGTTCGGCCAGGTCGAGAAGCAGACCGCGGACCAGAAGCTGACGCTCACCAGCCAGGTCGTACGCGCCGGGGTCACCCGGCTCACCGGGAGCAGCGCCCACCTCCTGGTCTTCCTCGACCAGGTCTACGAGCGCGAGGGGAAGGCCGCCACCACGGCAGCGGCCCAGCTGTCCGTCACCGCGGAACTGCGGGGCGGGCACTGGCGGATCGTCGACATCACCTCCAGGTAGGGGAGAGCACCACATGGCACGGGTACCCATGACAACCAATCCGCTGGTGGCGGTGGCGGTCGCGCTGACGGTCGCGGCCGCCGTGGCCGCGGGCTGGGGAGGCTGGTCCCGCTACGACGCCGCGCACGACGACTCGGCGGCCTACGCGCAGGCCCGCGACGACGCACTGGCTGCGGGGGAGCAGGCCGTGCAGAACATGAACACGCTCGACCACGGCCGGCTCGCCGAAGGGCTCGACAGCTGGGAGGACTCCACCACCGGCGATCTGCACAAGCAACTCGTGGACGGCCGGGGCGCGTTCGTCAAGCAGATCGAGGCGGCCAGGACGGTCAGCACCGCCGAGGTCCTGTCGGGGGCGGTGACGGAGCTGGACGACCGGGCAGGCAAGGCCGGAGTGATGGTGGCGCTGCGGGTCACCGTGACCGCCCCCGAGGGCAAGCCCGCGGTCAAGGAGAGCCGGATGCTCGGGCAGCTCACCCGCACCTCCGAGGGGTGGAAGCTCAGTGCCCTCGGCCAGGCTCCCGTCGGCAACACCGCCGGCTGACTCCGCCCGACCGCCCCGCCTTCGAGAGGACCACCGTCATGTCGACGACCCGACACCTCGTCAACCGCCGCCGCCGGCTCGCCACCGTCGCCGGGACGACCGCACCGCCGCGCACCGCCGGGACCCCGCAACCGGCTTCCCGGGCGGTCGAGGCGCTCGAACCCGCATCCCCTCAAGCGCCGGAGCCCTCCGAGCCCCCGGAGGACGCGGCCGACACCGAGGACGAGGAAGCTGCCGGGGACGGCCCCCCACGCAGGCGGCTGCCCCGTCTGCGCATCCGGCTGCCCGCCGTCCTCTGCGCCGCGACACTGCTCCTCGGCGCCTTCGCCGCCTGGTCGTTCACGTCGGCCGGGACACTGCGGGACGACCCGGGCCGGCGGAACGCGGCCCTCACCGACATCAGCCGGACCAGCGAGGTCAAGGGGCAGATCACCGAGGCCGTGGGCGCGGTCTTCTCCTACGACTACGCCTCGCCCGAGAAGGCCGACCTGGCCGCGCGGAAGCACCTGACCGGCAAGGCGGTCCAGCAGCACGAGGACATGCTCGCCGAGGTACGCGCACAGGCGCCCAAGCAGAAGCTGGTCCTGACCACGACCGTCACCCAGAGCGGTGTCGAGGTGCTCGACGGCGACCGGGCCCGCCTGCTGGTCTTCGCCGACCAGAGCAACACCCGTACCGACAAGGAGGAGGAGACGACGTACGCGGCCGCCATGTTCGCCGTGGACGCCCTCCGCCGCGGTGACACCTGGCGGATCGCGGCCATCGACACGTTCACTCGCTGACCCGGAAGAGGGAGGACACATGAGGTTCGACGGAACCATGCGCCGCGGACTCACCGGCACCGCCACCGCGGTGGCCGCCATGGCGGCGCTCACCGCGTCCCAGGCCCCGGGACTCATGGGCGGCGGAACCGACGACATGAAGAACGTGGCGTCGGACGACGTGATCTGGACCGAGGCGCCGAACGACGACAGCTACCACACCGAGCTGCCGCCCCTGGAGTCACCGGAGCCGCCGAAGAGCACCGGGACCGGGACGAAGCCCGGTAAGGGGGTCACCCCGTCCTGGACCGAGGCCGGCATCCCCGCCACCGTCCTTGCCGCCTACCGCGACGCGCAGAGCGTCCTCGGCCGCAGCGACCCCGGCTGCCGTCTCCCCTGGCAGTTGCTCGCGGCCATCGGCAAGGTGGAGTCCGGCCACGCGGGAGGAGGGAGGGTGGACTCCGCGGGCACGACGCTCACGCCGATCCTCGGCCCCGTCCTCAACGGCGCCGGATTCGCCGAGATCCCGGACACCGACGGCGGGGCGTACGACGGCGACACCCGCTACGACCGGGCGGTCGGCCCGATGCAGTTCATCCCCTCCACGTGGGCGCACTGGGGGAAGGACGGCAACGGCGACGGCCGCAAGGACCCGGACAACATCGCCGACGCGGCCCTCGCCGCGGGCCACTACCTCTGCGCCGGGACGCGCGACCTGTCCGTGCGGGGCGACCTCGACGGGGCGATCCTCAGCTACAACCGCTCGGACACCTATCTGCGTACGGTCCTGTCCTGGCTGGAGTTCTACCGCAAGGGGGCCCACCCCGTCGCCGACGGTGCGGGCGTGATCCCCGAGAGCCCGGGTGCGGGCGGACCCCACGTGCCGAAAACCCCGGTCGGAGGCCCCGGCAGCCCGAGTGGCCCCGGCAAGGGCGGTGGCGGTGGCATCGAGGTGGGCCCACAGCCCAGCGGCACACCGCGCCCCTCCACCTCACCCACCGCCACGCAAACGCCCACACCCACGGACTCCGGCAGCCCCGGCCCCGGCGAGTCCCCGAGCCCCACGGTCCCGGGCCCCGGCCCTGACCCCACCGACAGCGGTCCCACGGAGCCGACGACACCGGACCCGACGACGACACCGGATCCGACCACCACGCCGGATCCGACGACCACGCCGGACCCCACCACGTCCCCGGACCCGACCTCGGCCCCTGACTGCCCCACGCCCTCCGTGGAGACCGCCCCCGCCGGCACACCGGCCGACGAACCCTGCGTCACTCCCACCGCCTGAACGGCTCAGCGGGCGTCGAGCACCTCGGACAGGTCGTACCGCACCACTTCCTCCAGCTGCGCGTAGGTGCAGCCGGTGGGGGTGCGGTCCGGCCGCCACCGCCGGAACTGGGTGGTGTGGCGGAAACGGTCGCCCTCCATGTGGTCGTACGCCACCTCGCAGACCCGCTCCGGCGCGAGTGCCACCCAGGACAGGTCCTTCTTGCCCGACCAGCGGCTCGGCGCGCCCGGCAGCCGTGACCCCTCGTGAGCCGCCGCGTCCGCCCAGGCCGCCCACGGGTGAGCGGCGGGGTCGACGCGCAACGGGTCCAGCTCCTCCAGGAGCTCGGCGCGCCGTCTCATCGAGAAGGCGGCGCACACGCCCACGTGCTGGAGGGCGCCTTCCGCGTCGTACAACCCGAGCAGCAGCGAGCCGACCACCGGGCCGCTCTTGTGGAAGCGGTAACCCGCCACCACGCAGTCGGCCGTCCTCTCGTGCTTGATCTTGTACATGACGCGGGCGTCCGGCCGGTACGGGAGATCGAGCGGTTTGGCGACCACCCCGTCCAGCCCCGCTCCCTCGTACCGCTCGAACCAGTCCTGTGCGAGAGCCGGGTCCGTGGTGGACGGGGCGAGGTGCACAGGGGCCGAGGCGTGCGCCAAGGCCTTCTCCAGAGCCGTTCGCCGTTCGGTCTGCGGCGTGGCGAGCAGGGACGAGTCGCCCAGGGCGAGGACGTCGAAGGCGACGAGACCCGCCGGTGTCTGCTCGGCCAGCATCCGCACCCGCGAATCGGCGGGATGGATGCGCTCGCTCAGCCGGTCGAAGTCCAGCCGCCCCTCGTACGGCAGGACGATCTCGCCGTCGATCACACAGCGTGCCGGCAGGTTCTCCCGCACGGCGGTGACCACCTCGGGGAAGTAGCGGGTGAGGGGCTTCCCCGTCCGGCTGCCGATCACCACCTCGTCACCGTCCCGGTGCACGATCGCCCGGAATCCGTCCCACTTCGCCTCGTACTGCATGCCGGGGGGAATCGCGGACACGGACTTGGCGAGCATCGGCTTCACAGGAGGCATCACCGGCAGGTCCATGACCCCGATTCTCACGCACCGCGCGGAGCACGTCTTCCGATATGCGGCATATGTGGGACCGGCCTACGGTGTCCGACATGGGAGCAGGAACAGCGATGGAGCTGGACGCGGACGGGCGGGCCGTGAGGCTGTCCAACCCGGACAAGGTGTACTTCCCGGAGAAGGGCTACACCAAGAAGGACGTGGCCGAGTACTTCCAGGCCGTGGGGCCGGGTGTCCTCCGCGCCCTGCGCGAGCGGCCCACCACCCTGCAGCGCTTCGTCGACGGGGTCCAGGGCGACTTCTTCTACCAGAAGCGCGCGCCGAAGAACCTCCCCGACTGGACCCCCACCGCCCGGATCGAATTCCCCAGCGGCCGGCACGCCGACGAGATGTGCCCGACCGAACTGGGGGCCGTTCTCTGGGCGGTCAACCTCGGGACCCTGACCTTCCACCCCTGGCCCGTGCGCAGGGCGGACACCGACCACCCCGACGAGCTGCGCATCGACCTCGACCCGCAGCCCGGCACCGATTACGCCGACGCGGTGCGGGCGGCCCACGAACTACGCGCGGTCCTGGAGGAGCAGGGACTGCGCGGCTGGCCCAAGACCTCCGGCGGGCGTGGCATCCATGTCTTCGTCCCCCTCGTCCCGGAGTGGACCTTCACCCAGGTCAGGCGCGCGGCCATCGCGGTGGGGCGGGAGCTGGAGCGCAGGATGCCGGACCGGGTGACCACGGCCTGGTGGAAGGAGGAACGCGGCGAACGGATCTTCGTCGACTACAACCAGACGGCCCGCGACCGCACCATCGCCTCCGCCTACTCCGTGCGCCCCTTCCCCCACGCCCCGGTCTCCGCACCCCTGCGCTGGGAGGAGATCGACGACGCCGAGCCGCGCGACTTCGACCTCCGGAGCATGCCCGTGCGCTACGCCGAAGTGGGCGACCTGCACGCCGACATGGACGACCACGCCTTCCGGCTCGACCAGGTACTGGAGCTGGCGAGGCGTGATGAACACGAGCACAAGCTGGGGGACCTGCCCTATCCGCCGGAGTACCCGAAGATGCCGGGCGAACCGAAACGGGTGCAGCCCAGCCGCGCACGGAAAGACGAGGAGAGCGAAGGATGAGCTCCGGCCGTCCTGCCGAGCACGGAGCGCACGGCAGGCCCCTCACCCGGCGTGAGAAGTGGCAGGAGTACAAGCAGTCGCCGTACTTCCCGGCGATGGTGCTGACCCTGATCATCGCTGCCGCGGCGGGACTGTTCGCCGGTTCGTACACCTACGCACTGGCCAATCCGACCCCGCACCGCATCCCGGCCGCCCTGGTCACCGGCGGCCCCGCGGCTCCCGGCGTCGACAGGTTCGTCGACGGGATGGAGGAGGCGCTCGACGCCTCCCTCGAACTCCACCCGTACACCACCCGGGCCGAAGCCGGTGCGGCGTTGGAGGCGCAGAAGGTCTTCGCGATCCTGCGTCCCGCCGGGCAGGGGGGAGTGGCCATGGACGTCGCAGCGGCGTCCGGAGCGACCGTCGCCCAGCTGCTCGGTGAGACCGGCGTCGAGGTCGCGGAGCGCGTCGACGTCCCGCTCGCGGTCACGGACGTCAAACCGCAGCAGAAGGGCGACCCGCGCGGCCTCGCCCTCTTCTACATCTCGCTCGCGGCCGTCATCATCGGCTTCGTCGGATCGATCCAGCTCAGTGTGCACGCCCGGAAGCTGAACCCACTGGAGCGGATCTCCTTCACGATCGGCTACGCCCTCCTCGGCGGCTTCGCCATCGCGGCCGTCGTGGACTGGCTGCTCGGCGCGGTGGATCTGCCGTTCTTCCAGTCCTGGCTGATCCTCGCGTTCACCATGTTCACGTCGGGCATGGTCTTCACCATGTTCAACACCATCATGGGGCGCTGGGCGATGATTCCCACCTGGGGCGTCATGGTGCTCCTCGGCAACCCGTCGTCCGGCGGCGCGGTCTCCTGGCCCCTGCTGCCGTCGTTGCTCGGGCACATCGGCCGCTGGCTGCCACCGGGTGCCTCGGTCAACGCCCAGCACACGGCGGTCTACTACCAGGGCCACCAGTACGTCTTCCCGTACCTCGTGCTGGCGGCCTGGTCGCTGGTCTCCTGCACGGTCTTCTGGATTTGGCGCCACCGGCACCCCGGAGGCCGTGACCGCGTGCCGGAGCACGCGGCCACGGCCGCCTGAGTGTGAGCTCTCCCTACAACTCCTGGATGCGGATGTCGCGGTACGAGATCACGTCCGTGGTGCCGTGTACCTGGAGACCGATGTAACCGGAGGCGTACCGCCGGCCGTCGGTGCCCGGGTCGTCACCGCGCGGCGGCTCGAAGAGCTGACCGCCGTTGTTGTCGAACTCGTTGATCAGGACACCGTTGCGGTAGACCTCGTAGTGCTGGTCCACCACCCGGATCTCGTAGTCGTTCCAGGTGCCCTTGGGCGTGACCGCGGCGCCGCCGAGACCGACCCGGTCGAAGCCGTAGACGGAACCGGTCTTGTACATGTCGCCGTCGGGCCGGTCGTTGACCTGGATCTCATGGCCGTACTTGATGGCGACCCACTCCGGACGGGGCTCCTCCGGATGGTCGTTGACGTCCGGGAAGCGTACGAACACCCCGCCGTTGGCGTTGCCCGCTGCCGGGGCGTCGTCACGCCACTGGAGCTTCAGCGAGAAATCCTCGTACTGCCGGGCCGGGAACCACAGCATGCCCATCCCGTCCACCGTGGTGGAGCTGGTGATCGAGCCCTCCTCCTCGTTCAGCCCGAACTGTCCGCCGCCGACGTGCTGCCACCGGGCGAGGGACTCGGCGGTACCGTCGAACAGCTTGCGGTAGCCCTCGTCCTGGCCGGGCTTGCCGATGCCGGACTGCTTGGCCGCCCGGTAGATCTTCTTGTGCTCACGGGCGTCGACGACCCCGTCGGTGAGCAGCTTGTCCAGGACCTTGTCGACGTGCTTGAGGAACAGCGCGTGCGAGGACCAGTCCTTCTCGTCCTCGATGAGCTCGTTGATCGTGCAGCGGTTACCGGTGAGCCGGTTGGGGACACCGGAGTCCACCGTGCCGACGATGACGGTGAGCCGCTCGTCGTACTCGGGGCAGTTGGGCGCCGGGACGCCGCCGCTCTGCGCGATCGTGAACGAGATCTGCTTCGCTTCGGAGGTGTTCCCGGCCTTGTCCGTCGCCCGGTGGGCGAAGACGTGGTATCCGACGCGGTCGACGATCACAGGGGTGGTGTACGCGAGGTACGGGCCGCCGTCGAGGGAGTACTCGACCTTGTCCACGCCCGAGTCGGCATCGGTCGCGGCGACCGTGGCCTTGGCGCTCGTGATGAACGCGCCGTCCGAGTTCTTGTCACCGGAGACCACCACGGAGGTCTCCGGCGGGGTCCGGTCCTGCGACGGCGGTTCGACGACGGTGAAGTCGACGGACTTCTCCGCAGCCGTGTTGCCGGCCTTGTCGGTGGCGCGGTAGCGGACGGTGTGCGTGCCCACCTCGTGCACCATCACGGGTGCGGTGTACGGCTGCCAGGCGCCGTCCGTCCCCTTCGCGTACTCGATGGTGTTGACGCCGGACCCGGTGTCGGACGCGGTCACGGTGACCGTGCCCATACCGAGGTAGGCGCCCGCGTCGTCCTTCTCACCCGACACGGTCGCCGAGGTCTCCGGCGGTGTCCTGTCGTCCGTCGACGGCGCGGCGACCTCGAAGTCGACCGTCTTCTCCGCAGCCGTGTTGCCGGCCTTGTCGGTGGCACGGTAGCGGACGGTGTGCGTGCCCACCTCGCTCACCACGACGGGTGCGGTGTACGGCTGCCAGGCGCCGTCCGTCCCGGTCGCGTACTCGACGGTGCCGACTCCCGCACCGGCGTCGGACGCAGCCACGGTGACCGTGGCCTGGCCGATGTACGCGCCGTCGGCGTTCTTGTCGCCGTCCACCGTCGCCGAGGTCTCGGGGGCGGTGGTGTCCTCGCCGCCGCCGTCCTCGGTCACCGTGAGCACGCCCTGCATCGAGCCGTGGCCGGGAATCGTGCAGTGGTAGAAGTACTTCCCGGGCGTGAGGGTGACCTCGACGCTGTGCTTGCCACCCGTGCTGTCGCTGGGGTTGGCCAGGATGTTCACCTGGACGTCGCTGTTGTACTCCGGGTCGGACACACCGAACGTCAGCGTGTGCGGCATGCCCGTCGTGTTGCCCGTGGCCGCGCTGTTCTCGAACACGAGGGTCGCGGCGCCGGCCACCGCTGTCGTGGGAGCCGTCAGATAGCGGTCGATGGGGTCGCCGGCGGTCCAGGTGAGGACCTGGTCGGCCGCTGCCGCCGCCCGGTCGTCGTCGCGGCCGTACGCGGCGGTCGACGCCAGCCCGAGGACCATCAGGAACGATCCGAGCAGGGCGAGCCACCACCGGGCCGGCCCGTACCGCCGTCGCGCGAGGAGCGAAGGGTGTCTCACTGCGCTGCCGCCTTCCTGGCCAGGTCTGCGGCGGCCGGGGTCGGGCCACCGCCCTTGTACGTCACGCGCCACAGCGCGGACTTGGAGTCGGAGGTGAAGAAGCCGCGTCCGTAGTCCAGGACGTAGAGCGAGCCGTCCGGGGCGAACTTCCAGTCCATCAGGTTGCGGATGCCGTCCGCACCGACCGGAATGATCTTCTTCAGGGACTCGGCGTGGGTGGGCAGTCCGCCCTTGCCGACCGTCTTCGGATCGGTCAGCACGGCGTGACGCGGCTGGGTGTCGTCGTAGAAGTCACCGACGAACCACTTCCCGTCCCAGTACGCCGGCCACTTGGCCTCGCTCGTGCTCGCCGCGTCGTAGCGGTAGACGGGGCCGTTCATCGTGGCCTGGCCGCCGCCCTTGAGCCAGGGCAGGAGCTCCTTCTGGTCCTCCGCCTTGTAGCTCGGGATGCCGTCGCCGTCGCGGGGGTAGTCCACGCCACCGCCCTGGGGCGAGTACCAGATGGTGTTGCCGGTCACCGGCGGCAGGTTGACCAGGCCGTCATTGTTCGGCGACTCGTTCTTCGGCGCGTCGCAGTCGTACCAGCTGAGCGGCTTGGACGGATCGGGCAGGTTGCGGTCACGGTAGGGCTGCTTGTTGCCCATGCAGTACGGCCAGCCGTGGTTTCCGGCCTTCGTGATCGCCGCGAACGTGTCGTACTTGGCGGGACCCCAGGTCGTGCTCGGGGCGCCCGCGTCGGGGCCGACCCAGCCCGCGTACAGCGTGTCGGTCGACGTGTCGACGGAGATGCGCGCCGGGTTGCGGACGCCCATCACATAGATCTCACCGCGGGTCTTGCCACCGCCCTCGTCCGGCTCCTCGCCGGTGAAGAGGTTGCCCTCGGGCAGGGTGTAGGTCCCGTCGTCCTCGGGGTGGATCCGCAGGATCTTGCCGTTGAGGTTGTTGGTGTTGCCCGCGGTACGGCGGGCATCGGCGAACGAGACGCCCTTGTAGTTCGGCTGCGGGTTGTTGCCCGAGTAACCGCCGCTGAAGCCCGAGGAGTTGTTGTCACCCGTGGCGATGTAGAGGTTGTCCTTCGAGTCCCAGGCCATGCCGCCGCCAGCGTGGCAGCAACTGTGGATCTGGACCGGCCAGTTCAGCAGAACCTTCTCGGACGCCAGATCCAGCTTGTTCGTCCCGTGGTCGAAGGTGAAGCGTGAGACCTGGCGCACCGCCATCTGCTTGTCGCGGTCGATCTTCGCGTGCGGGGTGTAGTGGAGGTACACCCAGCCGTTGGTGGCGAAGTCGGGGTCCAGCTCGATCCCGAGCAGGCCCTCCTCCACCTTGATCAGTTCCTCGCCACCACCCTTGTTACCGAAGACGCTCAGCTTGCCGGCGAGGGTGACCTTCTTGGTCGAGGGGTCGTAGACATGGACCTCGCCCTCGCCCTTGCCGACATTCGGGTCGTTCCAGTCGGTGACCACCGGCACGCTGCTGTCCGTGCCGCCGCGACCGATGTAGAAGATCCGCCCGTCCTTCGCCGTCACCAGGCCGTGCGGCTCGCCGATCTGGTCGTTCTGCCCCGGCTGATTGGGCTGGGTGAGCCGCTCGGCCGTGTAGTTGGAGTCGATGGTGGCCGTGCAGTCGGCCTGCGAGAGGCGGCTCGTCCAGGCCAGGGCGCCCCGCAGATGGTCGCGGAAGTCGGTCTCGGCGAAGCTGCCGGCCGTACCGCCCATGGCGGTGTAGAAGGAGCGGCCGCCGTCGTAGTCACGGCACCAGGAGACCGGGTGGTCCCAGCCGTTGGCGCTCTTGCCCGGCGCGTAGGTGAGTTCCCGGACGCGGGCCACCGTGTGCACGTCGCCGGACGGGTTGTCCTTCCAGTTCAGCCACTTGTCCGGGCGCTTCCACTCCAGCGGGAGGTTTTTCGTCGCGGGGTGCTGCCGGTCGCCGATCTCCACGGTGGCGCGCTGGACGCCGGCAGGGCTGTCCGCTGCCGGACGGGCGCCGACGAGACCGGTGAACCAGTCGGAGTACGGTTCGGTGCGCGCCGCGTCATGGATGCCCAGGAAGCCGCCACCGGCTTCCATGTACGCCTCCAGGCCCGCCTCCTGCTCCGGATCGAGTACGTCGCCGCCGCCGGTCAGGAACACGACCGCGTTGTACTTGCCGAGCTGTTTGCCGTTGGTGAAGACCGCGGCGTCGTCGGTGGCGACGGTCTTGAAGCGTCCGGCCTCAGGACCGCTCAGGCCGATCTTCTCGATGGCCGCGATGCCCGCGTCCACGGTGGGCGGCTCCTCGCCCGCCGAAGCGTGGAACACCAGCACCCTGACGTTGGCCCCGCCGGGGGGCGTGGGCAGGGACAACGTTGTCGCCATCCGCTCCTTCAGCCCCGGGTCCGGGGAGGGGCTGGCGGTGGCCGCGTTGCCGCCGAGCAGGGACGCCGTCAGTGCGCCCGCCGCCACTGCCGCCGCGATGCCGCGGCGTGATCTGGACCTGTGATGTGGTGTGCGCTGCATGTGGTCACCCACCCCTCTTGGTCACTACTCCGGTCACTTCTCTCGTCATCGCACCTCTGTGGTCACTGCGACAGCGCACGAAGCTAGACCTCTTTTCGCGGCTCGCCAATAGGTATGGCAGCAATTGAACGAACTTTGTCCTGAGTGTGGATAAACCCTCGTCCCCCGGCTACCGTGTGGGCCGTCCAGGGGAGCAGCGCGTCAGGTTCCGTCTCGCAGTGGGGAGTTCGACATGGACCGAAGGACCTTCAACCGTCGGATGCTGGTGGGCGGCGGGGTGGCGGCGGCCACGGGCGTGACATCGATGTCGCTCGGCGCGGTGCAGGCCACCTCCGCGGAGAACCCGGCGAAGACCGCACCGGCGGGCGGAGCCGTCCGTCATATGAAGCTGTACGCGGAGAAACTGGCGGACGGTCAACTCGGTTACGGTCTGGAGAAGGGCAAGGCGTCGATCCCCGGGCCGCTCATCGAGATCACCGAGGGCGACACGCTGCACATCGAATTCGAGAACACCACGGACGTCGACGCCAGCCTCCACGTCCACGGCGTCGACTACGACATCGCGAGCGACGGCACCCGGATGAACCGCAGCCATGTGGAACCCGGCGGGACGCGGACGTACACCTGGCGGACCCACGTCCCGGGCCGCCGCAAGGACGGCACCTGGCGGGCGGGCAGCGCCGGCTACTGGCACTACCACGACCACGTCGTCGGTACGGATCACGGCACCGGCGGCATCCGCAAGGGTCTGTACGGGCCGCTCGTCGTCCGGCGCAAGGGGGACATCCTTCCGGACAAGACGATCACGATCGTCTTCAACGACATGACGATCAACAACAAGGCGGCCCACGAGAGCCCGGACTTCGAGGCCACGGTGGGGGACCGGGTCGAGGTCGTCATGATCACGCACGGTGAGTACTACCACACGTTCCACATCCACGGGCACCGCTGGGCGGACAACAGGACGGGGCTGCTCACCGGGCCGGACGACCCGAGCCGCGTGGTCGACACGAAGATCTGCGGCCCTGCCGACTCCTTCGGCTTCCAGATCATCGCGGGCGAACACGTGGGGGCCGGTGCCTGGATGTACCACTGCCATGTGCAGAGCCACTCCGACATGGGGATGGCCGGTCTGCTGCTCGTCGCCAAGGCGGACGGCACGGTCCCGGGGTACGACCCGCCGCACCACGCGGCCGGCGCGGCCGAGGAACACGACCACTGAGACGGCGCGGGCCGGGCCGTTCGATGAGCCGCGGGTGCTCCTCGCGCGGCTCACGGCACGGCGCGGACTGCGGTTGCCGGTGCCTGGTGCAAGACTCGGAGACATGCGGCATCTCCGTGTCCGACCAGACGAGCGGGCCGACGCGACTCGCTGAAGGAGCACACCATGCTCGACCCGGCTTTCGTTACCGGCGTCCCCAACTGGATCGACCTCGGTACCCCCGACATCGAGGCGGCCACCGACTTCTACCACGGTCTCTTCGGCTGGGAGCTGGTGCCAGGCGGCCCCGAGACCGGTGGCTACGGCATGTACCAGCTGCGGGGCAGGACGGTCGCAGGGGTCATGACCGTCCCTGAGGACCAGGGGCAGCCGGCCTGGTCGGTCTACTTCCAGACCCCCGACGCGGATGCCACCGCGCGTACGGTCGAGCAGGCCGGAGGCACCGCGGCGTTTCCTCCGATGGACGTCCTCGACTACGGGCGCATGGGGGGTTTCACGGACAGCACCGGCGCGTACTTCGGCGCCTGGCAGCCCGGGACGCTCACCGGCCTCGGCATGATCATGGAACCGGGCGCACTGGTCTGGGCCGAGCTGTACACCCCGGACGTCCCGGCCGCGGCCGCGTTCTTCCACACCGTCTTCGGATGGCAGACCGATGCCATGGCGTATCCCGGTGGCTCCTACACGATGATCCGCCCCGCGGGGAGCGAGGACGCCGACTCCTCCTTCGGAGGGATCGTGCCCCTCGACGCGGTGCCGAGCCAGGCCGAGGCGGGGCCGCACTGGCTGCCGTACATCGCCGTGGACGACACCGACGCGGTGGTCGCCGGTGCGGAGCGGCTGGGCGGCCGGGTGGCCATGGCCGCCACGGACGTGCCGGAGGTCGGCAGGATCGCCACGTTCACCGATCCTGCGGGTGCGGCGTTCGCCGTGATCAAGCCGGCGCCGATGGAGTAGAAGAGGACCGTGGCGCCCGGGCCGGCCGATTCCGGCCCGGGCGGCGTTGAACCATCGTTGATCGCTTGTTTATCGCACCCCGGCACCGTGTGACTCATGCCGATCAACACCATGACCGAGACCGACGAGCTCGCCTGGCAGGAGACCGCGTTGTGCGCGCAGGCCGGGCCCGAGTTCTTCTTCCCGGCGCCGGGCAGTTCCACCCGGGAGGCCAAGCAGCTGTGCAATGCGTGCGAGGGCCGGATCGCCTGCCTGGAGTACGCACTCGCCAAGGACGAGCGCTTCGGCGTCTGGGGCGGGCTCTCCGAGAAGGAGCGGGAGCGGCTGCGTAGAGGCCGTTCCGGCCGCGGCTGAGCAGTCGTGCCGGGCGAGGCCCGTCCCCGACGGGCCGGCCCCTGCCGTCCGTTCCCGTCAGGCGATGCGGAACGTCTCGCCGTACACCTGCCACACCAGTGGCTGCTTCAGCTCGAGGTTGCCCTCGCGCAGGAACACCCGCTGCGCCGTGTCGATCCGGGTCGTGTCGCGCTGGACCTTCCGGGCCTGGATCGCCGACCGGCCCTCATCGAGGAAGGCGTTCAGATACGCCTTCTCGTCGCCGCCCTCGGCGGCCGTGTCCGCCGCTGCCATGGCGGCGTCGCGAATGCCGTAGAAGCCGTTCGCCTCGACACCGGGGCCATGCAGGACCATCGCGTCGTAGTAGATGAACTGCCCCAGAGTGCCGAGGCCGTCCATCTTCGCCAGCCGGACCGCCGGCTCGAAGTACAGCTCGTCGCGCGTCGTGTCCTGCGCTTCCCGGAACGCCGGGTCCTGCGCGGCCTGGCGCCAGGCGTCGGTGAAGCCCGGATCCAGACCCTCGTGCGAGTCGGTGCCGTCCACCGCGCGCAGGGCGGGGAGGAACGAGGCGAGCGGATTCTCCGGATGCTTCTCGGTGTAGGCCTCGACCAGTTGCAGCATGTCGTTCGTACCGGAACAGAAGCCGACTATGCCGGCGGTGTAGCCGGTGCCGTCGCCCACGTCCTCGATCGCTCCGTACTGGCTGCGCCAGTCCACGGTGGACGCTTCCGCGCTGGCCACGAGTCTGGCCGCCGTCTCCTTCATCGCCGGAGCGGCGAGGCCGGCAGGCAGCGCGTCGATGTCCGCGGTGTGCTCGTCGGCCGGTTCGGCGGCTTCCGGCTTTGCCGTACCGGTTTTTCCGGCGCCCGTCTGCTGGACGACCGTAGGCGGCTCCGAGTCGCCTCCGCTGAACAGGATCGAAGCGACAATGGCGATCGGTGCACCGAAAAGAACAAGACGCGTCACAGGTTTCACGGGCACAGAGTACGGTCTGTGAAGCCGTGGGGTCAGCCTGGACGCAGCGCACGCGAAGTGGCGGCGCGCGTGCCATGCGCGCCGCCACCGAACGCGGATCGGGGAGCGGTTCCCGAGCCCGGCCGGGCGGTCGAAGGGCTGATCAGCCCTGTTCCGCCCGGGCAGCCATGCGCGCCTTTCGGGCCGCCAGCTTCTCGTCGAACTTCGAGGCCTCGCTGTCCAGGCCGTTCATGTACAGCCCGAGTTCGTCCTGCGCCTTGAGGCCCTCCGGGCCGAGGCCGTCGATCTCGAGCACCTTCAGGTACCGCAGGACGGGCTGGATCACGTCGTCGTGGTGGATGCGCATGTTGTAGATCTCGCCGATCGCCATCTGTGCGGCGGCCCGCTCGAAGCCGGGCATGCCGTGTCCGGGCATCCGGAAGTTGACGACGACGTCGCGCACGGACTGCATCGTGAGGTCCGGGGCCAGGTCGAAGGCGGCGCCCAGCAGGTTGCGGTAGAAGACCATGTGGAGGTTTTCGTCGGTCGCGATCCGGGCCAGCATCCGGTCGCAGACGGGGTCGCCCGACTGATGGCCGGTGTTGCGGTGCGAGACGCGGGTCGCGAGCTCCTGGAAGGCGACGTACGCCACGGAGTGCAGCATGGAGTGGCGGTTGTCGGACTCGAAGCCCTCCGCCATGTGCGCCATGCGGAACTGCTCCAGCTTGTCCGGGTCCACGGCGCGCGAGGTGAGCAGGTAGTCGCGCATCACGATGCCGTGCCGGCCCTCCTCCGCGGTCCAGCGATGCACCCAGGTGCCCCAGGCGCCGTCGCGCCCGAAGAGGGAGGCGATCTCGTGGTGGTAGCTGGGGAGGTTGTCCTCGGTCAGCAGGTTCACGACGAGGGCGATGCGGCCGATGTCGGTGACCTTGGACTGGCTGGTCTCCCACGCCTCGCCGTCCTCGAAGAGGCCGGGGAAGTTGCGGCCGTCGGAGAACGGCACGTACTCGTGGGGCATCCAGTCCTTGGCGACCTTGAGATGGCGGTTGAGTTCCTTCTCCACCACCTCTTCCAGCGCGTACAGCAGTTGGGCGTCTGTCCACGCCTTCGAACTGCCGAGGTGGGGAGAGGCGATTGTCACGGGGAGCTCCTGGGGACGGGAGAATTACCTACGGCTTCGTAGGTTACGTGACCGTAGGTTAAGGCGGCGGTAAGGCCATAGCCAAGCCCGACCCTCGCAGTGTGTGCTCACTCACTGTTATCCATGCAGGTCAAAAGCGTGTACGAGGGGACAAGTCAGGCAGGGTCGCCCCCGGTTCCCGGCAGCTGGCCGGGGGCGATGTCCCGGAGTCCGTCCGCGTCCAGCAGCAGCCACCGGGTGATCCCCAGGGAGTGCAGGAACGGCACGTCGTGGCTCGCCACGATCAGCGCGCCCTCGTACGCCTCCAGGGCCGATGTCAGGCGGCGCACGCCGGACATGTCGAGGCTGTTCGTCGGCTCGTCCAGCATCAGCAGCCGGGGCGCCGGCTCGGCGAGCAGCAGCGCCGCCAGCGCGGCCCGGAACCGCTCACCGCCCGAGAGCGTGCCGGCCGGGCGGTCCGCCCGCGCCCCTTTGAAGAGGAAGTGTGCCAGCCTCGCCCGGATGCCGTTGTCCGTGGTGCCCGGCGCGACGCGTGCCACGTTGTCCACCAGGGACAGAGCGTCGTCGAGGACGTCGAGACGCTGCGGCAGGAAACCCACCGGCACCTGGGCGGTCGCCACACCCGACACCGGGTCCAGCTCGCCCGCGATCGTGCGCAGCAGCGTCGTCTTCCCCGCGCCGTTGCGGCCGACCAGCGCGATCCGCTCCGGGCCGCGCAGATCCCACTCGCCCCGCACCCGCGCCCCGTAGGTGAGTTCGAGGTCCCGGAGCAGCAGCACGCCACGGCCCGGGTGCACCCGGGTGTGCGGCAGCTCGATCCGGATCGCCTCGTCGTCCCGCACCGCTTCGACCGCCTCGCCGAGGCGCTCCTGCGCGTCAGCCAGCCGCTCGGTGTGCATGATGCGGTGCTTGCCGGCCGACTCCTGAGCGGTCTGCTTGCGCTGACCCATCACGGCCTTCGGCTCCCGCTTGGTGTCCCACATCTTCTGCCCGTACCGCTTGCGCCGGGACAGCTTGACGTGCGCGTCGGCGAGTTCGCGCTTCTGGCGCCGCACGTCGGCCTCCGCGACCCGCACCATCCGCTCGGCGGCCTCCTGTTCCACGGCCAAGGCCTCCTCGTACGCCGACAGGCTGCCGCCGTACCAGGTGACGGCGCCGTCCCGGAGATCCGCGATCCGGTCCACCCGCTCCAGCAGCTCCCTGTCGTGACTGACCACGACCAGCACGCCCGTCCAGGCTTCAACGGCGTCGTACAGCCGCTCACGGGCATACAGGTCGAGGTTGTTGGTCGGCTCGTCCAGCAGCAGGACGGAGGGACGTGCCAGCAGCAGCGCGGCCAGGCGCAGCAGTACGCACTCGCCGCCGGACAGCTCGCCGATGGTCCGGTCGAGACCGATACCGGCCAGGCCGAGCTGATCGAGCACGGCGTGGGCGCGTTCCTCGACGTCCCAGTCGTCCCCGACCGCGGCGAAGTGCTCCTCGGTGGCGTCACCCGCCTCGATGGCGTGCAGCGCCGCCCGCGTCGCGGCGACACCCAGCACCTCGTCGACCCTCAGGGCCGTGTCCAGGACGAGGTTCTGGGGGAGATGGCCGACATCGCCGACCGTCCTGACGTGTCCTGACGTCGGGGTGAGTTCACCGGCGATCAACCGCAACAGGGTGGATTTGCCGCTGCCGTTGAGACCGATCAGCCCGGTCCGGCCGGGCCCCACGGCCAGGTGGAAGCCGTCGAAGGCCTCGCTCCCGTCGGGCCAGGCGAACGAGAGGGAGGAGCAGAGGACATGCGGGGTGGATGCGGGCACAGAGGCCTCCTGGTTGCGTCGAGGGATCACGAAGGGCGGCTCGGACACCGGGGTCACGCAGGGCACACGTGCGTCAAGGCACGCGGTGCGGTGTGCGGACACCTCAGATGTGGAGCAACGTCCTTCTCCGATACGACGACAACAGGGCCACCGGAGACGTTACGAGCGGCCCTGCCGGCACGCAACCGAATTCGGCCGGGCCGTGTCCGTGACGTCCCGGGGCCGTGGGGACGCGCGCAGGGACCGTTCAGCTCAGGACGGCCCGCCCAGCAGATCCGTCAGATCGCCGTCCAGGTCCATGAAGCGGTACTCGTCACCCACCGGGACCAGCTCCTGCGCCCGCTGCAGGAAGCGGCGCAGTTCGGACGTCAGGACATGCACCATCGCGATGCCCTCGACCGCGTGGAACTCCAGCACCGTGCGGTCGTACCCGAACGGCCGGACCCGCACGTCGCCGACGCCGGCCGGCGAGTCCATGCCGGTGGCGAGCAGTTCACGGGAGAACTCCCAGGACACCTCGGTGCCTTCGAGGGTCGCCGGGCCCGGGAACGCCATGCGGACGGCGAAAGGATCATGGCGGTCGTAGTGCAGAGTGGCGGGCAGGGTCTCCATACGCGGCGCGGACGCGACCATACGGGCCTGCACGGACTGCTCGATAACGCTGGACAAGACCTGCTCCCTCTCGCCTCGGACGAACGGTTCCCGGCATTGGAGTAGACGACGGAACGCCTCCATCCGTGCACCGGGGGACGGCGTGAGCTGCGTCACCGCTCCGGCCCCCTCCGGTCGACTGCCCCGTTTCGTGCGAGGCACCCTGGACGCGCGTCCACCGGTGGGTTAGCTTCCAGCGCCATGAGGGCCATGGGGAAGACGAGAAGGCTTCTGGTACCCGTCCTGTGCGGCGCGGCGGCGGCCGCCGCCCTGGCCGTGCCGTCGGCGCAGGCCACGGCGGGCGGGTCCGACGGCCGGGAGCCGCGATGGGCGCTCACGGCGACGGCAACGGACGCCCGCTTCCGCGGCCTTGCCGCCGTCGACCGCGAGGCCGCCTGGGTCGCGGGCTCAGGGGGCACGGTCCTGCGCACCACCGACGGTGGGCGCCATTGGCGCGATGTCGCGCCGGCCGGTGCGGCAGGGCTGGAGTTCCGTGACATCGAGGCGTTCGACCGGCGGCGCGCGGTGGCTCTGGCCATCGGCGAGGGCGAGGCGTCCCGGGTCTTCCGTACCGAGGACGGGGGCGCGTCCTGGGCCGAGTCCTTCCGCAACACCGACGCCCGGGCCTTCTACGACTGTCTGACCTTCTTCGACAGCCGTCACGGGCTTGCGATGAGTGACCCGGTGGACGGGAAGTTCCGCATCCTGTCGACCTCGGACGGCGGACGGAACTGGCGGGTACTGCCCGATGCCGGGATGCCCGCGGCGCAGCCCGGCGAGGCAGGGTTCGCGGCGAGCGGCCAGTGCCTCGTGAGCTCGGGCGGCAAGGACGTCTGGCTCGCCACCGGCGGTGCCGCGACCGCCCGGGTGCTGCACTCCGGCGACCGCGGCTTCACCTGGACGCAGGCGCCGTCGCCGGTGCCGGCGGGGGACCCGGCGCGTGGGGTGTTCGGCCTCGCGTTCAGGGACCGTACGCACGGCATCGCGGTCGGCGGTGACTACCGGGCGGACCAGGCTTCGCCGGACGCCGCGTCCGTCACGGGGGACGGCGGTCGGAGCTGGCACGGTGCGGCGACGCCGCCCGCTGCCTACCGGTCCGGTGTCGCCTGGCTGCCGCACAGCCGGCGGTCGGCGCTCGCCGTGGGGCCGAGCGGCACCGACGTCACCCGGGACGGCGGGCGCACGTGGCGGACCGTGGACACCGGCTCGTACGACACGGTCGACTGCGCGCCGGACGGCGGGTGCTGGGCCGCGGGTGAGCAGGGGCGGGTCGCGCGGCTGCGGTAGCGGCGGGCCGTCCGGACGCGGGCCACGCTCCTCAGAGACGCGCCGCGGTGCGGACGAGGCCCGCGACGGCCACGGACCGGCTCTGCGGCGGCCAGGCGATGACGGTCGTGATCGACGGCGCGTCCAGCACCGGCACGGCGGTCAGATCGCCCCCGAGCTGGGCCCGGCACGACTCCGGGGCGATCATGACAGCCCGGCCCAGCGCGACCAGCTGGAGCAGCTGCGTGTGGTCACGCACCTGTGGACCGGTGCCGTCCGGGTACGTCCCGTCCGCACGCGGCCACCGCGGCATCGGCAGCCCGGGCAGGGTGGAGATCTCGGCCAGGTGCACGCCGGACCGCCCGGCCAGGTCGTGCCAGGCGGGCAGCACCGCGATCTGTCCCTCCGTGGACACGTCCTCGGTGTCGAACCCGGCCGTCGCGTCGAACGGCCGGTGCAGCAGAGCGACATCGGCCCGGCCGTCCCGGAGCAGTCGCTCCTGCTCCCCGATGCCGCACAGCAGAAGATCCACGGTCAACGCGTCGGGCTCCGCCGCGTAGGCGTCCAGCAGTTTCGCCAGGAACTCGCTGGACGCCCCCGCCTTCGCCGCGAGCACGACACCGGCCTGACCGGCCGCGGTGGGGGCGGCACGACGGGTGCGGCGCTCCGCGGCCTCCACCGCGTCCAACGCCGCCCGTGCCTCCCGCAGCAGCACCGCCCCGGCCTCGGTCAGTGAGACCGCGCGGCTGCTCCGCGCCAGAAGTGCCGTTCCCAGGTGCCGCTCCAGCTTGGCGATCGCCCGCGACAGCGGTGGCTGCGCCATTCCCAGCCGCTCCGCCGCCCTGCCGAAATGCAGTTCCTCGGCGACAGCGACGAAATAGCGCAACTCGCGTGTCTCCATACCCGCAGCGTACCGGGGCCGGCGGGGCTCACCCGGTGTCGATACCCGTACGGTATCGCCGCACACCTGAACGGTGTTGGCGCGTTTCTCGGCGCCCGCACACGATGGACGCATGAGTGAGAAGAAGACCGCGCTGGTCACCGGCGCGAACAAGGGGATCGGTTACGAGATCGCGGCCGGGCTCGGCGCCCTCGGCTGGAAGGTGGGGGTCGGCGCCCGGGACGAGGAGCGGCGCGAGGCAGCCGTGGAGAAGCTGCGCGGGGCCGGTGTGGACGCGTTCGGCGTACCGCTCGATGTGACCGACGACGCGAGTGTCGCCGCGGCCGCCCGGCTCATCGAGGAAACCGCCGGCGGCCTCGACGTGCTCGTCAACAACGCGGGCATCACCGGCGGCGGACCGCAGGAGCCCAGCACGATCGATCTCGCGAGGGTGCGGGCGGCCGTGGACACCAACGTCTTCGGTGTCATCCGCGTGACCAACGCGATGCTGCCCATGCTGCGCCGCTCGGCGTCGCCGCGGATCGTGAACGTGTCCAGCAGTGTCGGCTCGCTCACCCTGCAGACCACGCCCGGCGCGGAGACGGGGCCGGTCGCCGTCGCCTACGCGCCGTCGAAGTCGTTCCTCAACGCCGTCATGATCCAGTACGCCAAGGAACTGAGCGACACGAACATACTGATCAACGCGGCCTGCCCCGGCTTCGTGGCGACCGACCTCAACGGCTTCCGCGGTGCCGGCACCCCCCAGCAGGGCGCGGCGACGCCGATCCGGCTCGCGACCCTGCCCGACGACGGCCCGAGCGGCAGGTTCTTCGACGACGCGGGAGAGGTGCCCTGGTGACGGGCCCGTATCCCCCTGCGCGTCTTCGTGCGGTGTCCGTCGCCCCGACGAAGCCGGGCGCCACTTCGGGTGGCTGGCCCACCTCTTCGGTCTCGACGTACCGGCGGCCGGCGCCCGTACGCGAGAGCTGCTCGGCTGGCATCCTGTGCACCAGGGTCTCGTCGAGGACCTGGGCGAGCGCCATCACCGTGGCGGGCGACTGTCCTGAGGCAGTCGCTGCCGGTACGGAGCCCGTGCGTCCGAGGTCTTCGTCGCGAGGGTGATCCGGTAGGCACAGACCTCGTGCGTGGCGAAGGGGTCGGACGCCGCGATCCTCTCCGTCTCGGCGCGGTCGTCGCCCAGGGCCAGGATCACACCGCCGTCGCGGGCGCGTCCGGGCGGCCCCGGCCGCGTACTGGGCGTCCAGCCAGCTGACGTGCTCATTCATGAGGGCGTCGACGTGCTCGACCGGTGCGAGGTAGGGCAACTCGAGTACGAACATGATCACGAGGCCGGCGGGCTGCCTAGACTGGGTCTCATGGAAACGTTCCGGATGCCCTCCGACGAGGCGGAAGCCCGTGCCGTCCAGGACGCGTTGCGCTCGAGGGTGATTCTGGACGAGCCGGGGCCGGTGCCGGGGGCCGGCCGGGTCACCGGGGTCGACGTCGCCTACGACGACGAGCGGGACCTCGTCGTCGCGGCGGCCGTCGTCCTGGACGCGGCGACCCTGGAGGTGATCGCCGAGTCCACCGCCGACGGGCGTGTGACGTTTCCGTACGTTCCCGGGCTGCTGGCCTTCCGGGAGCTCCCGGCCGTCCTGGCCGCGCTGGAAGGCCTGTCGGTGGACCCGGGGCTCATCGTCTGCGACGGCTACGGCCGGGCCCACCCGCGCAGGTTCGGGCTCGCCAGCCATCTCGGTGTCCTCACGGGTCTGCCGGTCATCGGCGTCGCGAAGAATCCCTTCACCTTCCGCTACGAGCAACCGGGGCTCCGGCGCGGCGACTTCACCCCGCTCATGGACGGGGACGAGGAAGTGGGGCGGGCCCTGCGCACGCAGGGGGCCACGAAACCCGTCTTCGTCTCCGTCGGGCACCGCACCGGGCTGGACAACGCCTGCGCCCATACGCTCGCCCTGGCCCGCGACTTCCGTCAGCCGGAGACCACCCGCAGGGCCGACGCCCTGTGCCGGGCCGCTCTGAAGGAAGCGATCGGCTGACCGTAGCCCCGCTCAGGGATCTGTTGCCGACTGAGTACATATACGGATGTTGTTTGTCGCACATCAGGGGCAGGCTGGTACACATGATCGACCACCACACACCTCAGATGAGCACCGGAACCGTACGTCTCTCCCAGCGTGGCGTCGCTGTGGGCATGACCCTGGGTGTCCTCGCGGGCGCCGGCTGGACCGTGTCCATGGTCGTCACGCTGGCCTCCTGGATGCTCTGACCGGGCGGGACCGGTGCCCTACGGGGTTCAGCGCACCGCCGCGACCCGGAAGCGCAGCCCGGCCGCCTGAAGCCGCTCCAGCAGCGCATCACCCATCGCCACGGCCGTCGTGACCTGGCCCGACGTCGCCGGCAGGTCGTCGAGGGCGAGCGCGAGAGCCGCTTCGGCCAGCATCTTCGCCGTCTCGTCGTAGCCGGGGTCGCCGCCCGACACCTCCGTGTAGACCCTCCGGCCGCCGCCCTCCCCGATGAAGCGCACCGTGAACCAGCTGCGTCCCCTGCGGTCTTCGCCGGGACCTGTACCCGGTTCTACCCGGGCCGACAGCCAGTGCCGCACGGCCGGGATCTGCGCGGCCCCCGTCAGCAGGCCAGCTGCCGCCGCGCCGCCGATCGCCACCGGCAGATGCTTCACCGAGGCGAAGTGCCGGTAGCGGAAGTCCGGGCCGTAGCGCTCCAGCCCACGCGCGGACCGTTCCACGACGCGGGGGTCCAGGGTCGGCAGCGGCAGGGCCCAGGTGCCGGTCTCCGAGCTGAAGTGCGGCGCCCCCTGCGGGGCGCGGGCCCGGCGGCCGACCAGGCGAGGCTCGTGCAGACGCCGTTCCCGCGCCGCCCGGACCGTCTGCGGCCCGCGGCCCAGCACCGTGAGCGCCGAGGCGAACGTACCGCCGGAGAACGCCGCGTTGGTGCGGACGTAGCCGTCGACGGTCAGCGGAACGCCCTCGGGGAGCTGCTGGACGGTGAACCAGACGCCGAGGTCGTGCGGTACGGAGTCGAAGCCGCAGGCGTGCACGAGGCGTGCCCCCGTCTCGCGGGCCCGGCCGTCGTGCTCCAGGTACATCCGGTCGACGAACTCCGCCTCACCGGTGAGGTCGGTGTAGTCGGTCCCGGCCTCCGCGCAGGCGGCGACCAGCTTCTCGCCGTACCGGACGTACGGTCCGACCGTGGACGCCACCACGTGCGAGGACTCGGCGAGTTCGCGCAGCGCGTCGGCGTCGTCCGCGTCGGCCGTCAGCAGGGGGAGGCCCGCGCAGGTCGGGTTGATCACGGCGAGGCGCTCGCGCAGCTGTTCCAGTTTGCCCCGGCTGCGGCCGGCCAGGGCCCAGCGGCAGCCGTCCGGCGCGTGTGCGGCGAGATAGGCGGCCGTGAGTGCCCCCGCGAAACCGGTGGCTCCGAAAAGGACGACGTCATAAGGGCGGCGTTCCGCCCCGTTCTGCCTGTTCATGAGTCCCTCCGCAGGGGGTCGCCGCCGACGTTGCAGCCAGAGGCTAGCGGAGGACTTCGTGGCGCTGCGCGCCTGGGAGGGCCTTGGTGCGAGAGGATCCGGGGAAGAACTAAGCGCTTGCTCGGCCAAAAGCCTTGTGCGGAGAGCGGTGCGTTCTTAGCATCATCGATGTTACATCAGTTGTGTCACACCGCTGGGGGCTTGATGGCAACGACAGGACGCGGGTCGCAGGGCCCGCTGACCGGAGTGCGCGTCGTCGAACTGGCGGGCATCGGCCCGGGGCCGTTCGCCGCGATGCTCCTCGCCGACCTCGGCGCCGACGTGGTGCGCGTCGACCGGCCGGGGGGTTCGGTCATCGGCATCGAACCGGCCTTCGACCTCACCAACCGCAACAAGCGATCGGTCGTCGTCGATCTGAAGGCCGAGGGTGCAGCCGAGCAGGTCCTCGACCTCGCCGAGCGTGCCGACGTCCTGATCGAAGGCTTCCGGCCGGGTGTCGCCGAACGCCTGGGCGTCGGCCCCGACGCGTGTCTGGAACGCAATCCGAAGCTCGTCTACGGACGCATGACCGGCTGGGGCCAGGACGGGCCGCTGGCCGAGCGGGCAGGGCATGACATCGGCTACATCGCGGTCACCGGCACCCTGTCCATGATCGGCAGGTCCGGCGAACCGCCCACGGTTCCCGCCAATCTGGTCGGTGACTACGCGGGCGGCTCGCTCTACCTCGTCGTCGGCGTACTCGCCGCTCTCCAGCACGCCCGTACGCCCGGCGGGACCGGACAGGTCGTCGACGCGGCCATCGTCGACGGAGCGGCTCATCTCGCCACAATGATCCACGGCATGTTGGCGGCCGGCAGCTGGCAGGACCGGCGCGGCTCCAACCTCCTCGACGGCGGCTGCCCCTTCTACGGCTCCTACGAGACCTCCGACGGCGGGTACATGGCGGTCGGAGCTCTGGAACCACGCTTCTACGAGGAGTTCGCCGGGCTCCTCGGACTCGGGGACGAGGCCCCCGACCGCAACGACCCCGGGCGCTGGGAGGCCTTGCGCACCCTGGTCGCCGACCGGTTCAGCACCCGCACGCGCGCCGAGTGGACCGAGGTCTTCCAAGGGACGGACGCCTGTGTGGCCCCCGTCCTCTCGCTCCACGAGGCACCCCGTCATCCCCACCTCGCCGCCCGCTCCACCTATCTGGAGCACGGCGGCCTCACCCAGCCCGCCCCCGCACCCCGCTTCTCCGCGACTCCCGTCTCCGTACGTACCGGTCCCGCGCTGCCCGGCGCGGACACCGAGGCCGTCGCCGCGGACTGGGGCCTGCCGGGTCTGCTGACCTCCGGGAAGGAAAAGACCGGCTGATGGAACTCTCCCTGCCGCTGAACTACGCGGGCGACCCGCGCGCCGCCTGCGACGAGGTGGCGGAACTCGAGTCCGCCGGCCTCGACGCCGTCTGGGTCGCCGAGGCGTACGGTTTCGACTCGCCCACCCTCATGGGTTACCTCGCCGCGCGCACCGAACGCCTGAAGATCGGCGCGGCGATCCTCAACGTCTACTCCCGCACCCCCGCCCTCATCGCCCAGACAGGAGCCGGGCTCGACGCCGTGTCCGGTGGCCGTGCCCTGCTCGGCCTCGGCGCCTCGGGCCCGCAGGTCGTGGAGGGCTGGCACGGCAAGCCGTACGACAAGCCGCTCGGCAGGACCCGCGAGACCGTCGAGCTCTGCCGCCGGATCTGGCGCCGCGAGGTCATCGACCACCACGGCATCACCGACATGCCCCTGCCGAAGGAGAAGGGCGGCAAGCTCGGCAAGCCGCTGAAGATCCTCACCCGGCCGGTACGCGACACCATTCCCCTCTACGTCGCCTCCCTCGGCCCCGCGAACGTCCGGCTGACCGCCGAGATCGCCGACGGCTGGCTGCCCACCCTCTACATCCCGGAGAAGGCCCAGCAGGTCTGGGGCACGGCACTCGCCGAAGGCGCGGCGAAACGCGACCCGGCGCTCGGCCCGCTGCGGACCGTCGCGGGCGGCCTGCTGGCCATCGGCGAGGACGCGGCCGCCGTCCGGGACCTCGCCCGCCCGCAGATCGCGCTGTACGTCGGCGGTATGGGCGCGCGCGGCAAGAACTTCTACAACGACCTCGCTGTCGCCTACGGCTACGAGAAGGAGGCCGCGACCATCCAGGAGCTCTACCTCTCCGGTAAGAAGAGGGAGGCCGAGGCCGCCGTCCCGGACGAGTTCTGCGAGCTCATGACGCTCTGCGGCCCCGAGGGCTACGTACGCGACCGCATCGAGGCCTTCCGTGAGGCCGGCGTCACCATGCTCAACGTCACGCCGGTCGGTCCCGAGCCGGCGCGGCTGATCTCCACCGTCAAGAACTGGCTCCAGGGGGCTTGAAGTGCAGCGGCAGATCTTCACCGAGGAGCACGACGCGTTCCGCGAGACCGTCCGCACCTTCCTGGCCAAGGAGGTCCTCCCGCACTACGAGCAGTGGGAGAAGGACGGCATGGTCTCCCGCGAGGCCTGGCTCGCGGCCGGCCGTCAGGGGCTGCTGGGCCTCGCCGTCCCCGAGGAGTACGGGGGCGGTGGCAACGCCGACTTCCGCTACAGCGCCGTACTGGCCGAGGAGTTCACCCGGGCCGGGGTCTCCGGGCTGGCGCTCGGCCTGCACAACGACATCATCGGCCCCTACCTCACCGGCCTCGGCTCCCAGGAGCAGAAGCGGCGCTGGCTGCCCGGCTTCTGCAGCGGCGAGACCATCACCGCCATCGCCATGACGGAGCCCGGTGCCGGCTCCGACCTCCAGGGCATCCGTACGAGCGCCGAGGACAAGGGCGACCACTGGCTCCTCAACGGCTCGAAGACCTTCATCTCCAACGGCATCCTCGCCGACCTGGTGATCGTCGTTGCCAGGACCGCACCCGAGGGCGGCGCGAAGGGCCTGTCACTGCTCGTCGTCGAGCGCGGCGCCGAGGGCTTCGAGCGGGGCCGCAACCTCGACAAGATCGGTCAGAAGTCCCAGGACACCGCCGAGCTGTTCTTCCACGACGTACGCGTCCCCAAGGAGAACCTCCTCGGTGAGCTCGACGGCGCGTTCATCCACCTCATGACCAACCTGGCCCAGGAGCGCATGGGCATAGCGGTCGCCGGAATCGCCGCCGCCGAACACCTCCTGGAGATCACCACCCGGTACGTCAAGGAGCGCGAGGCGTTCGGACGTCCGCTCTCCAAGCTCCAGCACATCCGCTTCGAGATCGCCGAGATGGCCACCGAGTGCGCCGTCACCCGGGCCTTCCTCGACCGGTGCATCGTCGACCACTCCGAGGGAACGCTCGATGCCGTCCACGCCTCGATGGCCAAGTGGTGGGCCACCGAACTGCAGAAGCGGGTCGCCGACCGCTGTCTGCAACTCCACGGCGGATACGGCTACATGACGGAGTACCGGGTCGCCAAGGCCTTCACCGACGGCCGTATCCAGACCATCTACGGCGGCACGACCGAGATCATGAAGGAGATCATCGGCCGCTCGCTGCTCGCCTGACCTCCCCGCCCAGCACCGACCCCGAAAGGCAGCTGCCTTGAGTACCGAAGCATTCGTCTACGACGCGATCCGCACCCCGCGCGGCCGCGGCAAGGCCAACGGAGCCCTGCACGGAACCAAGCCGATCGACCTCGTCGTCGGCCTCATCCACGAGATCCGCGACCGGTTCCCCGGCCTCGACCCGGCGGCCGTCGACGACATCGTCCTCGGCGTCGTCAGCCCGCTCGGTGACCAGGGCTCCGACATCGCCCGTATCGCCGCGATCGCCGCCGGCCTTCCGGACTCCGTCGCCGGCGTCCAGGAGAACCGCTTCTGTGCCTCCGGTCTGGAGGCCGTCAACCTGGCCGCCGCCAAGGTGCGTTCGGGCTGGGAGGACCTCGTCCTGGCCGGTGGTGTCGAATCGATGTCCAGGGTCCCCATGGGCTCCGACGGCGGGGCATGGGCCATGGACCCGATGACCAGCTTCGAGACCGGTTTCGCCCCGCAGGGCATCGGAGCCGACCTCATCGCCACCATCGAGGGTTTCTCGCGGCGTGACGTCGACGAGTACGCGGCCCTCTCCCAGGAGCGCGCCGCCATCGCCTGGAAGGAGGAGCGCTTCGCCCGCTCGGTCGTCCCGGTCAGGGACCGCAACGGGCTGCTCGTCCTCGACCACGACGAGCACATGCGCCCCGGCACCACCGCGGACTCGCTCGCCTCCCTGAAGCCCTCGTTCGCCACGATCGGTGAGATGGGCGGATTCGACGCCGTGGCGCTCCAGAAGTACCACTGGGTCGAGAAGATCGACCACGTCCACCACGCGGGCAACTCCTCCGGGATCGTCGACGGCGCCGCCCTCGTCGCGATCGGCTCCAAGGAGACCGGCGAGCGCTACGGACTCACCCCGCGCGCCCGGATCGTCTCGGCCGCCGTGTCCGGCTCCGAGCCGACCATCATGCTCACCGGACCCGCCCCCGCCACCCGCAAGGCGCTGGCCAAGGCCGGGCTCACCATCGACGACATCGACCTCGTCGAGATCAACGAGGCCTTCGCCGGAGTCGTCCTGCGCTTCGCCAAGGACATGGGCCTGAGCCTCGACAAGGTCAACGTCAACGGCGGCGCCATCGCACTCGGCCACCCGCTCGGCGCGACCGGCGCGATGATCCTCGGCACGCTCATCGACGAGCTGGAGCGGCAGGACAAGCGCTACGGCCTGGCCACGCTCTGCGTCGGCGGCGGCATGGGCATCGCCACCGTCGTCGAGCGTCTCTGACCGTCCCCCGGCACCCCCGCTTACGGCCTACGGAGAAGACAAGCAATGACCGAGAGCACGACCATCCGCTGGGAACAGGACGAAACCGGCGTCGTCACCCTCGTACTCGACGACCCCGACCAGTCCGCCAACACGATGAACCAGGGATTCAAGGAGTCCATCGCCGCCGTCGCCGAGCGCGCCGAGGCCGAGAAGGACTCCATCCGGGGCATCATCTACACCTCCGCCAAGAAGACCTTCTTCGCGGGCGGCGACCTCAAGGACATGATCAAGATCGGTCCGGACGACGCCCGGGCGGCGTTCGACGCCGGAACCGCCATCAAGAAGTCGTTGCGTACCATCGAGACCCTCGGCAAGCCGGTCGTCGCCGCCATCAACGGCGCCGCGCTCGGCGGCGGCTACGAGATCGCGCTCGCCGCCCACCACCGCATCGCCCTGGACACACCCGGTTCCCGTATCGGCCTGCCCGAGGTCACCCTCGGCCTCCTGCCCGCCGGCGGCGGCGTCACCCGCACCGTACGGCTGATGGGCATCACCGACGCGCTGCTGAAGGTCCTCCTGCAGGGCACCCAGTACACCCCGCGGCGGGCGCTCGACAACGGCCTCGTGCACGAGGTGGCCGCCACCCGGGAGGAGATGCTCGACAAGGCCCGCGCCTTCATCGACTCCCACCCGGAGTCCCAGCAGCCCTGGGACGTCAAGGGGTACCGGATTCCCGGCGGCACCCCATCGAACCCGAAGTTCGCGGCCAACCTGCCGGCCTTCCCCGCCAACCTGAGGAAACAGCTCGCGGGCGCGCCCATGCCCGCCCCCCGCAACATCATGGCGGCGGCCGTCGAGGGGTCACAGGTCGACTTCGAGACCGCGCAGACCATCGAGGCGCGCTACTTCACCGAGCTGGTGACAGGCCAGGTCGCGAAGAACATGATCCAGGCGTTCTTCTTCGACCTCCAGGCCGTCAACTCCGGTGCCAGCCGGCCGGCGGGCATCGAGGAGCGCCAGGTCCGCAGGGTGGCCGTCCTCGGCGCCGGGATGATGGGCGCGGGCATCGCCTACTCCTGCGCCCGCGCCGGCCTCGACGTCGTCCTCAAGGACGTGAGCGCCGAAGCGGCCGCCAGGGGAAAGGCGTACAGCGAGAAGCTCCTCGCCAAGGCGCTTTCCCGGGGCCGCACGACCGAGGCGAAGCGCGACGAACTGCTGGCCCGCATCACCCCGACCGGTGACCCGGCCGACCTCGCGGGCTGCGACGCCGTGATCGAGGCGGTCTTCGAGGACACCGCGCTCAAGCACCAGGTGTTCCAGGAGATCCAGGACATCGTCGACCCCGACGCACTCCTCTGCTCCAACACCTCGACGCTGCCCATCACCGCGCTCGCCGCCGGGGTCACGCGCCCGGCCGACTTCATCGGGCTGCACTTCTTCTCACCCGTGGACAAGATGCCGCTCGTCGAGATCATCAAGGGCGAGAAGACCGGTGACGAGGCCCTGGCACGCGCCTTCGACCTGGTGCGCCGGATCAAGAAGACCCCGATCGTCGTCAACGACTCGCGCGGCTTCTTCACCTCGCGCGTCATCGGCCACTTCATCAACGAGGGCGTCGCGATGGTCGGTGAGGGCGTCGAGCCCGCATCGGTCGAGCAGGCGGCGGCGCAGGCCGGCTACCCGGCCAAGGTGCTCTCCCTCATGGACGAGCTCACGCTCACGCTGCCCCGCAAGATCCGCGTCGAGACCCGGCGCGCCGTCGAGGAGGCGGGCGGCACCTGGGCCACGCACCCCGCGGACGAGGTCGTCGACCGGATGGTCGACGAGTTCGGGCGGCCAGGACGCAGCGGAGGCGCGGGCTTCTACGAGTACGGCGAGGACGGCAGGCGGGGTGCGCTCTGGCCGGGGCTGCGCGAACACTTCACGAAGCCCGGCACCGACATGCCCTTCGAGGACATGAAGGAGCGGATGCTCTTCTCCGAGGCCCTGGACAGCGTCCGGTGCCTGGAGGAGAACGTCCTCATGACCGTCGCCGACGCCAACATCGGTTCCGTCATGGGCATCGGTTTCCCGGCCTGGACCGGCGGCGTACTCCAGTACGTCAACGGGTACGAGGGCGGGCTCCCCGGCTTCGTGGCGCGGGCCCGGCAGCTCGCGGAGCGCTACGGCGACCGTTTCCTGCCGTCGCCGCTGCTGGTGGAGAAGGCGGAGAAGGGCGAGACCTTCCACGACTGACGGCGCTTCCCGCGGGCCGTGTTCACTCCTCGTCGCCCGAGGTGAACGCGGCCCGCAGCTCCTCCTTGAGCGACCGTTGGAAGGCGGTCAGCAGCGCCTGGAGAACCATCGGCTGCATGTGCGCAGACAGCGACTTCATCGCCTTGACGTGTTCCGGGTCCGACTCCCGCTCCCGGTAAGGGGTCCACACCTCGTCCCGGAACAGCCGGGACAGCTCATGGGCTGCCGAGCGGGTGTGCTCCAGCAGCACCGTGCGCGCGGCCAGGATGGTCTCGTGGGCGATGGGCACCTCCAGGAGCTCCACCCCGAGCCGCACCAGGCCCGGGTCCACGAGGAGCGGCCCTCCGGCCTTCCCCGGACGTTCCAGCACCCCCATGGCCGCCAGCCGGTCCACGTCCTGCTCGCTGAGGGCCCTGCCCGCCCGTCGCTCCAGCTCGGCGCGCTCCATCTCCTCGGCCGAGTCCGGCGCCCAGGACGCCACCAGAGCGCGGTGGATCGCCAGATCCTGCGCGCTCAGGTCGGGCGGCAGCTGCTGGAGGTAACGCTCGATGGCGGCCAGCGTCATGCCCTGGTGCTGGAGTTCCTCGATGAGGGCCAGCCGGGAGAGGTGGTCCGGCCCGTAGTGTCCGACGCGGCGGGGCCCGATCACCGGAGGCGGCAGCAGGCCCCTGGTGCTGTAGAAACGCACGGTGCGCACGGTGACTCCCGCACGCGCCGCCAGTTCGTCGACGGTCAGCGTCGGTCCGTCGGTCCCGGTCGCCATGGCTGCTCCTCGTCGCGGACAGGCCCGCCCTGGGCCTGGGTCGATCTGGTGCAACAGTATTGCTGTCGCACCACTGGGGTGAAAGTGCCTCGTGGGTGGGAGTCTCTGGTGCCCGGGGGCAGCCTGAGGCGTTCGTTCGCGCACGTGGACGCCGGTTCCGCCGTGTGAGGCGTTGTACCAATGAGGTGCAACAGTATTGCTGTCTCACTGGTGGTGTGAAAGTCTCCGGCACCATCGAAGCGCGTCATTCCTCCGGTGCGGGCCCCGTGCGGTCCGGCCGACGGCAACAGGAGACGGCCGTGACCACGATCCTGCGAGTTCCCACCGAAACCGACCGGCTCACCCTGCCGGCCCTGTTGGCTCGTAACGCCGAGGACCACGGGGACCTGCCCGCACTCTCCTGGTGGAGCCCCGACGACGACGGATGGACCACCTTGACCTGGCGGGAGGTGCGGCGAGAGGCCGGGGTGCTCGCCGCCGGATACGCCGCCCGAGGCGTCGCACGCGGTCAGCAGGTCCTCATGATGATGGGCAACCGCCCCGAGCACTGGCTCAGTGACCTGGCCCTCACCCATCTCGGCGCGGTGCCGGTCACCGTGTACGGCACCGCCGCCCCCGAACAGATCGCTCACATCGCCCGGCACAGCGGCGCCCGGCTGGCGGTCGTCGAGGGCGCGCAGGAGCGCGAGCGCTGGGAACCCCTCCTCGCCGACGGCGGCGTCCCCCTGGAGGTACTGATCGTCGTGGACCCGGAGGAAGCCGATGGGCGCCCGACGTACGCCTCCCTGTACGCGGCAGGACAGATGGCCTACGACGAAGGGGAGTTCGAAGCGGCCTGGCGGGCATCGGGTGCCGACGACCCGCTCACGGTCGTCTACACCTCGGGAACCACCGGCGACCCGAAGGCCGTGCCGCTCACCCACCGCAGCGTGGTCGTCAACGCGCTGGCCCTGGACCGGGTGGTGGAACTGCCGGACCACGTCGCGCACATCTGCTACCTGCCGTTCGCCCACATCGCCGAGCGGATGCTCGGGATCTACCTGCCGGTCTTCCGTGCCTCGCACGTCCACCTCTGCGCCGAGACGGCGGCCGTCGCCGCGGCCGCCCGCTCCCTGCACCCCGCCCAGTTCTTCGGCGTCCCCCGGGTGTGGGAGAAGCTCGCCGCCTCCGTCAAGGCCGCGCTCTCCGGCCTTCCCGAGGCACAGCGGGCCGCTGTCGAGACGGCCGGGGACACGGCCCGTGCGCACGTGGCCTTCCGCGAGCGGGGCGAACAGCCGCCCGCGGAGCTGGAGACCGCCTACCGCCGCGTCAAGGAGACGGTTCTGGACCCGGTGCTCTCCCTCGCCGGCTTCGACCGACTGGTGTGGACGGCCAGCGCCTCCGCACCCATGCCGCTCGACGTCGTCCGTTTCTGGTCCGGCCTCGGCATCGTCGTGATGGACGCCTGGGGGCTCACCGAGACCGTCGGGGTGTGCACCACCAACAGCCCCTCCGGATTCCGTCTCGGCTCGGTCGGCAGGCCGTTGGACGGGGTGGAGCTGAGGATCGCCGAGGACGGCGAGATCCTGGTCCGTGGCGAGACCGTGTTCCAGGGCTATCTGCGCGCCGACGGCACCGTGGAAGAGGTCCTGGACGAGGACGGCTGGTTCGCGACCGGCGACATCGGGCGCCTGGACGAGGACGGCTTCCTCTGGCTGACCGACCGGAAGAAGGAAATGATCATCACCTCGACCGGGAAGAACGTCTCCCCGGCCCTGGTGGAGAACGCCCTCAAGGAACACCCGTTGATCGGACAGGCGTTCGTCCATGGTGACGGACGCTCCTACCTGGTGGCGCTCCTCGTCCTGGACCCGGAGATGACACCCGCCTGGGCGGCGGCCCGGGGCATCGAGGGCGGCGAGGACATGGCCGCGCTCGCCGCCCACCCCGCCGTGCGCGAGGAGGTGGACCGCGCCGTCGAGGCTGCCAACGCCCGGCTGAACCGCACCGAGCAGGTCAAGCACCACCGGCTGCTGGCCAGGGAATGGGGCCCCGGGACCGGTGAGCTGACGCCCTCACTGAAGTTGCGCCGCCGCGTCGTCCGCGAGCAGTACGAAAAGGTACTGGACGCCCTCTACGAGGAGAGCGCCACCTGACCGGGGCCGGTTGTCGGAGGCGGGCCGTACGGTGAGGGCATGTCGGGGATCACCTACGTACGAGGGGACGCCACCAGCCCCCAGGGCAAGGGCGTCAAACTGATCGTGCACTGCTGCAACGACCTGGGCGGCTGGGGCAAGGGCTTCGTCCTCGCCCTGTCCCGCCGATGGCCCGGTCCCGAAGCCGCCTACCGCCGCTGGCACCGCGAGCGCGCCGGTAACGACTTCGGGCCGGGGGCCGCACAGTTCGTCCGGGTCGAGCCGTACGTCTGGGTGGCGAACGTCGTGGGCCAGCGGGGAACACGCACCGGCAGCAAGGGGGTGCCGGTGCGTTACGAGGCGATCGACGCCGGTCTGGAGAAGGTGGCCGCCAAGGCCGCCGAGCTGGGGGCCTCCGTCCACATGCCGCGGATCGGCTGCGGGCTGGCGGGCGGCACCTGGCCCCGGGTGGAGCCCCTCGTCACCGACCGGCTGGTGAGTCGCGGCATCGCCGTGACGGTGTACGACGTCGGTTGAGTCCCGCCCCGCCAGGGCGCTCTACAGGCCGTAACTCCTGCCTATGATGTCGCGCTGGATCTCACTCGTGCCGCCGTACACCGTCGACACGACCGCCGCCCGCAGATGGCGCTCCATGTCGTACTCGGTCGCGTAGCCGTAGCCGCCCATCATCTGCATGCCCTCCAGCGCCGCGTGCTTCGCCGTCTCGGTCGCCTTCAGCTTGGCCATGGACGCCTCACGGGGGATCCGCTTCCCCGGTTCCGCGTCGCAGGCCGCCGCCACGTCGAAGACCAGCAGTCGCGCGCACTCGATCTCGGTCGCCAGATCGGCCAGCCGGTGCCGAAGGGCCTGGAAGGAGCCGACCGGGCGGCCGAACTGCTCGCGGCCCCGCACATACGCGACGGTGTCCTCCAGGATCCTCTCCGCCAGACCCAGCATGTTCGCCGCGAGGAAGAGCCGCTCCGCGTCGAGGCCGGCCATCAGCTGCGTCCAGGCGTGGTCGGCCGTGCCGACCACGGCGTCGGCCGGCAGCCTGACGTCGGTGAAGAAGACGTCGTTGACCTCACGGCCACCCATCGTCTCGATCGGCCGGATCCCGATGCCCGGTGTGCCGGCCGGGACGTGGAACATGGTCAGCCCTTCATGCTTGGCGCCGCTCGCGTCGGTCCGGGCCACCAGCAGGATGTGCTCGGCCAGGTGAGCGTTGGAGATCCACGTCTTGTGGCCGTTGACCAGCCAGCCGCCGTCCGGTGCGCGTTCGGCCCTGCACCGCAGTGCGCCCACGTCGGATCCGGCCTCCGGCTCCGACATCGCGATGGACAGCACCTGGCCCGCCACCGCACCGCTGATCGCCGTCTTGCACTGGGCCTCGCTGCCGAAACGCTCGTACGCCTTCGCGGTGATCACCGAGGTGATGAACCCGCCGGCCGGCACGAGGCCGCGTGCCGTCTCCCGCAGGAACAGGCACGCGTCGGTCATCCCGCCGCCCGAGCCCCCGTAGGCCTCCGGCAGGCACACACCGAGCCAGCCGAGCTCCGCCAGCCGGGCGTAGAGCGACGGGGCGTGCGGGCCGCCCGCCTCAGCGGCCAGCACGTCGCGCTGCTCACGCGTACCGCACTCGCGTCGGGCGAAGTCGCGCAGAGCCGTGACGAATGCCCGCTGCTCGCAGGAGACCGAACGCGGGAGGGCGGGGGTGGTGGACATGGGAAACCTCCGGACAGGGGAAGTTACAAAGACATGGGCCAGGTAACACTGTTGCGTTCTCGTTATGGTTGAGTGGTGACAACGGACGGGGAGGGCTCATGGCGGCACCAGGTACCGACGAGACACTGCTGGCCAGGGCACTCGGCGAGTCACCACCGTCCGACGCGCTGAGCGAGCAGATCCTGGACGCGGCGCGCGAGCAGTTCATGACCTTCGGGCTGCGCCGCTCGACCGTCGACGACGTGGCCAAGCGCGCCAAGGTCTCGCGGGTCACCGTGTACCGCCGTATCGGCAACAAGGACAGCCTGGTCTCGGCCTGCCTGCTGCGGGAGTACCGCAATTTCGTCGTGGACGTCGACGAGGCGGTGGCCGCCCTGCCGACCATGGAGGACCGGCTCGTCGCCGGCTTCGTCACCGTCCTCAAGCACATCCGGGAACACCCGCTGGTGGGCGGACTGCTGAGGCTGGAACCGGAGACCATGCTGCCCTTCCTCACGCTGGAGAGCGGTCCCGCCTTCCTCGCGATGCGCGGATATCTGGCCGACCGGCTCCGCCGCGCCCAGCGCGCCGAAGGGAGGCCGGAGACGGACCCGACACCGGTCGCCGAGCTGATGGTGCGGATCACCGTCTCCTTCCTCCTCAACCCGGTGAGCTGCTTCGAACTCGACGACGACGAGCAGGTGCGCGCCTTCGCCCGCCGCTGTCTGGTGCCGCTGCTCAGCGTGCGGTGACCACCCTCAGAACCGGGCGTGCAGCTTCCTGCCCAGCTCGACCGCCCGGGCGGCCGTCTCCCGGGGCGTCGCGAACGACGTCAGGTCAGCCACCGGTGCGAACCGCCGCACGGTGACGGAGTGCGGCGCAGCGAAGGCCCGCAGCCCCTCCTCACCGTGGATCCGCCCGAATCCCGACTCGCCCGCACCGCCGAACGGCAACGAGGGGATCGCTGCGAAGCCGAGCACCGTGTTCACCGACACGGCGCCCGAGCCGAGGCGCTCGGCCACGGCGAGCCCTGCCGCCCGGGAGCGGGTGAAGACGGCGGCTCCCAGGGAGTACGCCGACGCGTTGGCCCGGTCCACGGCCTCGTCCATGTCGCGCACCGGGTTCACCACGACGACCGGGCCGAAGGTCTCCTCCTCCACGGCCGGTGAATCCTCCGGCACGTCCGACAGCACCACCGGTCCGGGCACACGTGCTCCCAGGGCATCTGGTCCGCCCAGTCTGGCCGTACCGCCGTCCAGCAACGCCTGCTTCACATGGCGTTCGACCACGCCGAGCTGGGACGGCAGCGTGAGCGGGCCGTACGCCTCTCCGGGCGTCAGCGCCCGCGCCCGGCTCACGATGCGAGCGCACAGGGCCTCGTGCACCGAGGCCACCGCGTACACCCGTTCCACGCCCGCGCAGGTCTGTCCGGCGTTGCCCATCGCACCCCACACGATCGCGTCGGCCGCCGCGTCCAGATCAGCGTCCGCCGCGACCAGTACCGCGTCCTTGCCCCCGCACTCGGCGAGCAGAGGTGTGAGCGTGGCCGCGCAGGCCGCCGCGACCTTGCGGGCGGTGCCGGGCGATCCCGTGAAGGCGATCTTGTCCACCCCGGACGGCCCTTCCGCCCCGGCCAGGGCCGCCCCGGTGGAAGCCGGACCCATGACCGTCCGCAGCAGACCCGCGTGGTCCGGGACGGCTTCCCCGAAGCTCCGGGCCAGCAGGGCCCCGACTCCTGGGGTGAGTTCGGAAGGCTTGAACACCACGGCGTTGCCCGCCGCGAGGGCGTAGCCGATCGATCCCATCGGTGTGTAGAGCGGATAGTTCCACGGCCCGATCACGCCGATCACCCCGAGCGGCCGATAGGCCAGCAGCGCCCGCTGATGGACCGACAGCAGGCCGGAGGAGACCCGCCGCCGGCCCAGCACCCGGCCGGCCTTGCGCGCCGCCCAGTCCAGGTGAACCGCTGTCAGCAGCACTTCGGAGCGGGCGTCGTGCACCGGCTTCCCGGTCTCGTTGGCGATCAGACCGGCGAACTCGTCCGCGCGGCGAGCCAGTTCCCGCTTCCACCGCAGCAGCGACGCGCGCCGTGCCCGCGCCCCGAGCGCGGCCCAGCTGCGGCCGGCGCTCCTGGCCTCTGCCACCGCGGCGCGGACGTCCTCGATGCCGTGCACCGCACCCTCTGTTTCGCTCTTCATGGCTTCTCCATGGGCAGGGGTTCCAGCGGACGGCTCTGCGCCCAGTGGGGCCCGAGGTCGTCGAGCTGGTATCCGAAGGGATAACTGCGCGGCCGGGGACGAGAGGGGAGCCACCGGGGCCGGGCGGGCAGCAGGCGTACGCCGGTCGACCGGGCGCGCACCAGCCCCGCGGCCGCCGCCCGCGCCCACTCCGGCTGCGAGGGGAAGCCCAGCGCCCGCAGCAGCGGCTCGTCCAGCAGGGCGAGCGAGAACCTCGCCACCAGGGGGCGCAGCGGAGCCGGGTACCACGCGGCCATGACCCGGAAGGTGGCGTTGGTGACCCGGCGGTTCGCCGGGTCGTAGGCGAACATCCGGTCCTCGTAGGAGTCGAGCAGCTTCTCGAACCCCTCGTAGCTGTCGGGAGCGCCGTCGATGCCCATCATGGAGGCCATCCGCCGTCCCACTTCCGCCAGCGCCTCCGCCTCCTGCACGCACAGGGGCCGCCACCCGAAACGGTCGATCCAGCGTTTGGGGCCGACGACCGTGGTGGCCAGCACATAGAGGTAGTCCTCGTTCGGAATCCGGTACTTGCCGTGGATCCGGTTGAGATGGCGGGCCGCCGCCCGGGCGCGCTCAGAATCGAAGCCGTCGGCCGCCATCTCGTATCCGAACAGGACGGTGTCGTCATAGCGTTTCTGCCCGTTGCGCTCGAACTCCTGGGTGCGGTCGAGGAGCACGGAGATCCTCGGGACGCCGTAGTCGCGCAGGAAGGCGACGCTGATGCCCTGCCGGTAGTCCCAGGGGAACTCGTACTGCGACATGAGCCGGAGTATCTCCGCGCAGTCCTGGGCGGGGTCCATCCGGCGTATCTCACGTAATCGGCTGTAGCGGCCCATGGTGTGCGCCCTCCCCCGCTCAACACAGCTTCTGTGTGCGGCAGTTGACAGACCCTCTCGCCCTGGAGAGTCAAAGTTACAAATACTATTGACTTGTTTCACGCGGTGCGTCAACACTGCGACGGGATCGCATACTGGAACACACACGGGCCGGCACCGGCCCGGCCGCCCGCCGACTCCGGGGAGTACCCGCATGACCAGCGCAGGAGAGCCCGCACCACCCCCGCCGGGCGGAGTCCTGTGGAGCCTCGCCGGCGACATCCGCGGACTGCTGATGCTGCCCGCCGCCCTCACCCTCCAGGTCGCCCGTCCCGCCGTCGGCGCAGGAGTCGACGAGCACTCCGTCTTCCGCACGGACCCCTGGGGGCGCGGCGAGCGTTCCCTGAGTTCGCTGCAGCTCTGGGTGTACGGGGGAGAGGCCGCCGCGGAGGAGGGGCGCAGACTCAGGAAGCTGCACCGCACGATCCAGGGGACGGACACCCGGGGCCGTCGCTACCACGCGCTCACGCCCGCGAACTACGCGTGGGTGCACGCCACAGGCTTCCCCGTCTACCAGCACGCCGCGCGCTATCTGGTCCGCCCGCTCACCGAGCCGCAGGAACGCGCCCTGTACCGCGAGTGGCTCCAGGTCGGCCGGATCCTGGGCATCCACGACCGGGACATGCCACAGACGATCGAGGAGTTCTGGCCGTACTACCGCGCCATGCTCGCCGACGAGGTGGAGGCCACCGTCGTCGTACGGGAACTGGTCGCCACGGACGCTCCGGTACCGCCACCCGACCGGGGGCCCCTCGCCCTGCGGCTGCTCCTGAAGGTGCTGTGGCCGGTGCTGCTCCCGCCGCTGGCTCGGTTCCGTGGATTCATCACCGTCGGACTGATGCCGCCGGACGCCCGCGAGGCCATCGGGCTCGACTGGACCCCGCAGCAGGAACGGCGCCTGCGGCGTTTCGGTGCCGTGGTCCGCCGGATCGTGCCGCTGCTCCCGGAGCGGCTGCGCTATCTGCCGCTCGCCAGGTCGGCGCGGGCCGAGTGGCGGGCCGGCCGGGGGCGGCCGGGCTGAAGCGTCGTAGGGCCGGCGGGCAGGGGATCAGGCCGAGGCGCGGCGGACCAGTTCGGTCGGTGTGATCACGGACTCGGGCCAGGTTCCCGTGTCGCTGTTCAGTCGTTCCATCAGCAGCCGCACCATCAGCCGCCCCATGCCCTCGACGTCCTGACGGACGGTCGTCAGCGGTGGTACGGCGGCCTCCGCCACCGACGCCATGTCGTCGAATCCGACCACGGCCACGTCCTCCGGCACCCGGACGCCCCGCTCGCGCAGCACCCGCAAGGCGCCCGAGGCCATCAGGTCGTTGGACACGAACACGGCGTCGAGATCGGGGTGGGCGTCCAGCAGGCCCGCCATGGCCCGGGCGCCGCCCTCCGCGGTGAAGTCGCCGTCCGCGACGAGTTCCGGTCCCGAGTCGGGCAGCACGTCGTGGTATCCGCCGATCCGGTCCAGCGCCGAAGTCTGGTCACGGGGCCCGGCGATGTGCGCGATGCGCCGTCGGCCGAGCGAGACCAGATGGCGGACGGCCTCACGGGCACCGCCCCGGTTGTCGCAGTCGACGTACGGCACCTGTGGTGCGTCCTCGCCCCCCGCCGGGTGCTCCGGGCGGCCCCCGTAGACAGTGGGCACCCTGAACCGCCGGATGATCGCGGGCAGTTCGTCGTCCGTGTGCAGCGAGAAGGCGAGCACACCGTCCACATGCCCCCCTGCCAGATAGCGGGTGACCCGGTCGAAGTCCCCGCTGCCTTCCACCAGGAGCAGGACCAGCTGTGCGTCGTGAGCGTTGAGCTCGCGGCTGATACCGCGGATCTGGCGGGAGAAGAAGGGATCGGAGAAGATCCGGAACTCGGGCTCGTCGATGATCACGGCCACCGCGCCGTTGCGTCGGGTGACCAGCGTCCGCGCCGCGTGGTTCGGGATGTAGCCGAGCTCGTCGACCGCCCTGCGCACCTGGTCCACGAGGGGCTGCCGTACGCCCGCACCGCCGTTGACGACGCGGGACGCCGTGGCCCTGGACACCCCGGCACGGGCGGCCACGGCCTCCAGGGTGGGTCGGACGTCGCGCTTCGGATCGGGGGTCGGGACGGACAAGAGTCGCTCCTTGACACGCGCGTTCCGGCTGGGAACGGCGGAACCGGCGGGTTCGGCACGAACGCCGTCAGCCTAACCGCCTGGTCGGCGCGGTCCGACGGATGAGCGCACCATGATTATGGGTGATTGCAGGTCAAAACGGTCAAGCCGGAACAGCTTGTTGATCCGCCGAGATCTACACCACGTGTGGTACTGCCTACGGAGAGCGAAATCCCGCACTGCGTGAAAGGTGCCATCTGTGTCACACGAAGAGCAGGGTCCGGGCGGGCGGGGGGACTATCTCCCGGTCACGGCCGATCTACCCGCCGAACCACATCACGGCCGGCGCCCCACGACCGACCGGGTGGTCTTCGGCGTCACGGCGGTGCTCACCGTCGCCTTCGTGGTCTGGGGCGCCACGGCCACCGACTCGTTGGAAAGCGTCTCCAGCAGTCTGCTCAACGGGCTCATCCACAACGGTGGCTGGGCCTTCATGCTGGCGGCTTCCGGCTTCGTGGTCTTCGCCCTCTGGCTCGCGATCAGCCGTTACGGGAAGATCGCCCTCGGGCAGGAAGGCGAGGAGCCCGAATTCAGGACGGTCTCCTGGGTCGCGATGATGTTCAGCGCCGGCATGGGAATCGGCCTGATGTTCTACGGCGTCAGTGAGCCGCTGGCCCACTTCGTCAATCCGCCGCCCGGCACCCATCCCACGGCCGCTGCCGAGGCGATGCAGACGGCCATGGCCACCACCCTCTTCCACTGGACCCTGCACCCCTGGGCCATCTACGCCGTCGTCGGCCTCGCCATCGCGTACAGCGCCTACCGCCGGCACCGACGGCAGACGATCAGCTCCGTCTTCGTGCCGCTCATCGGGGAGAAGCGCGCCCACGGGCCCCTCGGCCGGATCATCGACATCCTCGCCATCTTCGCGACCCTGTTCGGTTCGGCGGCCTCGCTCGGGCTCGGCGCGCTCCAGATCGGCAGCGGATTCCATGAGCTCAACTGGATGGAGAAGACCGGCACCGGCCTGCTGGTCGCGATCATCGCGGTGCTGACGGTCGCCTTCGTCGTCTCCGCCGTGTCGGGGGTCGAGAAGGGCATCCAGTGGCTGTCCAACATCAACATGGTGCTCGCCCTGATCCTGGTGATCTTCGTCTTCATCGCCGGGCCCACCATCATCGTGCTCGACCTGCTGCCCACCTCCATCGGCGCGTACTTCGGTGACCTCGCCCAGCTCGCCGGGCGCACCGAGGCCACCGGCAAGGGGGAGGTGGCCGACTGGCTGGCCAGCTGGACCGTCTTCTACTGGGCGTGGTGGATCTCGTGGACACCCTTCGTCGGCATGTTCATCGCCAGGATCAGCAGGGGCCGGACGATCCGCCAGTTCGTCGGCGGCGTGATCCTGGTGCCCAGCACGGTCAGTCTGGTCTGGTTCGCCGTCTTCGGCGGGTCCGCGATCCGGCTGGAGGAGGCAGGGGAGCTCAAGGGTGTCGGCGACACCCCGGAGGCGCAGCTCTTCGGGGTGCTCCAGCAGTTCCCGGTCGCCACCCTCATGAGCATCCTGGTGATGGTCCTGGTCGGTATCTTCTTCGTCTCGGGCGCCGACGCCGCATCGATCGTGATGGGCACGCTCTCCCAGAAGGGCGTCCTCGAACCCGCCAAGTGGGTCGTGATCTTCTGGGGCGTCGTCACCGGCGCCGTCGCGGCGGTCATGCTGCTCATCGGCAACGGCCAGGGCGACGCGCTGGCGGGGCTGCAGAATCTGACCATCCTGGTGGCCGCGCCCTTCACCGTCGTCATGATCGGCATGTGCGTGTCCCTGATGAGGGATCTGCGCCACGACCCGATGATCGTCCGCAGGGAGTTCGGCGTGGAGGCCGTCGAATCAGCGGTCATCCAGGGACACGCCAAGTACGACGGGGACTTCGAGATCCGGATCGGCCCAGGGCCCGCGGAGGTCACCTCCGACGAGCGGCACAAGCACGAGCCGCCCGCCTGACCCGTCGCTCGCTCCGCGCCTTCCACGCACCTCGTCCCGGCCCCGGGCCACCGTCACCCCGGCGCCCCCGTGCCCGTAGTCGTGCACGAGCAGTCGGCCACCCGGGCAGTTCCTCCGCCTCGATGCGCACCCCGGCGTCCCGGGCCGGCCGCAGCCCCACCCGGTGTCCGATGGCAGGCGCCCCGGCCGCTGGTCACCCCGCGTCGCAGAATGTCCCGTCATGATGCCGCCGGTATCGCGATCGGGCGACGCGCTCTCGGACACCCGGTCCGGCGTCGGACGGCACCGCCCCCACACGACCGGAGTGATCGTGTGGGGTATCGGACCGTCCAGGCCGGACCAGGTGCACGAGGGCGTGAGGGAACCCGCCCACCCGTAACGGACCACGCCCCTGGAGGCGTGCCACCGAACGGGACGCGAAAGCGGCAACCCAGCGCATCCAACACCGTTCGGGACGCGCCCGGAACACATCAGTGGGTCCAGGACTCACTTATGCACACTGGATAGGAACGGTTGGTTAGGATCGGACCCTGATGACTGCCACTCTCGTCGCCAAGGAACTCGCCGCCGGGCACGGTGACCGCACCCTCTTCGCCGGGCTCGACCTCGTCGTCGCGCCCGGCGACGTGATCGGTCTCGTCGGAGCCAACGGCGCCGGCAAATCCTCGCTGCTCCGTCTCCTCGCCGGGCTCGACCGGCCGGAGGAGGGCGAGCTCCGGCTCTCCCCGCCCACCGCCACCGTCGGGCACCTCCCGCAGGAGCCCGAGCGCCGGGCGGGCGAGTCCGTACGGGAGTTCCTCGCCCGCCGCACCGGGGTAGCCGAGGCCCAGGCCGCGATGGACGCCGCGACCCAGGCACTGGTCGACGGGGCGCCGGGCGCCGACGACGCCTACTCCGACACCCTGGAGCGCTGGCTGGCCCTCGGCGGGGCCGACCTGGACGAGCGGGCCGAGGAGGTGGCCGCCGACCTGGGCCTCACCATCGGCCTCGACCTGCCGATGACCGCGCTCTCCGGCGGCCAGGCGGCCCGCGCCGGTCTCGCCTCGCTCCTGCTGTCGCGTTACGACGTCTTCCTGCTCGACGAACCCACCAACGACCTGGACCTCGACGGTCTGGAGCGCCTGGAGGGCTTCGTGTCGGGACTGCGCGCCGGCACCGTCGTCGTCAGCCACGACCGCGAGTTCCTGATGCGCACCGTCACCAAGGTCCTCGAGCTCGATCTCGCCCAGCAGGAGATCAACCTCTACGGCGGCGGCTACGCCTCTTACCTGGAGGAGCGCGAACGCGCCCGCGCACACGCCCGCGAGGAGTTCGAGGAGTACGCCGACAAGCGTTCCGCGCTCGAGGGCCGTGCCCAGATGCAGCGGGGCTGGATGGACAAGGGCGTCAAGAACGCCCGCCGCAAGGCCACCGACAACGACAAGATCGGCCGCAAGTTCCGCAGCGAGGCCAGCGAGAAGCAGGCCGCCAAGGCCAGACAGACCCAGCGCATGATCGAGCGCCTCGACGTCGTGGAGGAGCCCCGCAAGGAGTGGGAGCTCCGCATGGAGATCGCTTCCGCGCCGCGCTCCGGATCGGTCGTCGCCACCCTCCGCGACGCCGCCGTCGTCCGCGGGGACTTCTCCTTCGGGCCGGCGACTCTACAGATCGACTGGGCCGACCGGGTCGCCATCACCGGGGCCAACGGGGCGGGCAAGTCCACGCTGCTGGCCGCCCTCCTCGGCCGTCTCCCCCTCGACGCGGGCCACGTCTCGCTGGGCTCGGGCGTGGTGGTGGGCGAGGTCGACCAGGCCCGCAAGCTGTTCCACGGCACGGAGAGTCTGCTGGACGCCTTCTGCGCCGCCGTTCCCGACACCGAGCCGGCCGAGGTGCGCACCCTGCTCGCCAAGTTCGGCCTGCGCGCCGACCACGTGCTGCGCCCCGCCATGACCCTCTCCCCGGGCGAACGCACCCGGGCGGGTCTCGCGCTCCTGCAGGGCAGGGGAGTCAACCTGCTGGTGCTGGACGAGCCGACGAACCACCTGGACCTGCCGGCGATCGAACAGCTGGAGTCGGCGCTGGACGCGTACACCGGGACACTGCTGCTGGTCACCCATGACCGGCGGATGCTCGACGCGGTGCACACGACCCGCCGCGTCGAGGTCGCCGACGGCAAGGTCACCGAGGCCGGGTGACGCGAGGCCCCGCTCCTTCCGTCCCGTCGCACGGGAGGAGCGGGGCCGGTCAGCCAGGGTCGCGTCAGTCGACGTACCTGATGTCGGACGAGGAGTAGACGCAGTTGGTGCCGTCCGCGCCCGAGCCGATCTCGCTCGGCTCGCCGCTCGTCGTGCCCCTGTACTTGGTGCAGATCTTCATGTCACGGTCGCCGTCCTCGTAGATCGTGACACCCGAGATCCGGGCAGTGTCGCCGTAATTGGTGTTGATGCCGACGAGGCTCGTGCCGGGGGCCGTCGCCCAGATGTTCTGGAGCTGGATGTGCCGGGCGTTCTGCGTGGAGCAGTTGCCGCAGGAACGGACGAGCTTGCCGAAGTCGTCGACCTGGAAGTTCTTCACGACCAGGGTGCCGACGCCGTTGTGCTGGAACACCTTGTCCTCCGCCAGCTTCGCACCGCCGCCGTCGATCGTGCGGACCGTCGAGGAGGAGCCGCCGCGGAAGGTCGCGGCGTCCTCGCCCACGTCCTCCCACCAGACGTTCCTGAGCGTGCAGGTACCCGCGCAGTGCACACCGTCGGCGGCCGGGGCCCCGAGGATGACGTTCTGCAGGGTGGCGCCGTCCGCCAGCTTGAGCATCGGGGGCTGGTCCTCGTCCTGACCGCCGCTGCCCAGGTCACCGCTGCCGTAGAGGCGCTTCATGCCCCCGTCGTACGTGCCCGAGACCTCGATCGTGGAAGACACCGCCTGGCTGCCGTTCGCCGTCGGCCAGGACGGCCGGTCGGTGGGCGGGTCCGTCGGGTCCGGCGGGTCGGTCGGGTCCGGCGGGTCCGTGGGGACCGAGCCCGACGCCGTGAAGGTCCAGCTCTTGCTCGTCACCGAGTCGCAGGAATTCTGCTGGACCAGGGCGCCCGACGCCGTCGAGCTGTCCTTCACGTTGAGGCACTTGCCGCCGTTGCTGTTGACGACCCGGTAGGTGTTGCCGCTGACCGCCGTCAGTGTCCAGAGCTGGGTCGCCGCTCCGCTGCAGTCCTGCTGCTCCACCGCCTTGCCCGCACTGGTGGAGGCTCCCCGTACCCCGGCGCACTTGGCGCTGTGGGAGGCCGTCAGCGTGTGGCCACTGCCCGAGGCCGCGAGCTTCCAGGTCTGGTCGGCGCCGCCGTCGCACGTGCTCTGGCTGAGCTGCACGCCGGCAGACGTGCCGGAGCCGGGCACCTCCAGACACAGCCCGCTCGCGGCGTTCGCCACTCTGTACGAGCCTGCGGCCGGGGCCGCTGCTGCCGTGCCGGTCGCGAACAGCGCGGTGAGGCCCGCGACGAGGAGTGACACGACGGCGACCAGTACGGCGGCCGCCCGGCCGCCGCGTCTCCTGACCTGCTGATTCCCTGTATTCACTAGGCGTCCCTTTCACCGCCTGCGGTGTCCTCCGCAGGCACCTGTCGGTGGGTGGTGCGGTGGTGAAGACCATCCCCGGTTCCACACCAGCAATTTGCATGATGAACCGAGTTCGTGTACATGAATCGCCGTGACCGTACGTCACGTGCAGGGCGCGGTCAATACAACGGGACGAACGATCAGATACAGCGACGGGCGGGCAGGAGAAGCCTCCTGCCCGCCCGTCCGCCATGGTCCGGGATCAGCGCTTGCGGCCGCCCGAGTCGGAACCGCTCAGCCCGGCACGCCGCAACGCGTCCGCCATCGCGCTGTTGGCCGGCGCGGCCGCCGGACGCGCGCCACCCTGGGCGCCGCCCCCGCGCCGGTCACGGCCCTGGCCGCTGGCCTGACGGGCCCCCTGGCCACCGCCCTGCCCCTGACGTTGCCCCTGGCCCTGGCCCTGTCGCTGACGTGGCGGGCGCTCTCCGCCGCCACCCTGCCCCTGCCCGCTCTTCTCGCGCCCGGGCCCCTGCCCGCCGCCCTGGGCCGCCCCGACCTCGTCGTCCAGACGCAGCGACAGCGAGACCCGCTTGCGCGGGATGTCGACGTCCATGACCTTCACCTTCACGATGTCGCCAGGCTTCACGACATCCCTCGGTTCCTTGACGAACGTCCGCGACATCGCCGACACATGGACGAGACCGTCCTGGTGGACGCCGACGTCCACGAACGCGCCGAACGCCGCCACGTTCGTGACGACGCCCTCGAGCACCATCCCGGGGGCCAGGTCACCGAGCTTCTCGACACCCTCCTTGAACGTGGCCGTCCGGAAGGCCGGACGCGGGTCGCGGCCCGGCTTCTCCAGCTCCCTCAGGATGTCCGTCACCGTCGGCAGACCGAACTTCTCGTTCACGAAGTCATCAGGCCGAAGCGAGCGCAGGACGTCCGTGTTGCCGACCAGCGAGGCGACGTCGCCGCCCGTCCGCTTCACCATCGTCCGCACCACGGGGTAGGCCTCGGGATGCACGCTCGACGCGTCCAGGGGGTCGTCGCCACCCCGGATCCGGAGAAAGCCCGCGCACTGCTCGTACGCCTTGGGGCCCAGCCGCGCCACGTCCTTCAGCGCACGGCGGGAGCGGAACGGGCCGTTCGCGTCCCGGTGGGCCACGATGTTCTCGGCCAGCCCGGATCCGATGCCGGACACCCGTGAGAGCAGCGGCGCCGACGCGGTGTTGACGTCGACCCCGACGCCGTTGACACAGTCCTCGACGACCGCGTCCAGGGAGCGTGACAGCTTCACCTCGGACAGGTCGTGCTGGTACTGGCCGACGCCGATCGACTTCGGGTCGATCTTCACCAGCTCGGCCAGCGGGTCCTGCAGCCGACGCGCGATCGAGACCGCGCCGCGCAACGACACGTCCATGTCCGGGAGTTCCTGCGAGGCGAAGGCCGAAGCGGAGTACACGGAGGCGCCCGCCTCCGAGACCATCACCTTGGTGAGCTTCAGCTCCGGGTGCCTGTCGCACAGTTCACCCGCGAGCTTGTCGGTCTCGCGGGAGGCCGTACCGTTGCCGATCGCGATCAGATCGACCTGGTGCTCCTTGGCGAGACGCTCCAGCGTGGTCAGTGCCTGGTCCCACTTGTTCGCCGGCACATGCGGATGGATGACGTCCGTCGCGACGACCTTGCCCGTCGCGTCCACGACGGCGACCTTCACCCCCGTCCGGAAACCCGGGTCGAGCCCCAGAGTCGCCCGGGTACCGGCCGGCGCGGCGAGCAGCAGATCGCGCAGGTTCGAGGCGAAGACGCGTACGGCCTCGTCCTCCGCCGCGGTACGCAGCCGGAGCCGCAGGTCGATCCCGAGATGCACGAGGATCCGGGTCCGCCAGGCCCAGCGGACCGTGTCACCCAGCCATTTGTCCCCGGGGCGGCCCCGGTCCGCCACGCCGAACCGGCGGGCGATCATGTTCTCGTACGATGAGGGGCCCGGCTGCTGCGACGGCTCCTCCGGCTCCAGGACCAGATCGAGCACGTCCTCCTTCTCACCCCGGAGCATCGCGAGAATCCGGTGCGAGGGCAGCGCGGTGAACGGCTCGGAGAAGTCGAAGTAGTCGGCGAACTTCGCGCCCGCCTCCTCCTTGCCGTCCCGTACCTTCGCGACGGCCCTGCCGCGCGACCACATGCGTTCGCGCAGTTCACCGGTCAGATCGGCATCCTCCGAGAAGCGCTCGGTCAGGATCGCCCGGGCACCTTCCAGCGCCGCCGCGGGGTCCGCCACACCCTTCTCGGTGTCGACGAACGCCGCGGCCGCCGCGAGCGGCTCCACGGACGGGTCGCCGAGCAGCCCGTCGGCCAGGGGCTCCAGGCCCGCCTCGCGCGCGATCTGCGCCTTCGTCCGGCGCTTCGGCTTGAAAGGGAGGTAGATGTCCTCCAGCCGCGCCTTGGTGTCGGCCGCCCGGATCCGCGCCTCCAGGGCGGTGTCGAGCTTGCCCTGTTCCCGTACGGAATCGAGGACCGCCGAGCGGCGGTCCTCGAGTTCCCGCAGATATCGCAGCCGCTCCTCGAGCGTGCGCAGTTGCGCATCGTCGAGCATCTCGGTCGCTTCCTTGCGGTAGCGCGCGATGAACGGCACGGTCGACCCGCCGTCGAGCAAGTCGACGGCCGCCTTCACCTGACGCTCACGTACGCCGAGCTCCTCGGCGATCCTGCCTTCGATGGACGTCGTCACGGTTTTCCCGACTCGCCTTCTCGTACTGGCTGTGCTGGCTGTGCCACTGGGGTGGTCCACACCCGGGTGGTCCCCTTCGCCTGCATTGTGCCGGGTGGCCGGGGGCCGTGTCGCGTGACCTGGTCGATCACGGCCCCGACATCCTCTCCAACGGTGCGGTCAGGCGCGCCGGGTCCTGCCGCTGCGCGATGCGCCACCGAAAAGTCCTGCCAGGAGCCGGAAGGGCAGAGTCACCACGGTGGCCACGGCCGATCCGACGGTGCTCAGAGCGTTTGCGATCGCACGGAACATGGTGTGCCTCCTTCGTAGGGTGTGACTACCGCCTGGCCGGTTCCACCCGTCGTAAACGTGTCCGGGCTCAGCCCTTGCCGACCAGATCGTCGGGGAACGCCCCGGCGGAGGCCGCAGCGAACAGGAATCCGCGACCCAGCTCGGTGAGCCGCTCCACACCGGCTGCGCCCAGGTGCTCGTACGGTGCGGCGTCCATGCGGTCCGTCGCCTCCTCCAGCTCCGCCCTGAGTGCCGTGCCCGCGTCGGTCAGCTCGCCCGCCGTGTCCAGCACACCGCGGCCACGCAGGCGCTCCACCGCCGAGTCCCAGTCCGCGCGCCGCCAGCCACGGGTGGCGAGGATCCAGCGCGGCGCCATGCCCTTGCCGGTGGCGGTATGGCTGACCAGAGCCTCGAGCGGATCGAGGCCGGCCGTCAGCAGCGCGGCCAGGTGCCCGTCCCCGCGGTGCTCACGCAGCAGTGTCGCCGCGTGCCAGTACGCCAGGTGCGGCTCGTCCGGCACGTCCAGGTCCGCGTGCGCGGCGTACAGCGGGCGGGCGTGGCGGGTGCAGGCCTCGGCGGCGCGCAGGGCCAGCCCGGCCGCCTCCGCCATCTCAGGGGAGGCGAGGGCCTCCTCGCCGAGCACCCGGCGGAGCGTCGAGTCGGCGGCCCGCAGGCGGGCGTCGAGCGCCGCCTGCGGGGTGATCTCCGACCAGACGGCGGGCAGATGGCGGACCACCAGCCCGTGGTTGAAGTTGTAGAAGGTGGCGGTGACCGTACCCGCCCCGGCCGCGCCGAGAGCCGCGCCGCGCGCGGCGAAGTAGACCCGGCTCTCGTCGTCGATGCCGAGCTCCCCGAACTCCTTGCCGAGGTCGGGGGAGAAGTAGACACAGGAATGCAGCGGGTTGAGCGCGTTGTGGCAGCGGCGTCCGGCACGCGGGGGAAGAGTACTCATGCCCGCACGTTACCGACTGGTTGGTACGTGGGGTAGTCCCGGGGCGGCAGCCCTCGGGCGATGCGCCCCGTACCGTCGTCGGAGCCCTCGGGACGGCGCCCGCGCAACACCGGCGCCGATTCCGCACCCAGCCCGTCATCCCATGAGACCTTCCGCGAAAGGACCGTCCGCGCGGACCGCCGTCGTCCCGCCCCGGCCGCCCTACGACGCGGGGCACCGGAGAAGGCCTCGGCGGCCCTGGCCGGGAAGTGGCGGGCCGAGAGCCGGTTCATCCCGACGCAGGCGCGACAGGGCCCGGTTCCGTCGTGTAGCCGAAGCACGGAGTGCGGCGCTCCAGGAAGGCGGTGACCCCCTCGGCGGTGTCGCCACTGCCGCCTGCCTGTCCCGCCCAGTAGGCGTCCCGGTCCTCGCGGCCGTCGGCGAACTCCTTCGCCGCGGCCTGGGTCAGCTGCGAACGGGACGCCAGGATCCGTGTGAACGCGTGCACCCGCTCATCGAGCCCGCCCTCCGGTAGGACCTCGTCCACCAGCCCGGTGCGCAGCGCCCGTTCCGTGCCGATCAGCTCCCCGGAGAACAGCAGGAACTTCGCGGCGGCCGGCCCGACCAGCGCGACCAGTCGGCGCGTCGAGGACGAGGGGTAGACGATCCCGAGCTTGGCCGGGGTGATGCCGAAGGAAGCACCCTCCTCGGCGAACCGCAGATCGCAGGCGGCCGCGAGCTGGCTGCCGCCGCCCACGCAGTAGCCGCGTACGGCGGCCAGCGTCGGCCGGGGGAACGCCGCCAGGGCCTCCTCGGCCCGGACGGCGAGCGCCTGCGGCCTCCCTCCGGGGTTCTGGAGGGAGGCGATGTCCGCGCCTGCGCAGAAGGTGTCACCCGCGCCGGTGAGCACGAGGACGCGTACGCCGGGATCGGCCGCCAGCTTCTCCAGCAGTACGGGCAGCGCCTGCCACATGTCGGCGGTCATCGCATTGCGCTTGGCGGGGTTGCTGATGACGACGGTGGCGACGCCCTCCACGACCGCGTGCTCCAGCCCGGGTTCCGTCCTGGCCGCCTGCTCCCTGAGGTCCATGCGGCGGATGCTATCCGCACGGCGCGAACCTATGACCAAGAAGGGGCCATGAAGCATGCACGCACCGTGAGGAGCTGTCGACGGCCTGGCCCACGACCGGGGGGCAGGTAACTCTGCAGGAGCTTCGGCGGGCTCGCCCTGCTCGGCGTCCTGCTGGTGCTGGTCGACGGACTCGGGCTGATCGCGATCGGCGTGGGCGGGCGACGGGTCGTCAGCCTGCTGACGGACCAGATGACGCCCGAAGAAGGTGAGAAGCAGTCCAATCACCTGACGCCGTCATACTCACCCGGTCATATCACGTCCGGACGTGACCACTTGTGGTCAGTGCCGCGATCCGGACCACACTCTTCCCGACACTCATTACCCGATGGCCAGTGGCATGCGAGTCGAGAGCGGGTGGCGGTCCATGGAGAGCCGTGGGAGAGTTCCGGCCGATCCCGTGTCGTACGAGGGGGTGTGGCGCTTCACCGCCCCCGCCGTCGACGTCTCGGTGCCGCAGGCACGGCACGCCGTGCGTGACCTGCTCGAGCGTCAGGGCGTACCCCTCGAGGACGACATCCTCCAAGGGCTGCTGCTGATCGTGTCGGAGCTGGTCACCAACGCGGTCCGGCACGCGGCGCTGCTCTCCCCCGAGCTGGCGGTCGAGGTGGCCGTCGGGGCGGAGTGGATCAGGGTCGCCGTCGAGGACAACCATCCCTACCGCCCGACGGCGCTGGTCACCGACTACGCGCAGACCGGCGGCCGGGGGCTGCTCCTGGTGCGGGAGATCACCACGGAGGCAGGCGGCACCTGCGACGTCGAGCACACTGCGGGCGGCGGAAAGATCATCTGGGCGGCGCTGCCCCTGAAGACGCAGCTCTGACCGCCCCTGCGCGGCGGCCTTCACCAGCCCGCGGACGACCCCGTCAGCTCCCTGATCGCGGGCCGCGCGGCATCCAGCACGGTCATGAACCACGCCGAGAACGGCGCGGCGGCGTGCCGCTCCGCGAGCTCGCCCGCGGTCACGAACGCCGTCTCGCCGACCTCCTCCTCGTCCGGCCGCAGGCGCTCCTGCACCATGCCGACGAACAAGTGGTTGAATTCCTGCTCCACCAGGCCCGAAGCCGGATCGGGGTGGTTGTAACGGACCGTGCCCGCCGCGGCGAGCAGTGAGGGCGAGACCCCCAGCTCCTCGTACGTCCGCCGGGCGGCCGCCGCGAACGGAGCCTCTCCCGGGTAGGGGTGCCCGCAGCAGGTGTTCGACCACACGCCGGGGGAGTGGTACTTGCCGAGCGCGCGGCGCTGCAGCAGCAGCCGCCCCTGCTCGTCGAAGAGGAAGACGGAGAACGCCCGGTGCAGCTGGCCCGGAGCCTGGTGAGCGGCGAGCTTCTCCGCGGTGCCGATGGTGGTGCCGTTCTCGTCGACCAGTTCGAGCATGATCGCGTCTGCTGTGCCGTTCGACGAGCTGTGCGCCGCGGTGGCTGGTGTGGTCGGCATACCCATCCTTCGCTTTGGTACCCGGCCTCGTGCGCCGGACCCCTCGAGTGCGGTCAAGTCTGCCGTACAAAAGCCGCTTGTCCGCACTGCGGGTGCTGGCATGTCCCTCCCGCACCGCCCCGGAGGGCGGGGCGGTGCGGAGGGGGCACCCCGTCAGACCCCGAAGGCCGCCGGGTAGTGGATCACTCCCTCGGGCACCGGCACGGAATCATCGAGGACCAGCGCCATCATCGCCTCGTCGGGCACCCCGAAGCCCGGCCTGATCCCGAACCGCGACGCCGGCTCGAAACCGAAGACCGGGTAGTACTCCGGGTGTCCGAGCACCAGGACGAGTGGTTCCCCGCGCAGCCGTGCGGCGTCCAGCACCGCCCGGACCACAGCCTTCCCGGCGCCCGCGCGCTGGTGGTCCGGCGCGGTGGACACCGGGGCCAGCGCGAGCGCCGGGACGTCCCCGACCCGGCACCGCGTCAGCAGGGCGTGGGCCGCGACGGAGCCGTCCGGGGCCTCGGCCACGTACGACAGGCCGGGCAGCCACGCGCCGGGGTCCGTGCGCAGCGTGTCGACCAGATCTGCCTCGGCCCGGGTCGGGAAGGCGGCCGACACCACCCCGTGCACCGCGTCGTGGTCGGCGGCCGTCTCGGGGCGGGCCGGCCAGCGGGGATCGAAGGGGCGCAGCACATAGCCGGCGTAGCCGTACTCCGACCCGTGGCGGCGGCGCACCTCCAGCTCCTCGCGGGTGGCGGCCAGCGCCTCCGGCATGCCGGGGGCCGACGGATCCGCCGCGGAGACCCGGTCCGTCAGCGGGACGTAGTACTCGTCCCAGTCGCTGTCGGGCTGGAGCATGACGCCGAGGACGTGGCAGCCCGCCTCCACGGCCGCGGCGGTGTTCTCCGCGACGGGCCGCAGCGAGGCCTGCGGGTCCCAGAAGGCGCGTGCCCCGGCAGACGGGGAGCCGGTGGTCCAGACGCATTCGGTGATCACCATCGTGCCGCCGGGGGCGAGCAGCCGCCGCCAGTCCCGCAGCGCGGTGTCGAACCCGATGACGTACACGGAACCCTCGGCCCAGACCAGGTCGTAGGACCCGTCGGCGAAGCCGGGCCCGACGAGATCGGCCATGTCCGCCCGGACGGTACGGATCCGGTCACCGAGCCCGCGCGCCTCGGCGGCCTCGGTGAGCTCGTCGAGGAAGGGCTGGTGCAGATCGACGGCCGTGACCTGCGCGCCCGCCTCGGCGGCGAGCAGGAGGGCCGCCCTGCCCGGGCCGCAGCCCAGGTCCAGGACGCGCGGGCGGTCCGGCAGCGAGCCCGCCATGGCGAGCAGCCGTCGCGTCGTGGCGTCGGAGCCGGGGCTCTGCCGGGGCAGCCGGTGGTGCAGTTCGAAGAAAGCGTGGAACATGTGGTCGGTCAAGGCAGGAAACCCTTTGTGACAGGGCCCCGGCCGACGCCGCGTGCGGAATGCCGAGCGGTCAGCCGGTGACCCGGGAGATGAGGATGGACTGTTCGCTGCGCAGGGCAGCCGCCGTCGCGACAGTCATCGAACTCAACGCCTTCACTCGTCACCGGTCTCCGGTCCCGGAGACATCGACGCAGACCCTAGCAGCGGACGCCCCCGGGCGCCCGCTGTTTCAGTGGCAGAGCCTGGCCTCGTGCTCGGCGTGCCCGCTGGGCTCCAGCTGAAAGGTGCAGTGTTCGACGTCGAAGTGGTGGCCGAGGCAGCCCTGCAGTTCGTGCAGGAGCTTCTCGTGACCGATCGAATCCAGCATCTCCTGCTGCACGACCACATGGGCGGACAGGACGGGCATGCCCGAGGTGATCGTCCAGGCATGCAGGTCGTGGACGTCCAGAACGCCGGGCAGGGCCGTGATGTGGGCACGCACCTCGTCCATGTCGACCCCCTTGGGCGCCGACTCCAACAGCACGTCGAGCGTCTCCCGGAGGAGCTTCACCGTCCGAGGGACGATCATGAGGCCGATCAGCAGTGAGGCCGCGGGGTCGGCCGCCTGCCAGCCGGTGGCCATGATGATGCCCGCGGAGACGATCACCGTCACCGAGCCCAGAGTGTCCGCGACGACCTCGAGATAGGCGCCCCGCACATTGAGGCTCTCCCGCTGCCCGCGCATCAGCAGGGACAGGGAGACCACGTTGGCCACCAGGCCGACGGCGGCGAACGCGACGGCCAGGCCGCCCCTGGTCTCCGCCGGGCTGACGAAGCGGTCGACGGCCTCGAAGACCAGATACCCCCCGACACCGAGGAGCAGCAGACAGTTGGCCAGTGCGGCGAGGATCTCGGCACGGGCGTAACCGAAGGTGCGGTTGGGGCCCGCGGGCCTGTTGGCGAAGTGGATGGCCAGCAGGGCCATGCCCAGCCCCAGCGCGTCGGTCGCCATATGGGCCGCGTCCGCGATCAGGGCGAGCGAGTTGGCGAGCAGCCCTCCGACGATCTCCATGACCATGACGCCGAGCGTGATGCCCAGGGCGATCCGGAGCCGGCCCCGGTACGCGGCGGCGGCCGTTCCCGTCGGAAGCGGGCCTCCGTGCACATGCCCGTGATCGTGGCCAGCCCCCATGCCAACGCCTCCGCCAACCCGTCGTATCTCTGTATGCCTCGGTCCGACCGGACGAACCGCGCCCGGTGCGGCCAGTGAACTACGGGGGAGGGGGAGCGGGCAACACGGTACTGAAAGCCGTTGTCATGTGCTCTGACCTGCGGAAACGAGTGCAGGTCAGAGCCGTGCGCGCGTGCCGGCTCTCACTGTGCGGCGGAGCGGGCCTCCGGGTGGCGCAGGCACCAGCCCTCCCAGGCGGACTCCACCATCTCGCGCATGCCGCGGTGCGCCGTCCAGCCCAGCTCCCCGGTCATCCGGGCGGCCGACGCGACCGCCTGCGCGGCGTCACCCGGCCTGCGCGGCTCGACCAAGGGCTCCGTGCGCAGCCCGGTGACCTCACCCACCAGTTCGGCCAGCCGGCGCACCGACACGCCCTCACCCCGGCCGATGTTCACGGTGAGGTCCCCGCCGTCCGGATGCGTGTCCAGATGCCGGGCGACGGCGAGGTGCGCGTCCGCCAGGTCGGCGACATGGATGTAGTCGCGCACACAGGTACCGTCCGGTGTCGGATAGTCGTCACCGAAGATCCGCGGCGCCTCGCCCCGTGTGAGCCGGTCGAAGAACATCGGTACGACGTTGAAGACTCCCGTGTCCGCCAGCCCCGGCTCTGTGGCCCCCGCCACGTTGAAGTACCGCAGGCAGGCCGTCGAGATGCCGTGGGCCCGGCCCGTCGCGCGCACCAGCCACTCCCCTGCGAGCTTGGTCTCGCCGTACGGGTTGATCGGCGCGCACGGCGTCTCCTCCGTGATGAACTCCACGTCGGGGACGCCGTACACCGCCGCCGACGAGGAGAAGAGGAAGCGCCGCACGCCGGCCGCGACCACGGCCTCCAGCAGCACGGCGAGCCCGGTCACGTTCTCCCGGTAGTAGAGCAGCGGCTTCTCGACGGACTCACCGACCTGCTTCTTCGCAGCGAGATGCACCACACCCGTGACGGCGTGCTCCGCCAGGACCCGGTCGAGCACCGCGCGGTCCGCGGCCGAACCCCGCACCAGCGTCACGTCCGCGGGCAGCCGCTCCTCGATACCCGTCGAGATGTCGTCGAGCACGACGACCCGTTCCCCGGCCCCTGTCATGGCCTGTGCCACATGTGCCCCGATGTAACCGGCCCCGCCTGTGATCAACCACGTCATGCAGGCAGCTTATGCGTTTCCCGGACGCGGTTTGTGGCTCGAGGCATTGATCGACAATGATGATCGTGAACGGCGCCGCATGATGGCCGATTCGCCCGAACGGAGCACAAACGGCCGGTGAACTCGGTCTTCCGTTCATCCGATAGCCTCAGCCGACGTGCCGTCGGCCCCGTACGGGCCGCATGTCGTGCCGTTCCCGTCAGCACCAAGGAGTGAGTTCGTCTGTCGACCGCCATTCTCACCGGTGCGCCGGTACCCGGGTCGTCGCTCGAGGACGATCTGCGGTCACTCGGCTTTGACGTGACTGCCGCAGCCGACGCCTCCGAGGCCGCCGAGCTGCTCGCCGCAGTCCCCGCGAGCCAGCGCGTCGCGCTCGTGGACCCCCGCTTCGTCGGCCATGTCCACGCCCTCAGGCTCGGACTCACCGACCCCCGCTTCGCCGCCGCGTCGATCCCCGGAGCGCTCACCGCGCAGCCCGAGGCCCGCCCCGCCCTGCTCCGCGCCCTACGTAGGGCCGTGGCCGCCGTCGGCGCCGGGAGCCCCGTCGCGCCCGGCGCGGCACCCGTCGCCGAGGACCGCACGGTGCCGGGCCGGCTGGCCGTGGCCCTGGACGCCGAGGGCACCGCCGTGCAACGCCCCGAGCTCGGTTCACTCACGGCCGCGGTACCCACCGAGCCCGACGAGCGGACCGCCGCGGGGGCCGCCGTGGCCGCCGTCGATGACGAGGCCGTACGGCTGCGCAGCGCGGTGAAGGCCCACGACGGCTTCTTCACCACGTACTTCATCAGCCCGTACTCCCGCTACATCGCCCGCTGGTGCGCCCGTCGCAACCTCACCCCGAACCAGGTCACCACCGCCTCGCTGATCACCGCGCTGATCGCGGCCGGCTGCGCGGCGACCGGCACCCGCGGCGGTTACGTCGCGGCCGGAGTGCTCCTGCTGCTCTCCTTCGTCCTGGACTGCACCGACGGGCAGCTCGCCCGCTACTCGCTGCAGTACTCGACGATGGGCGCCTGGCTGGACGCCACCTTCGACCGGGCCAAGGAGTACGCGTACTACGCGGGCCTCGCCCTCGGCGCCGCCCGCGGCGGTGACGACGTCTGGGTCCTCGCACTCGGCGCGATGGTCCTCCAGGCATGCCGCCATGTCGTCGACTTCTCGTTCAACGAGGCCAACCACGACGCGGTGTCCAACACGAGCCCCACCGCCGCGCTCTCCGACAAGCTCGACAGTGTCGGCTGGACGGTCTGGCTGCGCCGGATGATAGTGCTGCCCATCGGCGAACGCTGGGCCATGATCGCCGTGCTCACCGCCGTGACGACACCCCGGATCGTCTTCTACGCCCTGCTCATCGGCTGCGCCCTGGCCGCCTGCTACACGACGGCCGGCCGGCTGCTCCGCTCGCTGACCCGCAAGGCGCAGCGCACCGACCGCGCGGCCGGAGCACTGGCCGACCTCGCCGACTCCGGTCCGCCGGCCCAGGCCGTCGCCGCCGTGCTGCGGCGTCCCGGCGGCGGCTTCACGGCCCCGTTCCTGGCACTCGTCGGAGCGCTGGTCATGGTCGCCGCGGCACTGTTCGCCCCCTACGGCGGCTGGCTGACCGTGGGCGCCGCGGCGGCGTACGCGGCCGTCTCCGGACTCGCCGTCTCGCGGCCGCTCAAGGGCGCGCTCGACTGGCTCGTCCCGCCGGTCTTCCGTGCCGCCGAGTACTGCACGATCCTGGTACTGGCCGCCCGCAGTGATGTACCGCACGCCGTTCCCGCCGCATTCGGCCTGGTTTCGGCCGTCGCCTACCATCACTACGACACGGTGTACCGCATCCGGGGCGGCACCGGAGCGCCGCCCCAGTGGCTGGTGCGCACCATCGGCGGGCACGAGGGCCGGACGCTGGTCGTGGCCGTTCTCGCCGCCGTACTGACCCACGGTTCAGGTTTCACCACGGCTCTGACCGCACTCGCGGCCGCCGTGGCTCTGGTGGTGCTCGTGGAGTCCATCCGCTTCTGGGTGTCCTCCTCGGCCCCCGCCGTACACGACGAAGGAGAACTCGCATGATCGGCCTCGTACTGGCTGCCGGTGCCGGACGCCGTCTGCGTCCGTACACGGACACCCTGCCCAAGGCCCTGGTGCCGGTGGACGGTGAGAAGACGGTCCTGGACCTGACGCTGGCCAACTTCGCGGAGGTCGGACTGACCGAGGTCGCGGTCGTCGTCGGCTACCGCAAGGAGGCGGTCTACGCCCGCCAGGCCGAGTTCGAGGCGAAGTACGGCGTGACGCTGACGCTCATCGACAACGACAAGGCCGAGGAGTGGAACAACGCCTACTCCCTCTGGTGCGCGCGTGAGGTCCTGAAGAAGGGCGTCATCCTCGCCAACGGCGACACCGTGCACCCGGTCTCCGTCGAGAAGACGCTCCTGGACGCACGCGGCAGGGGCCAGAAGATCATCCTCGCCCTCGACACGGTGAAGTCCCTCGCGGACGAGGAGATGAAGGTCATCACGGAGGGCGACAAGGGCGTCCGGCGGATCACCAAGCTGATGGACCCGGCCACAGCGACCGGAGAGTACATCGGCGTCACGCTCATCGAGTCCGACGCCGCCGAGGAGCTCGCCGACGCCTTGAAGGCCACCTTCGAGCGCGACCCCGACCTGTACTACGAGGACGGCTACCAGGAGCTCGTGAACCGTGGCTTCACGGTCGACGTCGCGCCCATCGGCGAGGTGACGTGGGTCGAGATCGACAACCACGACGACCTCGCCAGGGGCAGGGAGATCGCGTGCCTGTACTGACCCGCCTCATCCCGTCCCCGGTCGTCGTCGACATCCGGCGCGGCGCGATGGACGATCTGGCCGGTCTCCTCGCCGACCAGCGGATCTCCAACTCCGGCAGGCTCGCCGTCGCCATAAGCGGCGGCTCGGGGCAGGCACTGCGCGAGAAGCTCTCGCCCTTCCTGCCCGGCGCCGACTGGTACTGCGTGGCCGGCGGCAGCATCGACTCCGCCGTGAAGCTCGCCGACGACATCAAGGGCAAGCGGTACGACGCCGTGGTCGGCCTCGGCGGCGGCAAGATCATCGACGTGGCGAAGTACGCCGCGGCCCGGGTCGGCCTGCCTCTGGTGTCCGTCGCCACGAACCTCGCCCACGACGGTCTGTGCTCGCCGGTGGCGACGCTGGACAACGACAACGGGCGCGGCTCCTACGGCGTGCCGACGCCGATCGCGATGGTCATCGATCTCTCCGTCATCCGCCGGGCCCCGGTCCGCTTCGTGCGTTCCGGCATCGGTGACGCGATCTCCAACATCTCGGCGATCGCCGACTGGGAGCTCTCGCACGAGGTCAATGCCGAGCAGGTGGACGGACTGGCCGCCGCGATGGCCCGTACGGCCGGCGAAGCCGTTCTGCGTCACCCCGGGACCGTGGCCGACGACAAGTTCCTCACCGTCCTGGCCGAGTCGCTGGTGCTCTCCGGGATCGCGATCTCGATCAGTGGGGACACGCGGCCGTCGTCCGGCGCCTGTCATGAGATCAGTCACGCCTTCGACCTGCTGTACCCGAAGCGCGCGGCCAGCCACGGCGAGCAGGTCGGCCTCGGCGCCTGCTTCGCCATGCACCTGCGGGGCGCGCACGAGGAGTCGCTGCACATGGCCTCCGTGCTGCGGCGTCACGGGCTCCCGGTGCTGCCCGACGAGATCGGCTTCACCGCCGACGAATTCGTGCGGGCCGTGGACTACGCCCCGCAGACGCGCCCGGGGCGCTTCACGATCCTGGAACACCTCAACTTGTCCATCGACCAGATCAGGGACGCGTACGCCGACTATGCAAAAGCCATCCATAGCTGAACTCCGTCCGGTCGTGCACCCTCCGGGTGTGAAGGACCGGCGCAGTGGCGAGCACTGGGCGGGGCGGCTCTACATGCGCGAGGTCTCGCTGCGCATCACCCGGCGCCTGGTGAACACCAAGGTCACGCCCAACCAGCTGACCTACGTGATGACCGTCGCCGGCGCGCTCGCGGCGCCCGCCCTGCTGGTCCCGGGCATCCCGGGCGCCCTGCTCGGTGTCCTGGCGGTCCAGCTCTACCTGCTGTTCGACTGCGTCGACGGCGAGGTGGCCCGCTGGAAGAAGCAGTACTCGCTGGCCGGGGTCTACCTCGACCGGGTGGCCGCGTACCTGTGCGACGCGGCGGTGCTGGTCGGCTTCGGCCTGCGTGCCGCCGACCTGTGGGGTCCGGGACGCATCGACTGGCTCTGGGCCTTCCTGGGCACTCTCGCCGCGCTCGGCGCCATCCTGATCAAGGCCGAGACCGACCTCGTCGGCGTCGCGCGCCACCAGGGCGGGCTGCCGCCGGTCAAGGAGGCCGCTTCCGAGCCGCGCTCCTCCGGTATGGCGTTGGCCCGACGTGCCGCCGGCGCGCTGAAGTTCCACCGGCTGATCCTCGGTATCGAGGCGTCGCTGGTCATCCTCGTGGTGGCCGTCCTCGACGTGGTCCGGGACGACCTGTTCTTCAGCCGCCTCGCGATCGCGGTCTTCGCCGGCATCGCCCTTCTCCAGACCATCCTGCACCTGGTGTCGATCCTGGCGTCCAGCAGGCTGAAGTGAGCTCACCCATGAAACTCGGCGCGGTCATCATCACCATGGGCAACCGCCCCGACGAACTGCGCGCCCTTCTCGATTCGGTCGCCCATCAGGACGGCGACCGGATCGAGGTGGTCGTCGTCGGCAACGGCGCCCCGGTCCCCGACGTCCCTCCGGGCGTACGGACCGTCGAACTGCCCGAGAACCTGGGTATCCCGGGCGGCCGTAACGTCGGGATCGAGGCGTTCGGCCCGTCCGGAGCCGATGTGGACGCCCTGCTCTTCCTGGATGACGACGGGCACCTGCCGAACACCGACACCGCCGAGCTCTGCCGGCAGGCGTTCGAGGCCGACCCGAAGCTCGGCATCGTCACCTTCCGCATCGCGGACCCGGACACCGGCGTCACCCAGCGGCGGCACGTGCCCCGGCTGCGTGCCTCCGACCCGATGCGCTCCTCCCGAGTCACGACGTTCCTCGGCGGCGCGAACGCCGTACGGAGCCAGGTGATCGCCGAGGCCGGTCCGCTCCCCGGCGAGTTCTTCTACGCGCACGAGGAGACGGACCTCGCCTGGCGGGCCCTGGACGCCGGCTGGAACATCGAGTACCGCGCGGACATGGTGCTCAACCACCCCACCACGGCCCCCTCGCGGCACGCGGTCTACCACCGCATGGTGGCCCGCAACCGCGTCTGGCTGGCCCGCCGGAACCTGCCCGCCCCGCTGGTACCCGTATACGTCGGCGTCTGGCTGCTCCTCACCTTGGTCCGGCGCCCCTCGCTCCCGGCCCTCAAGGCCTGGTTCGGTGGCTTCCGCGAAGGCTGGACCACCCCCTGCGGACCCCGGCGCCCGATGAGGTGGCGTACGGTATGGCGGCTGACCAGACTGGGACGGCCACCGGTGATCTGAGAGGCTTCTGCCTCTGAGACCATGAGCCGTATTCATTCCGTACGGGTACCTGTCCGCCTTGGCCGAGACCGCGACCGGCTGCGCATCGTGAAGACGAGAGTTCTTAACTGTGAGTGACACGACCCACGACGGCGGGATTGCGCTGAGCAGCCCGCCGTCCGCCGACCAGGGGCTCAACGCGTCCCAGCTGGCCGACAAGTACGGCTTGACGGTGAGCGGCGCCCGGCCCGGACTGTTCGCCTACATCCGGCAGCTCTGGGGCCGCCGGCATTTCATCCTGGCGTTCTCGAGGGCGAAGCTGACCGCGCAGTACAGCCAGGCCAAGCTCGGCCAGCTGTGGCAGGTGGCCACGCCGCTGCTGAACGCCCTTGTCTACTTCCTGATCTTCGGCCTGATCCTCGGCACGAGCAGGGGGATGAGTCATGAGGTCTTCGTCCCGTTCCTGGTGACCGGGGTCTTCGTCTTCACCTTCACCCAGAATTCGGTCATGGCCGGGGTGCGGTCCATCGCAGGCAACCTCGGCCTGGTCCGGGCCCTGCACTTCCCCCGGGCCTCGCTGCCCGTCTCGTTCTCGCTCCAGCAGCTCCAGCAGCTTCTGTACTCCATGGTCGTGCTGTTCGCTGTGGCGGTGGCCTTCGGCAGCTATCCCAGGCTGTCCTGGCTGCTGATCATCCCGGCCCTGGCCCTTCAGTTCGTGTTCAACACCGGCCTGTCGCTGGTCATGGCACGGCTGGGCAGCAAGACCCCCGACCTCGCCCAGCTGATGCCGTTCATCATGCGTACCTGGATGTACGGCTCCGGCGTCATGTTCTCCATCCCCGTGATGCTCGAGGGCAAGCCGCAGTGGATCGCCGACGTACTGCAGTACAACCCGGCGGCCATCTACATGGACCTGGTCCGCTTCGCGCTGATCGACGGCTACGGCTCGGAGAACCTGCCGGACCACGTCTGGGCCGTCGGGCTCGCCTGGGCGCTCGTGGTGGGCGTCGCGGGCTTCGTGTACTTCTGGAAGGCAGAGGAACGGTACGGCCGTGGCTGAGGAATCGTCCCAGGGACACATCCCCACCGTGATCGCGGACGACGTACACATCGTGTACCGGGTCAACGGCACGGGCGGTGGCAAGGGCAGCGCCACCGCGGCACTGAGCCGGATCATGCGCCGTGGCAAGGGCGAACCGCGTGGTGTGCGCAAGGTGCACGCGGTGCGGGGCGTGTCCTTCACCGCCTACCGCGGCCAGGCCATCGGACTCATCGGCACCAACGGCTCGGGCAAGTCCACGCTGCTGCGGGCCATCGCCGGGCTGCTGCCGACCGAGCACGGCAAGGTGTACACCGACGGTCAGCCGTCCCTGCTCGGTGTCAACGCGGCCCTGATGAGCGACCTGACCGGGGAGCGCAACGTCGTGCTCGGCGGCCTCGCGATGGGCATGAGCCGCGAGGAGATCCGTGCGCGCTACCAGGACATCGTGGACTTCTCCGGGATCAACGAGAAGGGCGACTTCATCACACTGCCGATGCGGACGTACTCCTCGGGCATGGCGGCGCGGCTGCGGTTCTCGATCGCGGCCGCCAAGAACCACGACGTCCTCATGATCGACGAGGCGCTCGCCACCGGTGACCGTAAGTTCCGGGTCCGCTCCGAGGAACGGATCCGCGAGCTGCGCAAGGAGGCGGGGACCGTCTTCCTGGTCAGTCACAACAACAAGACCATCAGGGACACCTGCGACCGGGTGCTGTGGCTGGAGAAGGGCGAGCTCCTGATGGACGGCCCCACCGACGAGGTGCTGAAGGCATACGAGCGGGAGACGGGCAAGTAGCGTCACGTGTGAGGTCCCCGCCGGAGAGCCGCGGCGGGGCTTCACGGTGTCCCCAGGGGGGATCTCCTCCCGGCGGATGAGGTCAAGTACCCCGGATCAGGGGAAGGTTGACACCGGCCGACGTGTGGCACGAGGAGGTGCCGCACCCCGGCGCGGCCCGGTGAGCTGTACAACGTAAGCTGTGACGGTGCCGATTCGCGGCCATGTGGGGTGATACGCCCCGGTGCATCGCCCGTTGTGCGCACGTCGCACTCGGCCGGACGAGCGGCGTGTCCGAAAAGGGATGTTTTGGGTCGGCAGTGTAGAACGGGAGATATGACGGCAATGATGGAAAATCTCCAGCTCCGACGTGGTTTTGCCGTCCCCGCGTCGGGTGGTCCGCAGTGACCATGACCCACCGGGCCGGCGCCGAAGCCGCCGCGACGGCCACGCTCGACAAGGCCGCCGACGAGAACTTCCCCGTGGCCCCCTTCTTCCTGCCCCGCGCCTGGCGCGACGACCTGATGGCCGTCTACGGATTCGCCCGCCTCGTCGACGACATCGGTGACGGCGATCTCGCGCCGGGCGGCGCCGACGCCCGCCACCTCGGCCTCGAACCCGGGCAGAGCGAGGACCGGCTCGCCACGCTGGACGCCCTCGAAGCCGATCTGCACCGTGTCTTCGCGTCCACCGGCGACGGCCCGCGCCACCCCCTGATGCGCGCCCTGCGCCCCACCGTGCGGCGCTGCGCGCTCACCCCCGATCCCTTCCTCGGGCTCGTCGAGGCCAACCGGCAGGACCAGAAGGTCCGCCGCTACGCGACCTACGGCGACCTGCTGGCCTACTGCGAACTCTCCGCCAACCCCGTCGGCCGCCTCGTCCTGCAGATCACCGGCACGGCGAGCCCCGAACGGATCCGCCGCTCCGACGCCGTCTGCACCGCGCTGCAGATCGTCGAGCACCTCCAGGACGTCGCCGAGGACCTCGGCCGCGACCGGATCTATCTGCCGGCCGAGGACATGGCCCGCTTCCACGTCGGCGAACCGGATCTGGCGGCACCGTCCGCAGGTGCGGCGGTACGCTCACTGGTCGCGTTCGAGGCGGAGCGAGCCCGTGACCTGCTGGCCGAGGGTGTTCCCCTGGTGGGCAGCGTCCAGGGCCGGCTGAAGCTGCTGCTCGCCGGATTCGTCGGCGGAGGGCGGGCCGCCCTCGGCGCGGTCTCCGCCGCGGGTTTCGACGTACTGCCCGGACCGCCCAAGCCCACCGCGCCCAGACTGCTGCGCGAAGTGGGAGACGTCCTGCGAAGAGCGCACAGAGAGGGATGAGCCGGACCGTGGAGGGACAGACGACGTACATGTCGGCACCGGTACAGGCCGCGTACAGCTACTGCGAGGCCGTCACCGGACAGCAGGCCCGCAATTTCGCGTACGGCATCAGACTGCTGCCGTACGAGAAGCGACAGGCCATGTCGGCGCTGTACGCCTTCTCCCGTCGGGTCGACGACATCGGCGACGGCGAGCTGGATCCGGAGACCAAGCACACCCGGCTGGAGGACACCCGGGCACTGCTCGACCGGATCCGGGACAACGCCGTCGACGAGGACGACACCGACCCGGTCGCGGTCGCCCTGGCCGACGCCGCACGGCGGTTCCCGCTGCCGCTCGGCGGCCTCGACGAGCTCATCGACGGCGTACTGATGGACGTACGCGGCGCGACCTACGAGACCTGGGACGACCTCAAGACGTACTGCCGGTGCGTCGCGGGCGCCATCGGGCGCCTCAGCCTGGGCGTCTTCGGGACGGAAGCGGGCGCTCCCGGCGCCGAACGGGCCGCGGAGTACGCCGACACCCTCGGTCTGGCGCTCCAGCTCACCAACATCCTGCGTGACGTCCGCGAGGACGCCGGCAACGGGCGTACGTATCTGCCTGCCGACGATCTCGCCAAATTCGGATGCTCCGCCGGATTCCACCGGGCCACCCCGCCCCCCGGGTCCGACTTCGCGGGCCTGGTGCACTTCGAGGTCCGGCGCGCCCGGGCACTCTTCGCCGAGGGCTATCGGCTGCTGCCGATGCTGGACCGGCGCAGCGGTGCCTGTGTGGCCGCCATGGCCGGTATCTACCGCCGTCTCCTCGACCGGATCGAACGCGATCCCGAGGCGGTTCTTCGCGGCAGGGTCTCGCTGCCCGGCCACGAGAAGGCGTACGTTGCGGTGCGAGGACTGTCGGGTCTCGACGCACGGTACATCTCACGGCGGACGGCCAGGGGGAGGGTCTGATGACGGGGCCGAACCGACCGGCCGGGCGGGCAACCCTTGACCGCTGCCCCGCGTCCCTGTCTGCGACGACGCGGTGCACGCCGCCGTCCGTGGCGGCACTGGGAAGGGAGCAGGCATGACCGGCCGGAGCCCTGGACCCTCCCGTGCGGTGGTTGTCGGCGGCGGCCTCGCCGGTGTCACCGCGGCGCTGCGTCTCGCCGACGCGGGCCTCGCCGTGACCCTGCTCGAGGGCCGCCCCCGGCTCGGCGGGCTCGCCTTCTCCTTCCGGCGCGGCGACCTGTCCGTCGACAACGGCCAGCACGTCTACCTGCGCTGCTGCACGGGTTATCGATGGTTCCTGGAGCGGATCGAGGGTGCCCACCTCGCCCCGCTGCAGGACCGCCTCGATGTGCCGGTGCTCGACGTGGGCCGGTCCGCCGGGCCGAGGCTCGGGCGACTGCGCCGCACCGGTCTGCCCGTCCCGCTGCACCTCGCCGGAGGGCTGGCCGCCTACCCGCACCTCTCGCTCGCGGAAAAGGCCGGCGTAGCCCGCGCCGCACTCGCGCTGGGCCGTCTCGACCCCGCCGACCCCGCGCTCGACGGCATCGACTTCGCCGCCTGGCTCCGCCGCCACGGGCAGTCGCAGCGCACCATCGAGGCCCTCTGGGACCTCGTCGGCGTCGCCACGCTCAACGCGACGGCGCCGAACGCCTCCATGGCGCTGGCCGCCATGGTCTTCAAGACGGGGCTGCTCTCCGAACCGGGGGCCGCCGACATCGGGTGGGCCGCCGTGCCGCTCGGGGACCTCCACGACACCCTCGCCCGCAAGGCGCTCGAATCGTCGGGCGTGGCGGTCCGTCTGCGTACCCGGGCCGGTTCCCTCACCCGCGCCGAGGACGGCTCATGGGCCGTCGAGACCGACGGCGAACGCTTCGAGGCGGACACCGTCGTCCTCGCCGTGCCGCAGGGCGAGACGCACCGGCTCCTGCCCGAGGGGGCCCTCGACGACCCCGGCCGGCTGCTCGACCTCACCGACGCGCCGATCCTGAACGTGCACGTCGTGTACGACCGCAAGGTGCTGCGCAAACCGTTCTTTGCCGCACTCGGCTCACCCGTGCAGTGGGTCTTCGACCGCACGGCGTCCTCCGCCCTCCAGGGCGGCGGGCAGTACCTCGCGGTGTCCCAGTCCGCGGCGCAGGACGAGATCGACCTACCCGTCGCCGAACTGCGCAAGCGTTATCTGCCTGAGCTGGAGCGGCTCCTCCCGGCGTCGCGAGGAGCCGGGATCCGCGACTTCTTCGTCACACGGGAGCGCACCGCGACCTTCGCACCGACGCCTGGCGTGGGCCGCCTGAGGCCGGGCACGCACACCCGCGCCCCCGGGCTGTACCTGGCGGGCGCCTGGACCGCCACCGGCTGGCCCGCCACGATGGAGGGCGCCGTCCGCAGCGGCCGCAGCGCCGCTGACGCCGCGCTCCGAGCCCTCGGCCGGACACAGGAACATCCGCTGCAGGAGGCGGCATGAGCATGACCACCGGAACAAGAGGAGAGTCTGTGACCCCGGCGAATCCGGCTTACGACACCGTGGCGGACCCCACGGACGTCACCGCGCTTCTGGAGCGCGGAAGGGCCCTGTCAGCGCCGGTGCTGCGAGCTGCCGTGGACCGGCTGGCGCCGCCCATGAACACCGTCGCGGCCTATCACTTCGGCTGGATCGATGCCCAGGGCCGACCGGCCGACGGCGACGGAGGCAAGGCCGTGCGTCCCGCACTGGCCCTGCTGTCCGCGGAGGCGGCGGGGGCCCGGGCGGAAGCCGGTATCCCCGGAGCCGTGGCCGTCGAACTCGTGCACAACTTCTCGTTGCTGCATGACGACCTGATGGACGGCGACGAGCAGCGCCGTCACCGCGACACCGTATGGAAGGTGCACGGCCCCGCCCAGGCGATCCTCGTCGGCGACGCGCTCTTCGCCCTGGCCAACGAGATCCTGCTGGAGCTCGGCACCGTCGAGGCCGGCCGGGCGGCCCGCCGGCTGACCACCGCCAGCCGCAAGCTGATCGACGGTCAGGCCCAGGACATCTCCTACGAGCACCGCGAGCGGGTCACCGTCGAGGAGTGCCTGGAGATGGAGGGCAACAAGACGGGCGCCCTGCTCGCCTGCGCCGTGTCCATCGGCGCCGTACTCGGCGGAGCCGACGACCGTACCGCCGACATCCTGGAGGCGTACGGCTACCACCTCGGCCTCGCCTTCCAGGCGGTCGACGACCTGCTCGGGATCTGGGGCGACCCGGAGTCCACGGGCAAGCAGACCTGGAGCGATCTGCGCCAGCGCAAGAAGTCCCTGCCCGTCGTGGCCGCGCTCGCCGCGGGCGGACCGGCCTCGGAGCGTCTGGGCGAACTGCTCTCCGCCGACGCCAAGAGCAGCGACTTCGACAGCTTCTCCGAAGAGGAGTTCGCCGCGCGTGCGGCACTCATCGAGGAGGCGGGCGGCCGCGAGTGGACCGCCCAGGAAGCCCGCCGTCAGCACGCGGTAGCCATCGAGGCGCTGCACGGCGTCGACATGCCGGAACGAGTGCGGGCGCAGCTCACCGAGCTCGCCGACTTCGTGGTCGTACGAAAGAGATGATCACCATCCAGATATGACTCGCAGTCGCCGACGGGCGCCCCACGGGGCGCCCGCCGACGGAGACCCCAGCACAGCAGAGGACCAAACTGCACGAAGGGGAAGCCATGACAGCGACGACCGACGGAAGCACCGGGGCCGCGAACCTCCGCGCAGCCTCGACCAGCGATCCGACCGAATCAACCGACACCGCACACGACACGTTCGTCGTCGCGCGGCAGGCCGCGGAACGCTCGGTGGAGCACCTCCTCGGCCGACAGGACGCGCAGGGCTGGTGGAAGGGTGACCTCGCCACCAACGTCACCATGGACGCGGAGGACCTGCTGCTCCGGCAGTTCCTGGGAATCCAGGACCCCGACACCGTCAAGGCCGCGGCCCGCTTCATCCGGGGCGAGCAGCTCGGCGACGGCACCTGGAACACCTTCTACGAGGGCCCGCCCGACCTCTCCGCCACCATCGAGGCGTACGTCGCCCTGAGGCTGGCCGGAGACCGGCCGGACGACCCCCATATGATCCGCGCGGCCGGCTGGGTCAGGGAACAGGGCGGCATCGCGGAGTCCCGGGTTTTCACCCGCATCTGGCTCGCGCTCTTCGGCTGGTGGAAGTGGGACGACCTCCCGGAACTCCCGCCGGAGCTGATGTTCTTCCCGAAGTGGGTCCCGCTCAACATCTACGACTTCGGCTGCTGGGCCCGCCAGACCATCGTGCCGCTCACCATCGTGTCCGCGAAGCGGCCCGTACGACCCGCCCCGTTCACCCTGGACGAACTGCACACCGACCCGGCATGCCCGAATCCGCCCAAGGCCGCTGCTCCCGCAGCCAGTTGGGACGGTCTCTTCCAGCGGCTCGACAAGGCGCTGCACCTCTACCACAAAGTCGCCCCGCGCGGACTGCGGCGCGTCGCGATGAACGCCGCCGCCCACTGGATCATCGAACGCCAGGAGAACGACGGCTGCTGGGGCGGCATCCAGCCACCCGCGGTGTACTCCGTCATCGCTCTGCATCTGCTCGGCTACGACCTCGACCACCCGGTCATGCGGGCCGGGCTGGAATCGCTCGACCGGTTCGCCGTGTGGCGTGAGGACGGCTCCCGCATGGTCGAGGCCTGTCAGTCCCCGGTCTGGGACACCTGCCTCGCGACCATCGCGCTCGCCGACGCGGGGGTGAGCCCCGACCATCCGGCGCTGGTGCGAGCGGCCGACTGGATGCTCGGCGAGGAGATCGTGCGGCCCGGCGACTGGTCCGTTCGTAAGCCAGAACTGGCTCCGGGTGGCTGGGCGTTCGAGTTCCACAACAGTAACTATCCGGACATCGACGACACCGCCGAAGTCGTCCTGGCGCTGCGTCGCGTCCGCCACCCCGACCCCGCCAGGGTCGAGGCGGCCATCGAACGCGGGGTGCGCTGGAACCTCGGCATGCAGTCACGCAACGGGGCCTGGGGAGCCTTCGACGCGGACAACACCAGCCCGTTCCCCAACCGGCTGCCGTTCTGCGACTTCGGTGAGGTCATCGACCCGCCGTCCGCCGATGTCACCGGACATGTCGTGGAGATGCTGGCCGTCGAGGGCCGGGCGCGGCATCCCCGCACCCGCCGGGGCATCGAGTGGCTGCTCGCCGAACAAGAGGCGAGCGGTGCGTGGTTCGGCCGGTGGGGCGTCAACTACATCTACGGGACCGGCTCCGTGGTGCCCGCGCTGATCGCGGCAGGGCTGCCGTCGACGCACCCCTCGGTGCGGCGGGCCGTCGACTGGCTGTACTCCGTCCAGAACGACGACGGAGGCTGGGGGGAGGACCTGCGCTCCTACCGGGAGGAGAAGTGGATCGGCCACGGAACCTCCACCGCTTCCCAGACCGCTTGGGCGCTTCTCGCCCTCCTGGCCGCGGGGGAGCGGGAGAGCAGGTCCGTGGAGCGAGGAGTCACCTGGCTCGCGGAGACCCAGCAGGCCGACGGTTCCTGGGACGAGCCGCATTTCACCGGGACCGGGTTCCCCTGGGACTTCTCCATCAACTACCACCTGTACCGGCAGGTCTTCCCCCTCACCGCACTCGGCCGGTACGTGCACGGCGATCCCTTCGCCGCCGCCGCCGGTACCGGCAAGGGAGCCTGATCGATGGGTGGGGCACAGGAGCCGCCCGGTCCCACCACACCGCTGCTGATCGCGTGCGCGCTCGGCATCGAGCGCTTCGCCCTCCGCACCGGAAGGAGGGGCAGCGGTGCCCCGGGCCCCGGCCCGGTGAGCATCATCAGGTCGGGGATGGGCCCCCGGGCGGCGGAGAACGCCGTCCGGGTCGCGCTGGGACAGCACGGGGCCGGAGGCACCGCGGTCATGGCCTCCGGCTTCTGCGCCGGGCTGGAACCCGGTATGCACCCAGGTGATCTCGTGGTGGCCGAGGAGACCCGGGACCCCGGCGGTACCACGGCCTGCACCGGCACCGGCCTGCTGGTCGACGCGCTGGTCAGGGCGGTACCCGGACGTACGGTCCACACTGGCCCGCTGAACGGCTCCGGACACGTCGTCCGAGGGCCGGAGCGGGCCGGACTCCGGGCCACCGGTGCCATCGCGGTGGACATGGAGTCCGCCGCCACGCTGCGCACCGCCGTGCGGACAGGGCCACGCCCCGTTGCCGCCGTACGGGTGATCGTGGATGCTCCAGAGCATGAACTCGTCCGTATCGGCACGGTCCGCGGTGGAATATCGGCATTCCGCGTTCTTCGTGCCGTGCTTCCGGCGTTTCATGAATGGCACCGATCTTTGCTGCTCCCCAGGAGGTGAGCCCAGATGGCCATGCCGCTCCGTCAGTCCATCAAGGTTGCGACGTATCTCGTCGAACAGAAACTCCGCAAGCGGGAGAAATTCCCACTGATCGTCGAGCTGGAGCCCTTGTTCGCCTGCAACCTGGCGTGCGAGGGCTGCGGGAAGATCCAGCACCCGGCCGGAGTGCTCAAACAGCGCATGCCGGTCGCGCAGGCGGTCGGGGCGGTGCTGGAGTCGGGTGCCCCGATGGTCTCCATCGCCGGCGGCGAGCCGATGATGCACCCGCAGATCGACGAGATCGTCCGTCAGCTGGTGGCGAAGAGGAAGTATGTCTTCCTCTGCACCAACGCCATGCTGATGCGTAAGAAGCTCGACATGTTCACGCCGTCCCCCTACTTCGCCTTCGCCGTGCACATCGACGGACTGCGGGAGCGGCACGACGAGTCGGTCGCCAAGGAAGGTGTCTTCGACGAAGCCGTGGAGGCGATGAAGGAGGCCAAGCGACGCGGCTTCCGGGTGACGACCAACTCGACCTTCTTCAACACCGACACCCCGCAGACGGTCATCGAGGTGATGAACTTCCTCAACGACGAGATGAAGGTCGACGAGATGATGATCTCGCCCGCCTTCGCCTACGAGAAGGCCCCCGACCAAGAACACTTCCTGGGTGTCGAGCAGACCCGCGAGCTGTTCAAGAAGGCCTTCGCGGGCGGCAACCGGAGCCGCTGGAGGCTCAACCATTCCCCGCTCTTCCTCGACTTCCTCGAAGGCAAGGCCGACTTCCCCTGCACGGCCTGGGCGATCCCCAACTACTCGCTCTTCGGCTGGCAGCGGCCCTGCTATCTGATGAGCGACGGATACGTCCCCACCTACCGGGAGCTCATCGAGGACACCGACTGGGACAAGTACGGCCGCGGCAAGGACCCGCGCTGCGCCAACTGCATGGCGCACTGCGGATACGAGCCCACCGCGGTGCTCGCCACCATGGGGTCCCTGAAGGAATCCCTGCGAGCGGCCCGGGAGACCGTCGGCGGGAACCGCTGATGCCATGAGTGCGGGTCCGGAAGGCGGGAAGGGGCCGGAGCCCCGTCGGGGTTCCGGCCGTGACCGTGGGCCCGAAACAGGACCAGGGAGAGGGACCCGGGCGTGACGCTGCTGGAATCCATCAAGGAGCCGCAGGACCTCAGGACACTGAGCCCACCGGAAGTGGGCGAACTCGCCGCAGAGATCAGGACCTTCCTCGTCCGGGCCGTGACGAGGACGGGTGGTCACCTCGGCCCCAACCTAGGGGTGGTCGAGCTCACCATCGCCCTGCACCGGGTCTTCGACTCACCCGTTGACCACATCCTGTGGGACACGGGGCACCAGAGTTACGTGCACAAGCTGCTGACCGGGAGGCAGGACTTCTCCGGGCTGCGGGGCAAGGGCGGCCTCTCCGGCTATCCCTCCCGCGCGGAGTCCGCACACGACGTCATCGAGAACTCCCACGCCTCCACCGTGCTCGGCTGGGCCGACGGCCTCGCCAAGGCCGACGAGGTGCTGGGGCGCCGACGTCATCTGGTGGCGGTCATCGGTGACGGGGCCCTCACCGGCGGCATGGCCTGGGAGGCGCTCAACAACATCGCGGCGGCCGGCAACCGCCCCCTGATCATCGTGGTGAACGACAACGAGCGCTCGTACGCCCCCACCATCGGCGGCCTCGCCGAACACCTCGCCACCCTCCGGACGACCGACGGCTACGAGCGTTTCCTGACCTGGGGCAAAGGAGTGCTCCAGCAGACTCCCGTCATCGGACAGCCGCTGTACGGGTCGCTGCACGGCGCCAAGAAGGGTTTCAAGGACACCTTCGCACCCCAGGGCATGTTCGAGGACCTGGGCCTCAAGTACCTCGGTCCGGTCGACGGGCACGACACAGCGGCGGTCGAGTCCGCGCTGCACCGGGCCAAGCGCTTCCACGGGCCGGTGCTGGTGCACTGCATCACCGAGAAGGGCCGCGGCTGTCTGCCGGCCCTCGCCGACGACGCCGACCGCTTCCACACCGTCGGCAGGATGAACCCGCTGACCTGTGAACCGCTCGTGGTACCCGCAGCGGCGTCCTGGACCTCGGTGTTCGGTGACGAGATGGCGGAGATCGGCGCCGAGCGCCCGGACGTCGTCGCGATCACCGCGGCGATGCTGCAGCCGGTCGGTCTGACCCGGTTCGCGGAGGAGTTCCCCGACCGGATCTGGGACGTCGGAATCACCGAACAGCATGCGGCGGTCTCCGCCGCGGGGCTGGCCACCGGCGGTCTGCACCCGGTCGTCGCCGTGTACGCGACCTTCCTCAACCGGGCTTTCGACCAGGTGCTGATGGACGTCGCCCTGCACGGGTGCGGGGTGACGTTCGTCCTTGACCGGGCGGGTGTCACCGGGGTGGACGGCCCGTCGCACAACGGCGTGTGGGACATGTCCGTGCTCCAGGTCGTCCCGGGGCTCCGGATCGCCGCCCCGCGCGACGCCGACCGGTTGCGTGAGGAACTGCGGGAGGCCGTCGACGTCGACGACGCGCCGACGGTGATCCGGTTCCCCAAGGAGCCGGTGGGCGAGCCGATCCCGGCCGTCGGCACGATCGGAGGGATGGACGTCCTGCATCGTGCACCGGACCCCGACGTCCTGCTGGTGGCCGTAGGGGTACTCGCCCCGCTCTGTCTGCAGACCGCGGACCTGCTCGCCGGCGCCGGCATCCGCTGCACGGTCGTCGACCCGCGCTGGGTCAAACCCCTGGACGAGCAGCTGCCCGTGCTCGCCGCACAGCACGGGCTGGTAGCAGTCGTCGAGGACAACAGCCGGGCGGGCGGGGTCGGCTGGGCCGTCGGACAGGCACTGCGGGATGCCGGCGTCGACGTACCGCTGCGGTCGTTCGGCGTCCCCGAGAGGTTCCTCGCGCACGCCGGACGCGGTGACGTACTCGCGGAGATCGGGCTCACGCCGGTGGAGATCGCCGGACGCGTCAGCACGGTGCTGGAGCGCCGCGCGGCGGCGGGTGAGCGGATCAGGCCGAAGGAGAACGGGGCATGAAGGAAGAACAGCCGGGTTTCGACCTGGCGCGGCTCCTCGCTGAGCGAGGCGCCGAACGCTACGAGCTGCACACCCGACACCTCAACCATCAGCTGCCGCGGATGCTCCACACCCTCGGTTTCGACAAGGTCTACGAGCGAGCGGAAGGCGCGCACTTCTGGGACGCGGAAGGCAACGACTACCTCGACATGCTCGCAGGCTTCGGCGTGATGGGGCTCGGCAGGCACCACCCCGTCGTACGCCGGGCGCTCCACGACGTCCTGGACGCCTCGCTCGCGGACCTCACCCGCTTCGACTGCCAGCCGCTGCCGGGACTGCTGGCCGAGAAGCTGCTGTCGCACAGCCCGCACCTGGACCGGGTGTTCTTCGGCAACAGCGGCACGGAGGCGGTGGAGACCGCTCTGAAGTTCGCCCGGTACGCCACCGGCAAGCCCCGGATCCTCTACTGCGAGCACGCCTTCCACGGGCTGACGACCGGCTCGCTCTCCGTCAACGGGGAGAAGGGCTTCCGGGACGGCTTCGCGCCCCTGCTGCCCGACACCGCCATCACGCTCGGCGACCTCGACGCACTGCGGCGCGAGCTGAAGCGCGGTGATGTGGCAGGGCTGGTCGTGGAGCCGATCCAGGGAAAGGGCGTCCACGCCGCACCGCCCGGCTTCCTGCGGGAGGCGCAGGAACTGCTGCACCGGCACAAGGCCGTGCTCATCGCCGACGAGGTGCAGACCGGGCTCGGCAGGACGGGGGACTTCTACGCGTACCAGCACGAGGAAGGGGTCGAGCCCGATCTGCTCTGCGTCGCCAAAGCGCTCTCCGGCGGGTACGTACCGGTCGGTGCGACGCTCGGCAAGGACTGGATCTTCAAGCGCGTCTACTCGTCCATGGACCGGGTCCTCGTCCACTCCGCGAGCTTCGGGTCCAACGCCCAGGCCATGGCGGCCGGGCTCGCCGTCCTCACCGTCATGGAGCAGGAGGAGACCGTCGCGAACGCCCGTCGCACCGGTGATCTGCTGCGCGGCCGGCTCGCCGCGCTCGTCGGCCGCTACGAGCTGCTGCACGAGGTGCGCGGGCGCGGGCTGATGATCGGCATCGAGTTCGGCCGGCCGTCGTCCCTCAAGCTCCGCAGCCGCTGGGCGATGCTGCAGGCGGCCCGCAAGGGTCTGTTCGCGCAGATGGTGGTGGTGCCCCTGCTGCAGAAGCACCGGATCCTCACCCAGGTCTCCGGTGACCATCTGGAGGTGATCAAGCTGATTCCGCCGCTGGTCATCGGCGAACCGGAGGTCGATCGCTTCGTCGCCGCCTTCACCGCCGTCATGGACGACGCGCACAGCGGGGGCGGGCTGATGTGGGACTTCGGCAGGACCCTGGTGAAACAGGCCGTCGCCAACCGCTGAGTACGGGCGCACTCTTTGCCTCAGAGGTAAGTTATTTGCCTCAGGGGAAAGATCCTGGCCCAATGGACCTATGAATCCTCCCGACAGCGGGGTGGCCGACGAGATTCCGGGGATCGCGCCACGCCTGCGCGACCTGCGCCGCAACCGTGGCCTCACCCTGGAGGCCGCGGCCGGCCGGGCCGGACTCTCCCCGGCCCACCTCTCCCGGCTCGAGACGGGCCGCAGACAGCCCTCGCTGCCGATGCTGCTCGGCCTCGCCCGTGTCTACGGTACGACTGTCTCGGAGCTCCTGGGCGAGATGCCTCCCGAACGTGACGCGATCGTCCGCGGCGGCCCGCTCGAGGGCACTCCGGGCGGCGCCGGCGCGGGCGGCTGGCTCTACCGGCAGGCGGGCGGATCGGGACGCGCCATGCAGGCGCTGCGCGTCCGCGTCCCGTACGGGACCGAGGGGGATCTCGTACGCGTCCACCCCGGGGAGGAATGGCTGTACGTCCTCGACGGCCGACTGCGGATCGTGCTCGGGGAGACCGTGCACGACCTCGATCCGGGTGACAGCGCGCACTTCGACTCGCTGACCCCCCACCGGATCGCGGCACTCGACACCGGTGGGGCGCGCCTGCTCTTCGTCCACACGCTGCTGCAGAGTCCGGCCGCCGAGTTGTGCCTGGGTAACGGAATCCATCGGCTCTGATCCCGCGCGTCCCCACCGGGCGCCCTTCGCCACCCCGGCCTGTGTGCCGGAAGAGAGGACTGCCATGTCCGATTCGGAGTACTACGACCCGCTCACCCCGCGCAAGCCGAAGAGTGCGGACACCCAGGAGCGGCGGATGCCCCGGGGGGTCGTGATCCGGCTCTTCGCCTACCTGGTGGCCGGGCATGTCATCGCGGCCTTCCTCTTCCTCCTCTTCACCGTGGCAGGCGAAGGCTGAGCGCCGGCGTCACGCGCCCTCGACGAGGCGCTCACGCAGCTTCGCGCGGGTCTCGTGGCTGATCTTCAGCCCTTCGAGGAGGTAGCGGTCCGTGCCGCCCCATATGTCCTCGATGGTGGCGAACGCCGCGTCGAGGTACTCGGCGTGGGCGCCGAAGAGCGGATTGAGCAGCTCCATCACCTCGTCGGACATTCCTGCCGACGAGGTGTCGCTGCGCCGTACCCTGTAGCGCCGGTGCGCGTCGTTCGACTTGAGGTAGTCGGCCTCGATCGCTTCCCTCTCCACGCCGACCGCGAGCAGTGAGACCGCGACCGACAGGCCCGCCCGGTCCTTGCCCGCCGCACAGTGCATCAGCGCCGGCAGGCTGTCCTCGGCCAGCGCGTGCAGGACACGGCTGTGTTCGGCGGTGCGGTCCTTGATGATCGAGCGGTACGAGGCGACCATCCGCTCCGTTCCCCTGCCGTCGGCCAGGATCGAGCGGAGTTGCTGGATGTTCCCGTCGCGCACCAGCCGCCAGAACTCCGCGCCGTCGGCCGGGTCGGAGAGGGGGATGCTGACATTCCGGACGCCGGGCAGCTCCACGTCGTGACCGTCGAGCTTGTGGTCGGCGGCGTTGCGGAAGTCGAAGACCGTGTGCAGGCCGAGCCCGGCGAGGAAGGCGGTGTCGGCCTCGGTGGCATGCGCGAGATGGCCGCTGCGGTAGAGGCGCCCGTAGCGGACGGTGCGGCCGTCCACGGTCGGGAGTCCGCCGACATCGCGGAAGTTACGGACACCGGTCAGGTGGACGTCCGTCGGGTCGGGGCCGACCGGCGGGACCTCTGGCAGCTGCGTCACAAGGGCTCCTGGAGTGTCGGGCGTCGGCGCCGCTCGCCGACGGAGGCACGCCCGCGACGATACGACATGCCCCGTCGGGCAATCGTCCATGGTGCTGTGACTTCGGTCCGCTCGATGAGTCGACACCCACGCCATGTCCGTATTGGTGCAATTAGTGGAACGTGCCCTATTTATGCGGGAGATGGATCGGGGCGGGTGAGCGGGATCATATCCGTGACGGTGCGTGGTGAAGATCCCGAGGTGTATTCCGGACGCCGTGCGGAATGCCAAGATCCGTGCTCCACGGAGTGTGACGGTAATTTCGTGCCGGAATTGAAGCGCCTATTCCGGTTCGCAATCCGTGGCTTGTTCACGGCGTCCCGGCTCGCTTACGGTCACGGTCAATCCGGACGGAACGCCTAATCCTGCCGCCGCCCGGAATCCGCACCGACTCACGTGTGGCAGGAGCGGGGGAACCAGGTAGGCCGCCGACCGGAGGGATCCGGTACGGCTCGGGGTCAAGTCGCGCGTCGCGCGGCCGGGCATCTCCAGTCCGAACCCGACAGCTCACCTCGCAGGCGCCGGAGAGGAAATCCCATGCCCGCAAAAGGCAAGCACCGTCGTATGAAGTCCGGCCCGATCGCCCGAGGCGTCCTTGCCGCAGGGACCGGCGGCGCCGTTCTCGCCCTTCCGTTGATCGGCGCCACCGGCGCCCATGCTGCGGAGCAGTCCGCGCCGGCCGTGCAGAGCGCCTCCGCCTCGGCGGCGAAGAGTTCTCCCACGACCTACTCCGTGGTCTCCGGGGACTACCTGGCGAAGATCGCGGCCGACAAGAAGGTCAAGGGCGGCTGGCAGAAGCTGTACCAGGACAACCGTGACGTCGTCGGTGAGAACCCGAGCCTGATCCTCCCGGGCATGAAACTGACCCTCGGCGCCAAGGCGTCCGCCTCCGCCGAGAAGTCCGCCGAGGCCGCGCCCTCCGAGGCCGCCACCCCGTCGACGGCCAAGTCCGCCGCTCCGGCCGAGAAGCCGGCCGCCGCCACCGAGAAGCCGGCCGCCGCCACCGAGGAGGTGGCCGCGAAGACCACCGACTCCGGTGCGTCGGAGAGCACCGGCTCCGGCTGGGCCGCCCCGGTCGAGAACCCCAACGTCACCACCCAGTACCGCGCCTCCGGCGCCAGCTGGTCCAGCGGCTACCACACGGGCTCCGACTTCCAGGCCGCCTCCGGCACGAGCGTCCGGTCCATCGGACCGGGCACCGTGGTCTCCGCCGGGTGGAGCGGCTCGTACGGCAACGAGGTCGTCATCCAGCACAGCGACGGCATGTACTCCCAGTACGCCCACCTGTCCTCGCTCGAGGTGTCGGCCGGCCAGACCGTCACCGGCGGCCAGCAGCTCGGCCTCTCCGGCTCCACCGGCAACTCCACCGGCCCGCACCTCCACTTCGAGGTCCGGACCGGCCCGAGCTACGGCTCGGACGTCGACCCGATCGCCTACCTGCGGTCGCACGGCGTCGCCATCTGAGGTGGAGGAGTGGGGGGGGGGGGGGGGGGGGCCCCCCCCCCCCCCCGAAAAAGGGTTATTGAAAAAAAAAAAAAGGGTTGTTTTTTTTACAACACAAAAACAACAAAAAAATAGCGAGGGGACAAAT
>NZ_JBIAIP010000003.1:133720-178507 GCF_042871485.1 Streptomyces sp. NPDC005791
ACCCAGGGCGGGCCCGGCCCGCCCGCCCCGCGGGGCGCGGCCCCCCCCCCCCCCCGGCGCGGGGGCCCCCCCGCCCCCCCCCGGGGGGGGGGGGGGGGGGGGGGGGGCGGGGGGCCCCCCCCCCCCACTCCTTATTCCGGCTTTACCAAAAACTGACCGGGTGGTCTTTCTCACCCACCGTCAACCCCTTATTACGGTCGCGTAGGTCACATTCGAAGGTGCAAGATAAGCCCTTGTGGCAGACGATTCGAGAAACAATCAACGAGGCATCATCGGGTCGTACGCAGCGATTGGCGACAGCTTCACCGAGGGCGTCGGGGACCCCGGCCCCGACGGCACGCTCGTCGGCTGGGCGGACCGGTTCGCGGTGCTCCTCGCGGACCAGCTCCCGGTCCCCGGTGCTGTGGTCGGCCCCGCGGACGACCCGCACGGCAATTTCCGGTACGCCAATCTCGCCGTACGCGGACGCCTCCTCGACCAGATAGTCGAGGAGCAGGTTCCCCGCGCCAAGGAGCTGGCACCGGACCTGGTGAGCTTCTGCGCGGGCGGCAACGACATCCTCCGTCCTGGTTCCGACCCGGACGACGTCGCAGAACGCTTCGAGCGTGCGGTCTCCGAGCTGACGCAGGCGGTCGGCACCGTCATGGTCACCACCGGCTTCGACACCCGCGGCATCCCCGTGTTCAAGCACTTGCGGGGCAAGATCGCGATGTACACCGCGCATGTCCGGTCCATCGCCGACCGTTACGACTGCCCGGTGCTGGACCTGTGGTCCCTGCGGTCCGTGCAGGACCGGCGGGCCTGGGACAACGACCGGCTGCACCTCTCGCCGGAGGGGCACACCCGGGTCGCGCTCCGCGCAGCCCAGGTCCTCGGCCTCGAGGTGCCGACCGACCCCGACCAGGTGTGGCCTCCGCAGGCGCAGCGCGGGACGCTCGATCTCCGGCGCGACGACATCCAGTGGGCGCGTGAGTACCTCGTCCCGTGGATCGGCCGCCGACTGCGCGGGGAGTCCTCGGGGGACCACGTGGAGGCCAAGCGCCCCGACCTGCTTCCGCTCTGACCGTTCGGCCGCCGACCCCAGGGCTGTCGGCTCGCAGGCCGCCGGTCCCAGGGCCGCTGATCTCCTTGGGCCGCTGACCGTCGTCAGCGGCCGACGAAGGGGAGCGGGCGCCGGCCCGGGCCCGGCGCCACCAGCACGTCCGGGGTGGCTGTCCGCGTCGGACGTGCGGGTATCCGCTCGAGCACGCCCCCGGCGAACACGTCGTACAGCGGCAGTGTCTCGAGATGTACATATCCGATGTGGCAGTCGCACACATCGAGCGGGCAGCCGCGCGGGCCGAGCGAGCTCCGGTAGCTGCCGTCGTAGAGATTGCCCAGCTCGGCAGGGACGAAGTGGCAGCGGCGCACCGTCCCGTCACCGTCCACCGAGATGACCGACTCACCGGTCCGGCAGGGCAGCCCGCGTGAGCTGTGCGGATGCCTGCTGTAGGGGAACAGCGGGTCCAGGGCCGTCCAGCGGTCCGCCTGTTCATCCGTATAGGTGTGCCCCTCGGCGGCGTTGACCCAGAGGTACACCTCGGGCGGCAGCGCGGAACGCAGCCGGCCGGCCTCCTCCAGATGCTCGTCCAGGCCGACGATCCCGACGCTGTGACGGACTCCGAGGGCCGTCAGCTCCCGGCACCGGCCCAGGAACCGCTCGTACGGTGTCTGGCCGGGATGGTAGGTGCACCACAGGGCGACCTTGTCGCGCTCCGCCTCGGCCAGCCAGCCCGTACGGCCGCTGAGGTTCGTCTGGACGGCGACCCGGCTGATGTGCGGCAGCCGCGAGAGTTCGACGAGTGCCTTCCGGTACCAGGAGCGCACCAGGCCCTCACCCCATGGGGTGAACAGCACGGACAGCCGGTCGCCGGTCTGCGCCGCCGCCCACGCGGTGAACCGCTCCAGGGCCGCGCGGTCGGACCGGAGCTGCTCCCCGCTGTCCCGCCGCTTGGCGAACGGGCAGTAGGGGCAGTCGTAGTCGCACGAGGCCAGTGGGCCCCGGTAAAGGATCGTCAGGTCCATGCTCATCGCCTTGCTCGTGGGCCTGTACGTCGGCCGTTCGCGGCCTTGTTCTCCGGCCAGGTCACGTGTCCGCTCACTTCGCTTCGTACGCGGCCATCGCTGCTCGCACCGCCGGGGAGAAGAGCTCCGGGCCCAGCGCGTCGGAGTGGGCCAGACCCTCGGGGGACAGGCGCAGCAGCGCGGGGCCCGCCCCCTCGTCCAGCCAGCCGCGCGCGGCGAAGAGCTCCAGCTCGGCGGGGAAATCCTCGTACGGATCCGTGCCGAAGCGCTCCCGGTACTCGGCGGGCCGTGCCCCCTCGGCCTGGAGGAGCGACTGCAGGAGATGGCGGCGGCGCGCCTCGTCGTCGTCGACGTACCGGCCGACCTCCGCCCGGGAGAAGTCCGTGGTGGTGGTGAAGCCGTCGATGATGCCCCGGATCTCCCGCATCTCCACCGCGTAGTCGAAGGAGTAGTGCAGGGAGGAGGTGTACGACCGGGCGCCGCAGCCCAGCCCGATCATGCCGTCGGTCTGGCAGGCGTAGTCGTCGGGGCCCGTATGCGGGGTGTCCGTGCGGCGGAACATGCGCATCGACACCTGCTCGTAACCGTGGGCCAGCAGGTGCTCACGGCCCGCGCGGTACAGCCGTAGCCGCTGTTCGTCCCAGGCGTGGTCGGGACCGGCCGGTGTCTCCGCTCCGGTGCCCAGCCGCCCGAGACCGGTCAGTGGACGTACGTACAGCGGGTAGAGGTACAGCTCCTCCGGACGCCAGGCCAGGGCGGCGTCCAACGAGGTGCGCCAGCTCGCCTCGGTCTGACCGTCGATGCCGTAGATCAGGTCGATGTTGAGGACCGGGATGCGGGCATCGCGGATCCTGCCGAGAGCCGCCTCCACCTCCCCGCGGTGCTGGGGGCGGACCGCGGCCCGGGCCTCGGCGTCGACGAAGCTCTGCACACCGATGCTGATCCGGGTGGTTCCCCGCTCGGCCAGCACGCCCAGCCGGTCCGCCGTCGCCGTCGAGGGCGAGGTCTCGACCGACAGCGGGACCGCTCCCAGGTCGGCCCCCATCCGCTTCTCCGCGATGTCGCAGAGACGTTCCAACTCGCCGGCGGTGAGGAAGGTGGGGGTACCGCCCCCGAACGCCGCGGCGGCGAAACGCACCGGCCCGTCGTCGCCCAGTGCGTCCCGGACGGTGGTGGCCTGCCGGTCGAGCGCGTCGAGGTAGCGAGTCGTCAGCTCCTCGGGTGCGCCGATGCGGGTGAACAGATTGCAGAAGCCGCAGCGGACCTCGCAGAACGGTATGTGGAGGTAGAGGGAGAGCGCGTCCTTGCGCTCCGCCGCCCAGAGTTCGCTCAGCGGCGGACGTCCGCCGGGCCTGCCGTCGAGCGGGCGGTAGGCGGTCTTGTGCGGGTAGGCGTAGACATAGCTGCGGTACGGGCTGGTGCTGTGTGTGGTGCCGGTCATCGGTGCGCCCCCGGTTCGAGGAAGAAATGGGCATAGGGCACGGTCCACACGGCTTCGTGACCGATGCGGTGGCCGGTGTAGCCGTCGTCGCCGTACGCCGTGCCGTGATCGGAGCAGACGATGGCGAAACACCTGCGGCGGCTGCTCGCCGCCGCGAAGAGGCGCCCTATGTGCCGGTCCACGTACTCCAGGGCCGCGGCGTGGGTCGCCAGGGTGTCACCCGCGTCAGCCGTTGCGCCGGGCAGATGGAACCAGTTGGGCTGATGCAGCGCCGACACATTGACGAAGAGGAACAGTCGCTGGGCTCGCGGAAGTTGCGTGACGACCTGTTCGGCCCGCGAGACCTGCGCCTCGAAGGAGGACGGTGACGCGACGCCGAACTCCGGTTCCCAGTGGCTCTCATGGAACATACCGGGCAGCACCGAGCCGAGCGGCGGCCGACGGTTGAAGAACCCCACGCCGCCGACGCACACCGTGCGATAGCCCACGGCGGCAAGGCCGGAGAGCAGGTCGGGGGTCTCATGGACGAAGGTACCGTCCGCAGTCGACTCACTGCCCGCGAAGCGGGCGGCGAACAGCCTCGGGTGAGGGCCGGGTGCGGCGGGCGTCGGCAGGAAACCGGCGAAGATCGCCTGGTGGGAGGCGTAGGTGAAGCTTCCCGGCGCATGCCTCTTCTCCCAGACGCCGCCGGGCAGATGCCTGACGAGATTCGGGATGCGCCCGGCCGCTGCCAGTTCCTCGGCCACGTCGAACCGCAGGGTGTCCAGGGTGACGAGCAGCAGATCGTGGCTGCCCACGACCGCGTTCATGTCGGGATTCGGAGCGTGCGCGTCGTGGGGGGCGGGATCAGGGGGCGTCGGTGACACGGTCGTTCCTCGCATGGTCGTTGTTCTTCCGGCCGGCTCTCAGGCGGTGGTCGTCTCGCCGGCCGTCGTACGCGGACGCCTCCAGTACGGCGGCGACCTGCGCGCCGTAGCTGTCCTGCTCCTCCGCGCCGCTGCCCGGCAGTCCGGTCAACCGCGGCAGGAGGTCCCCGAAGGCATTCACCTCGCCGACGGCGAAGTGCCGCCAGCCGGTCGAGGGCAGCAGATCGACACCCACGCACAGCGTGTCCGGGAAGCAGGCCGCGGCCCGCTCGCACACGGTCAGGGCGGCACCCCAGCTGCCGCCGGCCGCTTCGATCGCTGCCCGCACCTCGTCCAGGTCCCCGCGTGCGCCGCCCAGGTGCAGATTGGTCATGGGGGACCGGCTGGTCCGTACGACGGCATGGGTCGCTCGCCCGGCGACCACGACGACCCGGAGGTCGGCGACCCGTCCTCGCTGGGACGCCTTGGGCAACCAGCGCTCGATGTGCAGTCCGTCCGGTGCCAGCGCGTCGACGAGCTCCGCCACCTCGCGCTCCGTCGTGCAGCGGCGCACGCGCAGGGAGTTGAACAGCCGGCCCTTCTCGTCCCGCTCCACGGAGGTGGCTGCCCGAATCCTCGGGCCGGCCGTCTCCAGGGCCATCACGCCGGAGGCGCAGGAGCCGTGAGCGGGCTTCAGGAACACCCTCGGCATGCGGTGTTCCGTCATCAACCGGCGTACGTCAGCCCACCCGCGCACGCGCTCGGCGTCAGGTCCCGAGGTGGGGGAGTCCGGCACGGGGACCCCGGCAGCGTCCAGCACGCCATGACAGAGCCGCTTGTCGAACAGCACCGCGATGTCCCGGGGGTCGTCCAGCAGCACCGCATCCGCCGCTGTGGCCGCCCGCGCCACCTCCTGAACGGCCGCGGTGAAGCGCGCGTACCATCGGGCCGACCCCTCGACCCTGGTCGGATCGTCGCCACCGCGCAGCAGCCGGTCCACTTCGGTGTCCTCGCCGGGCGAATCGATGCGCACGGTCTCCCCCGGGAAGAAGGCTGCCTCCCCCCGCAGTACCTCCTGCCAGGACACGATGCGCGCGGCAGGCAGCCCGGCGGCGCGCACGGCGTCCTGGAAGAGGCCCACCCTGCGGTTGGCGGGAACGCCGACGACCGCGAGGCGCGGCTGCCCACTCCCCGCTGACGGCGGCACAGCGTGCCGGGTCGTCCCCGGGATCCCGGTCGACCGTCTCGTCGGACCCGGCCCGGAGGCCGCCTCGGCCTCCGTCAGGCCGGACCGGGACGGGGCGTGGACCGGGAGGCCGCGAAAGACGTCGGGGCGCCAGGTGCCGGTCATCGCGCACTCACTCCGCGACCGCGGTGTATCGGCCTTCGGGGCCGAGGCCGTTCCACGGCTCGCAGCGCCCGGACAGATCGACCGACACACCGTGCGGCTCCAGGGCCTCCAGAACGCGTCGCTCCATCGCCTCGGTCAGGAAGTGGTGGTGCAGGTCGAGTGAGGTGAGATGGGTGAGTGGCTGGCCATCGAGCAGCGCGGCCGCTCCCTCGTCGCCCAGCGTGCCGTTCGACAGATCGAGGGAGCGGAGCTGCGCGACGACCGGTGCCGAACCGATCGCGGCTGCTATCTCGTTCTGCAACTCGCTGTTGCGCAGGCCCAGATGGCGCAGTCGGGGAAAGCGTGATCCGGCGAGCAGCGGGGCCAGGTCCGGGAGGACCGCATCGCCGCCGTACGCGGAGACGCCGAGCCAGAGGTCCAGTCGCTCCAGCGCGGGCAGCTCGCTGTCCAGTACTCCGCGCAGCGCCTCCGCCGGCAGCCCGCCGCTCTCCATGGTCAGCCCACGCAGGGACGCGTGCTTGACGGGCGGGAACAACACATCAGTGCCACCGCGTACACCGAGGTGGGTCAGGTCCGGGAACGCGGTGAGCAGAGTGGTGACGTCCGACTGCTCGATCCAGGAGATCTCGGCCTCCTCCGCAGTCAGATCCCCGACGAAGACCGCCCTGAGCGAGGTCAGCCGGCCGGCCGCGGCGACGACGAGCCCGATGGGGTAGGCGGACGTCTGCTCGTACGTCTCGCCCCACTGCCCGATGATCAGAGCCTCGACACCTGACGGGTCGACAGCTTCGAGGAAGGCGTTGAACGCGTCCTCCCAGGTGACGTTCGCGTCATCCGAGGCGTACGGATCGACGCTGATGCGCCAGGCCGCGGCCCCGGCCGACGGACGGTCTTCACCCTTGGACCCGCGCTGGAAATCGACGGCCGGAAGGCCGAGCAACTCGTGCAGACGGTCTGCGTCAGACATGGCACCGATCTCCTGCTACTGGAACGACTGATGTCCGCAAGGTTTATCAAGCGCCACTGACAACGACATGGGCGGGGACGGTTCGGCTACGGCGCGGACACCGGCGGGCCGCCGATGTCAGACCCCCCTCGTAGCGTTTTCCCTGTGACCGGCACAGAGGGTGCCGGGGCGGAGGGGAGACGTCTGTGTACCGGCAGGGCGATGTACTGATGGTGGCGCTGGAGGAGTCGGACGTGCCCGCGCACTTCCTCGAAGCCCAAGGAGAACTGCGCGACGGACGAGGGCGGCTGGTCCTGGCACTGGGTGAAGTCACCGGCCACGCGCACGCGGTGCAGGGACCGGGCCGGCTGATGCGGGAGGCGGGGCCGTTCGGTCCGATGCTGCTCCATCTCCCCGAGGGCGGCCGTGTGGTCCACGAGGAGCACGCCGCCATAGCGCTGCCCAAGGGCTGGTTCCGCGTCGTGCGTCAGCGCGAGTACGCCCCGGGCGCGGTCCGCGTCGTCGCGGACTGACACGTCCGCGGTGTGCGGCTGCGAGGCGGCCCGGTGATGTGCGGTCAGGAACAAGGAACAGGGGACGGGGAATACCGATGCAGTACGTGAACTCATGGCGCACCGTGGCGGCGGCGACGGGCAGGTCCGACAGGCGCGCGGCCGAAGAAGGGGTGCGGCTCGCCTACCGCGGCGCGGGGCTCGCGGAGCCGGAGCGCATCATCTGGGCGGACTCACCCAGAGCGGCCGTCGAGGTGGTGGAGAAGCTGTCCGACGCGGGCCGCTCGGTCCGCGAAGAAGTCCGCACCCGCCCCTGGGCGGAGGAACGCCGCCGGATGTATGACGAACTGGGCCCGGCCGGCTGGTCCGCGCTGTGGTCCGCCACCGGAGCCCAGCTGTGGGAGACCACCGCCGCACTGGCCGAGCGGATACGGGCAGGAGTCGTCGCCGAGCTGGCCGCACGGCCCGACGACGAGTCCGGCGTCCGTCTCGTGCTGCTCGACGCGGTCCTCGGCCAGCACGACGCCGCCTGGCTCGCCGCCTTCGACGGCCGAGGCGACCGGCTGACAGGCCTGGCCGAGGTCGCCAGAAACGCCGGTTGGTGGTGGCCCTACGAACACGCCGTGGTGATCAGTGAGCGCCCGGAGGTACTCCACCGCGACGAGGCGGGACGGCTGGACCGGGGCGACGGCCCGGCCCTTGCCTACCCCGACGGCTTCGCCCTCCATGCCTGGCGCGGCATGCCGGTGCCGGCCGAATTCCTGGCCGGCCTGGCGAGCCTGACTCCGGACCGCATACGTGCCGAGGAGAACGCGGAGCTGCGCCGTGTGATGCTCGAATACTACGGCTACGACCGATACCTCTCCGAGTCGGGCGCCGAGCCGATGCACCGGGACGAGACGGGGATCCTGTGGCGCATCGCGATGGAGGGTGACGAGGACGTCGTCATGGTCGAAGTCGTCAACTCCACCCCCGAACCCGACGGAACGCACCGCACCTACTGGCTGCGCGTACCGCCAAGGACCCGGACCGCGAAGGAGGGTGTCGCCTGGACCTTCGGGCTCGAGGGAGAGGCCTACGCACCGGTGCGCCAGACCTGACCCGGCGCGTACGGCCGCCCCTGTCGGCCCGGACGCGCGCGTGCGTCCGGGCGTCCTCAGGCGGTCAGAACCTCTTGCTCGATGCCGAGCTCGCGGGCGAGCGCCTCCTCGGTCCACTGCAGCATGGTGGCCCGGGAGAGCGGGCCCGCGTACGACGTCATCTGGACGGCCAGCCCGTCCAGGAGGGCGGTCAGCCGCCAGGCCACGGACATCGGATCTTCGCAGTGGAACTCACCCGCCGCCGCGCCCTCCTCGATCACCTCGGCCAGCTCCGCCTTCCACTGCTGGTCGAGATCACCGGCCACGTCGCGCAGCACCGGATCACGCAGGGCGGCCGCCCAGCCCTCGATCCACAGCCGCCATCCCTTGGCCTGACCCGTCGGCGCGTACCAGCGAACAGCGGCCCGGAGCCGCCGGACCGCGCTGGTGCGGCGGGTCAGCAACTTACGCAGATGGGCGAGATCTGCCTCCGCCGCGTAGGCGAACGCGGCTGCCACCAATTTTTCCTTGGATGAGAAGTGGTAGAGCACCAAGGCGTTGCTCACCCCGAGAACAGCGGCCACATCGGCGATCCGGACCGCGGACACGCCCCGGACCTCGATCTGCTCGACGGCAGCCCGCAGGAGCTCTTCACGACGCTCCGCCACGCTCAGCCGTACCCTCGCCACGCGGTCACCTTAACCAACGCCCTGATCCGGAGATCGGCCCCCGGGCCTGACAGCCTGGTCGACACCCGTGGTACAAGGCTGTCAGCGCCTGCAGGGCATCGGATGCGACATCACGCCCCGAACGCGGAATCCTGCAGGGGGTACGGACGTTGGAGTCGACATGACGGACTTGGAACGTGGGCGCGAGGCGCTGCTCCGTATTTTCGGGGAGTACGACGGCGGAGTGCTGGTCACCCTCAAGCGTGACGGCAGGCCCCAGCTGTCCAACGTGAACCACGCCTATTACCCCGAGGAGGGGGCGATCCGCGTGTCCCTCACGGAGGGCCGGGCGAAGACTCGAAACCTCCGCCGGGACCCGCGGGCGAGCTACCACGTGACCAGCGACGACCGGTGGGCCTGGACTGTCGCCGACGCCACCGCCGAGCTGACCTTGCCCGCAGCCGATCCGCACGACTCGACCGTCGAGCAGCTGATCTCCCTCTACCGGGACGTCCGGGGAGAGCACCCCGACTGGGACGACTACCGACGGGTGATGGTCCAGGACCGCAGAGTCGTCCTGACCCTGCGCATCGGACACGTCTACGGCCAGCCTCGCACCTGATCCGATCCACCCTGCGGCACGACTGCGGTACGACTCCGGCGGACGCGTGTGTGCGCCGTGCACCATCGAACTCTCGCTCTGTCGCACCGCCGACCATAATGTGACGACCGACTCCCTTTGGAGATTCTGTGACCGGCGCCGAAAACCAGCCTTCGCTCCGTACCCGACTCCGCTCACTGCGCCCCGACGCCTTCGGGGCGGACTCGGCCGGGGCGCGGATGGAGCGCATCCGCCGCTCGCCCAATTTCGCCGACGGAGTGTTCCAGAATCCGGAAGGCGCCAGGACCAGGCCGTCGGGCTCCATGATCGACTTCGCCAAGGTGTACTTCCGTAGGGAAGAACGGGCCCGTAGATCCCCGCTCGGCACCGTGCCCGTCCATGCGACGACCCTGGCCGACCTGGCGGCGCCACCGGCGACGGGCCTGCGGGTGACCTGGCTGGGCCACTCGACCGTGCTCACCGAGATCGACGGCCGCAGGGTGCTGTTCGACCCGGTCTGGGGGGAGCGCTGCTCGCCGTTCGCCTTCGCCGGGCCCAAGAGGCTGCACCCGGTCCCGCTGCCGCTCGCCTCGCTCGGGCCCGTCGACGCCGTCGTGATCTCCCATGACCACTACGACCACCTCGACCTGCCCACGATCAAGGCACTGGCGGGGACGGACACGGTCTTCGCTGTGCCGCTCGGGGTGGGAGCCCACCTGGAGCACTGGGGCGTGCCCCCGAACCGCGTCCATGAGCTCGACTGGAACGAGACCGTACAGATCGCGGGTATCAGCCTGACCGCCACCCCCGCCCGCCACTTCTGCGGGCGCGGGCTGCGCAACCAGCAGCACACGCTCTGGGCGTCATGGGTCGTCGCCGGCCCGGAGCACCGGGTCTACCACAGCGGGGACACCGGCTATTTCTCCGGCTTCCAGGACATCGGGGCCGAGCACGGCCCCTTCGACGCGACGATGATCCAGGTCGGCGCCTATTCGGAGTACTGGCCGGACATCCACATGTCGCCGGCTGAGGGGGTCCAGGCGCACCTCGACCTGCAGGGTGGGCGGCCGCACGGGGTGCTGCTGCCGATCCACTGGGGCACCTTCAACCTCGCACCGCACGCATGGGCGGAACCGGGGGAGTGGATGAAGGATGCCGCTGCGCAGGTACGGCAGCCGGTGGCGTTCCCCTGTCCGGGGGAGCCGTTCGAACCGGCAGGCAAGCTTCCCTCGGACGCTTGGTGGCGCGCGGTGTCGGCGCCGATTGCGCACCCGTGGCGTCCCCTGGAGGTGGCGGGTACGGCACCGGTGCACCGCGAGGAAGTGGATCTGGCGAGCGAGCAGTGACGGAGGGTAACGAGGGGTCGGGAGCGGCTCGCCCGGACGCTGGGTAACACGCCGGGCGAGAAGCGGGACTGTCCTTGGGCGGCTGTCGACGGGCCTTGCCGCGGGGGTCGGTCGGTGGTGCCGCGACACTTCGCACCGTTGCCCTCCGCGCAGAGATCGTCGCGCATCCTGGTCGAAACTCGCATCGTCCGAGTCGTGTTCCCAGCCGTGTGGCCGCGAACGACGGCCTCGAGGTCACGCGCCGGTGATCTGGGCGGCACCGCACTGCGTGGATGCTGATCGCTTGAGCAGGACGATGATTCGGGCAGAAGTTCGAGAGCTTCCTCGGTATCGGAGTCGATGGACCCCCCCGCTCGATGTCCCCCACCCTGACGGCGGCACCCTGGTGGCCGTCACCCGGCTCGTCCCACTGCTCCACGCAGAGGCAAGCGCGGTCGGCCCCGGCGTCTTACTCGGTGCGGCTCCGGACTCGCCCCCCGACGCTGGGTCGCCGAGCGCGCCTTCGCCCACCCGCACCGGTTCTGCCGCCTGCGGACCCGCGGGGAGATCCGCGACGACCTTCACCAAGGCCTTCCTCCGCCCTGATGCCGCTCGTCTGCAGGCGACGCCTCTCACAGCTGACCCGGGTCCTCGCCCTCCCGCAGTAGCCATTCCCTGACCGAAGGAGCGCGGTCGATGAACTGGCTGACCCGCATCCCTTCTTCGCGTGAGAGCACCCTCGACAGCGGGGTGAAGTCGTCGGGAAGTACGTCCAGCAGGCTCATCACGCGGTCTCCCGCACGCAAGGTGATCAACAGTTCGCACCGCAGCTGACGTGGAACGTCCGGGCGGTGGGACAGGCTGTGCCACAAGGCCGGCCACAGGTAGTGGGTGCCGTCGGGCGCCGCATTGACGTGCACCCACGCGGGGTCCAACCGCCGGCTCAGACGGAGGTCCCATGCCCGTTTCTCCAGCCTGAACAGCGACGCCGAATCGACGACTTTCAGCTCACGGGGCAGGGGCTGATCGAAGTCCATCGCCCCATGCTGCTTGACAGCACCCCACCCTGGGAGGCCGCGGTCGGTGTGAGGGCTGTCACCAGCGTGGACGTGCAGAAATTGGCGTGCCGGAACCGGGTGCGCATTTCTACCCTGGGCCCATGCGACACGAATCCGCCCTGCTGAACGTCATCGATGTGGAAGCGACCTGCTGGGATGGACCGCCGCCGCCCGGCTCCGTGCACGAGATCATCGAGATCGGTTTGACGGTGGTGGACGTGTCGGCGCGGTGCCGCGTATCCCGGCATCGTGTCCTGGTCCGTCCTGCCCGGTCGGCGGTGAGCGACTTCTGTACCGAACTGACCGGACTGACGCAGGCCGAGGTGGAACGGGGCGTCACCTTCGCCGAGGCGTGCCGGATCCTCATCGAGGAGTACGAGGCCGGGAAACGCCCCTGGGCGAGCTGGGGCGAGTACGACCGTCGGCAATTCGCTCGGCAGAGTCAGGCCGACGGGGTGGCCTACCCCTTCGGCCATCCGCCGGAGCGCACCCACTCCAACGCCAAGGCAGTGTTCGCCGCCGCCTACGGGCTGCGTAGGAAACCTGGCATGGACCACGCCCTGCGGATCGCCGGACTCCCGCTCGAGGGACGGCATCACAGCGGCGAGGACGACGCGTGGAACATCGCCGCACTTGTCCTTCACCTGTTGGACCGGGGGGAATGGCCGGTCACGGCCATTCGTCCGTGACCTTGCTGCCGACCGGCACCGCCGCCTGCTGTCCCTCGCCAGAGGATTGCCCTCCGGGGGATGGAGAATCCCGGCAGGCCGAGCAGGCGGCGGCGTAGGTCGAGCATGGAGGGCGCCGCGCCGGCCAGGCTCTTGGTCCGGTCGGTCATGACGGTGGGGAGCAGCGCGTTGACAGCCACGCATCGCTGTGAGGCAGTTCCCGCGCCCAGGCATCCCAGGGTGGCGACGGCCGCCAGGCAGTGCGCGTCGGGCTGGTCGTTAGTGCCGCATCAGCCAAGGTTCGCCCCGTCGCGACGCCCGGCACGCACTCTCGCCGCACCGGCCGAAAGCCCGAGTACATCCAGTACAAGGGCTTCCGGCCGGCACACCGATAGCACGCACCTGACGCCGCTCCTTGACGGGCAAACCCTGACTGACGCGGCACTTAGTGCGGGAAGCTCCGGGGCGGGCGAGTCACGATGGAGTCGCGGAACTCGGCGATACGTGCATGGACCTGCCTCATCAGGTAGGTGTCCTCGATCCGATCCAGGTAGAGACAGCGCGCTGCCAGGCCCGGTAGGTCGAAGGCGAAGTACAGGGACATCAACGGGTTCACGAACAACTCGCTGCCCCGGGTGCGATCAGTGAATCGGACATCCCCGAACGAGCCGCGCACGGCTGCCGCGATCGAACCGTTCACGATGCTGGGGTGCTGTGGGGTGTGTTGCTGCGCGTGCGTCACCGCGTCAAGGTAGAGCGCACCCTCGCGGGTGGCGCGGGGTATCGAGAACGCGCCGAGGTACGCGCCGTCGCGTTCCAGCGCGGCGATGTTCTCCAGTACCTGCGTGTGATTGACGCCGTGGTAGGCGTCCACACCGAAGCCGACGGATACGACGAGCCGCGTGGGTACACCATCCAGCGCGGCCAGTGCTGCCACGCTGGCCAGGTCCTCCTCCGGAGTACCGAGCCCGGCTTCGTCACCGCGCAACAGGATGTCCGTACCGCCGTCGACCAGCACCACGGCGTCGACGTGGTGCAGTTCGATCAGTGCTCGGTAGGCGGCGCGCAGCGGACGCACCCCGGTCTGGGGGAAGGCGTACACGGTGAACGGGTAGTCGTGTCGGTGCAGCCACTGGGCAAGGGTCCGCTCCGGGAAGTAGCTCTGGTGCAGGGCGGAGTCGGGGGTGACGGCGGCCAGGTCGGGAGCGACCCAGTCATCGGTCGGGAGACCCTCGAGCGCGCTGAACGAGAGGTTCGCGAGATACACCTGCTTGCCTTGATGCAGGAGGGAGAGAGCCAACGGCAGGCCGGAGTAGATGTCGAAACCGCCGCCGGCACCCGCTACCAGGATCCTGTCCGCATCAGCGAGCCGGGTGAAGAGCGGGTTGGAGTGGAGGGAGGTCATGCCGATCATTGTGCGGGACCGGCACTCGCAGCGGTCTGAGTGCTCATCAAGACTGCGGAGACGCCGTGGTGCGGTCGTCCGCGGGCGAGGCGGCGGAGCCCCGTACGGAAGGTTGGTCAGAAAGGCGGGGAGCGGCTCCACGGCCGGCCCCGACCCCCGGCGGAGGAGGCCGGGCTCTCCGCCCCCGGCGTCGACGGGGGTACTGCAGTGACGGGTACCTCGACCCACGACGGGGACGGCATCGCCGTGGCCCCCCCCACGCGCGGTTCTGCCAGGCGTGCCCGGGGCCCACATGCCCCCGGACGGGCGGCGCCGGACGGGCGATCAGCGCCGGCCCTTGCGGTCACGTCGGGTCAGCCTGTTCTGCAGATGGGACAGGGCGGGGGTGCTCCGTAGGCGCAGGGCGGCCCGCGCGGCGTTGGCTCCGGGGGCGCCGTGGACTCCGCCGCCCGGATGCGCGGAAGCGGAAGCCAGGAAGAGCCTGGGGACGGGGGTCTCCGCGCGGCCGGTGCCAGGGGTGGGGCGGAAGACGAGTTGCTGGTGCATGGCCGTGGTACCACCGTTGATGGCGCCGCCGTGAAGGTTGGCGTCCATACGCTCCAGCGTGGGCGGGGCGAGGATGCGCCGAGCCCGGATGAGGCCGCGGAACCCGGGGGCATAGCGCTCGACCTGCGCTTCGACGCGGTCCGCCATCGCCTGCTGCTCCCGGGCGTCCCAGACGCCGGTCAACCCGTCGTCCCCCGCGTCGCCCCGCACTCGGTGTGGCACGTGCGTGTAGGCCCATGCGGACTCGGTGCCCTGGGGTGAGCGGCAGGGGTCTGTGGTGGTCATCTGGCCGAACAGGGCGAAGGGCTCGTCGGGGACGCGGCCCATGGCGATCTGCGCGGCGAATCGGGTGAGGCCGTCCACCCCCTCCGCGAGGTGGACGGTTCCCGCCTGTGCGGCCTCTGGGCAGGTCCAGGGCACCGACCCGTTCAGCGCCCAGTCGACCTTGAACGTGGCGAAGTCCCACTGAAAGCGTTTCAGGTCGGCGAGCAGCCGCCCGGGGAGGTGCTGTGCGGGTACCAGGGACCCGTACAGGGCGGGCGCGGAGACATCGGCGAGGACCGCCTTGCGGGCCGGAACAGCCTCTCCGCCCGCGGTGCGGACACCGACGGCCTGGCCGCCCCGGATCACGACATCGGTGACATGCTCCCCGCAACGGACGGTTCCGCCGCGCCGCGCGAGGCGCCGGACGAGAGCGGCGGTCAGCGCGCCGGCGCCGCCGGTGGGAACGGGAAAGCCGTAGGTCTGGCCGAGCATGGACATGAGCCAGCCGAAGCCGCCGCTGCCCGCCGCTTCCGGTGCCAGGTCCGCGTGCAGGGCGTTGCCGGCGAGCAGAAGCCTGCCGCCCTCCCCGCGGAACTCCTCCTCGCCCAGGCGCCGCACAGGCAGCACCATGGTCCTGGCCAGGCGCAGCCCGCCTGCGGCACGCAGTCGCAGCGCCAGCCGGGCGCCCGCGAGGACCGGGGGGAACGGGGTGAACAAGGCGTCGAGAATGCCGGGCCGCAGGATGTCCCACACCTCCCCCAGATCCTTCCAGGCGGCCCCGTCCCCGGGGGCGAACGCCTCCAGACTCGCGGCTGTCTCGTCCAGGTCACGGCTGAGCACCGCGCAGCGGCCGTCCCGTAGGGGGTGGGCGAGTACTCTCGGGGCGTGGCTCCAGCCCAGCCCCTCCCGCTCCAGCCGCAGGCCGGCCAGGACCGGCGAGGCGGCCGCGAGGGGATAGAAGGCGCTGAAGAGGTCGTGGGCGAACTCGGGATCGACCCCGCGGTCGTGCCGGACCGCTCCTCCGGGCTCGTCCTGGGCCTCCAGGACCTCCACGCTCCAGCCCGCGTCGACCAGAAGGTTCGCGGCGACCAGCCCGTTGGGACCCGCCCCGATCACTACGGCGTCCGGCATGACTCGCTCCCGGCTCGGTGGTGGGTGGCGCCGCGCCCGGCGGTGCGGCTGACTCCTGCTGTCGGTGCCGGCTCAGACCCTGCGCGGTCGCGGCCGACCGGGGAGGGTGCGGGCAGGGCCTTCGCGCTCCTCGCACAGCCGGGCGAGGCGGCCCAGCATCGCGCGGTGCCGCAGTTGCTGCGCCGCCTCCAGGAGACCGTTGTGCAGGGCCCCTCCCGCACCGCGCAGCGGGTGCTCGTCGAGAATGAGCAGTGTGTGCTCGCCCCATGGCCGCAGTTCCATGGCGATCCTCGCGGTCCCCAGCGGTCCGCTGTCCGCCTCCAGTTCCAGAACGGTGCCCGGTTCGCTGCGACGCACCACGGTTCGGTTGTGCAGGGTGAGCGGCCCGATCCTGATCTCGTAGCGGAGGGCCGCCCCCAGCTCGGGCCACTGCCCCTCGTCCAGCTCAGCGTGTGACGTGCCGACGACCCAGTCCCCGTACCGTTCGACGTCGCACAGGACCTTCCAGACGTCCTCAGGAGACTTCCTGATCAAACGGTGTCGTACGGCCATGCGCTCCTCCGCCGTTCGCAGTGGCGTTCCTCGCTGCGCGTTCCCACGCTAGGCCCGGATACACACTTCCGCGCGGGGAGGGCGGCCATGGCGGTGCCACCCCCCGGCGCCGTGCTGCTCGGCGTCCACGCGGGTCGGGGTCCGTGACGGGGCGACCGGTCTCATTCGCCGTCCCGTTGTTCGTCCTCCGCTCGGCGTTCCTCGGTGGGACGGTCGGTGTATCCCGCGGATCGTCGGTCCTCGTCGGTCCACTTCCGGGTGTCGCGGGGCTCGACGTACGGTTCCTCGTCCGCTGGACGGCCGCTGACGACGGCTCTCTCCCGAGCCATCTCCGCGTCGAATTCCAGTCCCAGAAGGATCGCGAGATTGGTGATCCACAACCAGACCAGGAAGATGATGACGCCGGCGAGTGTCCCGTACGTCTTGTTGTAGGAGGCGAAGTTCGCCACGTAGAACGCGAAGGCGGCCGAGGCGGCGAGCCAGATCAGCAGGGCCAGCAGACTGCCCAGGGAGACGAACTTGAAGCCGCGGTTCTTGGCGTTCGGCGCGGCCCAGTAGAGAATCGCCAGCATCATGGCCACCAGCACCACGAGAACGGGCCACTTGGCGATGGACCAGACGGTCATGGCGGTGTCGCCCACGCCGAGCGCCGTGCCGATCTGTCGGGCCAGTCCTCCCGTGAGCACGACGATCAGGGCACTGACGCAGGCGAGGATCATGAGCGCGAGGGTCAGGCCCACGCGTACCGGAAGCACCTTCCAGACCGGGCGGCCTTCAGGCACGTCGTAGACGACGTTGGACGCGCGGATGAAGGCGGCAATGTAACCGGAAGCGGACCACAGGGCCCCCAACAGGCCTACGACGGCCACGACGGAGCTGGTCCCACCGCTGGACTGCAGCTGAGTCACCGCGTTGGTGATCACGTCCCGGGCCGAGCCCGGCGCGAGCTTCTGGATGTTGTCCAGGACGGTTCGGGTGGCTGAGTCGCCGGCGATGCCGAGCAGTGCGACCAGCACCAGCAGGGCGGGGAACAGTGCCAGAATGCCGTAGTAGGTCAATCCGGCTGCTCTGTCGGTGAGTTCGTCTCTTTTGAATTCCTTGACCGTGCGTCTCAGCACGTGCATCCAGGAGCTCTTGCTGACCTGGGTCGGCGATTCAGGAGGATTGCCGGACTGCTTCATGGACATCTACCCCACAGGTTGAGGAGTACTGCGACAAGGCTCGCCCCCACGGCACGCGGGCCGGCGAGACCGCAGTGTCTCGGGAGACCTGCCAGCGGCCGTTCGAGGGGGCGCCGTGAGCGAGCGCCCCCTCGGCTTCGGACGTGCGGCGCGTTTCAGCCCTGTCGACGGCCCGTCTGGTCGCGTGCCTCTCGTGCCGCTTCCCGGCCGACCTCGCGCAGGCCGGTGGCAGCCTCCTGTCCGGAGTCCTGAGCCTGCTGCTTGGTGGCCTCAGCGGCGTCCTGTGCCGTGCTCTTCACCGACTCCACGGCTTCCGTCGCCGGCTGGCGCATCCCTTCCTTGAGCTCCTCCGCCGCTTCCTGTGCCGTCTGCCTGGCGGGCTGGAGCAGTTCGTCGGAGTGTTCGCGGAGCTGGGCACCGACCCGCTCCTCGGCTTCCGAGGCCGGCAGGAGCGCGGCGGCCAGCATTCCGGCGCCGAACGCGATGAGCCCTGCGGCGAGGGGGCTGCCCTGCGTCTGCCTGGTGACCTCGCCCGGCGCCTCCCGCACGGACTGGCCGACCTGATCCGCCGTATCCCGAACGGTGTCCCTGGCTTGTCCGGCGGCATCGCCCGCGCTCTCCGCGAGATCGTGGGCCTTCTGTCCGGAGCGAGGGCCCGGAGTGTGGTCGGTCGCGCCCATCACACGCTCCTTCAGGCTGGTCAGCCGGTGCTGCGTGGCATCAGCTTTGCGCCTGGCCACCTTTCCCGGTGTCACCTTGTCCGCGAGGCGGTCGACGTCATGAGCCAGCCGCGCCCGGGTGTCCTCCACCTCGGTCCTCAGTTCGTCCGGTTCCGTGCCCATCGGGCATCCTCCTTCAGCGTTTCCGTGGTCTGTACGGGCTTGACCCGCACCTCGCGCATACGTTTACGCCCGGTCACGAAGAGGACAGCTCCCACCAGCGCCCAGACCGCGGTCACGATGAGCGCGGCCCAGGCGAGGTCGACCACGTGCGCCAATCCGAAGATCGCGGCCAGGCTGCCCATCAGCAGCACCAGGTGCCCGGCGTATCCGGAGCCCGCGAGCATGCCCGCCGCCTTGCCCGCTCGGGTCGCCTCTTGCTTGATCTCGGCTTTCGCCAGAGCGATCTCGCTGCGGACGAGCCGGGTGAGGTCGTCACTGATGTCGCCGACCAGTTCCCCGACGGACGGATCCGCAGACGGGACCTGGGTGGAGCCGGACGGGAGGGTGCCGTGCCGACCGGTGGTGTGCTGCGAAGAGGTAATGGCCACGACTCAGCCCCCCTTACGGCTGTTGCGGGTCGGGGTTGGGATACGGGTCCGTGACCGGGAGTGGTCCGGACGGCGAGACCGACCCGCCGTAGGACGGCGTGGGCTGCCGCTGCCCGTAGGGGTCCGCAGGCCCTGTCGCGCCGTGGAGTTGCTCTTCCGTGACCGCGCCAGGCCGGTCACGACCGTCGGCTCCCGATACCGAGCGGCCCGTACGGTCACCGGCTGCGCCCGAAGTCGGGTCGGCGCCAGCTGACTTGACGCCCTTGCCGAGACGAGCCGTCACGAAGCCGGCGAGCGCGGCGCCCGCCAGGAATGCGCCAGGGCGACGGCGCGCGAAGTCCTGGAGGTCGTTGACAAGTCCTTGAGGACCGCGGTTCTCCAGCCTGGCCGCCACGTCGCGGCCGTGATCGGCTATCTGCCTCACCGCGTTGGTGGCCGGTGAACCCTCCTTGCCGCTCCGGCCCATGTCACCCAGATCGTCCGCCAGCCGGCGGACGTTCTGGGCCAGGCGCTGTGTCTGCGTCTGCGCCTGGCCCTGTAGTTGGTCGCGCAACTCGCCCGCGACGTCCCGGGCGCGGGACGAAGCTTCGCCGGCCACGTCGCCGGCACGTGCTCTGGCGGTGCCGGCGGCCTCGGCAGCCTTCTCACTCACCAGTCCGGCACCCTCGCCGGCCTTTTCCTGTGCCGTCTGCTTCGCTGCTGCCGTTGTGCCGCCGTCCGGACGGTTCGCACCGTTGAAGTCACTCAACGTTCCTCCTCGGTCGTCCTGTGCGTGGTGATGTGCGTCGTGCGTTTTCGGGCGCACCACGTTCCATCATGACAATTCATACGAAATGCGCCACATGGCTTTCTCTCGCCGTTGCACCCGGGCAGCGCACTGGCCGTGCAGCCACCGCGAGGGCATCGAACGGCCGAGTCTGCCGTGGGGGCCGGGCAGGCAGGCCGCGGAGAACGGTCATGACCCCAAGGCGTCGTTTCTGATGGCGCAATCGTTCGTCGCATGCGCGGCTGGTGCCGGATGAGGTGTGGGTGCTGTCCCGGCGGGTGGTGCCGCCGGCGGAGGCCATACGTCCGAGGGATGGCGGCGTGCGGGCGACGCGAGGCCCTGGCCGCGATCACCTCAGTGGCGACCTCGGGCCGCACCTGGCGGCAACTGCCTCCGCTGTTCGGCTCGAGCCGGCAGACGGTCTGCCGACGCTTCGCCCGGTGGAGCCGGGCCCGTGTCCGGGCGAGGCTGCCCCGCGTCATCGAAGGCCAGGAGCCTGATTTCGAGGCCACGAAGACGGTAACGGGGCCTTCGACGGGACCGAATCCGATCGACCGTGGCAAGCCCGGCCGAGAGAACCGTGTCCTGGCTGGCCGGTTGCCGACGCCTGCACGCCGCTATGAGCGCAGGGCCGAACACGTCCTCGCTTTCGTTGGCATCGCAGCACTCCTGATCGGATACCGCCGCCTCGGTGGGCGGATCAACCCGAGAAACCAGTGAGCCGGGGCCGGGCGTCCTCGCGTCCGAAGGCGAGCACCTTCGCAAGTACCCCGCGCATCTCGTCGATACTCTCCGCCGACACGTCGAGCACCGCCTCGACCCTCGTGTCCTCCAACTCCAGATCATCCAGACAACCGGGGTCCAGCGACACCGTGAGCAGGCTGCCTGACAGGGCCACCTCGCGGACACAGCCATAAGCCGTGCACTGGTCCGGGGTCATCACGCAGTACGTGTCGAGCCCGAGCGAGACGTCCTGTGCGGACGGTTCACCGACAGCGCTCGTGAACAGCAGGAAGAAGCCGTCATCCTCCTCCGCCACACCGGCCTGCATCTCGCCGTCAAGGTCGACCTCGGCAGCCACCGCGCGGGCTGTGAATCTGTATGTCATACGCCGGTTCTACCAGGAGCCCGGCACAGCTCACGCCCACTTCTCCGCCGACAAGGGCTGTAGACGCCACTATGAGAGACGACGTCTGAAGCCCCGCTTCCGCCGCACCCGGGTCGCCGAGGCGCCCGACGCCGCGCGTTGACCGGAGTGGCTGTGTGCAGGACCCGGCCCAATCGCGGCGCCGGGCGGTTGGGTTGCCGATGTGCGCGCGCCTGTCCGGGGCTGGAGGGAGGCGGCAAGGCGTCAGTCGGTGGACAGGGTTCGGAGAGGTTCGGCGACTCGTGAGTCGGGCAGCGCTCGTCCCACGCGGGCCTGGGCCGATCATGTCGACCAGTTCGTTCCCATCGTTCACCGGCGGGCGGCGGGTGTTCGTCGCGACGGCGGTGGTACGGGCGGCGCGCCCTGCGGCGGGTATCACGGATGGTCGGGACGCTGCTCAGGCGGAATGCCGCCCCCGTGGCCGCCGCCCTTGTGTCCACCCTTGTCCGTGCCGTGAGCGCGTCCGCCGCCTTTCGTTGTCCCTGGCAGGCGCGCCTTGAGTTCACCGCTGTCCTGCGGGGTCCCTCCGCCCTTACTGCTGCGCCTCTGCTCGGGCTGCTGCGGATTCGACATGGTGCCCGCTCCCTCGCTCTGCACTCGGGTCGCATCGGTCTCACCAGCAGGGTGCCCGAGATGAAACGGGCGAAACGCTCATACAGTATGTATGCGACTCGGGTCGGCGGAGACACCACGCCGCTGCACGGCGGCGTGGTCGAGCGCGGCGAGGACGTCGCGACGGCGGCGGCGGTTCGCCGGAACAGCGTGGTCGCAGGCGTGTACTCCGGCGGGTGCCCTGAACGACACCACAGCGCCTGCAGCGGATCGGCCTGTTCGGGCGGTCGCAGCAGGGGTACCTCGCACACGTACGGCTGGGCCACGCGCAGCAGGGGGGGCGACCGGACCTTGCCCCTTGTCCCGGTACCACCACGGCTGACGGGCGGGCCACAGCAGCGGCCCGCCGACCGAACTGCGGTGCGCTGACGGATAGGCGACGCGGGGATGTAACTGGATCGCCGTGCGCGCCGGCGGGGCGGACGGCTTGCCCGGGGCCGAAGGCGAGGGAACGACAGCGACCGTCGGCGGCAAGTGGCCGACGCTCCGCAGATCCAGGGGATTGGCCCAGGATTCATACGATCAATTGGCTCTCGGCGCTGGGCCTGTGCGGTCATAGAGTCGTACGCATGACCGAGAACAGCGCCACTTCGTTCCCTGTGGTACTCACCCGCCACGCCGACGCCGAGACCTGTGTCGACCCGAGCAGCACGATGCGCCTGCTCGGCGAGGGCCGTCGTGCGGCCGGGGGCTTCACCAGCTACCGCTCCACCTTCGCCGAGGGGGCGGTGGGGGCACCCGCCCACTTCCACGCCGAGGCGACGGAGCTGTTCTTCGTACTCGGAGGAGCCCTGCGGGTGCTCGTGGGCGAAGAAGTGACCGTCCTGAGGGACGGTGACTTCCTGGCGGTGCCGCCCCGCACCCCGCATGCTTTCGCCGCCGCCCCCGGCTGCACCGCGGACGTCCTCTTCGTGTTCGACCGGCACATGGACCGCTTCGCGTACCTCCGTCTGCTCGGCAGGGTCATGCGGGAGGAGGCGGACCCCAAGGAGATCGCCGAGTCCGCGGAGCGCTTCGACAACCATTACGTGGAGAGTGCCGTCTGGCGCGCCGCACTGGACGCCTCATGAGCGCGGACGGTGCCGGGCGGCCGTGAACCCCGGGTGCCGACCGACGCGAGGGCAGGCGGAGCGGTATGCGTGCGCCGCCGACTACCGGGTAGTCGGCAGCGCAAGGCGTAACCGAGCGAAAGAAGGGGTTGTTTTCCTCATGTCCTCCTCCCTCGTCGAAACCGTCGACATCAAGGCGCCGGTCAGTGTCACCTGGGCCCTGTGGAGCGACGTGACGCAGTGGCCGAAGTTCCTGAGTCATGTGCGCCGGGTCGATCCGATGGATGAGCGCCGGTTCTCCTGGCAGTTGTCCCTGCCGGGCGCCGACAAGGGCTTCGTCGCGGAGCTCACCGAAGTCGTTCCGCAGGACCGGATCGCCTGGAAGACGATCGAGGGTGTGCATCACGCGGGGGTGGTCACCTTCCACCGCCTCGACGACACCTCCAGCCGGGTCGCCCTGCAGATCGAGTACGACCCCAAGGGATTCGTGGAGCACCTGGGCGCCCTGACCAATCTCGACTCGGCACTGGCCAACTACGACCTGGGTGAGTTCCAGAAGCTGGCCGAGTCCACGGCGGCCGGTGACGGCCCGCGAGGGCTGTGACCAGGAGGCCCGGCAGACGGCGGCAAGCGTCCGCGCGCACCCCTGAGGTGAGCGCGGACGCTTGCCGTCTGTGCTGCCCGTGCCGGGCTCAGCGGGGTGACGGCGCAGCGGAATCAGGCCGGCGGGTGGCGGTGGTGGCCGCATCGGCGTCCGTGTCCTGCCCGTGCGGTGCCTCGTCCTTCGACCGGCGTGCCGCCGCGGACTCGCGGGCGGTGCGCAGCGGTGACTGGGTCCACTCGGCGAACCACCAGACGCCGGCCACCACACACGACCACAGGAGCCCGCCCAGCATCGCGCGCGGCCATGGTGCGTGCTCCGCCCACCGCTCCACAGCGGTCAGCGCCACCCAGCCGCTGACCAGCACCGTCATCACTCGTACACGCCTATACCTGAACATTCACGCCCCGTACCCGGTCGGCGCGGGATTACGCAGCGTGATGCGAAGGAAAGGTCGGTCCTCGCGTGAGACAGGGTTGTCGCCGACGGCGGGAACAGGTGGGATGACCCTATGAAGAAAGCGCTTTCACCGCTCTCCGTCGAACCCTTGGCACCCTTCGACCACCTCGATCACCGCTATCGCGGCGAGAACCCGGTCCGCACCCTCGGGCATCTCTTCCGTCCCGACCGTGGCCGGCTGGCCCTGGCGGTCGCCATCTTCGTCGTGAAGCACAGTCCCATCTGGCTGCTGCCGCTGATCACCGCCACCGTCCTCGACGTGGTCGTCCAGCACGGTCCCGAGTCGGGCATCTGGAAGGCGAGCGGCGTCCTGCTGTTCATCCTCGTGATCAACTACCCGCTTCACCAGTGGTACGTTCGATGCCTCGCCGGCAGCATCCGGCGCATGGGTACGACTCTGCGTTCGGCCCTCTGCCGCCGGATGCAGCAACTGTCCATCGGCTATCACTCACGTGTGAGTTCGAGCGTGCTGCAGGCCAAGGTGGTCCGCGATGTCGAAGCCGTGGAGCAGATGGTGCAGCAGAGTTCCGACATGGGGCTCGGCGCGGTCGTCACCTTGATCGGCGGGCTCGTCGTCATCGGTGTACGCGTGCCCGAGTTCCTGCCTGTCTTCCTCGTCGTGGTGCCCGCCTCCGGCTTCCTCGTGATGAAACTGCGTGGACGGTTGCGCAGCCACAACGAACACTTCCGCCGCGAGGTCGAGCAACTCTCCTCCCGAGTCGGCGAGATGACCACACTCATCCCCATCACCCGCGCCCACGGGCTCGAGCGGACCGCGCTCGGCCGGGTCGACGGGTCGCTGCGCCAGGTGTTCGCGGCGGGGATGCGCCTGGACATGCTCAACGGCCGCTTCGGTTCGCTGGCCTGGGTCATTCTCAACACGCTCGGCGTGCTGTGCCTGACGGGCTCCGCCCTGGTGGCGTACCACGGGTGGATGGACATCACCCCTGGTGATGTCGTGATGCTCAGCTCCTTCTTCACCGTGCTGACGGGTTCCGTGACGACGCTGCTGGGTCTGGCTCCGATCCTCACCAAGGGCCTGGAGTCCGTGCGTTCGGCGGGGGAGGTGCTGCAGGCCCCCGATCTGGAGAACAACGCGGGCAAGGCGCGTGTCGAGAGTGTCGTCGGCCGCATCGACTTCCAGGAGGTCGGCTTCGCCTACGAGGACGGGGAACCGGCGGTCGACGGCTTCACCCTGTCCGCGCGGCCGGGGGAGACCATCGCGTTCGTGGGGGCCTCGGGCGCGGGAAAGTCCACCGTGCTCAACCTGCTCATCGGCTTCATCAGGCCCACCTCGGGCCGCATCCTCCTCGACGGAACCGACATGGCCGGGCTCGACCTGCGGACCTACCGGCGCTTCCTGTCGGTGGTGCCCCAGGAATCGATCCTCTTCGAGGGAAGCATCCGCGACAATGTCACGTACGGCATGGGGGACACGGACGAGGAGACGCTGATGCGCGCCCTTCGGGACGCCAACGCGCTGGAATTCGTCAACGGCCTGCCGCGTGGCCTGGACACGGTCATCGGGGAGCGTGGCGCGCAGCTGTCGGGTGGTCAGAAGCAACGCCTGGCCATCGCCCGGGCGTTGATACGTGACCCGAGGATACTGGTGCTCGACGAGGCCACCTCCGCCCTCGACAACCGTTCCGAAGCCCTCGTGCAGGAGGCGCTCACGCGGCTCGTGCACGGCAGGACCGTCTTCGTCGTCGCCCACCGGCTCTCCACGATCCAGGGAGCCGACCGCATCGTGGCCATGGAAGGCGGCAGGATCGCGGAAGTCGGCACCCACGAAGAGCTGTTGAGCGCGGGCGGGGTGTACGCGGGGCTGCAGCCCACCCACCCGAGGTGACGTGAACGCGGTCGGTCTCCGGCCGACGGGAGCGCCCTGACGGACCGGGTTCCCACCACGGGCCGGAGAGGGCCGCCCGGTGGCTCGGCGCGCGCGACGCTGCCACCGGGCTCGGTCCTCCTCGGGGGGTACGCCGGTGCACGACCGCACCAAGGGGCCCGCCCCCCTGGTGACCGACGTCTTCGAGGGCCGGCGTGAACCACGACCCGCGGTACGGGGCGTAGGTGGCCCGGCAACAGGCCGACTGAACCACCAGCCCGCCCACCCGAGCTTCTGCCCGGCCTCGGACGCCGACTTCTCCCAGGCACCGATTCCGCACCTCGACCGAGACGACTGCGCAATTCGTGCACGGAATCGATGTCCGTCCGTTCGTGCGGAGTTACAGAGGTGCGGAATCGGTTGCCCGTGCGAGACGTCATACCAGAGCGGGACGCCTGGCGGGCAACTTCGACAACAGCGCACCGGGCACAGGTGAGGGGCGACTACCGTGTGTTGCCGGTGATCAACGGTGGGCTCATATCGGTCGGGCCTGCCCCAGCCGTTGACCCGGGCCTGACCGACCACCGTAGGTGACACCACATGAATGCCGATTCCTGGTGCCCCACGTACCGAGGACGATGATGTCTCAACTTCGCGCACCCACCGCGCGACCAGAACGCCGCGAGGGCGGACGGCACGGCCGTCCGGGTGGCCGTTCGCACTCGGCCACGAGCGGGCCGCGTGCCACCCGGCCCGCTCCCGACAGGAGTCTGCGCCCACAGCTGCTGCGCACCACCGTCCTGCCCACCGTGGCCGCGGTGCTCAGCGGAGCCGCGGCCGTCATCTTCACCATCCGGGCCTCCGGGGTGCGTCCGTCAGGCAGTCTCCTGGCGGCGCTCGGCGGATCCGGAGCACTCGCCGTGGCAGCGGTGGCGGCGGCCTTCCTCGGCGCCGGCCGGCTCGCCACCGGGGTACTCGAGCGCGCTCAGGCGCTCCGGCGCACCGTTGCCCAGCACCACGCCGAGCTCCAGCGCGCCCTGGAACAGCTCCGTGACGGCGAACCCCTGCCGGCCCGCCGTGCCGCGCCCTCCGTACCCGGCGCGGACGCCTTCGATCTCCTCACCCAGGAAATGGCCCGTTCCCAGGACGACGCGGTAGCCGTAGTCGTCCAGGCCGCACAGCTGCACCGGAGCGACGGGAACGAACAGAAGGTCGAGGTCTTCGTCAACCTCGCCCGGCGGTTGCAGTCCCTCGTGCACCGTGAGATCCAGATCCTCGACGAGCTGGAGCACGAGGTCGAGGATCCCGACCTGCTCAAGGGCCTCTTCCACGTCGACCACCTCGCCACCCGCATCCGCAGGCACGCCGAGAACCTCGCCGTACTCGGTGGCGCCGTCTCACGGCGGCAGTGGAGCAACCCCGTGACCGTGACCGAAGTGCTGCGCTCGGCGATCGCCGAGGTCGAGCAGTACCCGCGGGTCAAGCTGGTACCACCGATCGACGGCACCCTGCGCGGACACGCGGTCGCCGACGTGATCCACCTCCTCGCCGAACTCGTCGAGAACGCGACGGTGTTCTCCGCCCCGCACACCCAAGTCCTGCTGCGGGCCCAGCGCGTCACCGCCGGGCTAGCGCTGGAGGTGGAGGACCGGGGGCTCGGCATGCCGGAAACCGAGCAGAAGCGTATGAACACCCTGCTCGCCGCCCCCGACCAGGTCAATGTCGCCCATCTACTGCAGGACGGGCGGATCGGGCTGTTCGTGGTCGCCTCCCTGGCCCGCCGACACGGCATCGCCGTTCGCCTGCAGAGCAACATCTACGGGGGCACGCAGGCGGTACTCGTCCTGCCCGAGGTCCTCCTGGGCATCGACATCGATGCCGCGACGACGACCCCCGGCGCCGCGCCGGCCCCGCCGCCCGGACCCGTGCACCGGCCGTCGCCCGCCCAGGACGTACCGTCCGTGACCACGCCCCACGCCACCGCGCAGCCTCCGCTGCGGCTCGACCGGACTCCCCGACAGGACCGGCGCCAAGGGGGAGGGCCGTCGCTGCCGTTGCGGGCGGAGCGGGTCGTCGACCGTCCGAACCTCGCCGCTTCCCCTCCGGGTGTCCGACCTGCCGAGACCGCCCCGCGGAACGAGCCCGCACCGTCGGGCGTTCCCATGCCGTCAGCCGAACCGGCCCCGCCCCCCGGGCCCGTGGAACCGGTCCTGCCGGCCGTGAGCCCCGGTGCTCCCGCCGCAACGCCGCCGGCCGCCGCAACTGACCCCGCCCGCCCCCAGCTGCCCAGGCGCAGCAACCAGGAGCACCTGGTTCCGCAGCTCAGGGAGGCCCCGGCCCCCCGTGCCGCCGACGAGAACGCCACGCTCGACCCCGGCCTCATGGCGGCCTTCCGGCGGGGTGTCGACCTCGCCGAGGCCCAGACCGCCGAGGAGCCGGGGACGACGGACGCGTACGGTGCACCGGCTGCCGGGCCTACCGCCTCAGGCCCCGCGCCGACCATCAAAGCGCAACGGCACCACGGCCTCGCCCCGCTGCCCTTCCGAGGCTCCGGCACCACCGCGACGGCCGGTACGGAGCGAGTCGACCCGGGGCATCCGGTACCACGCATGCCCGAACGGGATCCACGACCCGAGAACACGTCCAAGGAGTAGATGCACCATGACGAGCGACATGCCGTCCGGCCACGTTTCGGACCTCGACTGGCTACTGAGCGGCCTGGTCCAACGCGTGCCCTACACGCGCAGCGCGGTCCTCCTCTCGGCGGACGGCCTGGTGAAATCCGTGCACGGCATGGATGCCGACAGCGCCGATCACATGGCCGCCCTGGCGGCCGGCCTGTACTCACTCGGCCGGAGCGCCGGTGCACGGTTCGGAGACAACGGCGACGTGCGGCAGGTGGTGGTCGAGCTCGACTCGACGCTCCTCTTCGTCTCGACCGCCGGCTCCGGCACCTGTCTCGCCGTCCTCGCGGGCCGCGAGGCGGATGCCGCCGTACTGGGGTACGAGATGGCCATGCTGGTCAAGAGCGTCCGCCCCTACCTGATGACGCCGCTCCGGCAGTCGGCCGGAGCGCCGTTCACCCCGGGGCTGTGAGGATGCCGGCCCCGCAGGACGGGCCGTTGCTCGACGACGCGGCAGGCCGGCTCATCCGCCCGTACACCGTGAGCAACGGCCGGACGCGGCCGACCACCGTACTCGACCTGCTCTCCCTGGTGATGGCCACAGGGAGCGAACCACAGGTCCACCTCGGCCCCGAACACACCGTGGCCCTGGAACTCTGCGGCGGACCCACGTCCGTGGCGGAGATCGCCGCCCATCTCCGGCTGCCCGCCGTCATCACCAAGGTCCTTCTGTCCGACCTGGTCGACTGCGGGGCGGTCACCGCACACGCCCCCGCGTTCCATGACATGCCAACCGACCGATCCCTGCTGGAGGCAGTGCTCGATGGTCTACGACGACAGCTCTGACAGCTCCGGACACTCCGAATTCTTCCCCGTGGCCCTCAAGGTCCTGGTGGCGGGCGGCTTCGGCGTCGGCAAAACGACGTTCGTGGGTGCCGTCAGCGAGATCGCGCCGCTGAGTACCGAGGAGCTTCTGACGCAGGTCAGCGCGGCGACCGACAGCCTGGAAGGCATCGAATCCAAATCGGCGACCACCGTGGCCATGGACTTCGGCCGGATCACGCTGTCCGAACAGCATGTGCTCTACCTCTTCGGCACCCCGGGACAGGAACGCTTCTGGTTCATGTGGGACGAGCTGTCGAAAGGCGCGCTCGGAGCGGTCGTGCTGGCGGACACGCGTCGGCTGGCCGAGTGCTTCCCCGCGGTCGACTTCTTCGAGCGGCGCGGCATCGGATTCGTCGTCGCGGTCAACGAGTTCGACGGTGCCTACCGTTACGAACCGGAAGAGGTGCGGGGCGCGCTCGACCTCGGCCCCGAAGTACCGGTCGTCCTCTGCGACGCCAGGATCGCCAGCTCCGGCACCGGGGCGCTGGTCACCCTCGTCCAACACCTCATCAACGCCACTGCGCCGACACCACTTTCGGGCTTCGGGGTCCGTTCGTGAACCCGTACAGGACGGGCCGGCTGCTGCCCACCCCCATCGACCAGGAGGCATCCCGGCGGGGCGCGCTCACACGGATGCACACCCCGGCCGGCATCCGGGACGGAGCCGGACTGGCCGCTGTCGCAACGGCCGGCCTCCGCTGTCCGGCCCGGTGCCCACGGTCACTGCCCACACGTGGTCGTACGGCGCAAGGCGCTGGCCGGCGGCACAGGCGTCCGCTCCGCTCATCGACCGTAGGGGCGTCGCGCTCGGTACCGTCTGCAACCGCGTTCATTCCGGGGCCGCGTGGAAGTGGAGCCAGTCCACTGCGAACAGGTCCGGCTTCTCACTGCTCCACGCGGAGTTGCTGAACACCAGGTACAGTCGCGAACCGCTGTGGTTCCTCAAGGTGGTGGTCGGCGAAATGGTCTTCTCGGTGGCCCTCGCACCGGGGACGGACAGCGAGCCGAGGAGGGGGCCGTCGGGGGAGCCCGCCCGGAACTCCACCGTCCCGCCGGCTCCGCACGGTGTCGCACCGACCGTCACCGATCGGATGTCCTCGAGGTCCACCGGAGCGAAGGCGATCCAGTCCCCGTCCTCGATCTCCGTCAGCGCCCTGCCTTCCGACGCGTCGGCACGGCTTCCGACCACGGCTCCGTCGTGAGTTCCTCCGGTGGTGGTGAACCGTTCTGCCTCCTGGAAGGCCGTGCGCAGGGTGAACGAGGTGAAGCCCGTGAGCTGCGGGGCGTTGGGCGCGCCCCTGTCCGTGTACTGCACCGTGATCCGGTGCGGGCCGGGCGGGGAGGCGGCACCGGACTCCGTGACGATCGATCCCTGGCACCCTGCTGAGCGGCCGGCGTGGGGGCGCAGCGTGCCGGGGTGGCCGATCGGTGAGCGCACGAGGACCCGCGTGCAGTCCACGGCGGTGTGGTCCCCGTCCTCTTCGTCCGTCACGGCCACCGTGAACGCGAGGGTGTCGCCGGCGCGGAACAAGCCGCCGTCCGGCGGCCGTCGGACGGCGAGCCGGGGCCGGGTGTTGCCCACGGTGATGTCCTGGCCGGCCATGGCTGTCGTACCTTCGGGGCCCGTCACGGTGAGTCGGGCGGTGTAACGCCCTTCGGTGCCGTACGTGTACGACGGGTGCGCCTCCGTCGAGTCGGTGCCGCCGTCACCGTCGAAGTCCCAGGCGTACGTGACCGGGACCTTTCCGGAAAGCCCCGAGCCCGCACCGGTGAAGGCCACGGTCAGCGGGGCGGAGCCGTTGTCGCGGTCGGTGGTGATTGCGGCACCGGGCAGCCGGCTGTCGCCGACGTGGTCGATCCGGAAGACACCGGCGCCGTCGTCGCCTCCCTCGTCGACGTCACGGCTCGTTCCGCTGCCGAGTCCCGCGTCGATGACGTACAGGGCGCCGTCCGGGCCGAAGGCGGCGGCGGTCGGGCGCTTCCACTCCATGTCCCCGAACACACCGTTGACGGAATGGAGTTCCCCGGCCTCGACCGGACCGAACCGGGGGTCGGTGAACGTCTGGTCCTCACGCTGGAAGGAGAGCGTGGTGAAGCGCCGCCCGGCCGGGTCGTACGTGAGCCACTTCCCGGCGAAGTACTCCGGGAACTTGGTGCGGTAGAGGCTTTCCGAGGCGTAGGTGTGGACGGGGCCCTTCATCGCGACAGCACTGCCGGGCTCGGTGGTGCCCGGCAGTGCGCCGTTGATTTGCGGGGAACAGTCGGCCGCTCCGTGGGCGACGCCGCCGGCGCAGTACGGTCGGCCCATCTGGCCCGCCTCGGTGATCCGGAAGTGGCTCATCGTGCCGTCGGCGTCGGTACCGGCGGCCAGCAGTGCGCCGCTCACCGGGTCCACGGTGACGCGATAGGACTCGCGCATGCCCATCGCGTAGATCTCCGGGCGGGTGCCTGCGGTGCCAGGTTCGAAGAGGTTGCCCTCAGGCACGGTGTAGGTGCCGTCGTCCCGCGGGACGATCCGCAGAATCGCGCCTCGTAGATCGTTCGGAGCTCCCGAGGCCCATGGAAGCGTGATGTCACCCGTCGCCGCATACAGGCGGCCGTCCCGGTCGAATGCGAGCGACCCGGACGGCGGGGAACCTCCGCTGCCGGGTGACGCGCCCGCGAGCCGCCGGCCCGGAAGGGTCAGCAGACGTTTCTCCGAAGCGGGATCGACCGTGTCTCCGGCGGCTGTGAAACGGGAGAGGAACAGCCGCTTTCCCGTGGTGTCCGCACGCAGCAGGTACAGCCAGTTGTTCCGCGCGAACCCCGGATCCAGGGCGAGGCCGGTCAGCCCGTCCGAACGGGTGGCGGTCTCCGGGGCGTATGCGAGGTCGAGGGCCGTGGACACCTTCATCGTCCGTTGGTCGACGACCTCGAGCTCACCGGTGCGCCGGGCCACGAACACCCGGCGGTCGGGGGAGACCGCGACGTCGACGGGATCGCTGAGACCACCGGTCGCGAGGGGGGTGCGCTGGTAGGCGGCGGCCTGGGTCGCGGTGCAGTCACCCGGCTTCGCGCCCGCGGCCCACTCGAGGCCACCCAGCAGATGGGCGAGGAAGTCCTCCTCCTGGAACGCCGACGGCGCGTGTCCGCCCGCGGTGAACCACGAACGCCCGCCGTCGTAGTTCTGGCACCACGACCAGGGATGATCCGCGCCCTCATCGAGGCCCGTGACGCCGTCGCGGACCCTGATCTGCGCGAGGGTGTGCACAGAGGAGGTCGGATTGGTGCGCCAGTTGTACCACTCGTCCGTACGCTCCCAGAGGTCGGGCAGCGTCACCGTCGAGGGATGCGCGTGGTCGAGGACCTTGACGCGGCCGGTCTGTACCGGCGTGCCCCGGTCGCGAGCGGCGCCGACCAGCCCCTCGTACCACTCCCAGTCACCCACACCCGCCGAGGCGTCGTGCAGACCGACCCAGCCCCCACCCGCCCGGATGTAGTCCTGCAAGGCCGCGCGTCCGTCCCCGTCGAGGTCGCTGCCGTCGTCTTCCCCTGCGGACGCGGCGGTGTTGAAGACGACCGCGTGAAACCGTGCCAACCGGGCGTCGTCGAAGACGTCGGGGTCCTCCGTCGCCTCGACCCCGAAACCGTTCCGGGCCCCGAGTCTCCGCACCGCGTCGACACCGGCGCGGACCGCTTTCTGTGACGCGTGCGCCGCGCTCGAGTACACCAGCACCCGGAAGGCGGGCGCCGCAGGGGCCCTGGAGTACGCCGCGGTCGCCACCGAACCGATGATCAGCGCCTGCAGGACGAAGAGGGTCGTGAGGGCGATGGTCCCCGGCGAGAAGGAATGCGACGCGGGCCTGCTGCGCGGCGGACGTGACGGACGGCTGTTCATGAGGGCGCTCCCGGTGGGGGGTGGGGGCCGGGCCTGGAGCAGAAAGCGCTTTCCGGTACGTGCGGTTCAGCGTAGATACACGGCATGTCCGGGTCAATGGGGCCGAGACCTCGCTCAGGCCGGGAGCCGAGGCTACGGTCGGACGCATCGCAGCCCGAGGAGCCGGAGACCGCGCATGACCATCACCGCCGACGATGTCCGCGCGACCGCGCTGTCCCTGCCCGATACGGCCGAGAAGCCGGCTTGGGGGCAGCCCACCTTCCGGGTCGGCGGAAAGATCTTCGCCGCACTGGGCGACGACGACGCGACCATGGGCGTCAAGTGCCCCGTGGAGGACCGTGCCGAGCTGATCGCCGCGGAGCCCGACAAGTTCTTCGTACGCCAGGGACATGACGACACCAGTGCCTGGCTGCGGGTGCGGCTCGCCGCACTCGACGACGCGACCGAGCTGACCGCGATTCTCACCGACGCGTGGCGGCAGGCCGCCCCACGCGGGCTCCTCGCCGCGCACCCTGAGCTGAGCCCGCCGCCGGTGGGCGACTGACGGGACCTCAGAGAGGCAGGAAGGCGGTGATCCTGTGCCGCAGCGAGTGTGCGTCGAGTCCATGCGCCACGAGATGGTCCGCCATCTGTCCGTACCTGCGCAGTTCGCCCCGGCCCACCCCCAGCCCCAGTACCCGGTGGGGCAGATCGATCAAGGCGTCGTTGGCCGCCGCGGTCGATGTCCCGGCGAGATACGGCTCGACGATCACGACGTCCGCGCCGCCGGGCTCATCGACCGTTCTGCGGAGCCCGGCCGCGTCGAAGGGGCGCACGGTTGTCGCGTACAGCACGGTCATGTCCAGGCCCTCGGTCGCGGCCAGGACGTTGTCGAGCATCGGTCCGACCGCGATCACCACACCGCCGGCCCCCCGGCGCACGGTACCGAAGCCGGGGCCCGAGAGGTCGCGGCCCATGCTGTTCGACTGGAGGGAGAGCCGTACATAGACACGGCCGTCCCCCGCGACGGCCCGCCGCAGCAGGGCCTCGGCCTCTTCGGGGTGCCCCGGCACGTGCACGGTCCAGCCGTCGAGCGTGTCCAGGAGTGCGACATCGCCCGGTGACATGTGGGTGAAGCCCCCGGCAGGCCAGTCGTACGAGCCTCCGGCGCTGACGAGCACGCCGCCCACCCCCTGATGCCCCAGGTCCAGCTTCACCTGCTCGAAGGGACGCTCCACGAGGAAGCTCGCGAAGGTGTGCATGACCGGCCGCAACCCGGTCAGGGCCATCCCGGCCCCCGCGCCGATGAGCAGCTGCTCCCTGATCCCGACATTGACCACCCGGTCGGGATGGGACCGCTCGGCCCGGCCGAATCCGTCGCGGCTGATCTCCGCGAGCACCAGGGCGACGCGGGGGTCCTCGTCCAGCAAGCGGGTGGTGGTGGAGATGAAGCGGTCGCGCATGGTGTCCATGGTGGAGTCCTCGGTCCTGTTCCGGTGGGGATGCTCAGCGGCCGGGTGCCACACGGGCGATCACGGCGTGCGGCCGGCCGGGGTGCGGCGCGGTGAAGGCGGCGAACAGCGCCTCGTGATCACGGCCGTCCACGGTCCTGACCGACCACCCCGCGGCCCCGAACCTGGCCGCGATCCCGCCGGGCAGGGCATGTGTCGCCGAGGTGTTGTCGATCACCACGGTGTGCAGCTGCTCGAGCCCGGCCGGGCCGGCGTAGGCGATCGCCTCGTGGTTGCTGCCCTCGTCCAGCTCGGCGTCGCCGACCAGCACCCACACGCGGGGGTCGGCCAGCCCCTGAGCCCGGAGCCCCAGCACGCTGCCCACGGCGAGCGGCAGCCCGTGCCCGAGGGACCCGCTGCCGATCTCGGCGCCCGGCACCAGCAGCCGGTCGGGATGGTGCCCGAGCGGCGAGTCGTACGAACCGAAGCCGGCGAGCAACTCCTCGTCGAAGAAGCCGCGGGCGGCCAGCACGGCGTAGTACGCCATCGGGCCGTGCCCCTTCGAGAGCAGAAACCGGTCGCGGCCTGGGGCGTCGGCGGTGGCGGGCGAGACCCGTAGCACCCGGTCGTACAACACCCAGAGGGCATCCAGGGTGGAGGTCGCGGCTGGGCCGTGCTTCTCGTCGCCGGTCATGAGGCTCATCAGCCGGTCCAGCTCGTCGTAGCCATGGACCGGAGGGGTGGGTGTGTGCGTCAGGCGGCTCGTCATGTGCCCACCGTTCGACATCAAGCGTGGTTGAGGTCAAGCCGGGGAAACGGGTGCGTGAGCACCCGTGTAAGTGCGGTATTGTTCTCTTGCGCGTTCGGCCAGGGGAAAGCCCAGGTCAGGCGGGTAGCGGGACGTGGCGCAGCTTGGTAGCGCACTTGACTGGGGGTCAAGGGGTCGCAGGTTCAAATCCTGTCGTCCCGACTGGAGACAGTCGCAGGTCAGGGCCGGTTTCGGAGCAATCCGAAACCGGCCCTTGACCGTTTTTGGGGACCAGCTGGGGACCCAGCTGGAGGTCCGGCGTCCTTGACCGGGTCAGCGGGTCATGACGATGGGGCTCGGCAGCGAGCGTGGTGCGCGCAGCGCGTTGAAGTGGGCCGAGAGCGCCGCTCCGGCTGCTGTGATCTTGTGTACGTCGGGGTGCAGGTAGCGCTGGGTGGTGGTCAGGGAACCGTGGCCGGCGATCCTGCGTAGGACGTGTACGGGGACTCCGGCGTCGGCGAACCAGGTCAGTGCGGTGTGCCGGAGGTCATGGCGGCGCAGATGTTCGTAGCCGAGCTTGGTGACTACGTCGTCCCAGTGTGTGGCGTCACGCAGCACGGCGGTGGAGATGCGTCCGCCTCGTGGGCCGGTGAACAGTCGGGCGTCGGGATCGGGGCCGGCCGACAGGATGCGCTGGGCGACGAGGGGGCGGATCTCCTCGACGATGGGAACCTTGCGGGCCCGCTTGCCCTTGGTGCCCTTGGTGCCCTTGTCGGTCAGTCCGCCGGGCGCGGGTGTGGTCTGGCGCCGCACGGTCCAGATCCACTGGGTCGTGTCGATGTCCCCGACGCGACAGCCTGAGATCTCTCCGATTCGTGCGGCGGTGCACGCGGCGAAGGTGACCACCTCTCCCCACCCCCGGTACTGGTCGTGGGATGCGGCGACGAGTGCGTGGGCCAGTGCGATGAGCGTCTCCCAGTCGGGGAGGGCCAGCGCGCGTGGGTCGAGGAGCTCGTCCTCGGCCTGCTTGTAGAGCTTCTGCCAGCCGGTGACCCGAGCGGGGTTTACCTTGATGATGCCGTCACGGACAGCCTGCTCCATGACGCGGACCAGGACGGCGATGGTGTTCTTCACTGTTGAGCGGCTGTGCTCGTCGGCGATCCAGTTCTGCACGGTGCGGTCGACAACGCCGTTAGTGATCATTCGGACCGGGAGATGGCCCAGGGCGGGGACGACACGAGTACGCCAGCCCGCGAGATATGGGTCGAGTGTCTTCAACTCCAGTCCGCGCAGGGCGAGATCCATGTTCGCATCACCGTATTCGGCGAGCTTCATGGTGGCGAGCGACGGGGACAGTCCTGCCTCCGCGGCTTCGATAATGGACTGGAGCCACTCCTGTGCTTCGTCCTCGTCCGCCTTTCCTTCCGACAGGGACAGACGGCGCTTCGTAGCCGGATCGAACCAGCGGACTCGCGCACGGTACGGGTTGGGGCGATCAGGCCGGTACTCGATGTCGGTGGTGAGTCGGACACCGACCGGCACAATGGCTTTGTCGGCCATCATGCGTCTCGGCGCGGGACGGTCCGGTGGCGGTGCAGCCATTCCTCAACGTCGACCGCGCTGTACATGATGACGCGTTCCGAAACGGTGTCGGTCTTGTCGTTCTTCGACGTCCACTTCCGTACGACTGCGAAGTCGCCGCTGGCGAACTCCACACTGGCGATGCGAACCTTCGTCAGCTCTGAGCGGCTCCGCGGCAGTAGTAGCCCCGGTAACAGATGACTTCGTCGCGCAGGCCGCCCTAGGTGTCCGAGCATCCGGCGATCATCTGAGTGAAGCGTTTCATGTCGATGGGCGGAGCCGACCGCAGGCTGCGGCCGATCTCTGCCTGCTCGTGCCGGGCGCCGGCGTAGATCGTCAGGGCCTTCGCGGTGGGCGGCCACTTCTCGTGCTCGGGCAGGGCGTTCATGTCGACGATGGCCGGGCACCACCCTCAGCCCGGCCGCCGAGGACGAGGGGCTCCGTGCCTTCCGCGCGGCGCGCGAGGAAGGCGCGCACTCGGCACGGCTGTGGTGGCGGCGCGGACGGGACGACTGGCGGCCCGCCGAGAAGCGTCGCCGGACCCGCGCACTCAAGGCCCTGCTGGCGGGCGTCCTCACCACGGCGGTGCTCGGCGGTGGCGCGGTGGCGGCAGGGGGCGGCGCCGTCTCGCTGCCGTTCGGCACAGGCGCGGAGCCGGAGCACGGGCGGAACGCGCCCGCCGTACCCGGCGGGAGGGAGGAACCGGCTGGTGAGGGGCGGACACCGCAACGGTCGTCAGGGCCCTCCCCGTCGGCCGCACCCGAGTCCCCCCGGCCACGCCCGGTCACCGCGCGGGATGCTGCGGCGCACTGCCGCGTCCATCTGGCGGCCTTGGAGGGGCGGAGCAAGGAGTCCAGGGAGGCGGCGACCAGCCGGCTGGAGGAAGCGGCGGGCAGCCGGGAGGCCGTACCGGGCTTCTGCGAGCGGCTCTTGGCGGGCGACCAGCAGAAGAAGGCCGGGGCGGACCAGCCGGCGCGGAGCCCGGAGCACCCTCGCAAACCGGCCTCCAAGGACACGCACACCGACCGGCCCGGACGCGGCGCGAGACCCCCACGCGGAACGCCCCCGACCGGGCGGAGCTTCCGGCCGCCCTCGGCGCCGGGGAGGGGCGTGGCGGTAGGGACCGCTGGTCGTGCGTGGGGCACCGGGACGGGCGCTGGTGGAGACCGCGGGGCAGGAGGACGCGACCTCTTGATCGTCGGCACAGGATCGCGCCGATGGCCGCACCAATGCCTGTGCCGGTCGGTGGCCCGTTACTGCCTCGTCCACGCGTCGTGCCGGTGCTGGCTGTACCCCCGTCACCCCTGGAGAAGGAGCTCGCCGCTGTGCGACGCGGCATCACCTGGCGGCTGCCGCTGCACACCCGGGCGCTGACCGGCCCCGTGCCCGCGCCGCAGAGCCCCGACAGGAGGCAGGCGTCATGACGCGCGTGCACGAGACGTCGGTGACGGCGCGCTCCCCCCACGCCCCGCGTCCCTCGCGGGAGCCAGGACCAGGTCGGTGACGGCCACCGTCCTCACCGCTGCGAGCGGTAGGAGGGCGGTGAACCGACCGGCCTCCGTACCCCGGGCCGCAGGGCACGGCGGAGGATGCGACGGCCGCCGGCACCCGGTCACGCGGCCGGATGCTTGATGCTCTCGATGATCCGGGCGAATCCCTCCGTCCCGTGGCCGGCGTCCACCTGGCGCTGGATGAGCTGCTGGACCATCGCGATCGGCTCGGCGCTCACTTCCTGCTCGGTGCTCGCCTCGACGTGCGGGGTGCGGGCCGTAGGTGCCGGGGCGCGTCGGCCGAGGAGGCTCGGTGGCCTCGGACTCCCGCTCCCTCCCCGGCTCCGGAGGTGCGGTCACCTCGCCGGGTGCGCCGGCGCCCCGAGAGGCCGCCCGGCGTGTGCCCCGAACGGCTACCCCGATCGGGATGCCTTCCGGCTCTCCGTTGTAGCCAGTCGAACGATCTACCGCCTCCTTCCCTCGCATGGTGAAGATTGAATGCCCGATCGGACGACGTCGTGACAGTTGGCAAGGTAAAAGGAAGGTCCCATGAGCCTGCCGCAGCATTGGTGGAGCGCAAGTCGGAGTTATGTCTCGGAGATCCTCTCGCTGTTCGCAGCCACGCCGGATCGTGATGTCGTTCATTGGCGCGGTAAAGTGTTCTCCGGTGGCGAAATGGTCCGGTCCGTCACGGATGCATTCCTTGCGCTGCGCGACCGTGGAGTGGGCAAGGGGGATGTGGTGGCGATATTCGTCGCACCCAACAGCCCCGAGATGCTCACCGTGCGGTACGCGACCCATCTGCTCGGCGGCGCCGTGTGTTATCTGCGAACCACCAATCCGGGTACCAGGACAACGGTACTTCCGCTGGATCACCAGATGCAGATCCTGCGCGAAACCGATGCGGTGACCCTCTATGCCGACGCGGAGTGCTCGGAGCGCGCGACCGAGCTGGCCGAGGCCGGTGGGCTTCTTCTTACGCGCGTTCAGGAGGGGGGACGCGGGGAGGCCGGCCTGGCCGAGGGTATGGGTGCCCCGGAGCTCGCGTCATGGGATCCGCAGGCGCTGGCCTTCATTGGCTTCACGAGTGGCAGCACCGGCCGGCCCAAGGGCATCCGGCTGTCGGGCCGCGCGTGGGAAGCCACGGTACGTGCGTGGATGGATGTCGGTCGTGAATACGACTGTGCGTCGATCCTGGTGACGACCCCACTGAGTCACGGCGTCGCCGCGATGGTGGACGCGGTCTTCGCGCTGGACGGAGCGCTCCATCTCCATGAGAGCTTCGATGCCGAAAAGTTCGTGGACACCGTCTCCGCCGAGAAGGAGATCTCGTGGACGTTCATGGCGACGAACCACGTGTTCCAGGTCATGGACCATCTGGCTGGGCGAGGAATTCGTGACACTGCCGATTTGGAAGCCGCGGGCCTGTCCTCGCTGAAGCGGATCGTCTACGGCGGCAGCCCTGCGGCACCCGCGCGCATCGCACAGGCTTTTCAGCTGTTCGGCCCTGCCATGGCGCAGGGTTACGCCACGAGTGAGAGCGGCCGGATCACGATCCTGACTCCTCTGGAGCACGGCGACCCGGAACTCGCGGCCACGGTCGGCCGGCCCTTTCCCGAGGTGGAGGTCGCCGTCTGCAACTCGAATACCGGCGCGCAGTTGGCGCCGGGGGAGATCGGCGAGGTCCGTGTCCGCTCGCCTCAGATGATGGACGGCTACAACGACAACCCGGAATTGACCGCACAGGTCATTCGGGACGGCTGGTATTTCACCGGTGATATCGGGCGCCTCGACGAGCGGGGCTATCTGACTCTCCTGGGGCGGGTGGCCCACGTCATCAAGGTCGGCGGCGTCAAGGTGCATCCCATCGTTCTCGAGGCGCAAATCCTCTCCCACCCCGGAGTTCTGCACGCGGCCGTCTACGGCGTGCAGGACGAGGACGGAAGCGATCACATCCACGCCGCTGTCGAATGCGACCCGGCCGTGGTGGTCGACGTGGAAGACATCCGTACGCGGATCGCTGAGAGGCTTTCTCCGATTCACGTGCCTGAGAAAGTACACGTCCTGAGCGCTCTGCCGATGAACAGCAACGGCAAGCCCGACAAGGTGCTCCTGAAGTCCCAGTATTCCTAGACCGTGAAACCTTCGGTTCGCAGGTCAATCCGACCACTACGTCGAGAAGGCGAGTGAATGAACGTTCACCTGGCATCATATCTGAGTGGGACCACCGCCGGCGATCTCGCCGGAAGCAAGCGGGAGTTCCTGGAGATCGGCCGGCGTTCCGGTGATTACCCCATGGCCACTGCGCGGCGCGACGGGGTGGATTCGGAAGTAAGCGTCTGGTGCAGCAACGACTACCTGGGAATGGGCCAGAACAGCCAGGCCATCGCCGCCATGCATGCCGCGATAGACACCCATGGTGTGGGCTCCGGAGGTTCCCGGAACATCGGCGGGACCAACCACTACCACGTCCTTCTCGAAAATGAGCTGGCGGATCTGCACGGCAAGGAATCCGCTCTCCTGTTCACTTCGGGATACACCGCCAACGAGGGCTCCCTCAGCGTGCTGGCGGGGCTGCCGGAGGACACCGTCGTGTTCTCCGACGCGAAGAACCACGCCTCGATCATCGACGGCCTCCGGCACAGCGGCGCGAAGAAGCACATCTTCAGGCACAACGACGTCGCCCACCTGGAAGAACTGATCGCGGCTGCTCCCGCCGACTGCCCGAAGCTCATCGTCGTGGAATCGGTCTATTCCATGTCGGGCAACGTCGCGGCGCTCGCCGAGATCGCCGACATCGCGGACAAGTACGGTGCCACCACCTTCATCGACGAGGTCCACGCGGTCGGCATGTACGGACCGCAGGGCGCCGGAATCGCCGCGCGGGAAGGCATCGCCGACCGGTTCACGGTCGTGATGGGTACCTTGGCGAAGGGGTACGGGACGGTCGGCGGCTACATCGCGGGCCCGGCGGTCCTCGTGGACGCGGTGCGGACCTACTCGCGCTCGTTCGTCTTCACCACCTCGCCGCCGCCGGCTGTCGCGGCTGCCGCGCTGGCGTCGGTCCAGTACCTGCGGTCCTCCGATGCCGAGCGGAAGGCCCTCGCGGCGAACGCGCGGCTGCTGCACAGCCTACTGATCGCGGCCGACATCCCGTTCATCTCGACGGACTCCCACATCGTCGCGGCCTTCGTCGGTGACGACGAACTGTGCAAGCGGGCGTCCCGGCTGCTGTTCGAGCAGCACGGGATCTACGTCCAGTCCATCAACGCCCCCAGCGTGCCCGCGGGCGAGGAGATCCTGCGGATCGCTCCGTCCGCCGTGCACGAGCAGAAGGATGTCGAGACCTTCGCCGACGCCCTGCACGGGATCTGGAAGGAACTGGACATCCCGACCGCGAGTGCACGGGAGTGGGCCACGTCCGGTCTCCGGGGTCGCGGCGCCCGCACCGCCGGATGACCATGTCCGTCGCAGGCGTACTCGCCGGCGCGGCGGCGCGGCGACCCGACCACCCGGCCGTGATCCAGGGCTCCGAGCGTGTCACCTATGGGTGGCTGTGGGACCAGGCACGTCGCTACGCCGCCGTACTGCGGGCCGACGGGGTGCGGCCGGGAGACGCGGTCGCCATGCTCCTGGCCGACACCCCGCGGTTCCCCGTCGTGTACTTCGGCGTGCTGGCGGCCGGCGCCGTCGTGGTCCCGCTGAACGTCATGTCGACCCCCTCGGAGATCGATCACGTACTGACCGATGCCGACGCCCGTTTCCTGGTGTGCGACGCCCCCCTGCTCGCCGGGGCGAGAGAGGCGGCGGAGCCGCTCGGCACGGTGCTCCTCACCGTCGGGCCGGGCCCCGAGGACACGGTCGACCTGGAGAGCGCGGCACAGGACACGGCGCCGATCGACGATGCCGCGGTGCGGGAAGCCGACGACGTCGCGGTCGTGTTCTACACGTCCGGCACGACGGGTGAGCCGAAAGGGGTGATGCTCACCCACCGGAACATCCTGCACAACGTCGAGAGGATGGTCACCACTCCGTACATGTTCCGGAGTGACGACGTGTTGCTCGGCTGTCTGCCGCTGTCGCACGGCTTCGGTCAGATCTGCGGCATGCTGACCGGCTTCCGCGCCGGTATCTCCATCGTCCTGATGCCGAGGTTCTCCGGGCGGGAGGCACTCGCGCTGATGACGGAATACCGGTGCACGGTGTTCATGGGCGTACCGACCATGTACGTCAAGCTGCTCGACGCGGTGGCGCGGGGTGAGCAGGCCCCTCGACTCGACCGCGTGTACAGCGGGGGATCGGCGCTCCCGGTGAAGACCCTCGAAGACGTCCGGAGCACGTTCGGATGTCCTGTGTACGAGGGCTACGGGATGACCGAGACCTCGTGCAGCGTGGCCTATCACTATCCGGGCGTGACGTTCCGCCCCGGAACGGTCGGTGTTCCCATCACCGGCGTCACGGTCGGTATAGCCCGGCCGAACACCGACAGGATCGATCTCCTGCCGGCCGGCGAGGTGGGCGAGATCGTGGTGCGCGGTCCGAACGTCATGGCCGGATATCTCGGTCGCCCGGATATCACCGCCGGGGTCCTGACCGACGGCTGGTTCCTCACCGGTGATCTCGGGACGCTGGACGGTGACGGTTACCTCTCGGTCGTGGGCCGGAAGAAGGACCTGATTCTCCGCGGTGGCTACAACGTCTATCCGCGTGAGATCGAGGAGATCCTCGCCGGGCATCCGGCCGTCGCGCAGGTGGCGGTCATCGGTGTCCCGCACCCGGAACTCGGTGAAGAGGTCTGGGCGGTTGTCGTGCCTGCCCGGCCGGAGGACATCACCGCCGGAACGGATGCCGAGATCATCGAATGGGGAAGACAGCGCCTTTCCGCGTACAAATACCCACGGCGCGTCGAGTTCACCGACGCCCTCCCGTTGGGATCCAGCGGAAAAGTCCTCAAACGGATGCTGGTCGCGGCCTACGAGCCGGCCGGCTCGTCATCGCAGACGAAATAGAAGCACATCGGCACAGCACCCGCGGCACGGCTGCGGGTGCTGTGCCCCCGCTCAGGAATCGTACGGATCAATAGGTAGGGCGTACTCGACCATGGTTGAATTCCAAGCTGACACGTCGATATCGGCCGAGGCGATCGCCGTCGTCGGTATGTCCTGCCGACTGCCACACGCGGAGAACCCCGCGCAACTGTGGCGGCTGCTGCGCGAGGGCCGCAGTGCGATCGGCGCGCCCCCGGCGGGGCGCCCCGGACTGCCCTCCCGGCCGGGGGGCTATCTGGAGGACGTCAGCGGCTTCGACGCGGGCTTCTTCGGCGTCAGCCCGCGTGAGGCGGCGTCGATGGACCCACAGCAGCGGCTGATGCTGGAGCTGGCCTGGGAGGCGCTGGAGGACGCCAGGATCCTGCCGTCCGCTCTCGCCGACAGCCGGACCGGTGTCTTCGTCGGTGTCATCGCCGACGACTACGCCGCGCTCACGCGTCAGCACGGGGGCGACGGCGTCACCCGCCACACCCTGACCGGTCTCAACCGTGGTGTCATCGCCAACCGGATCTCCTACACCCTGGGTCTGCACGGACCGAGCGCGGCCGTGGACACCGGCCAGTCCTCCTCACTGGTCGCCGTGCACCTGGCAGCCGAGAGCCTGCGCCGCGGCGAGTCCACCATGGCCCTGGCCGGCGGGGTCAGCCTCAACCTGGTGCCGGACAGCACCACCAGCGCCGAGCGGCTCGGCGCCCTGTCACCGGACGGCCTCAGCTTCACGTTCGACGCGAGGGCGAACGGATACGTACGCGGTGAGGGCGGCGCGTTCGTCCTGCTCAAGCCACTGCACGCAGCCGTGGCGGACGGAGACCCGGTCTACTGCGTGCTGCGCGGCAGCGCGATGAACAACGACGGGACCACCGAGGGCCTCACCGTGCCCAGTTCGGCCGGCCAGCAGGAGGTCCTGCGGCAGGCGTACCGGCGTGCCGGCGTGGCCGCCGAGCAGGTCCAGTACGTCGAACTGCACGGCACGGGCACCAAGGTGGGCGACCCGATCGAGGCGTCGGCTCTGGGCGCGGTGCTCGGTGACGGCCGCGCGGACGGAGCCGCACTGCGGGTCGGATCGGTGAAGACGAACGTCGGGCACCTGGAGGGTGCCGCCGGCATCGTCGGCCTGCTGAAGGCGGCGCTCTGCATCCGTCACCGCGAGCTCGTGCCGAGCCTCAACTTCGAGACCCCGAACCCCGACATCCCCTTCGACGCGTTGAAGCTGGCCGTGCAGCGCGGCGTCGAGGCATGGCCGCGGCCGGACGAACCGCTCTATGGAGGCGTCAGCTCGTTCGGCGTGGGCGGTACGAACTGCCACGTCGTGCTGTCGGACTGGCGCACCGGGCCTGCGGAGGGTCCGCCTGCCGCCCCGTCCGGCACGGGTGCGGTGCCGTGGGTGCTGTCGGGCAGGTCGGCCGAAGCCGTGGCCGGCCAGGCCGGGCGGCTCGTGTCGTACCTGGAGGAGCGGCCGGAGCTGGACGCCGCGGCGGTGGGCCGCTCGCTCGCGGCGTCGCGTGCCCGCTTCGATCACCGAGCGGTGGTCGTGGGGCAGACCCCCGACGAACTGCTGGCGGGTGTGCGGGCGTTGGCCGAGGGCCTGCCTGCGGCCGGTGTGGTGACGGGCCGTGCGGTGCCGGGAGGCCCCGGTAGGACGGTGTTCGTGTTTCCGGGGCAGGGGTCGCAGTGGCGGGGTATGGCGGTGGGGCTGGTGGAGGTGTCGCCGGTGTTCGCTGCTCGTCTGGGGGAG